>MPMI01000029.1 GCA_002238415.1 Desulfurellaceae bacterium bin18 | reverse complement strand
GGATCAGAACGGCGGGCATGGCGGCACTCTTTTCCATCAGCAGGCCGGCGGCCGCGGCGAGTTCGGCGGCCACGGCAATAACCGTATGATGCAGTTCGCGGCCCTGGAGATCTTCCTCTCCGCGCTGATCATCGAGTGGGTCAAGACCGGAAACACCGAGCGCGAATTCGACCAGGCCGTCACGCCACGGCCGGCCAAACGTGTCGGTAATAATGACGCCCATAGAGATGTGACGCTGCTGCTCAATGGCCAGCCGTAGATGCCGGGCTGAAGCATCGGGGTCTTTCGGCAGGAGAATGACGATATCGTCAGCGAGAGTATTGGAGGCGTCAACGCCGGAGTTGGCGCACACCCAGCCGTGTTTGCTCTCGGTGATGACCACGCCGTTCTTCATGCGGACAATCCGACTACTCTCGGTCAGCACCACCTCGACCATGCGCGGGTCTTTCTCCCACATGTCCGCAATTTGTGTGGCAAACGGCGACGGGGTGACGGTCCGCAGGTCAATGACGGCGCCCTCGGCTTTGGAGACGATCTTTTGGCAGAGGACCAGAATGTCCCCATCCTTGAGGCCGACTTTGGCGTCATCAATGGCTTTGAGCAAGATGGCGGGCAGATCATCGCCAGGCTTGATCTGAGGAACACCGGGAATGGGGATAATGGCAATCGTACTCATGCAAGGTCCTTAAATTACGTGCGGCGTGGGAATGATGACGCAGCTTTGGGGCGTTTCTGATGGGTAAACTCAATGACCGTTTGGGCCAGAGCAACCGACTTGTCCATATCGTTCATGACGGTATCGGTGACAATAACAGCCAGCCCCATTTTTTCCAGGCGTTCGCGCGGTGCTGGGTCGTGTTCGATATCTTGCCAGTCGAGCACAAAGGTATCCACGAAATCCTGATACAGCGTAGCGACCCCAACCGACGAGACTTCGATCCCCAGGCCGGCCAGCATCCGGTCGGCCGGCCCTTTGATGGGCTTCCCGGCGACCAGGGGGCTGATGGCGACCACCGGAGCGGGGGTGTCTCGAAGGGCTTGGCGCACGCCGGGTAAGGAAAGAATGGGGCCAATACTGACAATGGGGTTGCTCGGCGGGAGGATAATCAGGTCGGCGCCGTGAATGGCATTGACGACGCCAGGTGCGGCCTGGGCCGTTTCAATGCCGCTGAATTCCACTTTCGAGACCTGCCCCTCACTGCGCTGTTTCACGAAATATTCCTGAAAGGTCAGAGCACCGGCCTCGGTATGCACAACGGTCCGAACACGCTCATTACTCATCGGCAGCACGGTGGCTTCAATGCCCCACTTTCGGGCAATAGCGGCGGTCACTTGGCTGAGCGTCTGCCCCTGGCGTAGTTCTTGGGTCCGAAACAGATGGGTTGCCAGGTCGGCATCGCCCAAGCCAAACCAGGTATCGGTATAGTAGCGCTCGAGCGCTGCAAGGCAGCGATGGGTTTCCTGGGGTAGGCCCCAGCCTTTTTCGGGGTCAACGGCATTGGCCAGGGTATAGGTCACCGTGTCCAAGTCAGGAGAAACCGACAGGCCGAAGAATTCTTCGTCATCGCCGGTATTGACGATCACGCTCAGGTCGGTCCCTGGGACAATACGCACGACCCCACGCAGGAACCGCGCGGCTCCCACACCGCCGGCGAGGGCGGTGATGCGTGAGGAAGTCAGGGTAGACACGGTCGAACGGGCGGAGGAGTCTCCTCCGCCTCCGGATTAGTGCGCGGTTTCGTGTTTGTCCCGCTCGAACGGATGAACGTAACGGAACTGGTCTGAGGCGGCGAGCCGCCGATAGGAGCCGAATTGCTCGTCGGCATTCTCCACCATATCCAGGGGGCTGAGTTTGTCGTCGGTGCCGTTGAAGACCGTCCGCAGCTTATAGGTGGTCGAACGTTCGGCCGGGGTGCGCCCCACGTCGCGGATCAAGCGCCGCAACTCTTTGGGGGGAACCAACTGGCCGTACTGCGCGCCGGCTGAGGTCGAAATGCTCTCGTTGATCAGCGTTCCTCCAAGATCGTTTGCGCCCACCGTCAGCAAGTATTGCGATAGCTTGGGACCCTCTTTGACCCAGGAGGACTGGATATTACGGAAGGTGGGGCCCAGCATCAGCCGGGCAATCGCGTGCATCTTGATGACCTCCACACCGGTCGCTCCCTCGCGGACGCCTTTGACGAGTTTGCGCTGATACATGGGCGCTTCCTGGTGGATGAGCGACAGCGGCACAAATTCGGTAAACCCGCCGGTCTCCTTTTGAATATCCCGCAACAGGTTCATATGTTTGACCCAGTGTTCTTGTGTCTCGATATGGCCATACATAATGGTTGAGGTGGTCGGGATGCCGAGGCTATGGGCCGAGGTAATGACCTCGATCCATTGTTTGGTCGAAATGCGCCCTGGGGCGATGATATCACGGATTTCCTGATCCAGAATTTCGGCTGAGGTGCCGGGTAGGGTGTCCAAACCCGCGTTTTTGAGTTCTCGTACATATTCGAGAATGGAGACCCCCGAGCGGAGCGATCCGTACAGGACTTCTTCGGGCGAAAAGGCGTGGATATGGAGGTCCGGAAATGCCTTCTTCACGGCTCGGGTCAGGTCGACATAGAGGCTGCCGTTCATCTTGGGTGGCAGACCGGCCTGCATGCAGACTTCGGTTGCGCCCATGTCAACCGCTTCCTGAGCCCGCCGCACGATCTCCTCTTCGGGCAGGAAATAGCCTTCTTCCTCGCGGTACTCCCGGCTGAAGGCGCAGAACGTGCAGTGTTTAATACACACATTGGTGAAGTTGATATTCCGGTTGACCACATAGGTCACCACCCCACCGACCTGGCGGCGGCGCATTTCGTCGGCGACCAGGCAGACGGCGTGAAAATCGATGCCATTGGTCTGGCAGAGCTGAAGGCCATCCTGCCAGGAGAGTTCTTCCCCTTCTAATGCGCGATACAGGATGGTACGAATCTGCGGGTCAATGTGATCGAGGATGCCGGCAATGTGATTGGTTGCCACGGCTGGGTCTCCTTACGCTCGAAGATTTGAGGGGCTGTGTTTGCCCTCAGATGCGAAAATAGGCGCGAAAATCATGCCGTCACTTCGGCTTGTAACTCGCGAGTACGCGGCTGTAAGGCCGGCAAGAGGAAGCCTGGACGGTCTATATACTCTTCATAAATGGCCAGCCGCTCCCGTAAGGTAAAGCCGGCGTCCGTGCACGTCTGGGCTAATAAATTGAGATGCGGCCAGGCTGCCTCGGGATTGACATAATCGATCGAAACCGGCGAGATGCCGCCCCAGTCATTAATCCCCGCGCGCAACAGCAGCCGGTGGTCGTGCGGACTGAGATTGGGGGGAGCTTGCACATTCATGGGTCCTCCCAAGAGCAGCCGCGCAACGGCAACCGTTCGCGCCATTTCATAACTTTCCGGCTCGGGGGCATCGGCCATTCTGGTATTCGGCTTGGCCCGGAAATTCTGTACGATCACTTCTTGAATATGGCCGTATTCTTCGTGCAGGTCACGAATCGCAAGCAAACTGTCCACGACTTCTTCATGGGTTTCTCCGATACCAATGAGAATGCCGGTGGTAAAGGGAATTTCCAGTTCGCCGGCCTCGCGGATCATTTTGACGCGGACTTCGGGCCGCTTGTCGGGTGCGGAAAAGTGCGCCATGCCGCGCTCACACAGTCGGGGGCTGATGTTTTCCAACATGAGTCCGAGACTGACGTTAACGTCTTTGAGCGACTTCATTTCATCATAGCTCAGCACGCCGGCATTGGTATGGGGCAGGATGCCGTAGGACAGCGCGATTTCACACGCCTGATAGACGTAGGCTGTTGTCGTGGTGTGGCCAAAGCGAGCCAGGGTTTCCCGATAGCTCGAAAAGGCGTTCTCGGGCTTATCGCCCAAGCACATGAGGGCCTCTTTGCAGCCCTGTTTCTGGGCACGCTCCAACCAGTTCTGAAGGTCCTCCGGGCTCATGGTCCAGGCGTCCGGGTCGCGGGGGTCCTTCCGAAAGGTGCAGTATGAGCAGCGGTCTCGACACAGATTGGTGACGGGTAGAAAGACTTTCCGGGAATAGGTCACCGTCCGGCCTTTGTGGCGGTCGCGTAAGGTCCCCGCCGCCTCCAGGAGGGCCGGAAAGTCCTCCTCTGAGCAGTTGATGAGTTGGTATCCGTCCTCAGCGGACAAAGCGACATCTGAAAGCGCTTTGTCTAATATCACCAAAATGTGAGATTGCACCCGATATCCCCCATGCTGAAATGCCTTTGCGACACTAGTAGAGCAGGGGGGTAATGTCAACTAGGGAATCGGAGGAAATATCACTTTTCAGTGATATTGGGGGCGGGGCGGTTCAAATGGGTCCGGGGGCGGGCTGTCATGGGACTCTTGCCGCTTCACGCGGAGGTGGACAAAAAAGGATGGATGCCGGGTCTAAGGCGACATCCAGCGGGGCTGCCGATAGCGCTGGCGACGAACCGCCATAATCGTACACAGCAGGCCGATACACAGTAGGGGCCAACCGACGTTGTGCAGCAGATAATAGAAGTCAAGTTTGGCTTGGTTGAGGGCGTGCCGGCTCCAGGCTTCACTCGAGAAGTGGTGCAGCCGGGTGTTTTTCCCGAACGTTTGCTCGGCCGCAACCGGAGGGGGTGTACGGGCCAGGGCGCTCTGATACTCCCGGACTTTGAAGTGGGCCACCAGCGTGTTGCCCAGACCAAGGGCAACCAGAGTGATACCGGCAACGAAAAGGGTATTGCGAAACAGCGCGGAGAGAGTACGCATAGCGGACACACTCGCGCTACCACCTGAAGAAAAGACGGTCAAGAGAGTATATGTTGCCAGAAACGGGCCGCTACCCCGCACGGTACGTTGAAGATAACGAGAAAGCGCACGTATGGACACTGATTACAGGAGAAGAGCCAAGACGCGACATACCAGCATTCAATGCGTACAGTTGGGTCTGACCGCCTATGCCCAGGCGCTTCAGGTACAGCGCCGCTGGCACGCGCGGTGTGTTGCCCGGCGGACAAACGCTCTCCTGCTGACCCAACACCAGCCCGTGATCACGCTCGGCTACCGCCGGCCGGGTGAGCAGATCAAGCTTTCAGCCGCCCGACTACGGGAGAAAGGGCTGAGCATCGAGTATGCGGAGCGGGGCGGGGGTGCGACCTATCATGCCCCAGGGCAACTCGTTGTCTATCCGGTCTTTTCTTCCCTGTTACACAAATACGGAGTGCGACGTTTCATTACGCAGCTTGAGGAGGTCATGCGACAGACCTGTCTCCGCTTTGGAGTCCGTACGAGCCGCCAGAACGGATATCCTGGGGTCTGGGTGAGTGAGAAAAAAATCGGGGCGGTTGGCATTGCAGTCCGTCGGCGGGTCTCCTTGCACGGCTTTGCGCTCAATGTTGATCTTGATCTGCGGCCGTTTGCCTATATCGTGGCCTGTGGCCTTGCCGATAGGGGAGTGACCAGTTTAAGACAGGAGTGCGCTCGGCCTATCGCTTTTCCCGATGTCGAGCAGGCTGTGATTGAGAATATGGCCTCGATTTTCGAGGCACGCATGGAGGGGGTGTGAGATGGAGAATCTCCTGAATGACAAACAAGACTCTGTCCGATGGCTGACGCTGAATCGGCCCGCGCGTCGGAACGCGCTTGATCGTGACACCATCTATGCCCTGAAGGCCGGGTTGGCCGAAAGTGCGCGTGACACTGATACCCGCCTGGTAGTGTTGACTGGGGCTGGCGGTGCTTTTTCCTCTGGCGCGGACTTGCTGGCCGCTCCCTCATCTCCGACGACTCCCGGCGAAGAGCTGACCGAGGACGGCTTTAACGCCGTGATTCGAATGATCTGGAATCTGCCCAAACCGGTGATTGCTGCGGTTGACGGGGTTGCCACCGGATATGGCTGCTCCTTGGCCTTGGCCGCTGATATCCGTCTGGCCTCATCAGCGGCGCGCTTTTCCTTGATTTTTGTGAAACGGGGACTGACGATTGACGGTGGGGCCAGCTATTTCCTCCCCCGCCTGGCAGGCCTGCGCGGCATGGAAATGGCCCTCACCGGAGAGATGGTCGATGCAGAGGAAGCGGCCAATATGGGCCTGGTCAACCGGATTCTCACCGGAGACAACTTCCGAGAGCAGGTGGCAGCGTATGCCGCTCGTCTGGCAAAGAATGCTCCCCTGGCGCTCGCGACGATCAAGGCGTCCATACATAATGCGTTGGGCGCCGGTCTGGGAGACGTGCTGACCGCTGAAATGGCAGAGCAGCGAAAACTGCTCCAGTCCGAAGATGTGAAAGAAGGGATTCGCGCGTTTCGCGAGAAACGCGACCCGGTCTACACGGGACGATAAGGAGGCGCTGTGGCAGAGCGACCCGGCCGATTGTGTATCATTGGTGATATCCACGCCTGTCCGGCAGAACTTGAGACCCTGCTCAGTGCGTTGTCATTACAGCCCGAAGACCATCTGGTGTGCCTGGGCGACTATATCGACCGCGGGCCGGATGCCAAGGCCGTTGTTGATCTGCTCTTAGGGATACAGATGGCTGCGGTCTGTCGCTGTACGTTTCTCAAGGGCAATCACGAGGATATGTTCCTCGACTTTCTGGGTTATGACGGCTTGTACGGTCAGTCCTTCCTGATGAACGGTGGAGACCAGACCCTTGCCAGCTATCGGTGCGATCCCTGGACTCCCGGCCACGAGGTTGCGGCGCTCATGCCCGACACCCATCGTGAGTTTTTTCTGAATCTTCAGCTCTATCTGCCGGCCGAGGCCATCTTATGCGTGCATGCCGGGATCAATCCGGGCTATCGCCTGGAGGACCAGATGGCGGAAGATCTGCTGTGGATTCGCGAGGATTTTTTTGCTCACCCGCATGACCTGCCGTACACTGTGGTCTTTGGCCATACCCCCCAACGGGAAGTTGGTTTTGACCTCCCGTATAAAATCGGGATTGATACCGGCCTCGTCTATGGCGGAAAATTGACCTGTCTCGAAATCACGGAGAAAAGGCTCTTTCAGATCGAACGGGACAGCCGACGGGTCGTGATGATCGATGCGCAGGCGTATTGGGCGGGCGCTCGCACCGCAAGGTAAGCCCTGGGTGCCCATCAAACCGGATGCGGTCCGGCCCCTCCTCTTGACTTTCCCCGGACTGCCGGATTTAACACGCTGTGGCGGCGTAGCTCAGGAGGCTAGAGCGAGGGTCTCATAATCCCTAGGTCGGCGGTTCAAGTCCGCCCGCCGCTAGGCCGGAGCGATCCCACGGTGGCGGCTAAAACTACCGTCTCATGAAGGAGTACAGTATGGATCCACTCGCGGTATTTATGCAAGTAGTAGCTGGGATTGGGGTGCTCTGTGCGCTCGTTTCCACCGTCGCTGTTGTGCTGCGGAACGCAAAAGGCGATGGATAAAGATCCCCCGCAGAACCTGTGACCCAGAGACTGGTACGGTAAGGGCGTTCCTCAGGAGCGCCTTTTTTATTTCAGGCGTATGCTGCCACTTGAGCACAAGCTTTGGGCCTCTCTCCAAAAACTGCTCCCGGACACGTCCGGCCTGCGTATCGGCGTGGCCTGTTCCGGTGGCCCCGATTCAGTTGTCCTGCTCTCCGCCCTGCTAGCGATTACGCCGCTGCGGAGCTATCGCCTGAGGGTGCTCCACGTCAATCATGGCCTCCGCCCCGAATCCGACCGGGAACAAGACATGTTGCAAACCATGTGTCAGCAGTGGCGAGTGCCGCTCTCGGTCAAAAAACTCCAGCCTCCTTCCGGCCTGAAAGGAATAGAAGCCTGGGCGCGAGAAGCGCGCTATGCGTTTTTTCAGGAGAGCGTCGCCGCGGATCCACTCGACTATGTTGCCACCGCTCATACGCAGGATGATCAGGCTGAGACCGTTCTCTTTCACACTATGCGCGGAAGCGCACGACGTGGATTGGCTGGCATTCCGCCTGTGAGAGACAACTGGCTGATTCGGCCTTTCCTGCACTGTTCACGACGTGAAATCGACGCCTACACCCAGGAAAAAAAGTTGCCCTATGTCACAGACCCGAGTAACGCTGACCTGCGTTTTACCCGGAATAAGATCAGACACGTTCTCTTGCCTTTTTTGGAACAGGAATTTTCTCCGCAAGTCCGTCGTCATCTGGCCTCTCTGGCGGAAACGACCCGAGAAGAGGAGGACTGGCTCGAAGGGCTGGCTACGAATGCCCGCGCGCGCACCATAGGACGTGACAATAGCGTGTCTCTTCCCGCCTTGGATAAAGAGCCTGTTGCCCTACGGCTGCGCATTCTCCGCCAGTGGATTGAAGAGCATGTACACGATGTAAAAACTGTCCATCTGTTCCGCTTGAGAGACCTCAGTGAAGGAAAGATCCGGGGCCGTGTGGAGTTGCCGGGGCGTCAGGCGGTCGTTCGCCGGGGAACGCGGCTGATTCTCCAAACCCGGCGACCACCTATCATGGAACGGGACTATGCCTATGTCTTACAAGCCGGGCAGAGTCGGCGATTAGCCTCACGCTGGGACCTGAGCGTTTCTTCCGCTATCGAATGGCACGGCGATTTGAATGCGGCGCGGTGTACGGACCGCTGGTCGGCCCTGTTCGATTGTGACCTGTCCGGCACCGAGGAGACGTGTATTGTCCGCAATGCTCGTGTCGGGGATCGTATTCGTCCTTTCGGCATGCGAGGCCATAGGAAAGTTCAGGATGCCTTTGTGGATGCAAAAGTCCCGCAAGTGCTCCGTTCCGGATTTCCCGTGGTTGAAATGAACGGTGAGATCGCCTGGGTCCCCGGCTATGTCAGAGGCCAGAGGGCGCTGGTGACGGTGGCGACCCGGCAGGTTTATCGCATACAGGTCAACCCGTTGCCGGTCGATGAAGAACTATGGTAGGCTAGGGTCGGACAGGATATAGGAAAGGTGACGGAGTGAACAAGGTTTCTTCTAATCTCGCACTGTGGTTGGTTCTCGGGGTGATCTTCCTGTTCATGTTTAACCTGTTCAATCGCCAACAACCGAGAGAACCTGAAGTTGTCTTCAGCGATTTTTTTACGGCCGTGGAAAAAGGTGAAGTCTCCGAGGTCGTCATCCAGGGGCAGGTCATTCGCGGGAAATTCCGTAATGACGACCGCTTTAAGACCTATGCTCCCACCGACGACCCCGACCTCATGCGGACCTTGCGCGACAAGGGGGTGCGGGTGGCCGCACGGCCGGAAGAAGGCGACCCCTGGTATATCACCATCCTGATTCAGTGGTTCCCGATGCTACTCCTCATCGGCGTCTGGATCTTCTTTATGCGCCAGATGCAAATGGGCGGCGGCAAGGCCATGTCTTTTGGCAAGAGCCGGGCCAAACTGCTGACGGAAAACCAACAGCGTATCACGTTCAGCGACGTTGCCGGCGTGGAGGAACCCAAACAGGAGTTGGAAGAAATTATCGCCTTTCTCAAGGACCCGAAAAAGTTCACGCGTTTGGGGGGGCGCATCCCCAAAGGCGTATTGCTGGTTGGGTCTCCCGGAACCGGAAAAACCCTACTTGCCCGGGCGATTGCCGGGGAAGCCGGGGTGCCGTTCTTCTCGATCAGCGGCTCCGATTTTGTTGAGATGTTCGTTGGGGTCGGGGCCTCGCGTGTCCGTGACCTTTTTATTCAAGGGAAGAAGCAGGCGCCGTGCATTATCTTCATCGATGAGATTGACGCGGTCGGTCGCCATCGCGGCGCCGGCCTCGGCGGCGGGCACGACGAGCGCGAGCAGACCTTAAACCAACTCCTGGTGGAGATGGATGGCTTTGAGGCAAACGAGGGCGTCATTCTGATTGCGGCGACCAACCGTCCGGACGTCCTGGACCCGGCACTACTGCGCCCTGGACGGTTTGACCGGCGGGTTGTTGTTCCCTCACCGGATGTCCGGGGTCGCGAGGAAATCCTCAATGTCCATACGCGCCGGGTACCGCTGGATGACAAGGTCGACGTCTCCCGGCTGGCGCGGGGCACACCGGGGTTTTCCGGGGCTGATCTTGAAAACCTGGTGAACGAGGCTGCGCTCCTGGCGGCGCGCAAAAACAAAGACAAAGTCGAAATGGACGATTTCGAGTTGTCCAAGGACAAGGTCCTCATGGGTGCCGAGCGTCGCAGTATGATTCTCAGCCTTGATGAGCGCCGCAACACAGCCTACCATGAGGCCGGCCACGCCTTGGTTGCCCGACTCACTCCGGGGACGGACCCGGTTCATAAGGTTACCATCATTCCGCGCGGTATGGCTTTGGGCGTGACTCAACAGCTTCCCGTCGATGATCGCCACACTTTTTCAAAAGATTATATTCTGAAACGTCTGGCCATCATGTTTGGCGGTCGCGTGGCTGAAGAGTTGGTCCTTGGCCATACTACCACCGGCGCTGGAGACGATCTCGAAAAAGCGACCGACCTGGCTCGCCGCATGGTGTGTGAGTGGGGCATGAGCGAGAGCCTTGGCCCCATGACCTTTGGGAAAAAGGAAGAACAGATCTTCTTGGGCCGGGATATCACCCAGACCAAAGACTACTCTGAAAAGACGGCCATTGAGATCGATACCGAGGTGCGCAACATCATTAAGGGTGCCTTTAGCCGGGCGCAGGACCTCCTCCAGACGCATATCGAAATCTTACACAAGATGGCTGAAGTCCTGCTGGAAAAAGAAGCCTTGGACGGCCCTGAGATCGATGGCATCCTGAAACAGTTCAACGTCGAAGTTGACCCGGAGCCGACAGGCGCGTAGTCAGGCATAGGCAGTCGTGGTCCCTTATTCCAGGGCCGTTGATGCTCGATGGATAATAGCCTGAAGGGCGGGTGTAAAAAGGCTTCCACTGTTTTGCACCCGCCTCTTTTTTTGCCTGTTGACCACCTGTCTGCCGGTGTATTGGAGGAGAGGACTCTCTGAATGTCGCTCGACGGAGCGCTCAATACAAGATTATTCGGCACGGACGGGATTCGCGGTGTGGCCAATAGTGAGCCGATGACGCCGGAGACCGCCCTGCGCGTTGGCCGCGCCCTGACTGCCGTTTTCCAGGACCGTCCCGGTCAGCACAGAATCGTTATCGGCACAGATACCCGTGTATCAGGCTATATGCTGGAGGCTGCCCTCGCGTCTGGTGTGTGTTCTACGGGCGGGGAGGCCCTGCTCGTGGGCACCATGCCAACACCCGGCATCGCCTTTCTTGCCCGTAGCCTGCGCGCGGATGCCGGCGTGGTCATCTCTGCTTCGCATAATCCATTTCAGGATAATGGCATCAAAATATTCTCGGGCGACGGATTCAAACTGCCCGATGCGGTGGAGGATGAGATTGCGGAATTGGTGTTGAGTCACACGCTCGATGACGAGCGTCCTACAGCCGAGTCGATCGGAAAAGCCGTCCGCATTGACGATGCCCTGGACCGCTATCAGGGGTTTGTCAAAAGCGCCTTTCCACGCCAGCTCACGCTGGACGGAATGAAAGTTGTGATCGACTGCGCCAATGGAGCCGCCTATACCATAGCGCCGGCCGTGTTAGCCGCGCTTGGCGCTGAGGTGATTCCGATAGGGACGGCGCCAAATGGCAAAAATATCAACCTTGACTGTGGGGCCTTATATCCACAGCGGGTGCAACGGCTTGTCCGCGAGCACGGTGCCCAGGTCGGTATCACCCTGGACGGAGACGCCGACCGAGTCATTCTGGTTGACGAGAGCGGAGCAATCGTTGATGGCGATGCCATGCTGGCTATTGCCGCCCAAGAGCACCTCCAGAAGGGCACGCTGCCCCACAGGACGATAGTGGCGACCGTGATGAGTAATCTGGGCCTTGAGATGGCGTTGCGTCAGATGGATGGCCGACTGGTCCGGACCCCGGTTGGTGACCGATGTGTTGTCGAAGAGATGCTCCGCGGGGGGTATCGTATCGGTGGCGAACAATCCGGACATATTATCTTCTTAGACGTGAACACAACGGGCGATGGCCTTGTCACCTTTCTCTCTCTACTGGCGATTCTTATCCAGAGACAGCAGCCACTCTCCGAGCTTCGTCAACTCGTGCGACGCTACCCTCAAACGTTGATTAACGTGCGCGTCCGAGAACGACAGGATTTGCGGACCATTGCACCGGTGTCACAAGTCATCCAGCATGTCACCGATAAACTAGGTGAGAATGGACGGCTCTTAGTCCGTTATTCCGGGACTGAGCCGCTGCTCCGGGTCATGGTCGAGGGGGAAGACGAAAGCCTGGTCCGCGCCTATGGTGAGGAAGTCGCTGACGCCGTGCGGACCCACCTTGGGGCGGGAGAAGCAGCCTAAACGTAGCGTCGCATGTATCTCGTCTCTGCCGCCCAGATGCGTGAGCTTGATCGGCTCACAATCGATAAATACGGCACCCCCGGCCATGTCCTGATGGAGCGGGCCGGCAGTGGTGCGACGCAGGCCCTGCTCGACTTTTTTGAGAAGCGACCCAAACGGGTGGTCGTGGTCGCCGGCAGAGGTAATAACGGGGGAGACGGCTTTGTCATGGCGCGCCTGCTGAAAAAGCAGGGCGTCGCGTGTGAGGTGATTCTTGCGGCCAAAAAGCGGGAGGTAAGGGGCGATGCCAGGCGCAATCTGCAGGCGTTCTTGCGCCTCAGGGGCCGAGTCGAAGAAGTCTGCGCACTGGACCAACTACCCGCTGCCGAGAAACGACTCGGACGGTGCGACGTGATTATTGACGCCCTGCTTGGGACCGGGCTGAATACCGCGGTCAAAGGTATCCAGGCGGCGCTTATCGCCCGCATGAACGCCTGCGGTGTGCCCATCGTAGCGGTTGATATGCCGTCCGGTTTGCACGCCGATTCCGGACAGCCCGTCGGCTGCGCCGTCGAGGCGACGCTAACAGTGACATTTGGCTATCCTAAGCTCGGCCAGGTGCGCTATCCTGGGACGGCGTATGTCGGACAACTCGCCTGTGTCGATATCGGGATTGCCCCGCAAGCGCTGACCGAGGTTGCGCCCCAACTGCACGTCCTGACACGGCGCGAGGTGGGTGGACAGATACGCGGGCGTCAGCCCGAATCGCATAAGGGCGATTTTGGCCACGTGCTGGTCCTTGCCGGCGCGCGCGGGAAAAGCGGCGCGGCTGTGTTAAGCGCCTCTGCCGCCTTACGGACCGGAACCGGGCTGGTCACCCTAGCCGGTCCACAGGGACTCATTCCCATATTTTCCTCGGTTTTGCTCGAAGCCATGACCGCCCCTCAGCCCGAGCGCGCAGATGGGAGTCTGAAACTGAACGTACGCATATTAAGCCAATCCCTGCATGGGAAAAGCGCCCTCGTTTTTGGGCCGGGTATCGGCGTGTCTGCCGAAACGAAGCGTATGGCACGCTGGCTTCTCAAAAACAGCCAAGTCCCCCTTCTCATCGATGCCGACGGGCTGAACTGTGTGGCGTCTCAGGTAGCCCTGCTGAAAACGGCCCAGGTGCCGGTCATACTCACCCCCCACCCTGGAGAAATGTCCCGGCTGGCTGCACTGTCAACCGCAGACATTCAAGCCCAGCGGCTGGAGGTCGCTCGTCAGTTTGCCACTCGATACGGCTGCTATCTCGTCCTCAAGGGAGCCCGGAGCATTATCGCTGCTCCTGACGGTCGGGCCTGGATCAACCCGACCGGGAATCCGGGTATGGCCAGCGGTGGCATGGGCGATGTTCTGTCCGGCATTATCGGCGGCCTGCTCGCCCAGGGCTATGTGCCTGATGTGGCGTGTTGCCTCGGCGTGTTTCTGCACGGTGCTGCCGCCGATATCTTTGCCCAACAGCATGGCCAGGCCGGGATGCTGGCGCGTGACGTGATTGATAATCTTCCCGACACGCTGGGCGATCTCTCTCGGACCGGCCAGGTCGATGCGCATGCCGCATATTATTCAAACATTCTCGGCTGAAGAGACGTTATCCCTTGGACGCCAGATTGGGCGACTCCTGGCCCCCGGCATGATCCTCGGGCTGTGTGGTGACTTGGGCGCGGGCAAGACCTGCCTGGTGAAAGGTATAGCGGAGGGACTTGGGATTGCCCCTGAAACCGTTACCAGCCCCACCTTTACTCTTGTGGCCGAGCATTATAGGGGAAGGGTGCCACTCTATCATATCGATCTCTACCGGCTTGAAGGGGTAGAAGGCGAAGAATTGGGATATGAGGAATATCTCTTTGGGCAGGGTGTAGCCGTCGTTGAGTGGTTTCCGTTTCTGCCGAACGATATGCGCGAGGTGGTAGAAGAATACCTGCTGATTGCGATTGAGTGTGGGGCCGGAGACACGCGTATGCTAGCCCTGACTCCCTACGGGAAACGGTACGACCGGCTGCTTGCCCAGGTGGGCACCATACGCACAGAGAGTCATAAGCGCTGATGTTGATTGTTCAGAAATATGGTGGCACTTCGGTCGGCTCTATTGAGCGCATCCAAGAAGTGGCCGCACGTGTGGCCGCGACGCACGACGCCGGCCATCAGGTCGCCGTCGTGCTGTCCGCGATGAGTGGCGAAACAAATCGCCTGCTCGCCCTGGCGCGACAGATTGTCGAGCAGCCCGATGCGCGTGAGAGCGACGTGCTTGTTTCAACTGGTGAACAGGTCTCGATTGCCCTGCTGGCCATGGTCCTCAAAGAGCGCGGTTCGCCGGCGGTGTCTCTGCTTGGCCATCAGGTCCGGATCGAGACCGATACTGCCTATGGTCGGGCGCGGATCAGGCAGGTCCAGACGACACGTCTGTCGAACGCGCTGAAGGACGGCAATATTGTCGTGATTGCCGGCTTCCAGGGTGTGAACGCGCAGCAGGATATTACCACCCTGGGGCGGGGTGGCTCGGACACGACCTCGGTGGCCATTGCCGCGGCGCTCCAGGCGGATGTGTGCGAGATCTACACGGATGTTGACGGCGTGTATAGCGCCGATCCGCGCATCTGTCCCCAAGCTCATAAGCTGGAGCGTATCTCCTATGACGAGATGCTCGAACTCGCCAGTTTGGGCGCAAAAGTGCTCCAAATCCGCTCAGTAGAATTTGCCAAGCGCTATCAGGTCCCGGTGCATGTCCGCTCAAGCTTTTCGCCGGACGAAGGGACGTGGTTAGTGCCGGAGGATCAAAGCATGGAAGAGGTGACGGTCTCGGGTGTTACGTCTGATCTGGATCAGGCGAAAATTACGCTGATGCGGGTGCCTGACCGGCCAGGCTTGGCTGCCAAGCTGTTCGCGCCCATTGCACAGGACAATATCGTCGTGGACATGATTCTCCAGAACGCCAGCGTGGACGAAAAGACCGATGTCACGTTTACGGTCCCGCGCGGGGATGTACACAAGGCTCTTGAGCAGGTCAAAAATGTGGCACCGGAGATCGGGGCAGAGGACGTTGTCTACGACACCGAAGTCGTCAAGGTCTCGATTGTCGGGCTGGGCATGCGCAGCCACGCGGGGGTGGCTTCCCGCATGTTTGAGGTGTTGGCCGCAGAAGGAATCAATATTCAGATGATTTCAACCTCGGAGATTAAAATCTCTATCGTGATTGCCGCCAAGTACGCCGAATTAGCCGTGCGGGTGCTGCACGATGCCTTTATCTCCTCGGCCTAGCCAACGAAGCGGGTATCCAAGACGGTCGGGAAATATATGAGAGAGTTATGAACAAGACGCCCACAATCACTCTATACGACACAACCCTACGGGACGGGTGTCAGTCCGAGGATGTTTCGCTCACCCTGGATGATAAATTACGCATTGCCCAGGAACTGGACACTTTTGGTGTGCACTACATCGAAGGCGGCTGGCCGGGCTCGAATCCCCGCGACGAAGAATTCTTTGCGGCAGTCAAAAAGCTTAGCCTGAAACAGGCCCGGATTGCCGCCTTTGGGTCCACCCGACGGGTGAATAGCACCGCCGCGGACGACCTGAATATCCGCTTGCTCATACAGGCAGCCACTCCAGTGGTGACCATTGTGGGCAAGACCTGGGACCTCCACGTGCGGGACGATCTGCGCATCTCAAAAGAGGCCAACATCGAAGTCATTGGCGATTCGATTGCCTATCTGAAACAGCGCGTCGATGAAGTCATTTTCGATGCGGAACACTTCTTTGACGGTTTCAAGGCCAACCCGAGCTACGCGCTGGAATGCCTCACCGCCGCGGCTCAGGCCGGCGCGGACGTCCTGGTATTATGCGACACGCGCGGGGGGAGTATGCCGCTCGACATTCGTGCTGGTATGCAGGCCGCCTCCCAGGTAGTCGAGGCAAACCTCGGCATTCACTGTCACAACGACTGTGAATTGGCCGTAGCAAACTCGCTCGCCGGGGTGGAAAGTGGGGCCGTTCAGGTCCAGGGAACGATTAACGGCTTTGGCGAGCGCTGTGGCAATGCCAACCTGTGCTCCGTCATTCCTAATTTGCAGTTCAAGATGGGCTACCGTTGTGTTGGTCCTCAGCAGCTCAAGCATCTCCCTCAGTTATCCCGCCTGGTGTACGAGTTGGCCAATATCGAGCCGAATAAACGCCAGGCCTATGTCGGAGCAAGCGCCTTTGCGCACAAGGGCGGCCTGCATGTCGCCGCAGTCCAGAAAAACAGTGAGACCTATGAACACATCGACCCGGAACTGATTGGCAACACCCAGCGCGTGCTGGTCTCCGACCTGTCCGGACGGAGTAATGTCATCTACAAAGCCAAAGAGTTCGGCCTGGATGTCGAGAGCGCCGATCCAGCGGTCAAGAACATCCTGAACGAGGTCAAGCAGCTTGAGCACTCAGGCTTTCAGTACGAAGGGGCCGAGGCCTCATTTGAGCTCTTAATGCGCAAAGCCCTGAATGGCACGGTCCGTCATTTTCGTCTCATCGGGTTTCGGGTGATAGACGAAAAACGGAAAGAGGATGAGCCGCCGCTGTCCGAAGCCACCATTATGCTGGAAGGACCGGACGGCCAGATAGAGCACACCGCGGCGCAGGGCAACGGGCCGGTCAATGCGTTGGACCAGGCTTTACGTAAAGCCCTGACCAAATTTTACCCCCAGCTCGAATCGGTCGAACTGCACGACTATAAAGTCCGGGTCCTGGGCGCGGGCGAGGGGACCAGCGCCACGGTGCGGGTTCTGATTGAATCCGGTGATGAAACCGACCGGTGGGGCACTGTGGGCGTGTCGCATAATGTCATAGAGGCGAGCTGGCAGGCACTAGTGGACAGTATGGAGTTCAAGCTGCAAAAAGATACCAACTAATATGGCCGAACAATCCAGTACGCTCGTCCACGCCGTCATTGGCGGAGCGCTGATGGGACTGGCCAATCTCGTTCCTGGTATCAGTGGCGGCACCATGCTGCTGATCGCCGGTGTCTATCCAGGTTTTATTGGGGCCATAGCCGAAATCACGACCCTGCGCTGGCGGTGGTCGTCCGTGGTATTGCTGGGGACGATAGGAGGCGCCGCAGTCCTGGCCATCTTTCTCCTTGCCGGACCCACCAAAACACTCGTTATTGAGTACCGCTGGGTCATGTATAGCCTATTCATTGGTCTCACGCTGGGGAGTGTGCCGCTCCTCTGGCGTCTGTCCCAGCCGGCGTCGCGGCGCTTCTTCATCAGTGCCGGGGTCACTTTTCTGCTGATGGTCCTGCTTGCCTTCGGGACTCCGCTGCAAACGGGACCGGGGGACGAGTCTTTCGGGTTGCTCTTTGTTGCCGGTCTGGCCGGGGCCAGTGCGATGGTGCTACCCGGCGTATCCGGGGGATATCTGCTCCTCTTGCTCGGTCAATACGTGCCCATCCTCAGGAGCATAGAAAAGCTGCGCCTGGGCCTGTTTGGCGCAGGCGAACAGGCCGGGCTGGACTGGCCCCTCGTTCACGAGGCGTTATGGGTCGTCATCCCGGTCGGCCTGGGCGTGGCGGCGGGTATTATTGGGGTCAGCAATCTCATCCGCTGGTTGTTGGAACACCATCGGACAGCCACCCTGGGCGCCCTCATGGGCCTGGTGCTCGGCGCGATTATTGGCCTGTGGCCATTTCAGGCTGGGGTCCCGCCTCAGGTCGGTGATCGGCTACACGGTCAAGTGGTCACCCCAGAAACCCTGTCCCGGATCGATGCCGAAGACTGGCCCGTCCGGCGGTTCCCACCCAGCGTTGGGCAGCTGGGCGCTGCGCTGGGGTTGATCGCGCTTGGCGCGGGAATAACCCTCGGCCTGGACCGGCTCAAAAACCACGTCGCTCCAGTGCGTTGAGTTGTCTTTCACCTGTCTTCTTTCTTGACAAAGCGGCGCGGGCGTCTGACAATGGTCCATAGCGCGCATGATTGCGGGCGAATAGTTTGCGCTAGGAGAGGAAGAAGCAGTGTGGCGGTGGGGTGGAGTGGTCCTCGGCGTCTTCCTATGTGTGCTGGTCGGCCTTTCAGCCTGTTCCCGCACCCAGTACAGATATCACGTCGTTCGGCCCGGAGAGACGCTGTCCGAGATCGGGTATGCGTACCGCATTCCGTATCAGAAATTGGCAGCGCTGAATGGGATTCGCAACCCTGACCGTATAGAGGCTGGGCAGCGCCTACGTATGCCGCACGGAGCCAGATACAACAGGTCCAGAGCAGCAACAGCCCGGTCTTCCCGCTCCAGGTCCGAGAAGAGGCATGCCCGGTCACGCTGGAGACCGAAAGCGCCCGCCGCCCACCAGCCTATTCCCAAGGATACGGAAAAGCTTTTCAGTTGGCCGCTCAACGGCAGATTGACCTCCCGTTTCGGCCCGCGTAATGGAAGCTTCCACGATGGCATCGACATTGCCGCTCCAGCCGGCACCCCGGTCCGTGCGGCCGCCGCGGGGCGGGTCATCTTTAGCGATGCCTTACGCGGCTATGGCAATGTTGTTATTGTCAAGCATGCGAACGGCTTCACCACCGTGTACGCCCACCATCAGCGCAATCTGGTGAAAGACGGTCAAGCGGTCCAGCGGGGCGATGTTGTCGGCGAGGTTGGAGAAACCGGCCGGGTTACAGGCCCAAGCTTACACTTTGAGGTCCGCAGTGGTAAAAACGCCCGCAACCCGCTCCATTATTTGCGCCCTGTCCGCCACGCGACGCAGCGGAAATAAAACCGACGAAACACAAGCAGACCAGAGATTGAGGAGACAGGTATGCTGGACTTGAAACCATTTATTCGTGAGGTCCCGGATTTCCCCCAACCGGGCATCGTCTTTAAGGACATTACGCCCCTACTTACCAATGGACCGGCCTGGCAGCAGGTGATAGATCAACTCGTCGAACGATATCGAAACAAAATTGACATCATCCTGGGGATTGAATCGCGTGGATTTATTTTTGGTTCGGCACTGGCCTATGCCTTGGGCTGTGGCCATGCCCTGGTTCGAAAACCTGGCAAGCTGCCGGCGGCAACCTTTGCGGCAAGCTATGAGCTCGAATACGGAACCGACACGCTGGAGATGCATCAGGATGCATTTCCGCCGAATAGCCGCGTCTTGCTGATCGATGACCTCCTCGCAACCGGCGGTACAGCCCAAGCCGCCCTTTCGCTGGCAGAAAAACTCCAAGCCCACATCGTAGAAGCCGCCTTTCTGATAGAGCTGTCCTTTTTGGGCGGTCGAGAGCGTCTTACCCCGCATGCCGTTTTTTCCTTTATCCAGTATGACGGGGAATAAGGGCGCTGGCCAACAGCGGTAAAAAAGTTGCCGCACCCCTGACTGTGATTAAAGGATAAGGCGTACGTGGCGGCCTATTTTCTCCTCTTTGGCGTGGTGTGTTTATGGGCAATGAATTTCCCGGCCGGGAAGTTCATGCTCGGGGCGGTTGGACCGCTGACCTTGATCGCGCTCCGCACGGTCGTCGGCGCGGTGCTCCTGACGCTCATGGGCTGGAAGTCGCAGCCCGATTGGTGGGCTGAACTTCGAAAGGACCTGAAAAGTACGGCCGTGATGACCCTCACCGGTGTGATTGGGGCCGGAACGCTTTTTTATATTGGTCTCAAGACGACGTCCGCCTCGAATGCGAGTATTATCGCCGCCTCCACCCCGATGTGGGTCGCCCTCCTTTCCTGGACCTTCTTGAAGGAGCATCTCTCCCTCATCAATGTCTCGGGCATTCTGCTGTCCTTTGTGGGCCTCGTTGCCATTATTTGTCGGGGCTCGCTGGATATCCTCTTTGATCTGTCTTTGAATTGGGGAGATTTATATATCCTGCTTGGCCAACTCAGCTGGTCGTCGTATACCGTCTATAGTCGGGTGGCCCTGGCGCAGCGTTCGGCGGCTGCGGCAACAGCGAGTTCGTATATCGCCGGGACCTTTATCCTGGTCCCGCTGTGTTTAATTGAAGCACCGTTCAGCGCGGGCTTTGATTTTTCACCCCTCGTTCTGACCGCCTTGGGCTTTCTCTCGGTGCTGTCGCCACTGACGAATCTCCTGTACTACCAAGCCCTGACCAGAGTGAGTCCCCATCGGGCGGCGGTGTTCATGAACCTCATTCCGATCATCGTGATGATCTCGTCAGCCATTTTTCTCGGCGAACAGATCACGCGGGTACAGATCATCGGGACCGCCTGCGTGATCGGTGGCGTCGTGCTGACGACAAAGCAGTGATGTCCCGTTCCGGTTCTCATTGCGTAATATGTAGATGCGCTTGCGAGAGGAGGGGCCTATCAGCTAAATCGATAGGGCCAAAAGAGTAAGCCCTCCACGTAGGAGTAAAATATGCAGGAGCCTTCTCGTCCAGTTGAAGTGCAAAAGCTCCGTCGAGCGAAACGCTCACGAGAAAGTCTGGTGAAGGGGACGGCGCTTCTCCTTCTGATTATCTTCGGCACGACAACCCTGCTGCGATCCTTTGGTCCGAGTTCCGTTTTGTGGCTGGCGGGTGGTGTTGGGGTCTGGTTGCTTATCAGTACTTTTACGCGTCGGCGCCCCA
This sequence comes from Desulfurellaceae bacterium bin18, assembly GCA_002238415.1. GTDB lineage: Bacteria > Desulfobacterota > Binatia > Bin18 > Bin18 > Bin18. The sequence continues at coordinate 55,169 of MPMI01000029.1, read as the reverse complement.
ATGGCGTGGAAAGCTCTCAGCAAGCTGAAGCGTCCCAGCTGATTGAGATCGACAAGATGGAGGACGCAGAATTCCTGGAACAGGCTGTTGGCGTCCTTCAGGCGCAAGGGTATGAAACCCAGATACAGAACGTGTCCGATAACGCGGCAACCTATCTACAGCTTGTTAGAGGCGACGAGCGGGTCTGGTGTCTGGTTGAATATACACCAGTGGATGAGGCGGTGATTGACGCAGCCCGTGCGGCGTTGAAAAAGATTGACTGCAACCAAGTCATGGTCCTGAGCCCGCACAAATCGTCAGCGCAAGTGCAGGTGGCCGCGTTACAGCAGGGGGTGGTGCTGATCGACCAGGACGAGTTTCTGAGATTACGATCCCTGCAGGTAAAGGGGCACCGCGTGCATGCGTTTCGCTCCGGGGCGGCGCACGAAACCCCCACCCGAATATCCCGCCGTAGACGATAACATCGGCGGTTGTGTGTTGTCATGCTGACTTTTATCTCCGGGAATACCAACAAGGTCCGGGAATGCGAACGTCTGCTTGGCGCTACGCTGGCGTATGAGTCACTGCCGCTTGATGAAATCCAGTCGATCGACTCACTCCCGGTCGTCGAACACAAGGCCCGGCTGGCCTACGCCGCCCTCAAGCGTCCCGTCCTGGTTGAAGACACGGGCCTGGCCTTTGCCGCCTGGACCGGATTGCCCGGTGCGTTAATCAAATGGTTCCTCAACAGTCTGGGGACCGAGGGCCTGTGTCGGCTGATGCGGGCGGAGACGAATCGGGCGGCAACAGCCGCAACGCTGCTGGGCTATTGCGACGGTGAAAGCGTGCGTACCTTTGCCGGGACGGTCCAGGGCTCCATCCCCGATTACCCACGAGGCACGGATGGTTTTGGCTGGGATGCGATTTTTCAGCCAGAGGCGAGCGTCCTCACCTTTGCTGAAATGAGCGCTGCGGAAAAAGATCGTTTCTCTATGCGGCGCAAGGCGCTTGAGGCATTCCGAGTGTCAGGTTTGCTGGACGGCTGAGCCGTTGACCTGCATGAGTCTGATGCGCATGGTGGGCACGCGCTCTGCTGAAAACAGGCTCCTGTTCGATATCCTGCCGCGGGTGAGTCGATCATTCTATTTGAGTGTCCGCATTCTCCCCACAGCGCTCCGCCGGCCGATCGGGCTGGCCTATTTGTTCTGCCGGGCAGCGGACACTATCGCGGATACGCGTCTCGTTCCGCGCGCGGGGCGTTTGGAGCGTCTGCTGGAGTACCGCGCAGCATTTGCAGAGCAGAATCTGGCGATCTGCCAGACTTTGGCGACCGAGCTTGCCCCGCGCCAGGACAATCCCGCAGAGCGCACTTTACTCTCAAGCCTCGGACAGTGTTTCTCGTGTCTGGACACGCTCGACCCGCAAGACCAGGCTCATATCCGGACGCTGGTCTTAACCCTGACGCAGGGGATGCAAATGGATTTGACGCTTTTCCCGGCCGAAGAGGCGGGGCGGGTCGGCGTGCTTGAGACGCGGGCCGACCTGGACCGTTACACCTACTTTGTAGCCGGCTGTGTCGGCGAATTCTGGACGAAAATATCGCTGGATCATGTCGCCTCGCTGCAATACTGGAATGCCGAGGACATGCTTGCGCGGGCGGTGCGATTTGGCAAAGGCTTGCAACTCACCAATATCCTGCGCGACTTGGCGCAAGACCTGCGGATCGGACGCTGCTATCTCCCCCGGACCGATCTCATTGCCCTAGGGGTGGAACCGGAACAATTATGCGGCGCAGACCGGCTGGAAGCCATGCAGAAGGTCCGGCCGCTACTGAATGAGTTGCTGGAAGTCACCCTGAGGCATTATCAAGAGGGCTGGGTCTATACCCAGGCCATCCCCAGACGCGAGTGGCAACTGCGTCTGGCCTGTGCCTGGCCTCTCCTCATCGGGGCCGCCACCGTCCGTCTCCTGCGTGATGCGCCCGACCTGCTTGACCCGGCTATCCGGGTGAAGATTCCCCGTGCCCACCTGTATCGACTCCTCCTCGGCTCTGTGGTGACAGTCTGGTCAAATCGGGCGCTGACACGCCAGTACCATGCGGTCCGCTTTTCAAACCAGGGGCCGGATTGCCCACTTCCTATGAAAAAAAGAACCCGATGAAAAAAGGAACACAGAAAATCTCCGGACGGGGCCGGCGCGGAGACGCTTGGCAGGGGCGGACCTTGCCTGACTATTTACGAAAAAACCTGGATATCGTGTTTGTGGGCCTGAATCCCGGCCTCTATTCGGCCGAAGTCGGCCATTATTTTGCCAACAAGGTCAATCGTTTCTGGGAGGCGCTGTCCGCTTCAGGTCTGGTTCCCGACCCGGTCGGGCCGGAAGATGACGCTCGACTCATGGGCTGGGGCATTGGGCTGACCGATATCGTCAAGCGTCCGACCGGGGGCATTCATGAGGTTTCGCGGGCTGAGTTTCGTCGCGGTGCAAAAGCGCTGCGCGAGAAGATTATGCACTATGCGCCGCGTATTGTATGCTTTAACGGCCTGACCGGCTACCGCATCTGTTGTGGCAAAGATGCCGGGCTGGGCGATCGGGACCATCGTTTTGGCGGTGCCCACGTATTCGCGGTGCCGTCGACCAGCCCGCGGAATGCGCACTACTCGCTGAGCGATATTGTTGCGGCGCTGCGCGATCTCAAGGAATTCAAAGAGTCGCTCCAGGCCAGGGCGCGCTAGAGCGGAGCCTCACACGGAGTTTAGGCGTCACCCCGATACGGACGGGTCACCACCCGAGCGCCGTTATGAATAAAGAAGGAGCGGACGATATTCTCCAAATCGTGTCCGACGCGGGGATTCGAGGTCTGGGTTTTGACGAATTTCTTGAGACGGCGAATAAAATCGACCTTCTCTCCTCTGTCCGCGAGGGCCTCGGCAATAACCGTATCCGGGTCCTTTTCCTCAGACCGGCAGAAATCGGCCAGGGTCTGAAGGCGACTATCCCACTCCTCATCGCTGAGATTGTAATAGCGATTGACGTTCTCGATCCACTTTTGGACGCTGGGACAAGATTTCAAGTCGTTCATGGTTGCTGTATTTTGCTCTGTCGGCCTGCTCCTACAGCGGAAAACCCAACATGCGGGCCAGATGCTTGAGTTCTTCAAAACGTCCGGGCTTGGGCATTTCTTCTTGGAGCAGTTTTTCTTCTTCCAATTTTTCGACAACCTCGGCATTACGCGCAAACGGTTTGCCATAGGCGCCGTCATAATAGAGCGTTTCAAAGGGCAGGCGGGGTCGTTGGCCGCCCCCATCCGGGGATTCCGCGGGATAGCCAACTAACTGGCACCAGACCGGGACCCAGCCCTCAGGAGCATTCAGGACGGCGTGGAGGTCTGGAGTTTTCTCGGCCGAAGCAGCCATATGCAGGCAGGTGCCGAGTCCCTCGTTGACGGCGGCCAGAACGGCGACCGCGCACGCTCCGACCGTCTCCTGCCGGGCAACCGCTTCTGCTGCTTCACGCGGGAGGCCGTGAATCAGCGAATGGATGGCCGGCATGCCTTCGGGTGCGGTCTCGCCTTTGACAATGGCCGAATCAATCGTCTCATGCGTCCAGCCGTAGAAGGTCGGCAGCGCACCGAGGTCTACCAGGTCATGAACCCGGGTCCGAAAGGTGTCGGCGGTAGAACCCTCCACATCGGCAAACCAGTAGATCCAGACGGGCGCGTTGACGTGCGCCCCCTGATAGTTGTCACACGCCAGCAGGGTTTCCCGGTCTTCTTTTGACAGCTTGTCTCGTTCAACAACAATAGCGCGCCAGGGCTGGAGGTTACCCGGACAGGTGGTCAAACGGACCACTTCGAGAATCCGCTGTATCTTCTCCTTTTCGACCTGCTCCCAGGGCTTGAAAATCCGAATGCTGCGCCGTGAACCAACCACTTCGAGAAAATCCATCGTCGCCTCCTTATTCCGTGGGCCAGCTTATGACAGTGGACTCGTTTGTAACAGGACGCCGTTATGGATCAAAAAGCTGCGGATATAATTCCCCATTTGTCGCTTTTCGCCCGCGCCTCCTCCGATGCTGGATTCAAACTCGGTGATCCGGTCCGCGTAAAAACGCCGCCCCTTGGCCCGAATTTTTTTCCCGCCCTCAACCTCGCGCAAGCACTCCGCAATGATCTGATCCGGCTCTTTGTCTACCAGGGCGCAGAAATCTTGTAAGACCGCCACGCGCTGCAATCCCTCGTCGCGGGACACGCCGGACTGGTCTTCCAGGCCCTTCAGCCAGGCCTGAACCGTTTTGGTGTTCTCTATATCTGTCGTCATCGTGTGCGTGTCCTTCTATATCTTCCGGCTATTCTTCCGGCAGGCCCAGCATCCGGCTCACCGCCCGGACTTCCTCTTTCCGCCACGAGAAGGGCGCCGGGTCCTGAATCATTTTCTCGGCCCGCAGCCGGGCGGCACCTTCCTCTGTACCCCGAAACGGCTGGCCATACTTCCCCTCGTGGAACAGTTCACCCAGCGGAGGACGGGGGCGTTGGCCGCCGGCTTCCCAACTCTCTGCCGGGTAGCCGACAAACTGGACCCACAACGAGGTCCAGGAGTCCGGCACCCCAAGCACCTGGCGGGCGGGTTCTTCAGGATAGGTACACAGCATGGTCCCCAGTCCTTCATCGACCGCGGCAAGGAGGGCCTGCGATATGGCCAGACCCGCTTCACAGCCCGTCACCTTGGCGCATAACACCTCGTCAGAACTGAAGGCCTGGACGACCTGTGGGTAGGCGACTTCGTTGATAAAGGTATGCGTCCAGCCATGACTGATATTGAGGATGCCCATATCGACCTGCTCCGCTGCTCGGGAGGGCATGTCGCGGGCAAAGGCTTTGAGATCGCCCCACCAGTAGATATGGATGGGGGCCATTTCGATCATGCCGGCATTCACCGGTAGCGTCAGCGACGCAAGGTCCGCCTTCGAGAGAGCATCCCGCTCGACAACGATGGCCCGCGCAAAGTCGGCGTTCCCGGCTCGGCTCGCCAATCGCGCCGCCTCAAGAATCGTCTGCACTTTGTCCCGTTCCACCGGCCGCCACGGCAGGAAATACCGAATTGAGCGTCTGCGACCAACAACCTCTTTGAATTCCACCGATCTGTCCTCCGCAAGATAGGCTGCGCTGTGAGCAGCGCGTAACCGGCAGGAGTGTATCGATTTTTCTGACCTGCCGGAAGGGTAGGCGGAGGGACTCCTCCAGTCGATCTCCCCCCGACGCTATGGTAGGATACCCGCCATCCAGACACGACTGCAAGGAGCAAGTTCCATGAAGATGACCGTCCGTCCCATTCACCTGATTGCGGCTGCCCTCTCGGTTTTTATCGTCAGTTGTGCCGCACAAAAGACGCCGCCTCGGGTGGTGCGAGAAAAGCCCAAACTGACGGCAACGTCCTGTGAAGAGGCGAACCGGCTGGTCTATAAAGCCGTCCAGACCATGGGCTACACCATCGCCGAATACAACCTGGCACGACCGGGGCAGGCGGGGCGCATCTCGGCAACCAAGGAAAACGCGACTGATGGCGTAGTCACCATTACGTGTACCGATAACAGTGCCACGATTGACGCCCGGAACGCGGTTAATATGCCGTCGCTGATTGGTGCGGTTGAGCGTCCGCACCATTTTGTGAACAGCTTTCCCATGACGTATCAAATGGTCCAGCGGCGCGAGGCGTATGAAACCGCGAACCCTGAAACCGGCACCCTCCAACTGACCATTGTGCCGCTCAATAATTTTGAATCGCAGAATATCCTGGGCAGCGATATGCAGGCGGGTGGGATTTTGCCCGTGCGGGTGACGGTCCAGAACAACACGCCCCGTCCGTATGCAATAGAGGCCAGCAAGATTTTTCTGGTGCCCGAAAGTGGCGGTCGGGTTGCCCCGGTCTCCTCACCGGGCGGGGGCAGCGCGCTCCAGGACATGACTATCGAGCCCGGCCAAAGTGCGTCCGGGTTTCTCTACTATCCGGTCGGAAACTACTCTTCCGCCCGCACTTCCGTGATTGACAAAGAGAACGACGAACGTGAGGGGTTCTCGGTTCAGTTCTGACTACCCTACTAATGCCCCACCTGCCCCCGCGCCTTATCAACATAGCGCTGAATCAGCAGGCGCATGGTTTCCGCGGGCTGGATGCCGATGAGCGGGAACTCGCCGAGCAGAAAGGTGGGATACCCGACCACACCAAACCTGGCGGCTTCTTGTTCGGTTGCCCGGACCCGCTGGGTCAGCTCGCCGGACTGGAGCGACTGTTCCAATTCAGCCTCGGGTAAACCCACCTGTTCTGCTACGCCGAGCAAAACAGACAGATCGCCAATATCCTGCTCTTCCTCAAACGCAGCTACAAAAACCGCTTCGTGGTAGGCGGCAAACAGGTCGCGGTCTTTGGCGAATTCGGCCGCTTCCAAGGCGTAGGTCGAGTCCAGCCATTTTGCCGGGATGCGTAGCGGGACGCCGGTTTCGCGCGAGATGCGGACAATTTTTCCTTTGGCGTCATCTCCGACCACTTCTCCATTTTTCCAGCCCTTATGCCGGCGGGCGATATTTACGCCTTTCCACACCAACTCGATTGCGAGCTGACCGTCGAGCTGTTCCATCACACGCTTGGCGATATAGCTGAGGGAAGAGGCATAATCGTAGTAGATCGGGATTTTGACGTTCACCATGAGGATACACTCTCTTCATTTTTGGTGGCCAAAACTGTACCCGGCGTTCCATTGCGCGGGCAAGAGGGTTGGACTAGAGTGGCTATCAACGCTCGACTCTGTTCACCTCAAGAGAAAAGAATAGCCGTTTTACGATTGATATCGGCCGTAGGCGGTCTACTCGTCACCCTTGGTCTGGCGGTTGCGGGCTGGAGACAACGCGTTCGGACGCAGCAACTCGTCGAGGAGATTAAGGAGACAGCATGACTGGGATAGAGATTTTTGCCGCAGGTGTCGGGCTGGCGATCTTGGCGACCATTGGGGTGTTTGTCTGGAGACTGACAAGACCGTGAAATCATTGTAGGAGGTGCGTATGGGACAGATTGAAGTCCTCAGTCCGGTTGGAGAAGCGCAAGTCGGTGATCTGCCACTTGCCCGACGAGACCGTAACTTACAAGGGAAAACAATCGGCTTTCTGAATAACCGCAAGGCTAACGCCGGCCTGCTGCTCGAACAGGTGGAAGCGCTGCTGCACGAACGCTGCGGAGATTTTGTCGTTATTAAAGGTGAAAAAAATGCCTCACTCGGCGCACCCAAAGAGGTCATGGCCCGCCTGTCAACCTGTGATGTGGTTGTCGCGGCCATAGGCGATTGAGGCTCATGCACGTCGTGGGGGCTCCACGACACCATTGAACTGGAAAAGCAGGGCGTTCCAACCGCTATCATTTGCAGCGACGAGTTTGCACCGCTCGGCCGGGCCGAGTCCCGCACTCTGGGTATGAGCAGTGTGCCCATTGCTGTGATTCCCCATCCCCTGGCCGGCAATACGCCGCAGGTGGTACAGGCCAAAGCCGTAGCTGTGGCGGATGAAATTCTGGCCATTCTGACCCAGCCGGCTGAGCAGTTGGCCGACGCATATCGCGGGCGGTTTCTCAAGCCGATGGAAAAAAAGATCGAGCGGGTGTCGGCGTAATCAGCCCCTTATCGGGCCCCCCCCCCCCACCGCCCCTCCGGCCCCCGCCGGCGGAGCAGTGGGCCGACGCATACCGGGGGCGTTTCCAAAAGCCGATGGAAAAAAAGATCGAGCGGGTGTCGGCGTAATCAGCCCCTTATCGGCCCCCTCACCCCAGCCCTCTCCCTCCAGGGGAGAGGGAGTAAGAGGGAGCAATGGCGTAATGGATTTCCAATCAGACAAAATCTCCCTGGACGATTCTCTCGAATCCGTCAACGACTGGTTTTACGACCAGGGCTGGACGGATGGGCTGCCGATCATCCCGCCTACACCCGAGCGGGTGGAAAAGATACTGGCCTGGACGGATCGCAGCCCCCAAGACGTACTGGGGCCGATCCCGCCAAAATACGGCATAGCCACCCTGGAAAAACTCGCCGTGAACGCGATCATGGCCGGCTGTGTGCCCGAATACTTTCCGGTCATTATTGCCGCGGTTGAGGCGCTGCTCGAAGGCCCGTTCAATCTCTACGGAGTCCAGAGCACGACCCACCCCTGCGCGCCGCTGCTGATTCTCAACGGCCCGATTGCGGCTGAGATCGGTGTCAACTCTCGCTATAATGCCTTTGGCCAGGGCTGGCGACCAAACGCTACGATCGGGCGAGCGATTCGTCTGGTCCTCCTTAATATCGGCGGGGGAACGCCGGGCATGCTGGACCGCTCAACTCAGGGCCAGCCCTCAAAATACAGCTATTGTATTGCCGAGAACGAAGAGGAAAATCCCTGGGGACCGCTACACGTCGAACGCGGATTTGCGGCGGCGACCAGCACGGTCACGGTCTGCGGAGCGGAAGGGCCGCATAACATCAACGACCACATCAGCAGTGCTGCACCTGGGATTCTGACGACCATTGCCAGCACCATGGCCGGCATGGGCTCGAATAATGCCTACGCGTTTGGTGAGCCGATTCTCGGGCTTGGACCCGAGCACGCCGATATCCTGGCCCGAGACGGCATCTCAAAAGATGATATCCGCACCTATGTTTTTGAGCACGCCCGGGTGCCGCGCGAACAATGGGAGGCGGGCGGTATGATCGGTATGGGGTTTACTCCGGATGATGCCTTTCCCGACGCGGACGCCATCCCGCTGATTCGCAAGCCGGAACGGCTCATGGTTCTTGTCGTCGGTGGTCCGGGTCGCCACTCGTGCTGGATGCCCACGTTCGGGGCCATGACCCGCTCCGTGACCCGCCAGATTGCCCTCAAAGACGGCCGGCCGGCCACGTCCATTCAAGAGTTTCGTCGCTAGCGCCTCACCGGGCCGGATGATCCATCCCGGCGAAGCTGCTAGACTCCGACCCATGAAAGTCGGTTTAGTTGGATTTGCTCGTTCGGGAAAAACCACCATCTTTAACGCCCTGACCGGCATGAGCGCCGAGGTCGGCAGCTTTGAAACCAAACGCGATGCCGCGATTGCCGTGGTCAAAGTTCCCGACCCCAGGGTTGATGCCTTGGCCGAGATCGTTCAGCCCGACCGGAAAAAATACGCGGAAGTGACGTTTCTCGACTTTCCACCCTCGGCCGAACGCAAGGCCGCGCTGGATACGCGCTCGCTGACTCAGATGCGCGAGGTCGAAGCCCTGACGCAGGTGGTGCGCGCCTTTGACGACCCGCTGGCGACTGCCCCGGCCGACCCTCTCCGTGCCTTACGGGACTTTCAGTCAGAATTGATTCTGGCTGATATGGGAGTGATTGAGAAACGCTTGGAACGGCTGCGCAAGGAAAGGGGCAAGGAGCGCGAACGCGAGTTGCTGGAGAAATGCCAGGCCGTGCTCGAAGTCGAGCGGCCCTTGCGGAACGAAACGTTTCTGCCCGAAGAAGAAATGCTCCTGTCGGGCTTTGCCTTTCTGAGTCAAAAACCTCTGCTGATTGTCTATAACCGAGCAGAAGAAGAGATGCATGCCGCAGTGCCGCAGGAAGTTGCGTCCTATATTGAGGAACAGGGGCTCACCGCCGTGCCCATCTGCGGCAAGGTAGAGATGGAAATCGCCGAGCTGGAGGAAGACGAACGCGGCCTCTTCCTGGCCGACCTCGGCGTGGAGGAGTCGGCACGGGATCGGTTTATTCAGTATGCCTATCGGATGCTGAACCTCATGAGCTTTTTCACCGCAGGGCCGATGGAAGCCCGCGCCTGGACCATAGAACGCGGCCTGGCGGCTATCAAAGCCGCAGGAAAAATTCATTCGGATATTGAACGCGGCTTTATTCGAGCCGAAGTCATCGCCTACGAGGCGTATATCGAATACGGCGGGGAATCAGGTTGTCGGGACGCGGGAAAAATGCGGCTCGAAGGCAAAGAATACGTCATGCAGGATGGCGACGTGGTCCATTTCCGGTTCAAGGTGTGAGACGGAGCCTGCGCCGAAAGAGTGCAGGGTGGAACACCGCGTCTCAGCCGGTGGAGAAAATATGACTCCACCGGCCCTGCGCCAGGCTGGTGACAAAGGCGATATTGCCCTCAAGAAAGTCGTAGTCGAGGAGCTGTGTCGGTTCTACCCAGGCGAAGGTCTCAAAAACATTATTGGCCAGAGCGCCGTGGTAGGCGGGAACATGGAAAAAGGTCAGCGCCACGCTCCGGCCATTCGGATAGGCATGACTGGTCCGGTGGAGTTCTTCTCCCACGGTGGCCTGAATGCCGAGTTCTTCCTCCAGCTCGCGCAGCAGGCAGGCCGCCTCATCTTCGCCGTCTTTGACTTTACCGCCGGGGAATTCCCATTTCAGGGCGTGCAGGGCATCTCTGCGCCGCCGGCAGATAAGCAGCCGGGTGGAGCGAGTCACGAGACCGGCTGAGACGCGAACAGGCCGAATGGCATTGGCCATTATCTCAGTTTAACTGGGCGACCGAGCGCTGGATAAGGGCGCGGATGTTTGCCGCATCTTCGGCCTTGGGTGCCAGTTGCAGATATTTCTTGAAGTCGCGGACAGCACCCTGCATGCGGCCCAAGCGTTGCTGAACGGCTCCGCGATCACGTATCTCCATGGCAAAATCCGGTGCCAGCAAAAGAATCCGGTCAATAATGCTGAGGGCCCGTTCAAAATCGCCCTTTTGCAGATAGACGCCTTTCAGGTTGCGGAGCATGCGGATGAGGATTTCTTTTTTCGTTGCCGGGGTAAGCAACTGAGGGATTTGGGCCACAAAGGGATTATTGTCCCCATACATGCTCTTGAGTTTTGCGGCGAGTTGCTCTTCGGTTACTGCTGCCCCGCCAGCAAACGGGTCGAGAATCTGCTCTTCATCCGGGCCGACATACTTGACCAGGAAATGTCCCGGAAATCCAACCCCAGCCAGGGACAGGCCCAGGCGCCGGCCCACCTCCATATACAGAACGGACAGGGTGATCGGGATACCGGTCTTCCGCTCCAGGACTTCATTCAGAAAGCTGTTGCGCGGGTCATAATACTCGCCGGCATTGCCCCTCAGACCCTCCTCAAAAAAGAGATGGGTGTTGAGGGCCTGAATCCGGTCCTGGGGGGTAGGGGACTCGGGCAGCTTGGCCCGTACCGTGTCTGCGAGCTGGTCGAGACGTTTCAAGTAGTGGGCAACGTCGAGATCCGGCTGTTCTTCCTGGGCGATCAGGAGGGCGGCTTCGGCAAGGTCCAGTTCTGCTTCGGGTCCTGAGACAAGAGCGGTGAAACGTTCACGTGCCGGTGTCGCCATACAAACCTCTCTTCCTTGCGCCTTATACTGCCCGGAAAAGGGCAGGGGTGCAAGGAAGAATCCGTACACACTCTCCTCATTGTCCCTCATGGCCCGAAGGGCCGGGGTAGGTTTGCCCCGGCCCGGCAGCACACGTGTTTTGACAAGCGGAGCGAGGTCTTCTATGTCTCGGGAGGCTGTGTGAGAAAGGAAGACCGACTATGGCACTCGCCCGTATCCCGCGCTATTCGGCCCAGGGCCTCAGCCTGATTTCGTTTGAGACGCTCTCGTCACCCACAAACGTCGAGGTTATTCCGTTCACCGCGGAAGACCGGGGTGAATCAAAAGGCGTCCTATATACCCGTGGCGGAGAGAAAACCGTGGTGTGTCTGATGCACCCGCGGGCCGACATGAGCCGCCACTATGCTATTCCCTATCTGCTTGACGGTGGGTATGCCGCGTTTGGCCAGGAAAGTCGCTGGCCCAGCAACGATATTGCCTGTATCCACGAAATGCTGTTGCTGGATGTCGCCGCCAGTCTGCGCTACCTCAGAGAAGAGCGGGGCTTTGAGCGGATCGTGCTGATCGGCAATAGTGGCGGCGGTTCCCTATACGCCTTTTATCTAGCCCAGGCCTCTACCGCCCCGCCGGACCGGCTGACAACAACTCCGGCGGGCGACCCGTACGATCTGAACCGATTTCAACTGCCGGGCGTAGACGGGATGGTTTTTCTGGCAGCCCACCTTGGAGAGGGAAAATTCCTGGAAGGCGCAATCGACCCCTCCGTAACGGATGAGGACGACCCGCTCTCCTGCGATCCCAGCCTGGATATGTATCATCCGGCCAATGGCTTTTGTGAGCCACCACAGCCCAGCGCGTACAGCGCCGAGTTTATCACACGCTACCGGGCCGCTCAGGTGCAGCGGGTGCAGCGGATTGACGCCATCGCCCGTCGCTATGTGGACGAACAACGCTATTTTCAAGAGCAGATTCGACAGCCGGACTTTGACGACCAGCCGCTTGAGCGGAGGGCTTTTCTCAGCCGGCGGGCTCTCGTCGGGCGCTATATGGAGATTCACCGCACGGAGGCGCATCTTGCCTATACGGACCCGTCGATTCATCCCTCAGCGCGTGATTATGGCTCGCTCTGGTCGCCACGGCCGGACCTGTTTAACTATCTTGAGGCCGGCTTTGCCAAATACCAGACGCCGCGCGCCTGGCTGAGCACCTGGTCGGGCCAGTCGTCGCGAGCGGCCGTGCTCGACAATATGGCCCACCTCAGCCTGCCGACCCTGGTCGTAAATCACACCGGAGATCACGCCATTTACCCGCAGGAGTCAGAGGCCGTCTATCAACACTCGCCGGCTGACGACAAACACCTGGCGCATGTGGACGCCGATCACTTTGGTTTCCCGCTCGCGTCGCAGCCCGACCACGGCGGGCGCGACGCGACAATGAAAGTGATTGTGGACTGGCTGCGCGAACGGTTCCCCGGACGGTAAGGTATGATGCAAAAAGGAACCCACCCCGGCCTACGGCCACAAAGAGGAAACGTGTCCCGCATTGAGGGCTATTTGGAGGGCACGTTTCCTCTTGCCCTCCCAGGACGTGTAATGCATATTGTGGCGTAAGCCTCCCGGGACCGGTCCGGCGGCCCCCGCCTCGGGCCGCTCGCCCGCCCGCTGCCTGGGAGCGCGGCCATCTTGGCCGCTGTTTTCCCCTTTGCGGGCTGGAAGCCCGCCTTCCTGGCCCCCTGGCGCAGACAGGCACGGCGCAGGGGAGTGGGGGGGCCGCCGAGTAATGGAATCTGCATCCGGGTATCTTAATCTTGACACCCTTTTGTCATCCGGCGTACAGTTCTCCCGGCGAAGAATATTTCACAGGAGGAAATCATGAGTGCAGCAGAGAATAAGGAAATCATCAGCAATATGTTTGCCGAACTCTCGAAAGGGAATGCGGACGCCTTTTTGAGTACCCTGGCGGACGATGTCAATTTCACCCTGATCGGCTCGACCAAATTCTCGGGTGTGTTCAAGGGCAAGGCGGAGTTCGTTGAAAAGGTCCTGGCCCCCCTCGGGGCACAGCTCGAAAACGGGCTGACCGTGCACGTGGACAATCTGATTGCGGAAGGGGACAATGTTGTCATGCAGGGCCGCGGCGAGTCCATGACCAAGTCTGGTAAGGCGTATAACAACACCTACGCTCAGGTCTTCCGACTTGAAAATGGGAAAGTGCAGCAGGTCACCGAATATCTGGATACTGAACTGGTGAACGCGGTATTTGGAAAGTAAGTCCCAAGGGGCGTCGGGTCCGGCGTCCCGCCCTAATCCATGCCCAGCCAAGAATCTGTCACCGCGCCGGATCGGACCTGCCTGATCGGTCGCGTTCTGTCTCCCGTTCGCTACACGATTCGTGAGGACGATATCCACGACTATCTGTCAGTTGCGGGTGAGGAGCAGGCCGCCTTTCTGAGTGACGAAAAAGCCCAAGCGGCCGGCTACGAGCGCCGGGTTATTCCGCCCTCGTTTGCCCCCTTTGTTGCGGTGCAGGCGCTGCTCCAGGCTTTCGATTGGGAGCGAGACTTTCTGTTCAACTATCGGACCGGAACCGCCATGTTTGGCGAGCAGGAACTGGAATATCTGCGGCCCCTCTATGTGGGTGAAACGCTGACCGTTCGGTCCGAAGTTGCGAACGTGTACGAGAAGAAAGGGAAAAACACGTTTGACGTGATCCAGGTCCATTTTACCGCGACGGACGACTCTGAGGTGGTGGCCCTTCAGGGAGCGCAGTCGTACATCCTGTTCAAATAGCCAATGGACACCCGCCCGAAAACATTTTTTGACGAGGCGTATGAGGGCATGCCGCTCCCCCAGGCGACCTATGGTCCGATGGACCGTCTGTCCTATATCCCCGTCGCCATTATTCTTCGCGACACCAATCCGCTGCATCTTGACCGTGTCTACGCGCAGGAACGGGGGCTGCCCGACGTTGTACAGCAAGGTCCCCTCAACGAAACTTTTCTGTACCGTTTTCTGACCGATTGGCTGCATCATCCCTGGGACCTGCGCAAAACCAGGCTCCGTTTTGCCGCCAATGTTTTTCCGGGTGATCGCTTGACCTGTGGTGGAGTGGTGAAGCGGACATATCATGCCAATGACGAGCCGCGGGTCGATTGTGAGATCTGGCAGCAGAATCAAAAAGGGGAGAAGATTCTGACTGGTGAGGCGACTTTTACCTTGCCCCAACGGGGGTAGGGGAGTCGGGTGGGTCTATAGGGTCCATGGGGTTTGTTGGGTCTGTTGGGTCCATTGAGTCTATAGGGTCCATAGGGTCTGTTGAGTTGATTGGGTCGGGTGGCGTTTATGTTGGCCGAAAAACGACGGCTTCGCACGCTGCTCCGTCAGCGGCGGCGGGCCCTCTCAGCCCAGGACGTCAGGAAAAACAGTCAGCGGATTGCGGCTCGTTTGTGTGCGCAGGCGATGTTTCACCAGGCCCGGCAGATTCTGCTGTACAGTTCCGATGAAAATGAGGTGGAAACCGAAGGGCTATGGCAGGCAGCCTGCCGGCGAGGAATAGACGTCTACTATCCGAGAGTGACGGCAGATAAACAGGAGGTTGAGTTTGTCAGGCGTCACGATAACGAGCCTTTGATTCCAGGGGTTTTTGATATCCCGGTCCCACCCGGAGAAGACCTGCTCACGAGTGTCGCCCAAACTGATCTGGTGCTGATCCCCGGCGTTGGTTTTGATCGGGCCGGACACCGACTTGGACGGGGCCGAGGCTATTATGACCGAGTGTTGAGAAACTTACTGGCCGGCGCGCTACGGGTTGGTCTTGCCCATGACTACCAAATCGTCTCGCATATCCCTATTGATGAGCATGACGAGCGTGTGGACTACATTGTCACGGAAAAGCGACTGATCGAATGTGTCGGGACCAGGCTGAGAAAAGATGCCTAGACGACAGCCTGGAGAGTGGAAAGAGCCGCCGCCGGCAGGGCGCTTGGCTGGATTTGCCCTTCTCGTGCCATTTCGGTTATAGTGGCCTGCGCTAGAGAGTGTCTATGCTCAAATACGATGTTCTTATTGTCGGTGGCGGGGTTGCCGGACTCCGGGCCGCCCTTGCGGCCAAGCAGGCCGGCGTACAGGTTGCCCTGCTCAGCAAGACCCATCCGCTACGCAGCCATTCCGCGACCTCGTCAGACGGGCTGAACGCAGCCTTTGGAAAAGACGATTCGTGGCAGCAGCACGCCCAGGATACGGTACGGGCCGGAGCGGGCCTGTGCGATCACGCGGCTGTTGAGGAGATGTGCCGCACAGCGTCAGACGACATTATTCAGCTCGACCATATCGGGGTGCCGTTTAACCGGAATACTGAGGGCAAACTCGACCGGTGGGCTCTCGGCGGGCATACCAGCCCGCGCACGGCATTTTCTGCCGATATGACCGGTCATGCAGTGCTCAACACACTCTATGAGCAATGTATACGGGAAGAGATTCCCAGTCATGAAGAGTGGCTCGCGACCTCCCTCGTTGTTGAGGACGGCATCTGTCGCGGGGTGCTCGCCCTGGAACTTGGCACTGGTAAGCTCGATGCGTTCAGTGCGTCCGCTGTGGTACTGGCCACGGGTGGCGCCGGGCGTGTCTATACCCCGAGCACAGCCTCGCAATCGTGCTGCGGTGACGGTATGAGCCTGGCCTATAGGGCCGGGCTGGGCCTCAGGGATATGGAAATGGTGCAATACCATCCCCTGGGCTTTTGCGAACGGGCGGCCTTTGCCTCTGAAGGCGCCTTGGGCGAAGGTGCTGTGCTGTGCAACCCGGACGGACAGCCCATCCTTCAGGCAGACGATCCGCCGCTTCGGGACGCGCTGTGTCGCTCGCTCGCTTCCGCCGAGGACGGTGCGACACTCGATTTCCGCTCGATTGGCAAAGAGCGTATTGGCGCCCGATTCCTCTATTTGGAGCGAGCGGCCAATGATATGGCTGGCATCAGTCTGGACAGCGCACCGCTGCCTGTTATGCCGCGCATGCATCGGGTCCTGGGTGGCATCCAGACCGATACGAACGGGGCAACGGCTGTCTCTGGTCTGTTTGCTGCCGGAGAGTGTGCCTCCCCTGGGGTACACGGGGCCAATGCCTTGGCTGGGAATGCGCTGACCGCCAGCGTTGTCTTTGGTCGGCGGGCCGGTAGCGCTGCGGCCGCCCATGTATCGAGTATCGATCCCAGGACGATTGCCGACTCTGCCCTGCAGGACACTCGACGAACCCTGGAGGTAATTTTTTCCCGCCCGACGGCGGGGGATACGGTGGTCACGATTCAGCGTGCGCTGGCGAACACAATGGCCGAGCACGTTGGGCTGGTACGGGACGAAGCCAGGTTACAAGAGGCCGCCCGCTGTGTCGCCGACTTACAGACTCGCTACACTCAGGTTGGACTCCGACATCACGGAAAAATGTATAACCATGAATTGCTCACTTTTTATGAGCTGGGAGCGCTGCTCGACGTTGCCGGAGCCATTGTGACCGCGGCCCAGGAACGACAGGAAAGCCGTGGCGTCCACCACCGGAGTGACTTCCCGGCAACGAACGATGCAGAGTGGCAGCATCATTCGTTGGTGACGTGTGGACCCGATGGACCAAGCCTGGCCACCAGTCCGGTGGTCAATGCCGGGCAGTCTGCGTGACGGGAGTCTCTTACTGAAGGTAGAGAATGGAGGGGACCTATGGAAACAACATTTAAGGTCTACCGTTTCGACCCTGAAAATGGCAGCAAACCGGATTTTGCGACCTACCAGGTAGACCTGCCGGATTCGGCGACCGTGATGGATGGGCTCAGACATATTCGGGACGAGCAGGACCCCAGCCTGGCGTTTCGGGCCTCGTGTGAGCGGGGATCGTGTGGTGACTGCGCGCTCCGTATAAACAAAAAGGGCCGGCTTGGCTGTAGCCTGAAAATCGCCAAAACGGTCAAGAATGGCGTGGTGACCGTCGAACCTATTCGCAATATCCCGGTACTGAAAGACCTGGTGTATGACCTCGAGGACTTCCTCTGGAAGAAAATCAAGGCGGTCCAACCCTGGATTACGCCCCGCGAGCCAGAACCCGAGGGCGAATACGTGGTCGCCGAGGAGCAACTGGCCGAAGTTCGCAAGGCGATGAGCTGTGTCATGTGCGGCCTGTGTGACGAGGGCTGTGCGGTGATTAAAATTGACAAGGACTTTGTCGGTCCGGCCGCCCTGACCAAGGCGTATCGAGCCGTTTTCGACCCACGCGACGGGCAGCACGATGAGCGCTTAACGCTGGTTAGCGAGCCTGGTGGTGTCTGGGACTGCACGCACTGTTTTGAGGCCAATGGGCATTGCCCTCTGGGCCTGGAACCGACCGACCGACTGTTCGAGGTGCGTGACGAGGCGATTCGACAGGGCATTCGCTCCGGCACCAGGAATCCCAAGGTACAGCGGCATTACGATAGCTTCCTGAATTCGGTCAAGCGGAGCGGCTGGCTGGATGAAGGCCGGCTGGCGATCGAGAGTGAGGGCCTGACCAATATTGCGGGCTTGGCGAAACTCCTGCCCACGGTGATCCGGGCCATCCCCAAGGGCAAGGCCCCGCTGCCGTATTTCCATCACAAGCGGCCGGGCGCCGAGGCGATTCGACGCATCATAGACAAAGCCCAGAGGAGCGAAGTATGAAGTACGCATTTTATCCAGGCTGTGTGTCGCGTGGGGCGTGTCCTGAACTCTATCCCGCTTCGGTCAAGGTGGCGGAAACACTCGGGATCGAAATCGAAGAAGTGACCGATGTCGGCTGTACCGGTGCCGGGGTGTTGAGCCGTGATCTGTCCGACCCCATCAACGCACGCACCTTGGCCAAGGTGGAAGCCATGGGGCTTTCCTCTCTCATGACGATCTGCAGTACCTGTCAGGGGATCTTTACCCAGGCCAACCACCGCTTCAAAAACGAGCCTGAGTATCGCCAAAAGATTAACACCGAATATCTGGCCGAGGAGGGGCTGGAATACAAAGGTACGGTGGAGGTCAAGCACCTCTTATGGGTGCTGATGGAAGACTATGGGGTGGAGAACCTCAAGCCGTATATCAAGCGGAAACTGACCGGGCTCAAGGTCGCGCCGTTCTATGGCTGTTATATCCGTCGTCCGACCTCCATTATTGCGCCCAAGGGCTTGTCGGGACGGAAAACCTATTTAGAAGACTTGCTCGACGTTCTTGGTGCCGAGTCCGTAGATTCGAGCGGCAAGTCAAAATGCTGCGGCTTTCCGATTCTGACGGTCAACGAAGAAAATTCAATGCGGATGGTGAGCGACCATACCGGTGACGCCAAGACGAAGGGGGCCGACTGCATGGTGACGCCCTGTCCCCTGTGTCATCTCAATCTTGACGCCAACCAGCCGACGGCCGAGAAACAGGCCGGGACCCAGATTGGGATGCCGATTATCCACCTGCCTCAGCTCCTGGGTCTGGCCTTTGGCTTCGATGAGAAGGAAATGGAACTCCAGCGGCACATCGTTTCGACCGAAGCCGTTTCGCGTCAACTGGAGGTCAGTATCAGATCATAGTGCGCCCCTCGATGCAGACGAGAAAGACGTTTCGCCAACCTGACGAAATTTTTGCGCTCCTGACCAAAGAGCCACTCCACCCGCTCTACCTCTTTCATGGTGAGGAGGTATACTTCATTCATCGCGCCATCGCCTTGGTGCGGGCTCGTCTGGGTGAAAACCCGGCAGTGCATACGTTTTATGCGGGAGAAGATCCTCTTGAGCAGCTACTTGAGGCTTGGGGTAGTGCCTCACTTTTTGCCGAACGTCAGTTAATCGTACTCAAGGGCGCGGGCCAACTGTCTGCCGCCGACCGGGAAAGTCTGGCGACCGAGGCCGAATTCCGGGACGACAGTCAGCCCCTGGTGGTCTGCGTGCAGGGTAGGGCCAATCTCAGCCAGAAATTCTTTTCTGTGTGTGCAAAGCGGGGGTTTGTTGGCGAATTCCGTTCGCCTTTTATCAACCAGATCCCCGGCTGGGCGCAGCGTTTTGCCCGGGAACGGGGTGTCCGTGTCAGCGCCGAGGCGGCCTCGTATTTGGCCGACCATATTGGAACCGATCTGCTTGCCTTGTCCACCGAGATTGACAAGCTGGTTGCTTTTGTTTTCCCGGCAACCGAAATAGGCCAGGCCGTGGTCAGGCAATGTACGGGGGATCTGCATCAGCACTCGGCCTTTGATCTGGCCGAGGCTTTGGGGCGACGCAACAGCAAACGGGCGGTCCGCCTGGTACAGGAAGTATTGAGCAATGAGAAGCGAGCGCTCCCTGCCTTGCACGCGCTAGTCAGTCATTTCCGGCGTCTGTGGCAAGTCAAGGACTTGTCCGATGCTCATGCTCCGAGCAGTCAGATTGAGCGGGCGGTCGGGTTGCGCGGCCAGCGGCTACGCGCTGCCGTGGAGCAGAGTCGTGTCTTTTCAAATGCAGACCTGCGCCGCATCTTGCGACACGCCTCGCAATTAGACCTGGCCCTCAAATCGAGTCCGACTTCCCCACGTCTCTTGTTCGATGCCTTTGTGTTGGACGTCTGTGGGAGAGGAGCTACTGGAGGTGGGTCCAGACTGTGACAGACAAAACGGATCACCCACACAACTCCGGTCAACTCGGCTTTGCGTTTTTTTCTGCTGCAAGTGAGGCTACAACTCCGCGTCAAGGAAACGGGAGGCGCACTCAGGCATCGCTTGCTACCCTGCTGCCCCATTTCCAGACCGCATTCCTTGAGACTCCTTTGGACGAGGTGGACCGGGAACTCGTGCCATTACTTGAGATGTGTGAATCGGTACTGACGCGGGCCCTTGACGTTGCTCGGAAAAGAGGGGATCAGGGCTGGTCCGAGGCTGAATACCGCAGCCTGCGCGGGATCGGTCAAGCGCAATGGTTGCTGATTGAGGCCCAAGCCAAAAAACGCTAACGCTCTACCTGGAGTTCACGCCACAGGAAGATCGAGCCCTCACAATCATAACCGGCAAGAAGGTAGTAATCTCCAGCTTGGCTTTGTTCAAATCCTTGCGCTTCCCTTTCAAGCAAGTCAAACATTTTTCTTACTTCTACTTCATTGGACGCCTGAAAAATCATTAAGCGAACATCTGAGCGAGCCACGAGCAATTTCTCGAAATCGTCCATGATGTCACCGCGATTTCCCCATTCCGATTCGACGACAAGACAGATGCGATTCAATTGTCGTTGTGGTTCTCCATGCCAGAACATCCAAACTAAATCGAAAAGCCATTCCCCAAAGTCGGGGCCGCCTGCGCATCCTGCTACTACCCTGTTTCTGTCGAGCGATGCGGCCACAAGATAATTTAGACCATGACCCGCTTGACAGAGTGCAGTCTTGATAGCTGTCGTCCACTCTGTATCGGATGCCCCTTGACCTCTCAGACGATCATTCACCTCGGTCAATGCCTGACAGACACTATTCCTTATCTCATCTCTGTTACACATTTTTTACGATCCGTATTATTGCCAGACCTCAGAAAAAACCCCGACAGTGCTACGTCCGCGAGGACGTCCCGTGGGTGATGAACACGGGCTGCCGGGGTCACGGTGGTGCCTGGTCCTCCCAAGCGACCACCCGATTTGGGATAGGTCGGCCTAAGAGGCCACCACCTCACTGATCACCGTCGTTGATAACTGCACTAGACCACCTCCTTTCTCGGCGTACCCAGCGCGGGTCCAGAATCCGCTTCAGCCAGGAACCGATCGCCGCTACCGGCCCGAGGCTCGGTCCGCTCTGTCCTATCGCATCATAGGGGCAGAAACGCCGCGGGCTGTGTCAGCCCGACCGAAAAACTACACCCAGCCTACGCCCAAATGTTTCAAAGGTCTAGTGTCTACAAGAGAAGGGAGGGGTGCCGTTTGCTTATTCCCCATTTCCGCTCGGGAGGGGTGCCTCGCGAGCGGTGGGGTGGGTCTCCAGGAGTGCGGGCTTCCAGCCCGCAAGCGGCCAAGATGGCCGCCCTCCCAGGCGGGGAGGTGCTGTTTCCTGCCCCCCGGATTCCCGGTCTCCGCCAAACCGTCAGGCCCGCAGCCCGCCAGGCGAGCGGAAATATGTCTTGAAGGGGCAACCCTCTGTGGTTGCCCCTTCCCCGGCCGGCCCGGTCCCCCTCGGCAAGGTGCCGTCCACGTCCTGGGAGGGGAGGGCGCGGGAGGGGGGCGGCGCTCCGCCGACAGAAGGCAAGCGCGATGTGAAACTGAGCCAAGACTCAAGAGCAGGCAAAGCCTGTCACTGTCCGTTTTCTATCCTGGCGGCTCTTGCGGATATGCGCCGCGCTCTATACAGTCCTGTGGGATATGCCCAACTTTCACGCCCTAGCCGTTTTTGAAGCCTGTGGCTCTTCAACAGAAGAGATCCAAGAAGCCGTTTCATCCCTCTTCGCGTCCTTCTCTCATCAACGTGTCCGTTACCATGAGCACGAACTGAGTGCAGGCCCTAGCGCTGCGTCAGCAGGAAAAAGCTTCTACTGCATGGTGTTTGTCGACTGCGATGTCGATGCATACACCGAAGAAAAAGCGCTGGACTTTGCGAATGATGCCTTTGAGTATATTTCGACGGAGGCCTGCCAATATCTAGCCTTCGGGCTCGTTCCCGGTCGTCAACGGGTACAGCGCCGACGGGAAGAAGCGCGCGATACCGACGCCAACGAACGGGGCGGGCGGCGGCGTGGTGCGCCGGGTCGGGGTCGGAGGAGACGAGACGATCAGGAACGCGACAGAGGGGTGCGACAGGAAACGGATCAGACCCAGGTACCCCAGGGAGAAGCCCCGTCAACACCTGCTGCTGAGCCAACACCTGCTGCTGAGCCAAGTGCAATGCCTTCCGCTCCAGAGCCAGCGATACAGGCGGTTGCAGTTGAGCCGGAAGAGGTTGAAGCGCCAACCGAACTTGAGGTGGACGTTGAGGCCGGCGAGCCGCCCGCACCGCCACCCCGCAGCTCTGCGGCAATGCAGGTGACCGTCACCGTCAAGCTCCGGGCTTCCGAGCTCAAAGACTCGTTGAATGGTGAGGCGCCGTCAGCGCAGCAAGACCTGGTTCAGATGGCGATTGCCGAGGCGCGCAACCGCCACCCGGAAGTGCCCGCCGATGTTGCGCCCGAGTCAGAATCCACCCCGCTCCCCGGTGGTGATACGCTGCTGTCGTTGACCTGGAAATACCCGGCCCCGGTTCCCTCTTCTGAAGAACCTGCGTCGTAAAGTACACGACCGCTTCTCACGCCTGTCAGACCTCTCGAACAGCACTGCTCCCCCATAATGCCTGCCTGAAAAAGACTCGCTTTTTCAGAGGGCCCGTGTTACACCACCCGTCGTATCGGTACGGATGAAGCGGAGGTGCAGTATGCAACAGACCACTGACCAGCAGTATATGCTTTCCGGCGTAACCGTCCTGGATTTTACCCAGTACCTGGCCGGACCGACCGTGACCCGTCTCATGGCAGAGATGGGCGCTCATATCATTAAGGTCGAACAGGCGCCCATGGGTGACCCTTCGCGTTTGCTGCCGTTTATTCAGGATGAGCGCAGCGCGTATTTTGTCCAGCAGAATCGTGGTAAAAAAAGCCTCTGTCTCGATTTCGACAAGCCTGAATCCCTTGAAATCCTGCGGGCCTTGATTCCGACCGTGGATGTGGTGGTTGAGAATTTCGGGCCAGGCGTGATGGAAAAACGGAATCTTGACTATCCGTCGCTCAAGACCATCAATCCCAAAATTATCATGGTCTCGATTTCCGCCTTTGGGCGAAAAAGTCCGCTGTCTCACAAGGTGGGCTACGATTTTATTGCGCAGGCTTTCTCCGGCATTATGCATATGACCGGCAGTCCGGATGGGCCGCCGCAGTTCGTCGGGCTCGGTATTGCCGATGTCAGCAGTGGCGTCCACGCCTTTGCGGCTTTGGGTTATGCCTTATACCACCGGGAACGGACAGGCGTTGGCCAGTATATAGACCTGTCCATGATTGACGCCATGTTCCATATGCATGAGGTCAATGTGCAGGGCCATACCCTGAGCAAGGGCGAGTTTGTGCCGCTCCGGATGGGATCTCACCATCCCTTGGTGTGTCCGTGTGGGGTGTTCAAGGGGCCCGAAGGCTGGATAGTCGTCCTCGTCCTGGACCGTCAGTGGGCCAATATGTGTAAGGCTATGGGCCGGCCGGAGCTGATTGACGATGCACGCTTTGCGACCAATGCCGCGCGCGGGGAGAACCAGGGCGAACTCATTCCGATTATCGAAGCGTGGATGCAGGCGCAGCCGAGTGATGAAGCCGTCCTCCAAATCTTTGAAGAGCATCGGGTTCCTTCCGCTCCCGTTATGTCCATCACCGATATATTGAAGCACCCGTATTTCAAGGCGCGGGAGATGGTCCGGACGGTGCCCGACCCCATCCTGGGGGAAGTCACCATCCCTGGTTTCCCGCTGAAGTACTCCGAGTTCCCCCAGCTCCCGGACATTCAAGCTCCGCTTTTAGGCCAGCACAGCGCCGAGGTGCTGCAAGAGCAACTGCGCTATAGCAACGAAACCATCGCCGCACTCCAAGCGAAGGGGGTGCTGTACGCAGAGGACCGTTAGCGTGTACCGGACAGACCCGGCTACACCGGTCAGTCTCCGGGTCAAGGCAAAAACAGGGAGAAGGTATGGCAATGATTCCCGTTGAGCAGGTGGAAATTTTTGGCGCCGGCGTACTCAGAGCTGAAGGCGTGGTCATTGATAAGGAAGGCAACGCCTGGGGTGGCGGGCGTAATGGCATCGTCTATAAAGTCAGTCCGGACGGGGTCGTGCACGAGGTCGCCCAGTTGCCGGACCGGGCCATCCCCAACGGCGTCACGCTGGACCGGGAAGGGAACTTCGTCTACTGCGATCTCAGACATAAAGCCGTAATGCGGCTGTCACAAGACGGGAAGGTTTCCCTGGTCGCTGACCACGCCGGAGACTTTCCGATTTCGATCCCGAACTTCGCCAGTTATGACGCCGAGGGCAATCTCTACGTCTCGAACTCCAGCTCACAGCCAGGCCGTGAGGTGTTTAAGGAATTTGTGAATCCCCAGCCCAACGGCGCGGTTGTGCGCATCCGTCCCGACGGCCGGGGCGAGGTCGTCGCCACCGGAATTTATTTTGCCAATGGGACGGCTATCGATCCCAATGAGGATGCGGTCTACGTTCTGGAGAGCTCGCGCAACGACTGCGTCCGTATTCAGATCAACAAAGACGGCAGCTTTGGTTCGCCTGAAATTTATGCCAAAGATTTTCCGGCCCTGCCGGACGGAATGGCTTTTGATGTGGACCGCAACTTGTATATCACGCTGCCCGGCGTACCCGAAAACGGCAAGCTGGAGCCCCGAAACCGGGTCATCAAGGTTGACCCGAACGGCAATTGGGAAACCTTTATCCACGACCCGGACAGTACCGCGCTGGCCTTTCCAACCAACTGCGCGTTTGGCGGCCCTGACATGCAGGACCTCTTTATCGCCAATCTGGAGGGGGATCATATGAACAAGGTCCGGACCGCAGTCCGAGGCCATCCTTTGTATCACCAACGCTAAGAGTATCATCAGCGTTAGCCATACGGAGCCTTCTCATGCAAAAGAGCGACGAACGGATTCTCGCCACCCACGTCGGCAGCCTGCCTCGCAGTCCTGCGCTGACCGATCTGTTGATTGACCAGGAGCAGGGTAAGGCCATAGAGGCCGCGGCCCTGGAGCACCAATCCGAAATAGCCGTCCAACACGTGATCGATGAACAGCTCAAAGCCGGTGTGGATATCATTAATGACGGCGAACAGCCGCGTATCGGTTTTCAGACCTACGTGCCGCAGCGCATGCGCGGCTTTGGCGGGGAAAGCAAGCGGCCCACCCCGCAAGACATGGCCGAATTCCCGGATTTCATGGCCATGATGCAGCGGCGCAATATGATGCGGGCCAAGGTCTTCAACGCCCCGCAGGCCATTGCCGAGCTTGCCTACGATGATCTGTCCGCCGTACAACACGAATGCGCGTTGTTTCTACGCTGTACGGAGCAGGCAGTGTTCACCGAACGCTTCATGACCGCGGCTTCGCCCGGCATCATTGCCACCACCATGCTGAACGCCTACTACGACTCGCACGAGGCGTATGTGCTGGCGGTGGCTGAGCAGATGAAGAAGGAGTACGAATACATCCACGCCCAGGGCCTGTTGCTGCAACTCGACGCCCCCGACCTGGCTATGGAGCGGACCTTCCTCTTTCAGGAGCAGACACTCGCCGAATTCCAGAGGACCATTGAGGTGCATATCGAGGCGGTCAACCGCGCGACCGAGAATATCCCGGCCGAGCGTATCCGGTTACATATCTGCTGGGGGAATTATGACGGTCCCCACAATCACGATGTACCGCTGGCCGATATTCTGCCCGTTCTCTATCAGGCCAAGGTTGGAGCCCTGTCCATTGAGCTGGCGAATCCCCGCCACCAACACGAATATAAAGCCTTCCGGCAGCATCCCCTGCCCGACTCAATGCTGCTCATCCCCGGTGTGATCGATTCCACAAGCAACTATATCGAACATCCGGAAATCGTTGCCGACCGCCTCTGTCAGGTAGTTGACGCGATCGGTGACCGGAGTCGGGTCATTGCCGGTTCGGACTGCGGCTTCGGCACGTTTGCCGGCTGGGAGATGGTGTCCGAGAGCGTGGTGTGGGCCAAGCTGCGGGCGTGCGCGGAGGGCGCGCGCCTCGCCTCGCAGCGCTTGTGGGGAGGGTGAGCGATCTGCGGTGAACACGCGGAAACTCACCCCAGGCGGTCCGGTGTCGTGTCAGGCTCCGGTCACATTTGCCGTCCAGCCTTTGTCTTTATCGACCGTTGTGGCTGAGATCTTCTTTGAAGCGTAAAAGCCGACCAGCCCCAGGGCGTCTTTTATCTGCAGCCGCCCGATCGGCCCCGAGGTATAGGTCACGTTCAGGATATTACGTGCGGGGTCGATGATAAACGCCGCCGGTTGGATGATATTGCGCTTCTCTTCGTACCAGCAGGTCAGGGTCGCGGCCGTGGCCGGGCCGTCCACGTCGTAGATGACGGGAAACGTCAGCCCCGACTTATCGACCGTCTGCCGGGCTTTATCGAGCGGGTCGGTTGAGATGGCGTAGACCGAAATCCCAGTCGCCTGGGCCTGCTCAAGATTGGCCTGATAATCAGCCAACTGCTGATCGCAGAACGGTCACCAGTAAGCCCGGTAGGTCAGGACGATAGCGTACGGGGTCGAGATGTCGGCCGGCAGACTGACAGTCCCTCCGCCGACGCTCGGACCGCTGATGGCGGGAAAAGGATCTCCGGGATGGAGGCGTTCCATAGCTGTGCTCCTTTCTGGGATGCGCGCCGGGTCAGGGCGAACAAGGCACGGTGGGCCACCTATAGCCATGACCCGGCAGCGAGTCAAGGCAAGAACGCGCCGGTCTTCTGCAACAGACCGGCCCTGTGCTACACTCCGGCCCATGACTCGCCTGTCGCCTCCGTCTCACGAGCCTCCTGACCTCGTTTCAGAAGTTGCTGCGCTTAGCCTGTGATATATTGCACGCATGGCCAGAGACTCTCGATCCACTACGCCTAAGCAGGCTGCCAAGAAAACCCCGGCCCAGACTCTGCTGGGTGCCATTGGTGCCGGGCTGCGAAAAATACCGACTACCTTTGTCCTGGTGCTGATCGGACTTTTTATTTATTTTCGTTCGCCGGACGAGGCGCAGCCGCCAGAGCAACCACCCGAAGACTCGATATCACAGGAAGAGCCGCAGCCACCGGACGATCTTCCTGCCAGTATCAGCCCGGCCTTTTGGACCTGTGTCTACCGCACCGACACCCAACTTTCTGAAAGCCTCTGGTCGGATGTGTACCACGGCATGGAAGCCAGCGACGCCGGGCGCTCGGTATCCGTCTCCGTCTCTCCGAAATGGACCGACCTGACACCCGACCAGCGCTCCACCGTAGTCGAACTAGTGGCGACGACCTGGCAAAAGAACAGCCAGGACTTGGCGCTGTTTGAGCCAGGAGCCGGGCTGGAAAGCGTGACGCTCAAAAGCGCGGACGACGATACGATTGTGGCGGTCTGGACGCCGCACGACGGAGTCCAACTCGTCGAGGGAGAGTCCGAATCGCCAAGCCACGGATAGCCAAACCTCGCGGGGAAACGGGGATACGAGGCGAAAGGAAGGCATGAAGTCAGCCGCGTTTTTTACCATAGACTGGCGGGACGGTGCGGTGGTGATGATCGATCAGCGCGCTTTACCCACCCGGGAAGTCTACCGCAGCTACACGGATTACCGCAGCGTCGCGCGCGCCATTACCGATATGGTGATTCGCGGCGCCCCCGCGATCGGAGTAGCCGCTGCCATGGGGATTGCGCTTGGAGTGCGACAGCTCAAGCGGAGTGCCGAGCCCGCCGTTTTTGCACGCATCTGTCAGGTATTTGCCGCCACCCGGCCGACTGCGGTCAACCTCTTTTGGGCCATTGACCGCATGCGACGCCGGTATGAGAAAGTGCGGGCCAAAGGCCGTGATGCCCTCATTGAAGCTCTGGAGCAGGAAGCCCTGAAAATCTATCGGGAAGACATAAGCGCCAATCAGCGTATCGGCCGCCACGGCGCAAAACTGATTCCCAAAGGGGCGACGGTTTTAACGCATTGTAACGCCGGGGCGTTGGCAACGGCCGGATATGGAACCGCCCTGGGCGTGATCCGGGCTGCCTGGGAGCAGGGCAAGAATATCTCCGTCTTTGTGCCGGAAACCCGGCCGTATTTACAAGGCGCACGTTTAACTGCCTGGGAACTCGTCCGCGAGGGGATTCCCGCAACCCTGATTACCGACAATATGATCGGTCATTTCATGCAAAAGGGTGCGATTGATTGTGTTGTTGTGGGCACCGACCGTACCGCAGCCAATGGGGACGTGGCCAATAAGATCGGCACGTATACGTCTGCCGTGCTGGCCGGACGACACAAGCTGCCGTTCTATGTGGCCGCCCCAACAACGTCGATTGATCTGGATTGTCCCTCCGGCAAGAAGATTCCGATTGAAGAGCGGTCCGCCCAGGAAGTCACCCACGTGCTGCGCCAACAGATTGCCCCCAGCGAGGTCGCGGTTGCGCATCCCGCCTTTGATGTCACCCCCCATCGCCTGGTCAGTGCGATCATCACGGAAAAGGGGGTCGCCCGCAGTCCCTATTCGCAGTCGTTGCCGAAATTTGTCAAAAGAAAACGGTGAGCTGGATATCCGTCCTTATCCTGCTGCCCGTTGGACAATCGTCTCAACCAGGGTGTGGTGTTCCGGTGCTCCGATTGCCGGCAACGGGAGAGAGGTCCGATCTGCAATGCGTTGCTTCAGCCACTCAACACGACGCTGCGCTTCGGTCACCCGCTCCCCGGTCAAAACGCCTTGTTGGAGCGCTCGTCGGCACGCATCCCGAGCGCTGAGCGCGCGCTCCAGGCTTTGGCAGATCAATAAGAGATCGGCTCCGGCGCTGAGCGCCTGAACCGCTGCGGCTGCAACCGAGGAATGCCGAACAATAGCGCCCATCTCCAGATCGTCCGAGACAATGATCCCCTGGAACCCTAACCGCTGCCGCAGCAGGTCGTTCATGATGATGGGGGAGAGCGAGGCGGGCTGCTGCGGGTCAAGGGCCGGATAGACAACGTGGGCGGTCATCAGGAGCTCGATCTCCTGAGCAATAGCGGCTTGAAACGGGGGGAGGTCAACCTCCTCCAGGGTAGCCTTGCCGCGCTCGTCGTAGGGCAGGTCGTCGTGCGAATCGATGACGGTCGCCCCGTGCCCAGGAAAATGCTTGCCGCACGGGAGTACACCCGCCGCGCGCAGTCCGGCGGCAAGGGCACAGCCGAACTCCGCCACCCGTTGCGGGTCAGAGCCAAACGCACGGTCGCCAATAACCGTGTTGTCAGGGTTGCTATACACGTCGAGTACGGGCGCAAAGTCAATATCTATCCCCACGCTGCGCAGCTCCTGTCCAAGGGCGACTCCGACGGCATGGGCGAGTTGCGGGGAGCCGGTCTGGCCTATCTGAAGAGCGGGCGGGAAATGGGTGAATGGCGGTGAGAGACGATGGACGCGCCCGCCTTCTGCGTCAAGCGCAATCAAGGGTGGGTGCTCGGGGGTCAGGGCGTGTATATCCGCACACAGGGCCTGGAGCGTGTCCGGGTCCGTATAATTCCGCTGAAAGAGGATGATGCCCCCAGGCTGCAAGTCAGCAAGTATCCGGCGCGTCTCAGCATCAAGGGTTGGATGGGGAATACCAACCATCAGGCACTGACCAATGGCGTCTTGAGAGAAGCGGTTATTCATAACCATACTCTAACAAGAAGGCTGATACGAGAAAAGAAAATCCCACAGTACCTAGACAATCCTCAAACAAATATGCTATCAGCACGCCCATGCTATCGCTTTGCCCCGGACGGAAGGCTGGGGAAAGAGCCGCTGGGCGACAAACCGGTCGACCCAAATAGGCTCTGGAGAGGCAAAAAGATAGTTGTGGTAGACCGCTTGGATCCCATTGTTGTACGGACCGAGACGGACGGCAGAAAAGCTATACGACAGGGAATAGCGATAGCGTGCGGCTTTGACAGTAGCGCGCATGACCCCCAACCCATCTTCCCTGCCTCGATGCCCTCCGACTGTGGTCCATGGAGAAACCGTAGAAGGAGGGACAACATGCAATCCACAAAGATTTCGGTTCCTGAGTTGCAACGGCTGAAAGCGTCGGGGCAGAAGATCACGGCCCTGACCGCCTACGATTACCCGTTCGCCCGCATCCTGGACGAATGTGGCATCGACTTTCTCCTGGTTGGCGATTCTTTGGGCACGACCGTGCAGGGGGCGGATACGACCCTGCCGGTCACGATGGACGATATGGTCTACCACCTCAGGCTGGTCAATCGAGCCCGTCCGCGTGCCCTCATTGTGGGGGACATGCCGTTTTTGTCCTACCAGGCCGGTATTTGTGACGCCATTGCCAATGCCGGACGCTTACTCAAGGAAGGCGGGGCCGAGGCCGTCAAACTGGAAGGTGGGGTCAACATCGCCCGGGTCATCAAGGCCATCGTCAATGTAGATATCCCCGTGATGAGCCATATTGGTCTGACGCCGCAGTCGGTGCATCGCATGGGCGGCTATAAGGTCCAGGGCAAGAAGTCGGGTCGCCAGCCCGGCGCTCGGGAACGTCTCATCGAAGACGCGGAAGCCGTCACCAACGCCGGCGCGTTTGCCGTGGTCTTGGAAGGGGTCCCGATGGACCTGGCCGCCGAGATAACGGATATGCTGCCCATTCCCACCATTGGTATCGGTGCCGGCCCGCACTGTGATGGCCAGATTCTGGTGATGCATGACCTGCTGGGCATGTCCGGTGATTTCACGCCCAAATTCGTCAAACGCTATGCCAACCTGGAGCGTGTCGTTGCCGACGCGGTGAGCGCCTATATCAGCGAGGTGCGGGAGCAGGCCTTCCCCCAGGATGAGCATTCGTTCCATTAAAGCTTTCCAGGAAACCTGACGTGCATATTATTCAGACCGTTCGAGAGATGCAGCGTTGGTCGGAAGATCAACGCTTGGAGCGTAAGACCGTAGCCTTTGTCCCCACCATGGGCTTTCTGCACGAGGGCCATCTCAGCCTGGTGCGCGAGGCGAAGAATCGAGGCGATGTCGTCGTGGTCTCCATTTTCGTCAACCCCATGCAATTCAATCAGTCGTCCGATTTCGACAAATACCCGCGTAACGAGGTCCAGGACGAACGTGCCCTGAAGGAATTAGGCACCGATGTTTTGTTCATGCCGCCGCCCGCTGAAATCTATCCCGATGGCTACCAGAGCGCGGTTGAGGTCGAGAAAGTCAGCCAACCCTTGTGCGGTGCCTTTCGGCCTGGCCATTTTCGGGGGGTGACAACGGTGGTGGCCAAGCTGTTCAATATGGTCAAACCGCACTGCGCCCTGTTCGGCGAAAAGGACTTCCAGCAGTGTGTTGTCATCAAGCGTATGGTCCAAGACCTGAACTTTGACATCGATATTGTTGCCCTGCCGACGGTGCGCGAAGACGACGGCCTGGCCATGAGTTCCCGGAATGCCCGGCTGAGTGCGGCTGAAAGAGAGACGAGCCTGTGCGTGTCACGGGCGCTCGGGGCCGCCCAGGAGTTGGTCTCCGGCGGACAAACCTCCGCGGCTGTTATTCTTCAGACCGTGCAGCAGATATTAACCCAAAACGCTGAGGTGCGGGTCGAGTACGCCTCCCTGTGCCATCCTGACACGCTTGAAGAAGTGGAGCAGCTATCCGGTCCCACCTTGTTGGCCATCGCGGTCTGGGTCGGCGAGGTCCGGCTGATTGATAACTGTGTGTTACATTAGTCGCAGAGTTTGCGTATGGCCAAAGAGAAATCAGCCGAGAGAGCGATCTGCGTCAACCGAAAGGCGCGGCACGACTATATCATTAGCGAAACCCTCGAAGCCGGGATTGTGCTGAACGGTGGAGAGGTCAAATCGCTCCGGGACGGTCGGGCCAACCTCAAAGACAGCTATGGCCGGATCGACAGGGGCGAGGCGTTTTTATTGAACGCGCATATCAGCGACTACAAACCGGCCCATTATTTCAACGGCGACCCCAACCGCAAGCGCAAGCTCCTCCTGCACAAAAAAGAAATCATGCGGCTAATGGGTAAAACAAAGGAGCAGGGACTGACCCTGGTCCCGCTGCGGCTGTACTTTAAGGAAGGCCGGGTCAAGGTTGAGTTGGCCTTGGCCAAGGGTAAACGGACGTATGACAAGCGTGCTACCATTCGCGAACGCGAGATGAAGCGTGATGTTGAGCGTGCCATGCATAGACGAACGGGCTAAGGGGGTATACTCTCTCTACTCTTCCCTTCTGCGGGGACGAAATAATTCCGATAAGGGGGCGATCTGGTTTCGACGTGGGCTAGAAAGCCAGGGCTGCATGCCGGGGTTCTGTCCCGCCCGTAAAACGGACAGGCTGCAATTTAACTGCAGACGATTTTGATTACGCTCTTGCTGCCTAGAGCAGCTTGCGTCTTACTGATCCGCGCCCGTAGGGTTGGCTAAGGCGACACAAATCGGGATAAGGCTCGCATCGTGCCGAAGGGTGCGCGCCCGAAACCTTACTTTGGCTGGTCTGAGGGCATCCTGCTCGTAGGAGGCCCGAGGATGAGATTAAACTACGAGCTACGCATTGTAGATGCCTTGAGTGGACTACTCTCGGACGCGGGTTCGATTCCCGCCGCCTCCATCCCTTGTCATATTGACGAACCAGCTATGTCGGAAAATCTGCAAATTGCAGAGATTATTGAAGATGCCCGACGCAGACTGGTAGACACGGGTACGCGCAATCGTCTGATCCATGTGAATCGCAGTCGCAAGACTGGTAAATTTCTGAACATCATCAACGAACGCTCCGATGATGTCTTTGATATCCTGCGGACCCAAGGCCGAAAGATGAAGTTTCATGCCTCGGATACGATAGATGATGACAGCGATTCCGATACTAACACTGCTGACGAGGTGCTTTTGCAAGAGGTGGATCTGTCTCCAGAAGAAGAAACTGTAGACAAGTCGCGTTTTACAGACCGACTGCTTGATACACCCTTGGGAGTCGATGCTCTGCAGAAGCGCCTGCTGCAACTGGCACGGGATGCAAAAACTGCGGAAGAGGAGCAGGGGATCAACATCCTTTACTTAGCACTGGGTTTTCTCACTTGGTACGAAGACGAAAACTCAAACACACGACGGGAAGCACCGCTCATTCTCATCCCCGTTGATCTCGTTCGCAACCAGCGCTCTTCCACCTACGATCTACAAGCTCGCGATGACGACATTGCCACCAATCTGCCTTTTCAGGAGCGTATAAAAAACGACTTCGGCATGACTCTGCCGGAGATTGAGGAAGGAGAAGATTTCACTCCGTCAGACTACTTTGAGCAGGTGCGGGATGTCTGTACGACCAAGCCGCGCTGGCAGATTGATGACAATGGTATTCAACTCGGCTTCTTCTCTTTCGCCAAGCAGTTAATGCAGCACGACCTGGAGCAGGCCAACTGGCCGGCAGGGTCCCTAGGCGAGAACGAAACTATGCAGAACCTCTTGCTGAACGGGTTTGAGCCCACAGATCCCCTGTTCGGACCAGACGAAAAGCTGGACGGACGGCTGGAACCCGCAGATATCGTTCAGGTAGTTGACGCTGATGTGTCCCAGACCAAGGTGATTGAGGAGGTGCGTAAAGGCCGCAATCTCGTTGTGCAGGGACCGCCTGGTACCGGTAAGTCTCAAACCATCACCAATATCATTGCTGCGGCTGCCCATGACGGCAAAACCGTGCTGTTCATGGCAGAGAAGATGGCAGCGCTATCCGTGGTTCACAAGCGTCTGGAAAAAGTGAGGCTAGGTGACTTATGCCTGGAACTGCATTCCCGCAAGGCCAACAAGAAGGCTGTCGTGCAGGAATTAGGACGGACTTTGCGCGCTGCTGGCAATACCCCACACGTACCACCACCGCCTGACGAACTTCGGGCAAAACGCGATGAGTTGAACCGGATTGCCGCTCTCTTGCACTCAAACATTAACGGGTACGACTTCTCCCCGTTTGACGCCATGGCAGAAATCATCGGCTTCACAGGTTGGGGTAAATCGCCTCCTGATCTTCCTCAGGAGGGCTTGGATCGCCTAACGAATGAGAAACGTCAAGAGATCAACCGTACGATTCGTGAATTGGCTAGGGTGCTAGAAAAATCGGGGAGCCGAGCCATGCATCCTTTCGCTGGTACCCGAGCGTTCGACCTGCAACCTACCGATATCCAGCGCCTTGATAGCGAATTGCGTATAGCGGTCGCGTCCATAGACGCCGCCTTGACCAACAATACCACAACATTTTCGACACTGGGATTATCTAGCGTACGGTGCCTCAAAGATCTCGATAGCGACCTTCGCATTCTGGAGTTGCTAGGGAATCCGACGGGATCGGAAGCCTCTAAGCAACACATTCTGGAATTGCTGAGGAATACGCCTGAGCGTGCAATGGAGCTTGGCCGGCTGATATTCAGCAAGGAGCCGAGCAACTTGGTGGCAGAGAGGCTTCAAAAGGCCGGTCCGATCTGGACTGCAGCAAAGCAGGACGAGGAGGCCGCGCAGCGAGACCTTGTTGTGGCAAAGCAGAACCGGAAGGCCGCAGGGCGGGAGTGTAATGCTGCGCAGCGAGACCTTATTGCCGCTGAGAAGGAGTGTAGTGAGATAAAGCAAGGGTCTCAATTTTACGACCAGGCTTGGACAACGCCGCTTGAACATCTGCGAGTCACCATTAAAGGCGGCACTGGTAGCGGAATCTGGCCTTTCTTCAAGCGACTCGGTAACCGGTACCGAGTCGCTAGTAAGACGCTAGAGCAATTGATCCAGGGTGAGTTTCCACAGGTGGCCGAGGGGCGACTCGCGCTGCTGGATAAACTTGCTAAGGCGCAAAGCAAACTGGATCAAGCGCAAAGCAACCTTGCGAAGGCTCAGAGCAAGTTAGACCAAGCACAAAATAGGTTTGACCCTGCACAAAGCAAATTAGAGCAAGCTCAGCTTAGGCTTGACCGTGTTCAAAGCCGGTGCAGGCTGCTAGACGAAGATCGGGCTTGGCTGGAGACATTACTAGGCGATGTCTGGCAGGGTGAACATACAGATTTCGCTGGTCTTACCAGGGCGGCTACTTGGCTGGGTGAGGTGGAAGCTACTAGGTTGATCCCGACATTGGATGGTCTTGAGCGCTTGTTACGGACCGTCTCTAAATTACAGTCGATAGCGCCTGAACTCGCTGATCTTGGCGAGAAAACCACCAATGCGATTCAGAAGGTTGTGGAACGTTTACGGCTTGATCTTGAGGCTATCGGGCTGACTAAGGAATTAGTAACGATTCCTCTCACCGACTTGCAAAAACGTTTGGTGACCATACATGCAGGGCTTGATAGGTACGGTGAGTGGGCGCAACTGGGGAATGTCACTGAAACTATTCGAGGATATGGCCTTGATGCGCTGATAACCGCTATTGACGCGGGTGACCTGGCCCCGACAGACGCCACGGACGAGTTCAATTATGCCTGTGCCGAGGCTCGCTGGCGGCAAGCCCAAAGGCGGATTCCTGGGCTTGCCGAACTCACCCATCTTGATCGCCACAGGCTTGTGAAGGTGTTCCATGAGTTGGAATCAAATCGACTGACAGACATACAAACCCTGCTCCGCTCGCAACATCTGGCCCAGCTGCCGCAGGGAGCAGCAGGGGAGATGGGAATCATCCTTGGCGAGATCGGGCGCAAAAGAAAGCACATGCCGATCCGCAAGCTGATCGATAGGGCAGGCACTATGGTACAACGGATTAAGCCGTTGTTTTTAATGAGCCCGATTTCCATTGCCCAGTTTTTGCCTCCTGGATCACTGACGTTTGACCTTCTGGTGGTGGATGAAGCCAGTCAGGTACGCCCGGAGGATGCTCTAGGTGCTATCGCCCGTGTACGGCAAATCGTTGTTGTGGGCGATCAGAAACAACTGCCGCCCACATCCTTTTTCGAGCGGCTCGGTGGTAACGACAGTGACGAAGAGGAAGATGAGCCACTATCAACCACCCGGGCAACAGAGATGGAGAGTATTCTTACCCTCTGTGAAGCACGGGGACTTGGTCGGCGCATGCTGGAATGGCACTATCGCTCTAAAGACCCATCTCTCATCTGTGTCTCGAACTCTGAGTTCTATGAAAACCGGCTGGTGCTGCCTCCGTCCCCCCTGGAATTAGACGAACATTACGGCCTTAGTTTCCACAAGGTGCCTGGAGTCTATTCCAGCAAGAGCCGTGGTGGAGGACGTGCTGGTACGAATCGGATTGAGGCCGAGAAGATAGCCGCTGTGGTAGCACACCACGCTTGTACTTGCCCTGGATTGTCGCTGGGTATTGTTACGTTTTCCAAAGCGCAAAGTGACATGGTGACCGAAGTGCTGGAATATGCTCGTCGCCAGGATCGGGTACTGAATGAATTTCTGAGTGAGACTCATGCCGAAGACGTATTCGTAAAAAACATCGAAAACGTGCAGGGTGACGAGCGCGACGTCATCTTGATAAGCGTTGGCTATGGCCCGCATGAGGCCGGCAGCCGGCTTGCCAGCATGAACTTTGGGCCGATCAATGGCGAGGGCGGTGAGCGACGATTGAATGTCCTGTTTACCCGTGCGCGAGCACGTTGTCAGGTGTTTGCCTCATTCGACCCTGGCGATATGAATCTGGCAAAAACAAGCCGTGACGGGCCACGGGTTCTCAAACGATTTCTGGAGTTCGCTCAGACGGGGCAGATGAACGAGCGCACGACAACGGACGGCGGTCCGGACAGCCCCTTTGAGGAAGACGTTGCCCAGATGATCTCCTCACTCGGATATCTGGCTGACCATCAGGTGGGCAGTGCAGGATTTCGGATTGACGTGGGGGTTCGACATCCCGACAGACCCGGACAATATATTCTAGCTGTGGAGTGCGACGGTGCTGCCTATCACAGTGCATTGAGCGCCCGTGAACGCGACCGCCAACGGCAAGATGTACTGGAAGGACTAGGCTGGACGTTTCATCGTATCTGGAGCACAGACTGGTTTCATCGCCGCGCCCAAGAAGTAGAACGTCTGAAGAGCGCGCTTGAAGACGCTTACCGGAGAGTAATTGTCGGGATCCGCGTTCCCGGTGCCAATGATGAAGATGGTACTGGGGCAGCACCGGCAAATTCCGGTGAGAATATGCCGGTCTTGGATGTCAGCCTGGAGCATGCATCCGAGCGACCAGAAATCACCGTGCCTGCCTATGAGAGAGCCGATTCCACGGTTTCAACCTTCCTCGAACCCCATGAGATGCCTCTGAAAGAATTGGTAGAGATCGTACAGGGAATTGTGAAGATTGAAGGGCCTGTTCATGTGGATGAGGTGGCTCGTCGGCTGGCGACGGTGCTGGGCAAGAGGCGCACGGGGACCCGCATATCCACAGCAGCACGACAGGCGTTACGCGATGCTCAGGCCAACCATCACGGCGAAGAGCATCTTCAATGCAGTGGAGATTTCTGGTTCACGGTTGCACAGAGCAAGAACGTTCCCGTGCGGGATCGATCTGGAGAATCCGGCCCTACTTTGCAGGCGGCGGCGCTACCCCCAATGGAAGTCAGAGCCGCCGCTACGATGTTGGAGAAAGAATGTGGACAGATGGACCGTACCGAAATGGTACGTGAGATCGGCCGACTGCTCGGCTTCAAGCGTATTGGGGCTGATCTACAAAGGACAATTAATTCAGCGCTTGGCGCAGACTGACGAGTCAATGGCCTTCTACTGGCCATCATTCGTTTTAATGTACGAAGGCTATGTAAGGAGAACCACAATGAGTTCCGATAAAACCGGTGGCCCTGTAGGCGCGCCTACAGACAGCGAGCTGCGCGTGGCGGCGCAGGCTTTATTTCTCGATCTGGATCGGGGCGACCTGGATTTCTTCGCCACCGCGATGGGCAAGTTCGTTGACGACTACAATGCCATCGACGCCATGGACGCGCCGCCCCTGCCGACGAAATACCCGCGGGGTGAGGGTTATCGCCCGACCGGCGATGAGAACCGTTACGGTGCCTGGCAGTGGAAGTGTTCGATCAAAGGCGCGGCGTCCGGCAAGCTCGTCGGTAAACGCGTCGCCATCAAGGACAACATCAGCGTTGCGGGCATGCCTATGCTGAACGGCTCGGCGCTGTATGAAGGTTTTATCGCCGACGAAGACGCGACCGTCGTGACCCGCGTGCTCGATGCCGGCGGCGAAGTGGTCGGCAAGGCCGTGTGCGAAAACTTCTGCTATTCCGGCGGCAGCCATACGTCGGCTTCGGGTCCGGTGAGGAACCCGCGCGACCCCGACTTCATGACCGGCGGCTCGTCGAGCGGCTGTGCCGCATTGATTCTGACGGGTGAATGCGACATGGCGATCGGCAGCGACCAGGGCGGCTCCGTACGCATGCCGAGCTCGTGGTCTGGCTGCGTCGGGATCAAGCCGACTCACGGCCTGGTGCCCTATACCGGCGCCGGACCCATCGAGCATACTATCGATCACCTCGGGCCGATGGCTTCCTCGAGCCTCGATTGCGCCCTGTTACTCGAAGTCATCGCGGGCTACGACGATGGCCTCGACCCGCGTCAGGTGGCGGCGTTGCAGGCAAAACCCTATAGCGAACTCGTCGGTCAGGGGATTGAGGGGCTGCGGATCGGTATCGTCCGTGAAGGCTTCGGCGCGCCGGGCTCGGAAGCAGACGTGGATGAATCCGTGATGGCCGCGGCCTGGCGGCTGCAGGAAACCGGTGCCGTGGTTGAAGAAATCTCCGTCCCAATGCACACCGAGGCATTGAAGATCATGTTCGCAGGTTCCGTCGACGGGACGCTGTCAACGTGGAGCGATCAGGGTCCGGCGGGCGGAAACGCAGATGGCCACCACCCACTCGGAGCGATCCGCTTCTTTCAGGAGGCGCGCAAAACCCGGGCGGCGGAGCTGCCGGACATGGCCAAGACCGTGCTGTTGTTCGCGCAGGTCATGCGCGCCCGTTACGGCAACTATTATTCCGCCAAGGCACAAAACCTCGTCCGCACGCTACGCGCCGCCTACGATCTCGCGTTCGATACATGCGACCTGCTCGTGATGCCGACGACCGTGATGAAAGCCCACCGGATTCCACCACCGGACGCATCCCGTGAAGTCGTCATGGGGCTCACGCTCGACATGATCGGCAACACCGCACCCTTCGATGCGGCGAGCCATCCGTCGATGAGTGTGCCGACCGGTCTGTCGAACGGCCTGCCCGTCGGCATGATGATCACGGGACGCTACGGTGAAGACGACGTTGTGCTGCGCGCCGGGCATGCGTTCGAGACGTTGCGTGGACCGTTTTGAGCGCTCGCGGAACGCTGCCGACGGATCAGCCTTGCCGCATCGGCGCCGGGCGGCCACCAGGAAGAGACCCGTTAATGACGGGTTTGCAGAACTCCGGCATTAATGGTCGCAAGCCTCATCATGGGAGAGCGCGATGAGTTCACATAGCGAAATTCACTACGAAGTCGTCTGGCCGAAATCGCCGCTAGCGATACAGACACGGCCTCTTGCCGAACGGCTCGATACGCTCGAGGATAAACGAGTCGGGTTCCTGTGGGATTTCCTGTTTCGCGGTCACGAGCTTTTTCCCGTCATCGAAAAAGAGTTGCAGAACCGTTTCACTGGGATCGAAATCGTCGGGTACGACGAATTCGGCAACACGCACGGGGGCGATGAAGCCGAGGTGATTGCCGCCCTCCCTAACCGGTTGCGCGACCGCCGTATCGACGCCGTCGTCTCCGGGGTGGGATGTTGAGGGAGTTGTACGCCCGCCGTGATGCGGGCGTCGGTTGTCGCGGAAGCCGCCGGGGTGCCGTCGGTGTCGCTGGTCTGTGAAGGTTTCGAACGCCAGGCGTCGGCCACCGGTCGCGGCGTGGGATTCGACGGACTTCCCCTCGGCGTGCTGCGCGGGCACGTGGACGCGCAGAGCCACGACGAGATGATCGGTTACCTGCGTGACTCGACACTCGACCAGATCATAGCCGGCCTCACCAGCGCACCGGTCGTCAGTGAGGGCGCTGCCGCTGAGCCCGCGGCACTGGATGTTGTCGCCACAGGAACGATTGACGATATCAACGAACATTTCACCGTTGAGGGGTGGAGTGATGGACTGCCGGTCATTCCGCCGACCCGGGACCGGGTCAGGGCGTTTCTCGCCGCGCTGAACGATAACCCCTGGAGAGTAATCGGCACCGCCCGGCCCTCGGGCCGCGAGATCACGGTCTGGTCGGTTGCCGTCAATGCCGTCATGACCGGTTGTCAGCCCCGGCACCTGCCCGTGCTCTTGGCGCTCGCCGAAATCGTCGCCGATCCCGGTTACGGCGTAGAGCACTCGGGCAACACCACCGGGGCCGACGCCCTCATAATTGTTAATGGGCCGTCGATGGTCGAACTCGGCTTCAACGCCCGG
Source organism: Desulfurellaceae bacterium bin18 (assembly GCA_002238415.1). Taxonomy (GTDB): domain Bacteria; phylum Desulfobacterota; class Binatia; order Bin18; family Bin18; genus Bin18. The sequence goes on along the minus strand of MPMI01000029.1, from coordinate 14,776 downwards.
CAGGGAGTACTTCGGGAGGGCGCCCACGCGAATACCAGTGTCGCCCGATGGCTCCGGCTGTACCTGCGCAATGTGTGTGGATTCACCGCCGACGAACACGACAAGGCCACGTTCGGTAACAGTACCCGGGTGGTATTGGCCGAAGATGAGCAGACGCTGACCGACATCGGCTGGCAACCACTGAGTGCGGAGTTCGGGTTCGGGCGGGGTGACGACGTGGTCACCATGGCCCGCATGAACAGCGGCCTTATCCTCGGCAGCGTCTTCGGATCGACGGGCGATGCGATCGTGCCGTATCTGGCCGACGGTCTCGTTCGAGTCAGTGGCTGGGACCTCGCGCACATCTACGGGCTCGGACAGGGCCATTATCGACCGCTGCTGATCCTTTCCCCGATGCTGGCGCGCACATTCGCCCGATCCGGCTGGAGTAAGGATGACGTCAAGCAGGCGCTGTTCATAAAGGCACGGCTGCCGGCGGCCAGGTTCGAGCAGCTCATCGGCGAGTGGAGCAACATTGATGCGGGGCGCCGCACCCTGTTCGAACTGGCGACCGAAGGTCTGGTCCCGCCGGTCTTCGGCGAGTCCAATGACCCGCAACGCCTCGTGCCGGTCGTGACCGAAGCCTCGAAGTTTCTGATCGCCGTTGCAGGCGACCCGAACCGGAACAATGCTTACGTAATGAGTAACGATGGCCCGCACGGTGACTGGACGGCTAAGGCCGTACCATGAACCCCTACGCCTTCGGCATCATCACGAGCATCGTGATCTATCTGCTGATCGGAAGTTACGCCGGCCGGCGGGTAAAAGATGTCGATGATTATTTCGTTGCGGGGCGTGACAGCTCGACCTTGCTGATAGCCGGCACCCTGGTCGCGAGCTACCTGAGCACCGCCGCGTTCCTGGGTGAAACCGGGTTTACGTATCAAGGGCACGGCGCGATCCTCATGATCCTGGTCGGGGTCAATATCGTCGGCTACGTACTGGGCGCAGCGTTCTTCGGCCGCTATGTCAGACGCAGCCAGGCGATAACGGTCGCCGAGTTCTTCGGCAAGCGCTTCAACAGTCGGCGCGTTCAGGCCGCCGCGGGGGTGACGGTTATCGGGGGGGTCACCGCCTATTTGCTGGCGGTGACCCAGGGGGCATCACTGGCGATATCGGAAGTGATGCATATTCCCTATGACGTGACTTTGCTGATCGTCTGGATCGGCTACACCTCGTTCACGATATATTCCGGCTCGAAAGGCGTGGTGTTGACGGATACCGTCATGTACCTGCTGTTCACCTTCGTCGGTTTCCTCTCTCTCTACTATATCCTCGATGAGACCGGTGGATGGTTCGCCACCATCGAGTCCCTGGCGGTATACGAAGCCAAGCCGGGAATCATCTCCTGGCACGGTATCGTCGGATCCGATTCGCGCTGGCAAACGCCGTTCGATTCAGTTGGCTGGGGTCTCGTGCTCGGGGTCGCGTGGGCATTCACGATTGCGGTGAGCCCGTGGCAATCGAGCCGCTACCTCATGGCGAAAAACGAGCACACCGTGATTCGATCGGCTTGCTTTGCGAGCGCGTCGGTCGTGGTGCTGTATTGGGCGTTGGTGGTGTCCGCCGCCGCCGTCAATCTCCTCAACCCGGATATCGAGCCCAACGAAAAGGCAATGATCTGGGCGGCTTTCAACGCCATGCCGACCTATGCGGGTGTGTTGTTCATGACCGGCGTGGTGGCTGCCGCCCTGTCATCGGCGTCGACGTTTCTCTCCTTGATCGGATTCAGCGCGACGAACGATCTGGTCGAGATTCGTCAGGGAGATGAACACCGCAAGCTCCGATTGAGCCGCTACACCATGCTGGCGGTCGGGATCGTCATCTTGATCGTGGCGTATTTCCAACCGCCCGCGATCATGATGATCAGCTATTTTGCGGCGACGCTGTTTTCATCGTCGTGGGGACCGGTGGCCTTCATGAGCGTGTGGAGTAAACGCATCACGGCAGACGGAGCTTTTTGGGGGATAGTCGTCGGCTTCGTCGGGAATCTGATACCGAAGATCCTCTCGGTATTCGAGGTAATATACCTTCCGGTTTATCTCGATCCATTTGTGATTGGCATCGTATTGAGCCTCATCACGATCATTCTCGTATCGCGGAATGGCCGGGTCACCGAGGAGGAACATCTGTATCGCATGAAGGTCCATCAAACGCCGCCCGCCGAATACGACCCCTCACTGACTGCCAAAACCTTGTGGTTCGCGAAGGGTTTAATGGTCTGTGGCGCGGCCTTGACGATACTCATGATCGTGTTTTACGTGTTGCCGTACGAACATACGGTCGAGCACAAGGCCGACTACCTGTGTCTGGCCCAGTGGTTCTTGTCATGAGCGGCGAGTTGATTCTCTCGATAGGGTACGGCGGTATCCTTTTCCTCTGTGGCGCGTTCGCCTACTGGTGGACCAAGCGCTCCTACGGCGCACGCCATGAGGAGCCGGATCAACACTCGTAGCCCGCGAGAAACCCTGGCCAGATACACGCTATGAAAAAGCTGACCGCCTCCGAGGCGAGGAAAAATTGGTTTCAAGTGCTTGATGAAGTCGCCGCTGGGGAAGTCGTTGTCCTGGAGCGGAAGGGGGAAATGATATTGCTGTCGATGAGCACTACGCTTCTCGGTCTGGAAGGGGCCTATCCTGGCGCTGTTCTCTTTCCCAATCTAAAGGATCAACATCCTGTGGGAACGTACTCAATCGTGCGATTTTCTCCAGTGCGTTTGCCATGCGTTGACCGCTATCACTGTCAGATGCTGGGGCTAGTAATTTCTCTTGCAAAATCGTCACTTGAACAGGAACAGGCCGCTCCTCGGGAAGAGTCTGCGGCCTTCCGCTGCTCCACTCTAATTGGTTACCGCGAAGGGTTGCTTTGTATGTTGCCGGCATGATTCTACACTATCCCGTTCAAGATATAAAAGCGAGTCTTCTGCAAGAAGAAATCGGCGTTCCTGCTTATAATATATGCCCACCCTGCGGCATTTCAGGCCGAAAGTAAAAGCACAAACAGAAAGGGCGCACCGCGGTGCGCCCCTCTATGCTCGGATGTGAATTGGGGTGTGTCTGCTACTCCAGCACCTCGGCAATCACTAACTCGGTGATCCTCTCTTCGTCATACCCCAGAATATTCTCCAGCACGCTCTGGTTCTCACGTCCCAGCGTCGGGGCTACCGGGTTGATCTGGGCCGGGGTACGGGAGAATTTGAATCGGGTGCCTTCGACGGTGGTCTTGCCGAAGTCGGGATGATCCAGATCTACAAAGTGCTCACGGTGCTGAAGCTGCTTGTCCTCGTACAGCTCGTTTATGGTTTCCACCGCGCTGGCCGGGACGTTTTTGGCCTGGAGTTTTTCTTCGGCCTCATACGGGCTGAATTGGTTGCTCCAGGCGTTGATGGCCTTGTCGATTTCGTCCTGATTAGCCAACCGACCTTTGACGGTGGCAAGACGCTCGTCACTGCCGAGGTCCGGGCGGTTCATGGTCTCGCACAGCGAGCGCCACTGGTCGTCGGTTTCCACGCCGATCGCTACCCAGCGATCCTCTCCGGCGGACTGATACACCCCGTGCGGGGCGAAGTTCATATCCCGGTTGCCCATACGGGTCTGAGTCCGTCCGTTGACGGTTTGGTCTAAAAGAAACGGCGCCAGAAAATGGAGGGCGGCTTCGGCCTGCGCCAGGTCAATATGTTGGCCTTTGCCGGTCTGATGCTTGTGTTCCAATGCAGCCAGCACGGCCGCGGCGTTATACCACGGTGCAATATAGTCGGTGTAGGCACCGAACGGCCCCGCCGGCTCGCGGTCGGGCCAGCCGGTGGGATCGAAAAAGCCTGAGACGGCAGCCGCCAGATTGCCAAACCCGGCGAAGTGAGAATGCGGCCCAGTCTGACCCATTAAGCAGGTGCTGAGCATGATGATGTCAGGCTTGATTTTTGTGAGCGACTCGTAGTCAAAGCCCCACTCCCGCATGGCTTTGGGAGAAAAAGACTCGGTCACCACGTCTGCCCAGCGCACCAAGTCAAAAATGATGTCGCGCGACTCCGGTTTGGACAGGTTCAGGGTCATCGGCAGTTTGCCGGTATTCATATTATTATACAAACCGGAATTATTCGGGCCGGGTTGCTTGTTTTGAAAGGGCCCGACCATGCGCACCGCGTCAAAGCGGGTGGTGGATTCAACCCGCACAACGGTCGCTCCGTAGTCGGCCAAAATACGAGTCGAACCGGGGCCGGCCATCGCCCACATGAAATCGAGCACTTTGACCCCGGCCAGGGCTTGATTGTTTTCGCTGCCGGTCTGTTGTCCCTCTGCCATGGTTACCCCTCCTGAGTGAGAGTCTCGGTTAGATTATCCGCTTGTTCTGTAGCTCTGCTAACGCTTGTGCATCAAGGCCGAGTTCGCCATAGACCTCGGCATTGTGCTCGCCAATCTTGGGCGGACGACGCTTATAGTCAATCGGCTGCTCGCTGAACTTGGCAAACGGACCGGGATAGGCGAACGCTTTGCCCATCTCCTCATGGTCGACCGCGGTCCAGTATTGACGCGACTCCAACTGTTCGCTCTCGACAACCTCGTCAATCGTGGTGACCGGAGCGACAAGCAGGCCGCGGTCCAGTGCGTTCTGGAACAGCTCTTCTTTGGTTTTGGTCTTGGTGAAGTCTTCAACGATCAGTTTGAGGCGTTCATAGTCTTCAAGCGTTTTCGGATCGCCACCAAACAGGCCACCGCCCATATCAACCCAGTCCATCTGTTGGACTTCTTTGTCACAAAACCCCTCTTCATAGATCCAGTCCATCAGACGCTTGGTGAAATGGGCAAACGCCGAGCCAAACAGATAGGCAATCGAAACATGACCGTCTTTCGCCGGCCAGAGCAGGCGGATTTCCAGCGGTCCCATTTTTGCCCCACCGGCCATCCGGCGGGTTTCGGCATCGTTGAGCGGAGCCGCGAGTATGGTCGATTGGGTTGCCTGGGCCGCCGCCTGCTGGGCGGAAATATCAATATGCTGACCACGGTTCGAACGGTGGGATTCGTACAGGGCAATCAGCGCGGCCGGCGCTGCCGCAGCGCTGGCGTGCAGATAGCCCTGGGGAACGCTCAGGCGGACCGGCGGGCGGTCTTCGTCACCGGTAATGACGAGCGGTCCGCTGCTGGCCAGAATCACCAGGTCGCTGTCCGCATAACTGGCCTTTGGGCCGTCTTGTCCAAAAGGAGTAATCGAGACATAAATCAGCCCCGGATTGTCTGCCGCTAACTCGTTATAGCTCAGGCCGTATTGGGCCAGGGTGTCGGGATTGTCCGATTCGATCAGAAATTTTGCGTCCCGCGCCAGACGCCGAAGAAGGTCCTGGCCTTCGGACCGCGTGATATCAAGCGTGACCCCCCGTTTATTGCGGTTATAGGCCCACCAGTAGAGCGAGTTTTCCGCATCCTCCTGATCCTGATAGAAGGGGCCCAGCTTGCGAGCCGAGGAACCTCCGGGGGGCTCGACTTTAATCACATCGGCGCCAAGGTCGGCCAGGATTTGGCCACACAGCAATCCGCGTTCTGTTGTCAGGTCAAGGACTCGATAAGGGTTGAGCATTCGGCGACTCCCACACTAGCAATGGCGGTGATTTTTCATCCTCCGCATGAGGTCTCCCCATAGCTCCCTTGACGAGAACAGGCAAGCCCCGACTTGATACTCACAGGATAATCCGGATGGGCTCTGCTCAGATGATATGGTATGGACGGAGTGCACCATGATCTGTCCGCGCTGCCGAACAAAAATGAAAGTAGAGGCGCACCGGCCCCACAAACACGAAAAATGGCGCTGCCCTCAGTGTGGCAAAATCCGTATGAAACCCGCGTCATACCGTCGGCATAAACGCCGGGAGCGAGTTGAGTAGAGAAGGAACTGAGGTTATGGAGCCGGGATGCTAGTCATCAGGGGGCAGGAAGCTCCTCGACTGGCTCCTTGCGGCTGTCAACATAGGCCTTCATGAGTCCTGGCAGGTCAATAGGCGACTCTGTCTCTCTGAGCACGCCGCCAGGTGGGATAATTGTATCCGACCCGCCAAGCGAGATCAGGACATAAGGGCCGCCGAGCAAACCCTTGGTATGAACGGACGCGATCGCGTCTTCCTGAATTTCAATATCACTGTCTATGGTTAGGCGGACTCTCGCCCGCGTGCCCGTGAGCTGGACGGTATCAACCCGGCCGACGCGGACACCGGCGACCTCGACAGGGGTGCCGGGCCCCAGGCCAGTAGCACTTTCAAAGTTGGCATAGATGGTATACCCCCAGGCGTTATAGAGCACGGTTTCTCCGAGTGACGAGAACAGGTAGAAGGCGCTTGTGGTTCCAAGAATCAGGAAACCAACGACGCTGAGGCCGATCCGGTGCATGGCCCGGCAGCCTAGCAGACCACTCCTTATATCCCAAGACCCGTCACCCATTCTCATGGCAGATAAACCGGCTCTCCAAGGGGGTATGAAAAACGCAGGCGAGAAGAGCGCTGGGCAGCGTCTTTGTCTTGCTCTTCTTTTCTGTAGCTTTTTATTCGGCCCTCTCCCAAACGTCTGGGCCGATAATGCCGCTCTGGTCGCCCAGGGACAGTATGTCTTTGCCTTAGCCGGCGGGTGTGGCTGCCATACGGCGGATACGGGACCCACAAACGCGGGCGGCCGGCCGATTGAAACCCCCTATGGGCGGTTTTACGGGACGAATATTACGCCCGACCCGGTCCACGGTATTGGGACCTGGACGGACCGGGAAATCATCGACGCGATCCGGCTGGGGGTGAAACCCGATGGGACGGTCATGAGTCCGGTCATGCCATACCCGGCCCTGAGCGGTATGACGGATGAAGATGTCACGGCATTGGTGGCTTTCTTGCGCAGCCGCGAGCCCGTCGCGCAGGAAAATCTCCCCCACGAGGTCTCCATTCCGTTTTCCGGGCTTGCCATGCGCGTCTGGCGCTGGCTGTTTTTTGAACCGGTTGAAACCCAGGCGACGGCCTGGGCCGACCCCATTGCCCGAGGCCGCTACATCAGCGAACATCTCGCCCATTGCCAGGAGTGCCATACGCCGCGCACGGTGTTTGGCACTCTCGACCGGACGCGTGATCTCGCCGGCAATCCGGCTGGCATTGACGGCGAGGTCGCGCCCAATATTACTCCGGATGACGAGACGGGTATCGGACAGTGGAGTGAAGGAGATATCGTTTCCCTGCTGCGCACCGGCTTCCTCCCGAATTTTGATAATGTCCAAGGTCTGATGGCGGTGGTGATTGATGGGGTCCCCGGAGGCGGATACAAAGACATGACGGATGAAGATGCCCACGCTGTTGCCGCATATCTGAAATCGCTTCCTCCAAGGAAGCAGGCAGAAGCGGAATAGCGTGGAGCTTTCGTAAAGAGGAGGCAGTACAATGAAAGAGATGGTTGTCCGTGCGGTGCGTGGGGTTTTGATCAGCGTCAGTGTGATGGCAGGGGGGCTGCATACTATGGGAGGGCTGAGTTTCGGGCATGAAAACCACCCCACCCAGATGCCGGACCCGCAGCAGACGGTGGCGTTTCGCACCTATCTGATGGAGAATATCGGGGCCAATGCCAAGGAGATGAAGGGCAAGATCGATGCCGGTAAGCTCTCAGAGGCAAAAATGAATGCGGCCGCCATAGCCCTTCATTCCACCCGCATCGCAGCACTCTTTCCTGAGGGCAGCACGTCGGACGCCTCTCGGGCGAAAGAAGAAATCTGGCAAACCTGGGACGCTTTTCTCGCCTCAGCCACAGAGCTGAGTACGGCAGCGAACGCGCTGACCGTGGCTGCGGGAGAAGATAATGCCACCGCAGTCAAAGAACATATGCAAAAGATGTTCGGGACGTGTAAGGGCTGTCACGACCAGTTTCGCAAGCCGGAGGAATAAGCCCGTGGGGGAGTTATATTGCTCCTTGGCAAAAAACGTGAGATAAAAAATTCAGTAATTCTCTTGGCAAAAGGAGTCTCTTGTGTCCGGTGCTGTTGGGTTCCAAGCGCTGACAAGCCGTAATGCCGTGCTGAGCAGCGCAGAAAATTTTATCCTGTACCTGCTCATGGAGACCAAGCCGCAGGGTGGGGGCGTGCGTCTGCCGCTCAATCTTGGCATTGTCCTTGACCGTAGTGGTTCGATGTATGACGAACAGCGGCTTGATTACGTCATCGAGGCCATTAAATACCTGATCGATAATCTTGGTCCGGACGACAAGGCGGCGGTGGTCGCGTTTGCCGACCGGGCCGAAGTTGCGGCAACGGCAGACCAGGTCGCGACTGATGCCGCCGGGGTGAAACGGACGATTGACGATCTCGATCTCCTGGAGATTGGGGGCGGAACGCAAATGGCGCTGGGCATGGAAGCGGCGCTTGCCGAGGTGGAGAAGTATTATTCGCCGAACCGCCTGAACCGGCTGCTGCTCCTGACCGACGGCCAGACGTATGAGGAGCGTAAGTGTCTGGAACTCGCCCGCCAACACCGGGAGCGCATTTCGTGCAGCACGCTCGGGGTGGGGATTGAGTTCAATGAAAAATTGCTGATGGAAATGGCCGAGGAGAGTGGCGCCAATTATCACTTTATCGATACCCCGACCTCCATTCCGAATATTTTCTCCAGTGAACTCCAGGGACTGCGGAATGTTGCCCTGACCAACGCGCGTATTGATATGCAACTCAGCGCAGGGGTGCAGGTGAAAGAAGCCTTTCGTGCCAGTCCCCAGATTTACCCGATAAAAGAGATTACGCCCGACGCCAACCGGACGCTTTCCCTGCCGTTGGGAGATATTGAAGCCGGAACGCCAAGCTCAGCATTAGCCGTACTCGTCTTGCCGCCCCGCCGCCCCGGCCGGGTGCGGCTGGCGCGGGCCGAGCTGTATTACGATACGCCCGAGGCAAAGAACCAACACGACAGCGCGGACGTGGTGGTGAATTATACGCTTGAGCGCTCGGCCATGGGCCAGGCAAACGGCTATGTGATGAATCTGGTCGATCAAGTCAGTGTCGCCAAGATTCAGATGCAGGCTGAGGCGGCTATGGCTACCGGCAACACGGATAAAGCCACGCGGTTGTTGGGTAATGCCATAGCCGGCACGCAACGCTTGGGGAATACGAAAGCAACCCAAGCGCTGGAGGGGCTCCAGAGTGAATTGAAGAAGACCCAGAGTCTTGCAACCGGGGCTGCCAAGACCCAGTTGCTCAGCGCTCAGGCAACCCTCCGAAAAACGCAGCAACTCGACCCTGAGAGTGTCAAAGACGCGCTGCAAGATTAAGCTTCATCCCAGGTGCAGCCCATGAAGGAGAGGTGAAAATGATTCGCTGTGCGGAATGCAATGAAGAACAAATGGATGGCCTGGAGTACTGCGATAGCTGCGGCGCCAAACTTGAAGCCTTCGTGCCGCTGCCCATCGAACACCCTATGAGCGATAGCGACGGCACCAAACTTGAAGCCGTAGCGACTGAAGCCGAGGCCCCGGAAGCTGAGACTGCTGCTTCTGACAGCCTAGCCGCAGAGGAAGCTCCCGCTGTAGTTGAGGCAAGTACGGAGACCGAGGCAGAAGAAGCCGCGCCAGAAGAAGCTGCGGCTGAGACCTCGGAAGCTGAGGGCGAGGAGAGTGCCAGGGCCGCTGGAGATGAGCCCGCAGAGGCTCCGGCTGCTGAAGCAGCCCCTGAAGCCGTAGCCCTCAGCGACGATCAAGTCGCAGGCGGCAGCGCTTCGCTCACCATCACCCGCGGCGGTACGGTGGGGAAAGTCTTTGAGCTCCAGGCCGGAGACAATCTCGTTGGTCGGTGGGACCCGGATTCCGGTTCTTTTCCTGAAGTTGATATGGAAAACGATGACCCGGAAGCGCGAATCTCCCGCAAACACGCGCTGATAAAATTCGGAGCCGAGCTGACGATTGAAGATATCGGCAGCCTGAACGGGACGTTTGTCAATCGGGGACAACGCCTTGAGCCCGGCTCGCCCGTCCCGCTCAAAGACGGAGATGAGATCATCGTCGGCAAAACCTTCTTCAAGGTGTCGCGCGCGCAATGAGGCTGGCTTGGCCTTTCTGGAACAGGCGAGACCGAGAACCTTCAGTGGACTGGTGATGGGTGATGCATGGGTTCTGCGCCGCTGACGACCGAGCCGATAGACCTTGAGGAGAGTTGTGTTTGTGGTGAGTGTGGACAGGCCAATGTCATCGGCGAAACGTTTTGCACCGCCTGTGGCGTAGCGCTTGAAGAAGACGGTGAAGGGGAGTCGGTTACTTCACTTGAACCGCTACCTATTGGCACCGTTCTGGCCGCTACCTATCGTCTGACCGCACTCCTCTCGACCGGACAGGAAAATCGTTACCGGGCGGTTCGTCAGACGGACGACGGCCAGACCTACCTCATAGCGGAACGGTCGCGCGACCCGGCCGATGCCCATTTGGGCGGCGCGTTTCGCTTGTCCGAACAGCTTGCCGAGATTCGCCATCCGGCCCTGATTCTCCCCCAGGAACGTTGTGAACGTGACGGCCGGGTCTGCCTCGTCACCCCGAGTCAGTCCGGTCTCCCGCTGAGTCAGCGTATTGGCCGGACATCGGAGCGGGAGGCCGCCGGCTGGGGTGTCCAGCTCTGTCAGGCCGTGGATGTTTTGCACCGGCATGGACTCTTATGTGTCGAACTGCCTCCGGAAAATATCCTGCTCGACAAGACAGGCCGGCTGCACCTCACCCAATTCGACGCGATTCGTCTCAAAGATGCGATTGAGGAGCATCCTGTGTTGACGGATGGCTATGCTGCGCCCGAGGCATACAAGACCCAGGTATTAAACGAAGCCGCGGACGTGTTTGCGCTTGGCGCCTGCTTGTATGCCGTGTTGGTAGGGCGGCGTTTGCCCGTTGAGGGCTGGGCGGTTCAGCCTGAGCCACCGGTCTTCTATCCGGAGAAAGTCCTGACCCCCGAGTTCGAGCGCGTTTTAAGCAGAGCCTTGGCCCTCGAGCCTGCGGAGCGCTATGCGGACCTGCACGCGCTCAAACACGACTTGCTCGCGTTGGGTCAGTCCGGACACATCCGTTCGGCCTGGCGGACCGATGTCGGACAGGTACGCGACCATAATGAAGATGCCGTTCTGGTCAAAGAGGTCGGGCAGGGCAGCATAGCCGGTAATGATTTCCGGGGGCTGTATATTGTGTCAGACGGGATGGGTGGAGCCGAAGCCGGTGAGGTCGCGAGCCAGATCGCCATCCAGACGGTAGCGCGCCAGGTCGAGGCCGCCTGGGCTGAGAGTGAGGCGAAAGAGGAAGTGGACGCAGCCGCCTGGGGGGGCTGTTTACGTGGGGCGGGTGCGAGGGGGGCGAAGGAGTAAGTGGACGCGGCCGCTGGGGAGAGCTGTTTACGTGAGGCGGTTGCGGCGGCCAATGCCCAGGTTGTCCAATACGGAAAAGACCATCCCGAGGCGGCCGGCCTGGGGGCCACGATCGTGGCCGCGTTGATTCAGGCGGGACAACTGGCGCTGGCCTGGGTCGGGGACAGTCGGGTCTATCTGCTGGAAAACGGAGTGTTGCACCAACTCTCGCACGATCATTCCCTGGTTGCCCGGCTGGTCGAAATCGGCCAACTGACGGAAGAAGAGGCATTGACTCACGAGCACCGCAACGTCCTGATTCGGTCTTTGGGCAGCAAGGAAAACGTAAAGGTCGATACGCTCTCGCGACCGCTGAAGCGCGGCGTCCGCCTCCTCCTGTGCAGCGATGGGCTGACCAGCCATGTGCTCGATCCGGCGATCGCCGATATTATGAGTCGCCACCGGACTCCGCACGAAGCCGCCTTGGAACTGACGGTTGCGGCCAATACCGCGGGCGGTAGCGATAATACCTCGGTGGTGGTTGTCTTTCACGAGTAGTGAGGCATTGTCGATGTCGCGGAATGAAAGCGGTCAACTCGAACCCGGAACGGTCCTGGCGGACCGTTATCAGATCGAGCGCTTTCTTGCGGGTGGTGGGATGGGTGTCGTCTATGTTGCCCAGGACCAGCGTCTGGCTGAGAGACAGGTCGCGATCAAAGAAATTTTTGACCGATTTACGAATCCCGAAGAACGCGCCCAGGCCATCGAGTATTTTCATCGCGAGGCCGACACGCTGGCCCAGCTCACCCATCCTGCCATTCCCGCCATTTTTGACCGTTTTGGTGAAGGCAATTGCCATTATTTGGTGATGGATTTTGTCGAAGGGGTCAATCTGGAGCAGGAAATCGCCGGACTGGACGGCCAGCTCCCCGAGAGCCGGGTCATCGAGATTGGCCGGGAACTGTGCGACGTGTTGACCTATCTGCATAGCTTTTCTCCGCCCATCATCTATCGGGATATGAAACCGGGCAATGTGATCCTCCGGCCGGACGGGCGCATCACGCTCATTGACTTCGGCATTGCCAGAATTTTCTCACCCCAGGGTAAAGCCACCCTGATTGGTACGCCTGGATTTGCCCCGCCCGAGCAATACTCGGGACAGGTCGATGAACGGTCCGATCTTTATGGCCTGGCCGCAACCCTGCACTATATTCTGACCGGTCGTGACCCGGAGAAACACCCGCCGTTCTCGTGTCCGCCGGTACTTTCGGAGAAACCCGACGCCTCTCCTTTCCTCGCCCAGGCGATTGACCAGGCTCTGGCCTATAAAGCGGAAGAGCGGCCAAAGAGCGCGGAAGCGTTTAAGGACATGTTTCTGTATGGGCGCGGGCTGAGCGTAGCTCCCCATCCTGGCTCGTCCCAGGCCGCGACCCAGATTCTGGAGCCCTTGCCGGAGCCGGTTGAGGAGTCCTTCACCGCCGCACCGCCGCAAAAGAAACGGCGCTGGGGGCGTATGGTTGCGACCCTTGTTTTCTTACTGCTGCTGACTGGCGGGGCGTATGGACTGTTCACCTCCCCTGAGTTGCTGCAAGGCAATCCGATCGCGCGCGTGGGAGAGAAAATACCGTGGCAGCAGATTGAAACCTGGCTGCCGGAATCCCAGCGTGCAGGGTTTCGAGCGTTTGTTGCGGATTTACCCTGGGAGCGGGAGAAACGCCTGCGCGCGCTCCGGGCCGATCCGCTCGAACTAGTGTCTCTCAATCTGCTGAATACTTCGCGCGATGGCACGCCGCTGTCGGAGGTCAAGGACAAATATACGCTGAGTGAGGTGCAATACCTGACCTGGGAAGTGGTGCTGAAAAACAGGCTGTTTGAGGTCGAAGGTGGGAATCATCGCCTGGAAGGCCGCTTTTTCGACCCTGAAGGCGGCTTGGCCGGGAAAAGCGAAGCCGGTCGGTTTGTCCGGCCCGAAGAAGAACAGCTTGAGCTGCGGGGAGTGACCCTGCTTGAGGGGCTCAAAGAGCGGGCGACCGGTGATTATCAGCTTGAGCTCTACCTTGGGGATGCCAAGTTGGCCAGTCAAACAGTCCAGATAGGATCCGACCCGGTCCAGGTCGCAAAAGTCGACGCGGCAGAAGAAAAAGAAAGCAGTGTCGCCGGTGGAGCTGATGTCCCGGCAGCAATTGGACCGTCACCGGAGGAAGAACGTGCTCGACGTGAAGGAGAGGAAAAACGGCTGGCCCTCATCCAGGAACGGAGCAAGGAACCACTTTCTCTGGTCTCCGTCCGCTTTTTCAATACGGCAAAAAATGGTGACCCTTTATCCAAGCCGGCGACCTCGTTTGGTGCATCACAGCTTCGATATCTGGCCTGGGAGGCGGATTTTCAGAACCAACTGCATGACCTGTTGCCTTCTCACCACCGGGTCACCGCAACCTATTTTGCCCCGAATGGTCAGATTCTTGGGACGGTCGAAGACGGGAAAGAAGTCTCGGATAAAACAGAGCAGGTGACGTTTACGGCCAGAATCGGCAATGCCAGTGGCGGCGCCTTTCTCCCAGGCGACTATCGGGTTGACTTTTATGTCAACGGCTACCCGCTCTCGTCCAGAAAATTCAGCGTAAGGGATGATCGAGACTTGGCCCGTATCCTCAACTCACACCAGGGGAGTATCCTCGGGCTCGGTCCTGAGCGAGAGGCGCTGCTTGAAGCGCATTTCCAACCGCACAGTAATGGAGCCTTGCGTGGCCGCCTGGTGATTCACGCGCGCGGCTTTGGGGCCGCCTCTCTGGAAGGAGCGACGCAGGGCAACCAGATTGAGTTTGCCAGTAAGGTTGGCAATCGCGTCTATCATTTCCAGGGCTGGCGTGAAGAAAATTGGCTCAGAGGAACCTATCGTGTCGGGTCGTCCGAGGATGTGAGCGGAAATTGGTCACTGCAACTCTAGGCCGGGTTATGATGACGGCTTCCGGCATGGGGGAACGTGGGGCATTGAGCAGACCTTGAGCGGAGCAGTATGGAACTTTCACGCGAACGACTTGTCCTGTATAGCGGGGCCGGGCTTCTGGGTGGTCTTGCCGGCTGGGCCGCGGCCGACCCTTTGGCCGCGGTGGGGAATGTCCATCTCCGGGCCATGGCCCTGGGGGGGGTGACCGGTATTTGTGTTGGCGCATTTATGGGCGCCATTGAAGGGCTGAGTGCCGGGCATAAGAACAAGACGTGGCAAGGCGTGAAGCTGGGTGGACTGGCCGGTCTGGTGGGTGGGGCGGTCGGTCTCCTCATGGGGGAACTGGTGTTTGGCCTGTTTGGCGGTCTTGGCGGGCGGGTTATAGGCTGGGGAATTTTCGGGCTTGCCGTCGGGCTGGGAGCCGGTTGGGTCGGCCAATCGGTGGTCCGTTTACGCAATGGCGCGATTGGCGGTTGTAT
>MPMI01000073.1 GCA_002238415.1 Desulfurellaceae bacterium bin18 | reverse complement strand
ATGAGGGGTCGGGCGACTACTATCTGACCGAGACGCACGACCAGCCCCGCGCCCTGATCGGCGTGGCTCTGGAATCGGCCAAGGTCATGACCTGGCGCATGCCCGGCGAAGACGAACCGTTCAGCGGTATCTGGGCCACGCGCTTCTACGATCAGGGTACGAAAATGCGAGAGCAGGTTGCTAGCGGCGGCGGTGAAGCTGGTGGGGATAAATTGAAGGTGGGCTGAGCGGGCGACATGGCAAATCCAGAAGCCAAAGCGCGTCTGACTATCGACAACCTGCTCGAAAGAGCAGGTTGGGAGATACAAGATGCGAAGCGCGTGAATCTCGGTGCTGCACAAGGAGTCGCTATACGAGAGTTCCCGCTAAAGCCCGGTTTTGGTTCTGCCGATTACCTGCTGTACGTTGAGCGGGCTGCCGTGGGTGTGATTGAGGCCAAAAGGCTAGGAACAACGCTGACCGGAGTTGAAGTACAGGCTCAGCGTTATAGCGAGGGGTTACCGGAACACCTGCCGACTCATGCACGTCCTCTTCCTTTCTGCTACCAGAGTACAGGAACCGAAACGCGGTTTACCTGTGGTCTTGACCCTGAACCGAGAAGCCGTCCAACCTTTGCCTTTCATAGACCGGAAACCTTAGCAGCATGGATTGCGCCCTCAGGTTCATCAGAGCCTGAAACCTCAGGGCGTCCGCTTGCTGATGAATCCCTCGGGTTTTACAGATCATCTCTGCGCCATCGGCTGCGGCGTATGCCTCCCCTTATGGAAGAAGGGCTGTGGCCGCCCCAGGTGCGCGCCGTTCAGAATCTTGAACATTCGCTTGCCGAGGACCGGCCACGCGCCTTGATTCAGATGGCGACCGGAAGCGGCAAGACTTTTACCGCCATTACGGCAATCTATCGCCTGATTAAATTTGCAAATGTGCGGCGAGTCCTGTTTCTCGTTGACCGGGGTAATCTCGGCCGTCAGGCCCTCAAAGAATTTCAGCGCTATGTGACACCCGACGACGGGCGAAAGTTTACGGAACTCTATAATGTTCAGCATCTGACTTCGAATACACTCGATCCCGTCGCGCGAGTGTGTATTACGACCATCCAACGTTTGTATGCAATGCTCCAGGGAGAAGAGGAGCTTGATCCAGCACTGGAGGAGGGGTCTCAGTTCGATGGCGGATCTGGCCTTATCCGTGAGCCTGCTCCGGTAGTCTACAATCCCACCATCCCGATTGAAGCGTTCGACGTGGTCTTTACCGATGAATGCCACCGCTCGATCTACAATTTATGGCGGCAGGTCTTGGAGTATTTTGATGCCTATCTCATTGGGCTGACCGCCACCCCTTCAAAGCAGACGTTCGGTTTTTTTAACCAGAACCTGGTGATGGAGTACAATCACGAACGCGCCGTTGCTGACGGAGTAAACGTTGATTTTGATGTCTATCGGATTCGAACCCATATCACCGAACATGGCTCTCGTATCGAGGCGGGCCTCTATGTGGATCGTCGTGACCGGGAAACCCGCGCCGTTCGCTGGGAAAAGCTTGACGAAGAGTTAGTCTTCGAGGCTAACGCTCTCGATCGGGATGTCGTCGCGGTCGATCAGCTCCGCACGGTGATCCGCACGTTCAAGGAAAAACTGTTGACAGAGATATTTCCTGACCGGACCGATGTTCCGAAGACCTTGATCTATGCCAAAGATGACTCCCACGCGGACGACATTGTTCAGATTGTTCGGGAGGAGTTTGGCAAAGGCAACGACTTTGCCCAGAAGATCACCTACAAAACGGGAACCGCTCGGATCATCAGCAAAAAGATTGGGCCGGACGGACAGGAAATCGAAGAGGTGTCGTATAAATCGAGTGGTGTCAAACCCGAAGAGCTTCTATCCGGTTTTCGGAATAGTTACAATCCGCGGATTGTGGTGACTGTGGATATGATTGCGACGGGCACGGACATCAAGCCGCTTGAAATTGTGATGTTTCTCCGCGCGGTGAAAAGCCGTAGTTTCTTCGAGCAGATGAAAGGGCGTGGAGTTCGGGTTATCAGCGACACCGACTTTCAAGCGGTCACGCCCGACGCCAAGAGTAAAACGCACTTTGTGCTTGTGGACTGTGTCGGCGTGTGCGAACAGGAATTCGGCGACGCCCGTCCGCTTGAACGAAAGCCCTCGGTTTCCCTTGAGAAATTGCTTCAAGCGGTAGCGTTTGGAAGCACAGACCCCGAAGTCCTGTCCTCTCTCGCAAGTCGCCTGGTCCGGTTAGATCATAAACTGGGTGACGCGGAACGTCAGGACATAGCGCAACTCGCCAGTGGGACCTCGCTACGGACTCTAGCCACAGAGATTGTTGCCGCACTTGATCCCGACCGCCACATCGAAGCTGCGCGGGCAGTAGCGAATAGCCCAGAAGGGGAAGACCCTACTCCAGAACAGATTGCCCAAGCGGCTCAGCAGCTTCTGGGCGAGGCCGTTGCCCCGCTGGCAACGAATCCAGCTTTGCGCGAGCGGTTAATACAGCTCAAGCAGCGCTTTGAGCAAACCATTGACACGGTCAGCAAGGATGCTGTCCTCGCAGCGGGATTTTCAGCCGAGGCGCGCGAGAAGGCCCAGAGCTTGGTGGACGGGTTTGAGCAATTTATTGAAGAACACAAGGACGAAATCACCGCTCTTCAGGTTCTGTATAGTCGTCCGTATGCACAACGGCTGTGTTTCGCCGATATCAAGACGCTCGCTGAGACGATTCACGCTCCGCCCCGTTCCTGGACAACCGAAACGCTGTGGCGGGCGTATGCCGCGCTGGACAAATCGAAAGTTCGGGGCTCAGGCGGCAAAATGCTGACGGACATCGTTGCACTCGTGCGTTTTGCCCTGCACCAGGACAACGAACTGACTCCTTTTACCGAGACCGTTGAAGCACGCTTCCAAAGCTGGTTAGCTCAGCAGCAGAATAAAGGGCGCGCGTTCACTGAAGAGCAACTCCAATGGCTGGTAATGATCCGCGATCATATCGCTGCCAGTCTCGGAATCGAAATGGACGACTTCGATTATGCTCCCTTCACCCAGCACGGTGGTGTTGGAAAAGTGTATCAGGTGTTCGGGGAGGGGTTGAACGAAATCATGAGCGAGCTGAATGAGGTGCTGGCAGCGTGAGTGAATCCTCGGAAGGAATCGACCTTCGGGCTCCTTGGAATATCCCAGAGACCTGGGCGTGGACCTGTATGAGGGATGTTTCTAACGTTGTGGGTGGTGGAACTCCGCGTACCTCTGACCAGAGAAACTTTGAAGGTGGAGATATTCCCTGGATTACTCCTGCTGATCTTTCTGGTTACGGGAATAAGCTTATCTCTCATGGAGCGAGAAACATCACCCAGAAGGGGCTTGAGGAATCTGGGGCTAGGCTAATGCCCACTGGCACCGTCTTATTCAGTTCTAGAGCTCCAATCGGTTATGTTGCAATTGCTGCTAATCCGGTGAGTACCAACCAAGGATTCAAGAGCTTTATACTCGAAGAAGCGCTAATCCCTGACTATGTTTACTACTACCTTCAGTGCGCGAAAGACATCATAATCAGTCTCGCGAGCGGTACCACTTTCTTAGAAATCTCTGGTGCCAAAGCTGCCCTTATCCCAATCTCTCTTGCTCCCATCCCCGAACAAAACCGAATCGTCAAAGAAATCGAGCGGCGCTTTTCTCAACTTGATGCAGGAGTAGCTGCGCTCGAACGAGCGAAGACTAACCTAAAAAACTACCGTGCATCCGTACTCCAGGCGGCTTGTGAAGGCCGGTTAGTCCCGAATGAAGCGGAACTCGCTCGAACCGAGGGACGTGAGTACGAGCCCGCCGATCAGCTTCTGACTCGTATCCTCAAGGAGCGTCGCGCCACATGGGAAACCGAACAACTTGCCAAGATGGAAGCTCAAGGCAAGGCACCTAAAGATGACAAATGGAAGGCAAAATATAAGGAACCTGCTGGGCCAGATACGAGTGAGTTGCCTGAGCTGCCGGAGGGGTGGGCTTGGACTATTTCCGATTCGGTATTCACCTTCGTAACGAGTGGTTCACGAGGTTGGGCAAAATACTATGCAGAAGAGGGTGCTCTCTTCTTACGCGTGGGGAATCTGGACCACAATTCTATCAAGCTCGACCTAAGAGATATCCAGAAAGTACATCCACCCGAAGGGGCCGAAGGAACAAGAACCCGTGTTCGTGCTGGAGATATTTTGATTTCCATTACTGCTGAAATAGGAATGATCGCCTTCGTACCAGAAGAATTGGGGGAGGCATACATTAACCAACACGTCGCATTGGCAAGACCGGTCGAGACTATCTGTAAGCCTTATCTTGCTTTCTATTTGGTTAGTGACTCAGGCGGACAAGACCAATTCCTGAAGTTGCAACGTGGAGCTGTAAAGAAGGGACTAGGTCTGGATGATATTAAAGCTGTTGCTCTCCCTCTCCCACCGCTTTCTGAACAACACCGTATTGTTGCGGAGGTTGAGGGTCGTTTTTCTGTCCTTGACAAGATCGAAGCGGCTATTGCAGCTAACTTGAAACGTGCTGAGCGGCTTCGACAGGCTATTCTCAAACAGGCATTTGAAGGGAAACTTGTGCCACAAGACCCAAACGGTGAGTCTGCTATTGTACTCCTCGAACGCATACGCGAGGAACGAGCCAGAAAAGCCGAAGAAGAAAAGGCAAACAGGAAGCCTGCGAGGAAGAAAATGGCAAAGACGAAAAGAGGGCCGTCTGGAAGGAGGCGGCCGGCGGAAAGAGAACCGCTAGTTGAAGTATTGAATAGCGCGGTAGAGCCCCTCACGCCCGAGCAATTATTCAGCTTAGCTGGATACGAAACGAACGATGAAGAGGCGGACGCGTTTTACGAAGAACTAAAACGTGAAGTAGTCACGAAGCGAATTGTGCAAGAGCGTCCGAATGACACAGAGGTATATCTGAGAGTAGTTGGCGAATGAGGCTTGATAAGCTCACAATTCATCGCTTCAAAAACTTGAGTGACTTTTCGATTGATTTTGACGAGCAGTCTCTCACTACTGTTTTGGTTGGCGGGAACGGAACTGGGAAGTCGAATCTCATCGAAGCCTTGGTCCTTATCTTCCGCAATCTTGACTTAGGTGAACCACCTCTCTTTCCTTATCAACTTTCCTATATTTGTCGTGGGAGCCCTATTAAAATCGACGCAGATCCAGGGAGGAGGAGAGAGGCTGTCAAAATCTCGGTAAACGGAAAAGAAATTTCTTACCGGCAGTTTGTCAATGCTGAAGGACGGCCCTACTTACCAAACTATGTCTTTGGATATTATTCTGGACCAAGCAATAGGCTAGAGGCGCACTTTGAGAAGCATCAAGAACGATTCTACCAAGCGCTAGTGCGAGATGACGAGAGACCATTACGTCCACTTTTCTACGCCCGACTAGTACATAGCCAATTTGTTCTTCTGTCTTTCTTTAGCGAGCAGGATTCGGAAGCAGCAGAGTTCTTAAAGAAATATCTGGGTATAGAAGGACTAGAGGCAGTCCTTTTCATTATGAAGCAACCGGAATGGGGGCGTACGAAGCGTAAGGGAGGGGATAGACGCTTCTGGTATGCGAAGGGGGTGGTTCAACGCTTCCTTGATGATCTATACCGTACGGCACTTGCGCCTATGAGGTTCTCTCAACGTGTTACACCTGACCTCGGACAATCTCATACGTTGGAGCATTTATATTTCTACATTGCAGACCCAGACAGCCTAGTGCAGTTGGCAAGTAGATATCCAAACCAGCAGGAATTCTTCAAGACTCTTGAAAGTACTTACATTTCGAAGCTCATTAAAGAAGTTAGAATACGGGTAAAAGTCCGCAATGTGGATGGAACGCTAACGTTCCGAGAATTGAGTGAAGGCGAACAACAGCTCCTGACCGTTCTCGGGTTGCTACGCTTCACCAAAGAAGATGAGTCGCTTTTTCTGCTTGACGAGCCGGATACGCATCTGAATCCAGCCTGGAGCATAGAATATCTTGATTTGCTCAAGCAGGTGGTTGGGAAACAAGAGACAAGCCACATCATTATGACAACTCATGATCCGCTAGTGATTGCCGGCCTTGAAAAAGCTCAAGTCCAGATCATGCAGCGAGATGAGGGAACGGGACGCATCTCGGCGATGACCCCAGAACAAAATCCGAAAGGTATGGGGGTCGCCGCACTCCTGATTAGCGATCTTTTTGGTTTGAGGTCTACGCTTGATCTGGAAACACTCAGCAAATTGGACCGGAAACGTGAAATCGCCTCACAAGAATCTTTAACCAATGATGAGCTTGCAGAGCTTGATAAACTCAACGAAGAGCTGGGAAATCTTGATTTTACTCGGAGTGCGCGTGATCCGCTTTATAAGCCATTCGTTGAAGCCATGATCGCATCTGGAGAATATCGCCCACTAGAAAAACCTGTCCTGACGCCGAAGGAGCGACAACAACAGAGAGAGCTTGCCGAACGGATTCTTAAGGAATTGAAGGGGAAACGGGCTGAATGAGGTTTGTTGATTTGACTAAACTTAAGCTGCCGTCTGGATGGGAAGAGCGTGCGCAACAAGCACGGCGAGAAGTCTCAGATTTAGACGATGGCAATCGTGCTTCGGAAATAAACCGTCGAAGTACTATATGGACCGCCCTCAGGGGGGAGCTTGAAAAGCTTTCTGACAAAAAATGTTGGTATTGCGAGGCTAGACAGGAACGATCTGATATGCCGATCGATCACTTTCGACCTAAGAATCACGTTGGTGAAGAGGGCTGTGAGGGTCATCCTGGATACTGGTGGCTTGCTTTCGATCGGAAAAACTTTCGTTATAGCTGTACTTTCTGCAATAGCCGTCGTCGTGATTCCGAAACTGATATGGCTGGAGGAAAGGCCGATAGGTTTCCTCTCCGTGACGAAGCAAAACGATGCCGGACACCTACTGATCTTCTCTCCGAAGAGCAGCCCGTTCTTCTTGATCCTACTGTTAGAACAGACCCCGGTCTTCTTTGGTTTGACGAGGATGGCTCAGCTCACCCTAAATATTTAGAAAACGCGGCTCCTTGGCCCTATCGACGAGCAAAAGAGTCGATAGATATTTACCATCTTAATCACTCCGACCTGAAAGAGGCTAGGCAGAGAGTCTGCAACGCATGTAGAAGAAGGGTCGGAGAAGGAGACGAAGCGTGGAAAGAAGCTCGCCAAGGTTCATCCAGAGCAGAGGAGAAATTTCAGAAAGCATTTGAGGACTTGGAGGAACTTATGGATGAAAATGCTGAGTACTCGGCCACGGCCCGCACTACCGTTATGGGATTGAGAAGCCCAGACCGGCCGTGGCTGGATACAGTACTTACTGGCATTTGAGTGCGAGTACTTATCTCTATGAAAGAGGAGAGGAAGGTGGCTACAAATAATCCCTCGCAACAGATTGTCCAAAAATTGTGGAATTACTGCAATATCCTTCGTGACGACGGGCTCTCGTATGGTGACTATGTTGAGCAGTTGACATATCTCCTCTTCCTCAAGATGGCCCATGAGCGGACTCAGCTTCCAGGGCAACCAGCTTCGACTATTCCCAAAGGCTATGATTGGCAGAGCTTACTGGAGAAAGATGGCGATGACCTGGAGACACACTATAGGGAAACGCTGACAAAGCTGGGTGAGAAGAAAGGGATGCTGGGCCTTATCTTTCGCAAGGCTCAGAACAAGATTCAGGACCCGGCCAAGCTACGGCGTTTGATTGCTGATCTCATTGACCGTGAACAGTGGCTGCTCCTCGACACTGATGTGAAGGGGGATGCTTACGAGGGGTTGTTGGAAAAGAACGCGCAAGACACAAAAGGCGGGGCAGGACAGTACTTTACCCCCCGCCCGTTAATTCAAGCGATTGTCGAGGCCATCCGTCCGGCTCCTGGTGAAACCATTTGCGACCCCGCGTGCGGGACGGGTGGCTTTCTCCTTGGCGCACATGACTATATTGCACATCACAACAGCAACTTAGACAGAGATCAGACGCGTCACTTGAGACTGCATGCCCTACACGGCGTTGAGATTGTCGATAATGTAACCCGCCTGTGCGCAATGAATCTGTTCCTCCATGGGATTGGTCCTACCAATGGAGCTACTACACCGCCTGTCAGAACTGGAGATAGCTTTATCATCGATTTTGAGGATCGCTATAACATCGTGCCGACGAATCCGCCATTTGGCAAAAAATCAAGTGTCATGGCGGTGAATGAAGAAGGTAAAAGAGAGAAACAACAAGACCTTGTTGGTGCGCGCGACGACTTCTGGGCATCTACGAGCAATAAACAGCTTAACTATGTTCAGTTGGTGAAAACGCTCCTCAAAATCAATGGCCGGGCCGCAGTTGTCGTCCCTGACAATGTGTTGTTTGAGGGTGGGGCGGGTGCAACGATCCGAGAAAATCTGTTGAAAGAATGTGATGTCCATACCTTGCTCCGTTTACCTACCGGAATTTTCTATGCCCAAGGGGTGAAGGCGAACGTCTTGTTTTTTGATCGTAAACCGGCAAGAGAAACACCTTGGACCAGCCGACTCTGGATTTATGATCTTCGCACCAACCAGCACTTTACGCTCAAGACCAATCCCCTCAAACGTACTGACTTGGATGAATTTGTAGAGTACTACCACCCTGCGAATCGCCATGAACGGACAGCGACTTGGTCCGAAGACAACCCGAATGGACGTTGGCGTTCCTATTCTTACGAGGAGCTGATGCAGCGTGACAAAATCAGCCTCGACATCTTCTGGCTGAAAGACGAAAGCCTGGAAGATTCAGCGAACTTGCCAGACCCCGATGTGATCGCAGCCGATATTATTGAGGACTTACGCACCGCATTGCAGCAGTTTGAGGCAATAGGCGAAGAGGTCGTGTGAGCTGTCTCGCTCTACTCATCTTGAGGCATCGGTTGTGATAGACAAGGGATGAAGCGGGGAAAGGAGACCCGGACATGGCGACCTACACCATTGATACTCATGAGACCGGGCGGCAATCCGATGAGAAACATCCAGCAGGACGCGCGCGTTGCCATTACGATTGATGAGGAATCGGGGGTGTATCGCAAAGTGCTGGTCGAAGGCAAAGCTGAGGTGCTCTATCCGCTCGGCCGCGACGATGAATGGCGGGACATCTACCGCCGTATCACCCTGCGCTATGTGGATGAGGGGTCGGGCGACTACTATCTGACCGAGACCCACGACCAGCCCCGCGCCCTGATCGGCGTGGCTCTGGAATCGGCCAAGGTCATGACTTGGCGCATGCCCGGCGAAGACGAACCGTTCAGCGGCATCTGGGCCACGCGCTTCTACGACCAGGGTACGAAAATGCGAGAGCAAGTCGCCAGCGGCGGAGGCGAGGCCGGCGGGGATAAGTTGAAGGTGGGCTGAGCGGGCGACATGGCAAATCCAGAAGCCAAAGTGCGTCTGACTATCGACAACCTGCTCGAAAGAGCAGGTTGGGAGATACAAGATGCGAAGCGCGTTCACTGAAGAGCAACTGCAATGGCTGGTAATGATCCGCGATCACATCGCCGCCAGTCTCGGAATCGAAATGGACGACTTCGATTATGCACCCTTCAAAGTTGGCTAGCTCAGCAACAGAATAAAGGGCGCGCGTTCACTGAAGAGCAGCTGCAACAGGGGGCCAGTCTCAGTGCTCACGGAGTCGCCGTTTGGGCGGCCCCCGTCTCTCTTCCCTCCGCGCCGAGCGCCTGCACGACCGAATCCGGGTTGTGGTCTATCACGGTCAGCAGTACGCGGGCGGCCCGGTCTGGAACCCGGCGGCCCTGTTCCCAGTCCTGCACGGCGCGCACATCGAGGCCGAAACGGTCTGCGAATTTCTGCCGGCTCAGCTTCAGACGTTTACGAAGAGCGACGATTCGCCCAGCGCTGGGGTCGTCCACGATTCGGCAGGAAAGCGCTGTCTCACCGCGCACATGGGCAAGCACCTCGCCCAGGGCTGTTTCCATCTCTTGGCCGATGTTGGTGCGTTCCTTCATTTTTCTCGCCTCTCTTTTCTGATCGCCGCCACCAGCTTGGACAACGCCTTGACGTCCGCCGCCGTCAGATCGTCGCGGGCCGCCTTCGCATAGGCCGTCAGCATGTAGATGGCTTCGGGGCCAGGGTAGAAGTAGATTACGCGAATGCCACCCCGCTTGCCACGACCGGAACCGGCCCAGCGCAACTTGCGGATGCCGCCCGTCCCCCGGATGACTGGTGCCGTATCGGGAGTGGACATGATCGTCGCTTCCATTTCTCTCCGGGCCTCTGGCGAAAGCAGCTTGCGAATGGCGCGTTCATAGGTGCGGGTAAAGTACAGGTGCATTGGCTGTCGATTATGCGGCATTGCCGCAGTCTTAACAAGACGCCGTTCGATGGCAAAAGCGGTATGGGGCAGATGTATAAGTTCTTCGGTGACCGGATGGATGATGTGATTGACGAACTGAATGAGACGTTAGCGGCATAAATGTTAGGACATCTTCCAAAGACGTGGGATTCGGTCCTCCTCGATTGCTTGACCGTATACGTCTTAGGTGGCGATTGGGAAAAAATGCAGACTACGACGCCCCTGACTACGTGCGTGTTCGTTGCATTCGTGCTTCCGAACTCCGCAACTGGGAGAGTGAGCATGGATCGACCGCAGCCTTACGAAAGATCAAGAAATCTAGCCTTGCCTCCAGAGAATTACGGGATGGCGATATCGTCATCCTGCGTGACGATGGGCTCTCGTATGGCGACTATGTTGAGCAGTTGACATATCTCCTTTTCCTCAAGATGGCCCATGAGCGGACCCAGCTTCTGGGCAACCAGCTTCGACTATTCCCAAGGCTTATGACTGGCAGAGCCTCTTGGATAAAGATGGCGATGACCTGGAGAAGCACTACAGGGAAACGCTGACAAAACTAGGCGAGAAGAAAGGGATGCCGGGCCTATATCAAGATTTCGTCAGAGGAACCATCCTTCCTAGAGGGGAATGCGAACGCCAGTGTGTAGCCGCCGGGGCGGTGTTCTTGACTTATGCGGATATCGTATTACATATTGGGCGTGGCGATCAGGTCGTTCGCGGACAGAGATACGGAGAGTGTTTGGCTTGACAAGCGAGTGCGCCGTTTCCAGAGCATCCAAGCCCAGGCCAAACGCAGGCTCAACGTTCTGAACGCGGTGGTCACGCTGGATGACCTGCGAAACAACCCTGGGGCAAGGCTCCACCGGCTCAAGGGTGATCGCGCCGGACAGTGGGCCATCGCCATCAACGACCGGTACCGTCTCGTGTTCGATTGGAACGATGGACCAACCAACGTAGAGATAACGGACTACCACTGATGATCGACCCCATACATCCGGGTGTGACTCTTCGTGAGGATTTTATGGAGCCCTACAAGCTGAGCGCTAACAGCCTCTCGAAGGCGCTCGGCATTTCGCAAAACCGCGTCAGCGATATCGTGCGCGGACGGCGCGGCATTACGGCCGATACCGCGCTCAGGCTTGAGCGGGCCTTTGGTGTATCCGCTTCCTTCTGGCTCAACCTCCAGTCCCACTACGAGCTTGAGGTTGCCAAGCGGGATACCGGGTCTACCATCAGGAAGACGGTGAAGCGGCTCCCCAAGGCGGCCTGAATGCCTGACAACCTTGGAAACGGTCGAAACGGTTAGGCCCCAGCCTGTCGAAAAGGAACTGCCGCATGAGCCGCTCCTCTTGAGGCATCGGCTGTGATAGACGGTGAATGAAGCAGGGAAAGGAGACTCGGCAATGGCGACCTCCACCATTGGTACGCATGAAACTGCGCGGCAATCCGATGGGAAACATCCAGCAGGACGCGCGCGTTGCCATTACGATTGATGAGGAATCGGGGGTGTATCGCAAAGTGCTGGTCGAAGGCAAAGCTGAGGTGCTCTATCCGCTCGGCCACGACGATGAATGGCGGGACA
>MPMI01000028.1 GCA_002238415.1 Desulfurellaceae bacterium bin18 | reverse complement strand
CGGGGGACAACACCCAGATGACGGTGGCGTTATTGACCCCGATTGCGATGGATGAGGGGTTGCGGTTTGCGATTCGGGAGGGCGGCCGCACGGTGGGTGCGGGGGTCGTTACCAAAATCTTGGAGTAGGGTCTTATGACCACTATCATGAATGAAAAGATCCGTATCCGCCTCAAAGCCTATGACCACCGGGTGCTTGATCAATCGGTCAGAGAGATTGTCGAAACGGTCAAGCGGACCGGAGGGCGGGTCGCTGGCCCTATCCCGCTTCCGACGCGAATCGAACGGTTTACGGTGAACCGTTCACCCCATGTTGACAAAAAGTCACGGGAACAGTTCGAGATACGGACCCACAAGCGTTTGCTCGATATCCTTGACCCAACTCAGCAAACAATTGACGCGCTTGGGAAACTGGAATTGGCCGCCGGAGTCGATGTTGAAATCAAGCTGGAGTAGCGGGAGCGGTGACGATGCAAGGATTAATAGGTAAGAAGCTTGGCATGACTCAGGTTTTTTCCGCTGAGGGGAATCTTGTCCCGGTCACGGTCATACAGACCGGACCATGTACCGTTGTGCAAAAGAAGACTCAGCAAATGGATGGGTATACTGCGCTCCAACTGGGATTTGGAAGTCAAAAACCACACCGTGTTTCTCAGCCTGTCTTAGGCCATACGCAGAAGTCCGGTGCCGGCCCCTTCGCTGTCCTCCGGGAGTTTCGGGTCGATGACATTGATGGCTACGAGGTCGGTGGTGAAATAACCGTTGGGCACGTCTTCCAGTCTGGAGATCGAGTCAACGTTGTCGGCCGGACAAAAGGTCGGGGCTATGCCGGCGTGATGAAACGACACGGCATGGGCGGGTTTCCGAAGAGTCATGGAACGCATGAATATTTTCGTCATGGTGGGGCCATCGGAAACCGCTCCTACCCTGGAAAAATTTTCAAAGGCAAGAGAATGGCGGGCCATTACGGGAATGATCGGATGAAGGCGTTAAATCTGCAGGTGGTTGACGTCCAGCCAGATGAGAATCTTCTCTTTCTGCGTGGGTCTGTGCCAGGTGCGAGAGGACAAGTTGTCCTTATCCATAAGCCATAGTAAGGACAACCAATGGCAGCCCAGGAAATGACTATTAGTGTTCTCTCTGCCCAACGAGAGAAGGTCGGAGAGATTCTTCTTCCCGCTGTGATCTCCGAGCAGCCGCAGCGGGAGCACCTCTTGTTCGAAACAGTGAGAATGCAGTTGGCCAATCGTCGCTCCGGGACGGCGGCGACAAAGACGCGGGCGCAGGTGCGCGGTGGTGGAAGAAAACCGTGGCGGCAAAAAGGAACGGGACGAGCGCGGGCAGGCAGTAACCGGTCTCCGATATGGGTCGGTGGAGCAACGGTGTTTGGCCCCCAACCACGTTCGTATGCGTACCGTATGCCGCGATCAGCCCGGAAGACCGCTCTGCGAGCCGCACTCGCGCAGAAGCTGCGCCAAGACGAGGTGGTTGTCATCGACGCCATTCAGTTTGACGAGCCAAAAACAAAGCAGATGGTCACCCTGCTGGCACAACTCGAGATGGGTGATAGCGTCCTGCTCGTCTTGGCGGATGCGGACATCAACGTACAGAAATCTGCCCGCAATTTGCCGGGGGTCAAAGTCCTGCTGAGTCAAGGGCTGAATGTGTATGATCTGCTCCGCTACCGAAAGGTATTAGTGACACAAGCAGCGATGCAACAGGTCAGTGAGCGACTAGGCGGAGAGTGATATGGATGTCTATACTGTTCTTGTCGCGCCATTGATCACCGAGAAGTCAACCCTGGCCAGTGAGGTCGGCAATCAGGTTGTCTTTCGTGTCCATCCACAGGCCAATAAGATGAGTATTAAAGACGCGGTTGAGACGCTTTTTGATGTGAAAGTCAAACAAGTGCGGACTATTCAATATATCGGCAAACATCGGCGCGTTGGTCGGTCGCAGGGGAGAAGAGCAGCCTGGAAGAAGGCTTATGTCACCCTACGTGATGGCGATCGGATCGACTTTTTTGAAGGGGCGTAACTCGTGGCTGTCCGACAGTACAAACCAACGTCTGCTGGGAGGCGCTTTCAAAGTGTCTCTAGCTTCAGTGATGTTACCAAGACAAAAAAAGGGCCGGAGCGGTCCTTGCTGGCACCCCTCCACAAGCATGGTGGGCGGAATAATAGAGGGCGACTCACTATCCTGCATCGGGGCGGTGGACATAAACGACGGTATCGTTTGATAGACTTCCGTCGCGACAAGGACGGGATTGGGGCGACGGTTGCTGCCATAGAGTATGATCCCAATCGCTCTGCACATATTGCCCGACTCCATTATCGGGATGGAGAGAAGCGCTACATCCTTGCCCCTGTCGGTCTGGCTGTTGGGAATGCTGTCATGTCAGGAGAATCAGCAGATATTCGTCCTGGCAATTGTCTGCCGCTGCGGTGTATGCCGGTCGGGACGATTATCCACAACATAGAGCTGAAGATAGGCAAAGGGGCGCAGATTGTCAGGAGTGCCGGGACCTCCGCGCAACTGATGGCGAGAGAAGGCGTGTACGCAACAGTGAAGCTCCCTTCGGGAGAAATGCGGCTGGTGCATCAAAACTGTAAAGCCACCATCGGTCAGGTCGGCAACCTCGATCATGAGAATGTCTCATACGGGAAAGCTGGTCGAAGTCGGTGGTTTGGCCGTCGGCCGCGTGTGCGAGGTATTGCCATGAATCCGGTAGACCACCCACTTGGGGGAGGTGAAGGAAGAAGCAAAGGCAATCATCCCATGAGTCCCTGGGGTGTCTTGGCCAAGGGGTATAAGACCAGACGCCGCTCAAAGTCAGACAAATATATTGTCCAAAAGAGAAAGAAATAAGATGCCCCGCTCAGTCAAAAAAGGTCCATTCATTGACGACCACTTGTTGAAGAAGGTGGATACCGCTGTGCAAAGCGGTGATAAAAAGGTGATTAAAACGTGGTCACGCCGTTCCACGATTACCCCTGAAATGATCGGATTGACATTCGCCGTTCACAATGGAAGAAAATTTATCCCCGTCTATGTGACTGAGAATATGGTTGGCCATAAACTCGGTGAATTTTCTCCAACGCGGACATTCTATGGCCATGCCGGAGATAAGAGGGGCGACGTAAAAAGGAGATAGAAGGTATCGGCTATGGAGGTTCGCTCAATTACTCGTCAGGTGCGGATGGCGCCGCGGAAAGCTCGTTTAGTAGCGGACCTCATCCGTGGGAAACAGGTCGAAGAAGCGCTGATGGTCCTACGCTTTTCTCAAAAGAAGGCCGCTCGTGTTTTTATAAAAACTCTTCAGTCTGCCATTGCCAACGCCACAGATACGCAGAACGTTGATCCTGACACGTTGTATGTGAAGCAGGCCACCGTAAACGGGGGAGCAACTTTTCGGCGCTTTACCCCACGTGCACATGGACGTGCAACACCGATTCGGAAGCGTACGAGTCATTTCACCATTGTTGTAGACGAGAAATAGACGAAAGAAGAATAGGATGGGGCAGAAAGTACATCCAAAAGGGTTCCGGGTTGGCGTGCTCGAAGGGTGGGAGTCTCGCTGGTTTGCAGAAAGAGACTACGCCGCGTTACTGCACGATGATATCCGTATCCGGGAGTTCATCAAAAAGCGTCTCTATCATGCCGGGATTGCAAAAATTGAAGTAGAGCGCGCTGCGAATAAGGCAAAGATCAATATTTATACCGCTCGTCCCGGTATTGTGATTGGGAAAAAAGGAGTGGAGATAGAAAAACTGAAGGCCGACCTTGTCCAGCGGACCGACCGAGAAGTCTATCTGAATATTCACGAAGTACGCCGCCCTGACCTGGACGCGCAACTCGTCTCTGAAAATGTCGCACTTCAGCTTGAGCGACGGGTGGCCTTTCGGCGTGCCATGAAGGAGAGTGTGACACGGGCCATTCGTATGGGCGCACAAGGAGTGAAGGTGCGTTGTTCGGGGCGGCTCGGTGGGGCGGAGATCGCCCGGACCGAGTGGTACCGAGAAGGACGGGTTCCGCTGCATACCTTGCGTGCCGATATTAGTTATGGTGTAGCAGAAGCCCGAACCACATATGGTGTGATAGGGGTAAAGGTGTGGATCTTCCGAGGTGAGATCCTCACCAAAGACGAAGAGCAGCATCGCTCAACCGTGAGCGCATAAAGGACGCCGGACATGCTCTCGCCCAGGAAAACGAAATTCCGAAAACAGCAACGGAGACGCATCTACGGAAACGCCCAGCGTGGCGCGGTGCTCTCGTTTGGCGACTATGGCCTGCAAACGCTTGAGCGTGGCTGGGTGACCGCCCGACAGATAGAAGCCGCCCGGATTGCGCTGACCCGTCATGTCCGACGCGGGGGGCGTATTTGGATACGGGTCTTCCCCGATAAGCCAGTGACCAAAAAGCCAACGGAAACACGTATGGGGAAGGGCAAGGCATCGCCCGAATTTTGGGTGGCCGTTGTCAAGCCGGGACGGATGCTCTTTGAAATTGAAGGTGTCCCGCGCGAGACCGCCCGCGAGGCGCTGCGGTTGGCTTCCAATAAACTGCCCGTCAGTACGCAGATACGAGAGCGACTAGGAGCGACATATGCGGGCGAGTGAAGTCCGAGAGTTGACCGACGAAGAAATACAGGGCAAAGCGCAAGAGCTGAGCGAAGAGATCTTTCGTCTCCGCCTGAGGAGGGGAACAGGGCAAATTGAAGACGCCCTGCGGATCCGAAAAATTCGTCGGGATATTGCTCGGGTGAAGACTATCCAAAGCGAACGTGTTCGCGCCGCGAATAAAGAACGGAGCTAGGCGTGCCTGGAAACCGGAAAGTCAGACAAGGGGTCGTCGTCAGTGATAAGATGGACAGAACTGTCACGGTCCAGGTTGAGCGGCTTGTCCGCCATCCGATGTACAAGAAATATATTCGCCAACGGAAGAAATACAAGGCGCATGACCCCGCAAACGAGTGCCGGGCCGGAGACCTTGTCACCATTACAGAAACGAGACCCCTCAGCCGAGATAAACACTGGCGCGTACAAGCGGTACTGAAATCGGAGACGTCAGGGGAAGCACAGTAAAAAGGGAGGCGTATGATTCAGGTGGAGTCCGTGCTTGACGTTGCCGATAATTCGGGGGCACGACGTGTCCGGTGTGTGCGTGTCCTGGGTGGGACACGTCGGAGATATGCGTCGGTTGGTGATGAAGTTGTTGTTTCGGTCCGGGAAGCTATTCCGAATGCGAAAGTGAAAAAAGGCGATGTAATGCGTGCTGTCGTTGTCCGGACAGCTAAGGAACTCGGTCGTCCAGATGGCTCGTATATTCGTTTTGATACCAACTCTGCTGTGCTGCTCGACAACCAACGTGAGCCGCTTGGGACACGTATTTTCGGACCTGTGGCGCGTGAGTTGCGGGCGAAGCGCTTTATGAAAATTATTTCCCTCGCCCCAGAGGTGCTGTAGGATAGGCCATGGCTGCGCGTATTAAAAAAAATGATTCTGTGATGATTATCGCCGGAAAAGAACGGGGAAAAATCGGAAAGGTCATCCGGGTACAGCCGCAACAGGAGCGCGCCGTTGTTGAGCGCCTCAATATGGTCAAGCGCCACGTCAAGCCGCGTGGGCCACAGGACTCTGGCGGGATACTGGAAAAAGAGGCTTCCATCCATCTCTCGAATTTGATGCTGGTCGACCCTCAAGACGGGCGTCCTACTCGAGTCGGATTCAAGGTCGTCGATGGACGGAAGATGCGGGTGAGTCGACGAACCGGGAATGTGTTGGACTAATATCTATGGCTCGTATTAAAGACCTCTACTATAAACAGATACTGCCCGCTCTGAAGCAAGAGTTGGGGTGTGCCAATGTGATGCAGGTCCCTCGTCTGTCAAAAATTGTTGTCAACATGGGGCTGGGAGAAGGGGCCACAAACGCCAAATTGCTCGAAAGTAGCGTCGAGGAAATTGGACTTATTGTGGGACAGAAGCCGGTGGTCACTCGGGCCCACCGATCCATTGCGAATTTTAAACTCCGTGAAGGAATGACGATCGGGTGCGCGGTCACGCTACGCGGAGAGCGCATGTATGAATTTTTTGACCGCTTGGTCAATGTGGCGCTTCCCCGCGTGAGG
This sequence comes from Desulfurellaceae bacterium bin18, assembly GCA_002238415.1. Taxonomy (GTDB): domain Bacteria; phylum Desulfobacterota; class Binatia; order Bin18; family Bin18; genus Bin18. Next base: position 70,792 of record MPMI01000028.1, on the reverse strand, counting down.
GACTTTCGAGGCATATCGGATAGTTCTTTTGACGGCCGAGGGAATTACTCTCTCGGGGTTCGGGAACATACCATCTTCCCTGAAATAAACTTAGATAAGGTTGATCAAATAAAGGGATTTACCGCCTCTATGGTAACGACGGCAAAAACGGATATCGAGGGGCGTGCGTTACTGCGGGCCCTGGGTATGCCTTTTCGGAGTTAAGAGCTATGGCACGAACATGTTTGCGTGTAAAGGCACAACGGAAGCCTAAATTTCGCGTTCGGGAATATAATCGCTGTCCGCTGTGCGGTCGCTCTCGTGGTTTCTATCGTCGCTTCCGCATGTGTCGTATCTGCCTACGGACCTATGCCCTGAAGGGCCAGATTCCCGGCATGACCAAGGCAAGTTGGTAGGGAAGAGGATCATGCAAACTGACCCGATTGCCGATTTGCTGACGAGCATCCGCAACGCCTTACGCGCGCGGAAAAAGACGGTCTCGGTGCCGCGCTCCCGCATCAAGGAAGCCATTGTGCAAATCCTTGTTGCTGAAGGCTTCATCCAGAATTATCGCAGTGCTGAGCATAACGGATTTCTCTCTCTCTCCATTGAGTTCAAGTATGACGCAGCAGGACGCCCCGCGCTCCACGGTGTGCAGCGCGTGAGTAAGCCGAGTCTGCGAACCTATGTGCGGGCAGATGCGATTCCAGCCGTACGGAACGGACTTGGAGTGAGTATTCTGTCGACCTCTCGTGGCGTCATCGTTGACCGGGAAGCCCGCACGCTTCGCGTGGGTGGGGAAGTCCTGTGTAGCGCGTGGTAAAGGAGAAAGAGGAAAATAAGGTATGTCTGGCGTTGGGCACAAGCCGGTCCCGCTACCGGATACGGTAAAAGTTTCATATGACCAGGGAACGCTCACGGCTGAAGGGCCAAAGGGGGCCTTGCAGGTGCCGGTTGACGCTGCGCTCTCGGTCGATATTACGGTATCCGGTGTGCTGTTGACGCGGGCGGATGACTCCCGCCGTGCTAAAGCACGACAAGGGCTGACCCGGAAGCTTGTGGCCAATGCGGTTCACGGGGTTTCGACCGGGTTTGTAAAAGTGCTGGAAATTAACGGGGTAGGGTACCGGGCGGACGTGGTGAAGGACATCCTCCAACTGAACCTCGGGTTTTCTCATCCTATTTTTTTCCAACTTCCCACGGGTGTTAGCGCCAAGGTTGATCGGCAGACACAGATCACCATTGAGGGAGTCGATAAACAACTGGTCGGAGAAGTTGCGGCCTCAATCCGTCGGCTCCGACCGCCTGAACCATATAAGGGAAAAGGGATTAAATACGTAGATGAGCACGTGCGGAGAAAATCTGGAAAGACCGCTGTTGCTGGAGGATAGGCATGGCAGGGATGAACCCTCGTGAACGGAGTCGCCTGCTCCGTCGAAGGCGGATCAGACGGAAAGTGCGTGGAACGGACAGCCGACCGCGCTTATGTATCTACCGCAGCAATAAGCATCTCTATGCCCAAGTGATATCTGATGAGAGTGGTCGATCCTTAGCGTCTGTCTCAACCCTTTCAGCAGACCTCAAAGAACGTATGCAACAAAAAGCGGCGACGGTCTCCGCAGCAAAAGAGGTGGGGCAGCTCATCGCGAAAAAGTGTCAAGAGCAGGGGATACAGACCGTCGTTTTTGATCGGAATGGATTCCTCTTTCATGGACAGGTCCGCGCGGTCGCCGATGCGGCGCGCGAGGCTGGCCTCCAACTCTAAGGAGTATGCCTGTGGCGGCTGACGATGGTCGGATTAATCCTGACGAACTCGATATTCAAGAGAAGGTCGTTCATATCAATCGCGTGAGTAAAGTGGTCAAGGGCGGGCGCCGTTTCAGTTTCAGCGCCGTTGTTGTGGCTGGGGACGGCGCGGGACATGTTGGCTACGGCCTGGGGAAGGCTCACGAAGTTCCAGAAGCGATCCGAAAAGGCGTTGAACACGCGAAGAAGTCTTTGATTCGTGTCCCTCTCGTCGAAGATACGTTACCCTATACGGTTATTGGTCGGCACGGTGCAGGCAAGGTACTGCTCAAACCCGCCGCGGCTGGTACCGGCCTCATCGCGGGTGGCGGTGTGCGTATCGTTATGGAATTGGCCGGTGTTCGGAACGCGCTCACAAAATGTCTCGGATCGACGAATCCGCATAACTCTGTAAAAGCCACACTGGCCGCCCTGGAGAGTCTGGACGGCCCGGAGCAGGTTGCCGAGCGGAGGGGGAAACCCGCGCTGAACATGAAAGGATAGGGTATGGCCAACACAGGAAAAGGGCAGGTCTTAGCCATCACCCTGAAGCGGAGTGCCATTGGAGGCACGCGGCGTCAGCGCGAGACACTGCGCGGCCTTGGCCTCACCCATGTTGGGAAGACTGTGCTGCGGAACGATTCGCCCTCACTCCAAGGGATGGTGAATCGAGTATCCCATCTTATTGAGGTACGTGAGAATGGATCTTAGTCACTTGCAGCCCGCCCCCGGGGCGATGAAAAAACGGAAGCGGGTCGGCCGCGGGCCAGGTTCCGGGCTCGGCAAAACAGCAGGTCGAGGACATAAAGGAAGCGGCGCGCGCTCTGGTGGCAATATACCACCTGGCTATGAAGGCGGACAAATGCCGCTCTCCCGCAGGCTGCCCAAACGGGGATTTCACAATCCATTTCGACAAGAGTACGCCGTCATTAACATTGGGAGTCTGGAACGCTTTGAAGCTGGCAGCGTCGTTGACCTTGATGTTTTCCGCCAGTCTGGTCTCGTGAGTGGCCGTAAGTGTAAAGTAAAAATATTGGCCAAGGGAGAACTGACAAAGGCCCTGACCGTAAGAGCCCATGCCTTCAGTGCGCAAGCACGTGAAAAGATTACTGCGTTGGGGGGGACAGCCGAGGTCGGGTAGTCATGTTCGAAGGCTTACAAAACGCGACAAAGATTGCAGATCTGCGCCGCCGGCTCCTCTTCACCTTTGGTTTGCTCGCTGTCTACCGGATCGGAGTGGCGATACCAACTCCGGGTATTGATGGAGAGGCTCTTGCGGCGTTCTTCGAGCAAGCGGCGAGTACCGTTTTCGGCTTAGTGAACCTCTTCTCCGGCGGCGCTCTGGAGCGCTTCTCTATCTTCGCGCTGGGCATTATGCCCTATATTAGTGCCTCAATTATTTTTCAGCTTCTGACCGTCGTAGTCCCTACCCTTGAGCGTTTGTCAAAAGAAGGGGAACAGGGGCGACGGAAGATTACCCAGTACACACGCTACAGCACTGTCGGTCTCGCTCTTCTCCAGGGCCTCTTTATCAGTATCGGACTCGAACAGATTCAGGCACCTGGAGGGAGTTTGGTTGTTTTTAATCCAGGCTGGGGATTTCGTCTCATGACGATGCTCACGCTTGCCGCCGGTACGGCTTTCATCATGTGGTTAGGCGAACAGATTACCGAGCGTGGAGTGGGCAATGGTATCTCTCTCATCATATTCGCTGGCATTGTCGCCAGTATTCCCTCCGCGGTGACCGCAACGACGGAGTTTGTTCGAGAGGGCGAATTAAGTATCCTTTTGTTGCTTCTCCTGTTAATCGGCATGGTTGCTATTGTTGCTGCCGTGATTTTTATGGAACGTGGGCAGCGACGCATTCCGGTTCAGTATGCAAAACGGGTGGTAGGCCGAAGAGTCTATGGCGGGCAGAGTTCTCATCTGCCACTGAAAGTGAACACCGCTGGGGTGATTCCCCCGATTTTCGCCTCCTCGGTCTTGATTTTTCCGGCGACCATTGCCGGCTTTGCCGACCATCCGTGGGCTCAAACCGTTGCAAATGTTCTGACGCCGGGAGGGTCGATCTATAACGTTAGCTATGTCGCGATGATCATCTTCTTCTGCTATTTTTATACGGCTGTTGTATTTAACCCTACTGACGTTTCCGACAATATGAAAAAAAACGGTGGGTTTATTCCTGGCATCCGCCCTGGGCAACGAACAGCGGACTATATTGATCGGGTCTTAAGTCGGATAACGCTGACTGGAGCCATTTATGTCTCCATTGTCTGTGTTTTGCCCAACCTCCTGGTTGGGTCGTTTAATGTCCCATTCTTCTTTGGAGGAACGGCGCTGCTGATTGTCGTCGGCGTTGCTCTGGACACCGTAGCTCAGATTGAAACACAGCTCATTATGAGAAACTATGAGGGCTTTATGAAGCGCGGTCGTCTCAGAGGAAGACGAGGGTAGCGGACCCGGCACGGTTTTCTCAGCGATGATTTTTCTGAAATCTCTTGAAGAAATAGAGATAATGCGGGCTGCGAACCGCATTGTTGCAGAAACTCTGAGTGAACTGCGAGGGTGTGTCCGACCAGGTGTCTCAACCGGAGAGCTTGATGGTATTGCGGGAGAATGGATTGCAAAAAAGAAGGCAAAAACCGCATTCAAAGGATATACGATCCGGAATGGTTCCGTTCCGTTCCCGGCCCATATTTGTATCTCTTTGAATAATGAAGTAGTCCATGGCATCCCCTCTCACCAGCGTATCATTCAAGATGGGGATGTTGTCAGCTTGGATTTTGGTGTAGTGTATGATGGATTTTATGGTGACGCTGCTGTATCCTTTGCGGTCGGAGAAGTTGACCCCTCCGTACAGCAGCTTTTAAAGACGACAACTGCCGCTCTTGAAGCCGGAATATGTCACGCCTGTGTTGGGAACCGTCTTGGCGACATATCCGCCGCAGTTCAGGGGCATGTCGAGCGGAATGGCTTCTCTGTGGTGCGAGAATTTGTTGGCCACGGGGTTGGGCGCAGGCTCCATGAAGACCCGCCTGTTCCCAATTATGGTGTGCGGAATCGGGGTGTCCGTTTGCGCGAAGGGATGGTCATCGCGATTGAGCCCATGGTGAATATGGGCGTTCCGGAAGTCACTATGCTAGAGGATGGGTGGACTGCTGTGACAAAAGACGGCAGCCTCTCAGCACACTTTGAGCATTCGGTCGCAATCCTGACAGATGGACCGCTGGTGCTCAGTAAGATGTAAGAGACAAGTACTCATTTCCTTAACCGTCTTCAGTTCAGAATGGGGTTGGCATGAAAGTTCGTGCTTCTGTGAAACCAATGTGTCGAAAGTGTAAGATTATTAAGCGTAGGGGAATTATACGGGTCATCTGTGAAAACCCGCGACACAAGCAACGACAAGGCTAGGATTTTCCTGGCGCGGGTGAAAGCAAGAGCGGAGAAAGCGTATGGCACGGATTGCGGGTATCGAATTACCCCGGAACAAGAAAATCGGCGTCAGTCTCACCTACATCTATGGGATCGGACGGGTCACCGCACTCAAAATTCTTGCCGAGGCGGGAGTTGCCCCGGATGCAAATTCTGACACGCTAGCGGATGATGAGATCGCAAATATTCGGCAGGTTATCGATCAAGACCACCGTGTCGAGGGGGACCTCAGGCGGGATGTTGCGAGTCATATTAAACATTATATTGACATTGGGGCATATCGGGGCCTCCGACACCGCCGAAATCTGCCGGTCCGTGGCCAAAAGACAAAAAATAATTCTCGGACGCGTAAGGGGCCGAGACGGACCGTGGCCGGAAGGAAAGTCGCGCCTACTCCCAAATAAGACACGGCGTAAGGAGAGGGTCACTGTATGGCAAAAGCTGCGAGGCGATCTGTCTCACGGAAGAAGAAAATTCGGAAAAACATTCCAGAAGGTGTGGTGAATATCTATTCGACCTTCAACAATACTATTGTGACCATTGCCGACCCGCAAGGCAATACTGTGGCCTGGGCGAGCGCGGGAAGTGTGGGACTGAAGGGGTCACGTAAGGGCACGCCGTTTGCCGCCCAGATGGCGGCGGAGAGCGCCGCGCGTAAGGCGGCCGATGCTGGTATGCGCTCGGTTCAAGTACACGTGAAGGGGCCTGGTGCCGGGAGAGAGTCCGCTCTGCGAGCACTGCAGTCCGCCGGGTTTGCGGTGAGTCTTATCCGGGACGTCACGCCTATCCCTCACAATGGCTGTCGTCCGCCCAAGCGTCGCAGAGTCTAAGAGTTTGGGTATACGAGCAGGGAGTTGATACTAGAGTCAGGAGGTTTTTGTGGCACGATATAGAGGCCCATCCTGCCGTCTATGCCGCCGAGAAGGATTGAAACTCTTTCTGAAAGGCGAACGGTGTTACACGGATAAATGTGCAATTGAGAGGAGAAGCTATCCGCCGGGACAGCACGGCCAAGGGAGAGGCAGAAAGGCGACCGAGTACAGTGTTCAGCTACGAGAGAAGCAAAAGCTGAAACGCATCTATGGGACGCTTGAGGGGCCCTTCCGTCGTCTTTTCGCACGGGCCGAGCGCCAACGTGGAATCACCGGGGAAAATCTTCTGATTCTGCTCGAGAGCCGCCTCGATAACATGATATACCGGATGGGATTCGCGACCTCACGCTCAGAGTCTCGGCAGTTGATACGTCATGGCCATTTTCACGTCAACGGACGCAGAGTGACGATTCCATCGTATTGTGTAAAGGCTGGAGACGAGGTGCAGGTACGCGAGGCGAGCCGAAAAATCACCCGTATTCAGGAATCCGTCGAGCTCGCCCAGCGACGCGGGGTGCCGGAATGGCTTGAGGTCCAAACGGATTCTTTTTCTGGAAAAGTCCGTGCCCTGCCGGCTCGGGCGGAGATCACCCTGCCTATCAACGAACAGCTTATTGTTGAGCTGTACTCGAAAGTCTAGCGGAATGGGTTGGCGCGGCGGATCGTATTAGGCATGGACGCAGGACGAAAGAGGGAGCAGCATGCAGGAGAGTGATCTCATCAAGCCCAAGACACTCGATGTTGAGGACAAAACCCTGACCCCCACATATGGCCGCTTTATTGGTGAGCCCTTTGAACGTGGATTCGGCACAACATTGGGCAATGCCCTGAGGCGCATTCTTCTTTCTTCCTTACCTGGGGCGGCCATCGTCAAGGTGCGGATTCAAGATGTTGTGCATGAATTCTCGACGCTTCCCGGTGTCACGGAAGATGTTACGGATATCCTTCTGAACCTCAAAGAAGTACGATTTCATCTCCATGACAGCGCTGTGGAAACCGCCACGCTAAAAGCAGATGGCGCGAAGAGTGTCAGCGCCGGGGATTTGGTAGTAGGCCCCCAGGTCGATATTCTCAATCCAGAGGCCCATGTTGCAAAACTGAGTAAGGAGGGAAAGCTCGAAGTTGAAGCCGAGATTCGCTCGGGGCGTGGGTATGTCGCGGCTGAACGGAACAAGTCCGAAGAGGACCCTGTTGGCACAATCCCCCTTGATGCAGTGTTTTCCCCTGTTCGAAAAGTCAATGTCACTGTGACCAATGCACGCGTTGGTCAGCGGACGGACTACGAAAGACTGGCGCTTGAAATATGGACCGATGGCAGTATTGAGCCGAAGGAAGCTGTGGCCGAGGCCGCACGGATCGCTCAGGACCAACTGGATATTTTTTCCGGTCCTACGGAAGAGATCGACAGCCAAGAAGAGCGCATGGGGCAGAAAGACCAGGCACCGACGAATGAGAATCTTTTTCGACCTATTGAAGAATTGGCGCTCTCTGTTCGTTCTGCTAACTGCCTCCAAAGTGCAGATATCCGGTATGTGGGAGAGCTCGTTGTCAAGGCCGAGCCCGAACTCCTCAAAACGAAAAATTTCGGACGGAAATCACTTAACGAGATTAAGGAATTGCTCCATGAGATGGGGTTGGAACTTGGGATGCATCTGGAAGCCTTCCCTCCTCGGGAAGAGTTGGATCGGATACGGGTATCTCGCGAGGGTAACCTGACCTAATAGAGAGTCAGGGCAACAGGGAAGCAAGGAAGATGCGACATCTGAAAGCAGGGCGAAAATTGAATCGTACGGCAGCGCATAGAAAGGCGCTACTGCGGAACTTGCTGAAAGCATTGGTACTGCGTGAACAAGTCCGAACGACTGACGCGAAGGCCAAAGAACTCCGCTGCTGGGCGGACCGTATGGTGACTCTTGGAAAAAAGAATTCGGTCCATGCGCGCCGCCTTGCCTTCTCGTATCTTGGCAGCCGAAAACTGGTACAACGTTTATTTGATGAAGTGGCCCCGCGTTTTCATGGGCGGGCAGGTGGATACACACGTGTGCTGAAAATAGGACCTCGCAGGGGAGATGCTGCTCCTGTCTCACTTGTCGAGTTTACTGAACGGGCAAGTACTCCCCCGACGGGAGGAGACACTGGGAGCGCATAGCAGCAATGTTGATGGTCGGTGTTTCAGCCAAGGTGGTCGAGAATCTGAATAGCTCTTCGATGGGCACATCTCAGAAGACGAGTCGGGAAGGGGGAGCGTAGCTCCCCCTTTGTCGTTCTCTTGGGCGAGACGGATGGATAGTAGGAAATAGAAGGAAGGACCCGCCATGGCTGTTCGGCAGTATGCCTTTCACTTCAATCTTCCTGAGGGGTGTATCGTATTCTTGAGTACTGTGGTGAGTTTTCTTCTTATCTTTGCTTTTGGGATCTATATCGGAAAAGAAGTACAGGCGCACAAAACTGCCCAAGAAACGAGGACCGTACGTTTTCCTGTTGGGCATGCTGACCACAGCGAGGCTGAGATTCCCGCGTCCCAGGCCTTTCCGCTGACTTTAAGGAAGACCTTAGAGAAACAGACTCAAAATAGCCAATCGCGGACGAAGCCCCCAACCCCGCCTGTCGGAGAGAACGTTTCTCCGAACCCAGCACTGACGCCGCAAAATAAAAAACGAGAGACTGCACTGACTGCACCTGCTCCAAGCGAAGGCAAAGCGCCAGGCCAGAAAGAGCAGCAGGTTGTGAGTGGGTGGAACATTCAGGTCCATGTCACAAAGAGTCGAAGTACGGCACATCAACTAGCCGCGGAACTCCGCAAAAGAGGCTATACGGCCTCCGTCAACAGGCTGACAAAGAACGGAAAAACATTATATCGTTTGCGCGTCGGAACATTTACCCAAGAAGAGGCCCAACGCGTGGCTGCACGCTTTCGACGCGAAGAGAAATTCGCCCAGGCCTACCTGGTCTCGGATTAACCCCTCGCGCTGTATCTATGACGGTCAAAGATGCCATCGCCCACGTGGTTGCCGGCGCAGATCTGACGGAAGAAGAGATGTATGCCGTCATCACCGATCTGATGGATGGACAGGCCACCCCAGCTCAGATTGGAGCCTTATTGACCGCGCTTCACATCAAGGGTGAGACCGTTGCAGAGATCTCTGGGGCGGCTGGGGCTATGCGTGCTATGGCGACACCAGTTCGCCCGGGGCGCGCGGTCATTGATACCTGCGGGACTGGTGGAGACGGCTGTCATACGTTTAATATCTCGACCTGTGCTGCCTTTGTGGTTGCCGCTGCGGGTTTATGTGTGGCGAAACACGGCAATCGGGCAATGTCTGGAACGGTCGGTGGTGCCGATGTCCTAGAAACCCTTGGCGCTCGTATCGAGCTGTCTCCGCAGCAAGTGGCATATTGCATGCGGGAAGTCGGCTTCGGGTTCCTGCTTGCCCCAGCTTTCCATAGAGCCATGCGCCATGCCGTTGGCCCACGTCGGGAAGTTGGGATACGGACCATCTTCAATATCCTTGGGCCCCTCACGAATCCGGCGGGAGCGCAATACCAACTCATTGGCGTCTTTGATCAGCGTTGGGTTCAGCCGCTGGCTGCCGCACTCGGGCGATTGGGCTGTCAGCACGGCCTGATCGTGCATGGAGAAGATGGACTCGATGAAGTGTCTCTGAGCGGCCCGACGCAAGTTGCTGAATGGGGGCCACGGGGAGTCCTAACGTATCGCATCAATCCGACTGACTACGGCTTTCAGTGTCGTCCGTTAACCGCCCTACAGGTCTCCAGTGCCCAGGAATCGGCAGATATCATCCGGTCTGTCTTAGCTGGCACTCCAGGCCCCCACCGAGACGTTGTATTGCTCAATGCTGGAGCAGCCCTGTATGCCGGGAATGCGGCTGCTTCACTCGAAGACGGGATTGCGCTTGCCAGTGCAACGGTTGACAGTGGAGCCGCGGCTCGGACGCTGGAACGTTTTATCCCGCTGACGCATAGGGAAGTGGTATGATTCTTGACGATATCGTGGCCAATAAACGCGAGGAACTCACGTTTCAGAAACAGCAGGTATCGCTCGGCCAGCTTCAAGACATGCCGCTGTTCCACTCTCAGCCGCCCGGTCTTTTCCAGGCATTGTCTACCTGGAACGGACGGGCGATTATTGCTGAGGTGAAAAAAGCCTCTCCCTCTAAGGGCGTGATTCGGCAAGACTTTAATCCCCTCGCTCTCGCCCGCAGCTATGAAGCCTCGGGAGCAGCAGCCATCTCCGTACTCACGGAAAAGAAGTTTTTTCAGGGCAGTCTCGATTATCTCAAACAGATCCGTCAGCAGGTAGCACTTCCCCTCCTCAGAAAAGATTTCGTTTTTGACGACTACCAGGTGTACGAAGCTCGCGCCCACGGAGCGAGCGCCATCCTCTTAATCGTCGCGATTCTCGAAGATGACCAACTGCAAGACCTGATGCATCTAGCTCAAACACTGAAGATCGACTGTCTGATCGAAGTGCATGATGAGGTAGAATGTGAGCGTGCCCTGGCCCATGGGGTGTCTCTACTGGGTATTAACAACCGGGATCTGCGTACCTTTCATACGACGATTGAGACCAGTGAGCGTCTTGTGCAAGGTCTGCCCTCCGATGTGCTGGTAGTATCTGAAAGTGGCCTGTCAGCCCGGCACCAATTAGACCAACTCGAGGCTCAGGGGGTGCGGGCATTCTTAATCGGTGAGACTTTTATGGCGGCTCCAGACCCTGGGGCGCCGCTCCGCTCGCTGTTAGGACATCCCACGTAGCTTGCTCATGTCCGTCCACGTCAAAATCTGTGGTATCACGACGGTCGCCGATGCCCGACTTGCCGTGCAGGCCGGTGCTGATCTGATAGGTCTGAACTTTTATCCACCTAGCCCACGCTATGTTTCTGAGTCAACTGCCAAAGTGATCCGGAGCATTCTTCCTCAGCATGTTCGCTGTGTAGGTGTTTTCGTTAATGCGGAGCGGGAGCATATCGACGCCTATGTTCGGGCACTCTCGCTTGACGCAATTCAGTTTCATGGTGATGAGGACGCCGCTGTCCTGACAGACTGGCCAGTGGCGACCATCAAGGCGGTTCGGATTGGCTCGGAGACATTTCTCCCTGATCAACTCGAAGGGATTCAGGCCGATTACCTCCTCCTTGACACGTATAGTTCCCGCGGATACGGAGGGACGGGCGAGACCTTTGCCTGGGAGCAAGCTGCGACTCTTCCTCGGTTGGCCTTGGACCGGACGATTCTGGCTGGGGGGCTCAATGCAGAGAATGTGGCCACCGCGGTTGAGGCCGTGCGGCCGTGGGCTGTCGATGTCGCCAGTGGTGTTGAGTCGGCTCCCGGACGGAAAGACGCAGAAAAACTGTACGCGTTCATTAATAATGCCAAAACTTCCTGATAAATATGGACATTTTGGGCTCTATGGCGGCCGCTATGTCGCGGAGACCCTGATGCCGGCTCTGCTTGAGCTCGAAGAGGTCTATCGCCAATGCCGCACAGACTCGACGTTTAAGCGGGACCTTCGCGCACTTCAGCGTGAATATATCGGCCGACCGACACCGTTAACCTTTGCTGCACGATTGACTGAGCAGCTTGGAGGAGCAAAGGTTTATCTTAAGCGTGAAGATCTGTGTCATACCGGTGCCCATAAGATCAATAACACCATCGGCCAAGCCTTATTGGCAAAACGCATGGGCAAAGAACGGCTCATTGCTGAAACCGGGGCGGGCCAACATGGGGTTGCAACGGCGACCGTTGCGGCTCTCCTCGGGTTCTCGTGCGAAGTCTTTATGGGCCGTGAAGATACCGTACGCCAAGCGCCCAATGTTTTCCGAATGCGACTCTTGGGAGCAACGCTGCGGGAGGTCGTTTCCGGCAGCCAGACCCTTAAAGACGCAATGAATGAAGCCCTGCGTGACTGGATTACGCATGTGGCGCACACCTTTTATGTCATCGGAACAGTCGCTGGTCCTCATCCATATCCCATGTTGGTCCGCGACTTTCAGTCTGTTATCGGACGCGAGACCAAAAAGCAGATTGTGCAGCACGAAGGTCGCTTGCCTGACTACCTGATTGCCTGTGTTGGGGGTGGGAGCAACGCGATGGGCCTGTTTGCTCCCTTTCTATCCGAAACCGCAGTCCATATGGTTGCGGTCGAGGCCGGGGGAATCGGCGCGGGTCGGAATGCCGCCTCAATGTCAAACGGGTATGCTGGCGTATTACACGGCAGCAAGACCTATGTGCTACAGGACGAGACCGGCCAGATTGCCGCAACGCATTCGCTCGCCCCTGGATTGGACTATCCAGGAGTTGGACCGGAATTGAGCTATTGGAGCGACCGGCAACGCCTTCGCTGTGTGACGGTCCAGGACGCGCAAGCAGTTGAAGGGATGCGGCTCTTGGCTGAGACAGAGGGAATTATTCCTGCCTTGGAGAGTGCGCACGCCGTCGCCTATGCTGCGACCCTCGCCCCCCAACTCCCAGCCACGGCCATTGTGGTGATTAACGTTTCTGGCCGAGGGGACAAAGATCTCCAAAGCGTGGCCAGCTTTCTTGGTGAAAACGCTCTATGACGCGCATTGCCGACACCTTTACCCAGTTGCGTGCCCGCGGAGAGGTCGGTCTCATTCCATTCATCACCGCAGGAGACCCGGATATCGAGACGACATTCGCGTTAGTCCATGAAATGGCACGGCAAGGGGCCGACATCATCGAACTCGGCGTTCCTTTTTCTGACCCGATGGCCGATGGGCCGACGTTGCAACGTGCCGCAGAACGTGCCCTGCAGCATGGCACGTCGTTGGCCCACGTATTCGAACTCGTGCGTCGTTTACGCCGGTCACTCACGATCCCAATCCTGCTCTTTGGTTATTATAATCCGATCTGGCGCTATGGCGGGGAGCGCTTTGCCGCCGATGCTCGCCAGGCGGGTGTTGACGGCGTACTGTGCGTTGATTTACCGCCCGAAGAAGCTGAAGAGTTGAAACGGGAGACGGACCGCCACGATTTGGATATGATCTTTCTCCTTGCCCCGACCAGCTCCCTTGACCGAGCCCAGAGGGTACTGACTCGTGCGCGCGGATTTATCTATTATGTCGCAGTGACCGGGGTGACCGGCGTACGGACTACACTCCCTGCGGATTTGAGCGATATGGTTCGACGTATTCGCGCCATTTCTCCTGTGCCTGTTGGTGTTGGGTTCGGTATCTCCTCATCGGAACATGTCGTGCAGGTCGCGGGCATAGCTGATGCTGCTATCGTCGGAAGCGCCATTTCACAGGTCATTGAGCAATCGCTAGGACAGCCGGATTTAGTGCCGCGAGTGGGGGCGCTTGTTGCCGAACTCAAAACAGCCTTGCGCAGTATCGCAGCCGCCGCGCGAAACGATACTGGGACTGCCTCCTCACCACGGCCCTGACGATAGGCGAAGAGCACTGAAGGAAGAAGCGGGTATGGCGGAACAGGCAGGCACGGTGAGTCAAGAGGAGGGGGAGGCGATTTGGCTCAAATGTGCGACGTGTCAAGAAATTTTGTTTCGGAAGGAAGTCGAGCGTCGCCTTTTTATTTGTCCCAAATGTGGGGCTCATCTCCGACTGACCGCCGAACAACGGCTGCTCACTATCGTTGATCGTGGCTCGTTTATTGAGCATGCGCCGCATATACACTCTACCGACCCTCTCGCTTTCACTGATCGAAAACCTTATGCGCAGCGATTAGCTGATGCACGCAGTCGGTCGGGACGTGCCGAAGCCGTTGTTTGTGGGGAGGCGACTCTTGACGGACGTCGTATTGCCCTCGGCTGTTTCGACTTCTCTTTTCTCGGTGGCAGTATGGGGACTGCTGTGGGGGAAAAACTGACGCGGATTATCGAGCACGCTCGTGCAGAACAACTGCCCGTTATTTTCTTCTCTGCCTCCGGTGGTGCTAGGATGCAGGAAGGGGTGCTCTCGCTGATGCAGATGGCAAAGATCTCTATGGCGCTAGGTCGTTTGCGAGAAGCTGGGCTGCCTTATATATCGGTGTTGACCGATCCCACGACGGGTGGCGTTGCCGCCTCGTTGGGTATGCTGGGAGATATCAATATTGCTGAGCCAGGAGCCTTGATTGGCTTTGCCGGACAACGCGTAATTGAACAGACGATCCGGGAAAAGCTTCCTCCGGGTTTTCAACGAGCAGAATTTTTGTTGGAACATGGGATGGTAGACCTTGTTATTGAGCGCAAGGATTTGCGCGGGGTGTTAGGCCAGTTACTCGGTCTCTTATGCACGCCTGTACCCACTGCTGACTCAACCCAAAAGGCGTCTCACTCTCCCCCATAACGCGCCATCCTGTAAGCTGCTATTCAGAAAGACAGGATGTCTGACTACTCAGATACATTGGCGTGGTTATATGGGCTTGAAGTCGAGCGTATGGACCTCAAGCTTGAGCGAACCACGCTCGCGCTCCGTTTGGGTGATGACCCGCAACGCCAATTCCCCAGCATTCATATCGCTGGCACAAACGGGAAGGGATCCACCGCAGCCATCTTGCATGCCATCCTCAGCGCTGCGGGGTATCGGGTAGGCTTGTTTACGTCTCCACATCTGATGGACTTCTGTGAGCGGATTCGGATTGGCACGCGGTGGGTCTCTCGTCCAGAGGTGGTGGATACCGTGGGGGCAATCAAGTCCTACCTCGAGCCAGCGGGGATTCGGTTGACTCCGTTCGAGATGATGACGGTGTTGGCCTTCCATATCTTTGCCCAAGCCCGTGTGGATATTGCCATTGTGGAGGTGGGTTTAGGTGGAAGACTCGATGCCACAAATGTCCTCACTCCCTTGGTGTCCATCATCACTAGTATCGGACTTGACCACCAGCAATATCTGGGATCAACTCTGGCCGAGATTGCGTGTGAAAAGGGCGGGATTATTAAGCCCGCGGTACCGGTCGTTCTCGGGAAGCTCGACCAGGAGAGTCGTGACGTTTTATATCGAAGGGCTCGAGATCAAGGCAGCGCGATTCTGTCGTATGGCCAGGACTTCACCCTTGAGAAAGAGGCTTCCGGTCGATATTGCTACGGCGGAAAGCGGTCTCAATATGAGAATCTTCAGCTCTCCCTAAACGGCAAATTCCAGGTGCACAACGCTGCGGTTGCTTTGGCGAGTCTGGAATGTCTCCACGACTCTCTCCCGGTCACGGCGGCTCAGATGCGGGCGGGATTACAGTCGGTACACTGGCCGGGTAGGTTGGACATTGTGTCGACGCACCCCCTTGTCATTCTTGACGGGGCGCATAATATCCAGGCCCTGCAAGCGTTATTGGCCGAACTCCCTGACCTCGCCCCGAATCGACGCCCTCTTTTTCTTTTTGGGGTCATGCGAGATAAGGAGTGGCGTCCGATGGTAGCCGCCTTGGAACAGATGGCTGCCGAGGTTGTTGTGACAGCGGTCGCGCAATCACGCGCCGAAGATCCGTATGCGGTGCAAAGGGCCTTCTCCGCCGCCTGTTCCGTGCGTACCGTTGAGGGGGCCGCAGAAGCCTGTCGTCAATTGCTCCATCAAGTCGGGTCTCAAGATGTCATTGTGGTGTGTGGCTCGTTGTTCTTGGTTGGGGAGGTGCTGCCGCTCTTTCCTGAAGCCGGTGTTGCTCCCACGATCTCTCAGTCCGCACGACCGCTGGTCTGAGAGAGTAGGTGGTCATGAAAAGAATTTTCTGTCTTCTTCTCTGGCTCACGCTTTCCTGGCTCATCGAGGCAGGGGCCATCTCTGCACAAGAGCCCGTAGAGGTCAACGCCGACACGCTGAGCTATGAAGAAGACGGGGAGACCGTATCGGCGCAAGGGAACGTCGTTGTCACCAAGGGGCAAACAACGCTCACCGCCGATACGGTGAGTGTAAGCCGGACCCGGAATGAACTGAAGGCCCGTGGCAATGTGGTGCTGCAAGACCCTCAAGGGGACATTCAGGCTGAGGCGTTGCGCCTGGAATTAACAGATGAAACCGGCGAAATTGAAAATGGCATCATTCACATGCCCCAGCGTCACTATACGATTACCGGCAGGAAACTCCAAAAATCGTATGGCCAGACCTATCATATTGAAGACGGAACAGTAACAACTTGTGAGTGTGAAGACCCCGAACGGGCGGATTGGCGGCTGGATGCGACCGAGTTCGATATTGCGCTGGGTGGAACAGGAACACTGCGTGGCGGACTCTTGCGGGCTCGAGGCATCCCGCTGCTGTATATCCCCTATGGTGTGATTCCTGTTCGCAAGGAACGACAAAGTGGCGCGCTCGCGCCCCGGGCCGGTTTTTCGAGTAAGCGCGGTTTTCAGTGGGAACAACCCTTCTACTGGGCCATCAGTAAGAGTCAGGATCTCACGCTCACGGCGGATATTGAAACCTCTTCCCGGGTGGGACTCCTGGGAGAATACCGCTATGCACCCAATGAGAGGGTGGAGGGCGAGTTTGCCGCTTCCTATTTTAATGAACAGATTCGGGGACCGGCTTCGACGACCTCACCTGTTGACCGCTGGAGCGTCACGGGAGCGCATCGGCAGCGTTTGGCCGATGATGTGGAGGTCTATAGTGATCTCTTTTTTGTGAGCGACGACTTCTTCTTGCGCGAGCTCAATATCTCCTTCCATCCAGGTCTTGAAGATCATCAGCTCCGTTCACGGCGGTTTACCGCCTCCCGCATCGGTGGCCTGAAAACCTGGAAGAATGCCCAGCTCCGTTCCGAGGCACGGTATTATCAAGATTTGCGGAACGATCAGGATGATGCCTTTCAGGTTCTGCCCCAGATCAATTTTCAGGGCCAACGCCGTTTCTGGAACGACCGTCTTGAAGCCGGGGTGACCATGCAAGGCAGCCATTTTTTTCGGAATCGTGGCTACTATGGTCAACGCTTTGATCTTGCTCCCTGGGTATCAATTCCCTTCTCCCTAGGCGGATACGTCCATGGCTCAGTGACGGCGGTTGGGCGAGAGACCGTCTACCATATGAGTTCTCGCGCTCTTGGACGACCGACCGTGCCTGGTTCCAGACGGCTGAAGAATACGCAGACCAGAGAGACGGTCCAGCTTCAGGCTGAGCTCGGAACCCGTCTCTCTCGGGTTTTCGATGTCGGTTGGGGACGGGTGAGCAAACTCCAGCACGTCATCGAGCCGCGTGTCTCGTTCTCCTACGTTCCTCGGGTTGGTCAGGATGACCTGCCGCTCTATGATGTGCTCGACCGGATTAACCGACGTAGCCTCTTTGTCTATGGTGTTTCAAACAGACTCCTTGGAAAATTTGATCCGCTCCCTGGCGCTTCCAATCGGCAGGCACGCGTCCGTGAACTGCTCCGTGTATCGGTGACCCAGGCTTACGATACGAGCCGGCGTCTACGAGAAGAAGGCGAGCGGTTTGGCCTGAGTGAGACGGACCAGCATTTTTCTGATGTGGATATCAGCGCGCACATCCGTCCATTCTCACTCTTTACCCTTGCGGCGGAGACGACGTATGATGTTGACCAAGGAGATATGATTGCCGCCCGCATTGGGGGATATATTCGTGATCCACGCCCGCTCCCCGAGACGAGCCCATTGCTGCGCCATCTGCAACGACGGACGAGCCTCGGGGTTTCGTATCGGACTATTGCCGACCGGCTGCTGAAAGAGATCAATTCCCGGGTTGTCCTCCGTTTGAATGAATATCTGACGCTCGCCTATTTCACACGCTATGATCTGAATGATCAATCGTTTATCGGGTCGCGCTATTTCTTTCGTGTCCTCTCCCCGCAGAAGTGTTGGACGTTTGATTTCGGGGTTGTTGAGAAAGTGAATCCTGATGAGGTTGAGTTTCGATTTTCCTTGTCTTTGGTTGGCATTACTTCGGCTGGAAAGAGCGCGTTTTGAGAGCAGTCTACGATCATTTACTCGGGGATCGTCTGCTCGAGACGGCTGTATTGGACTGCTATGCAAAAGATATTTTCCAAAGAACATCTAGCAGAGCAGCTGACCCGACTGCGTCGTCAGGGTAAACGCATCGTCTTTACCAATGGCTGCTTTGACCTGATCCATAGCGGCCATGTCTATACGCTGGCTCAGGCAAAGACGTTTGGCGATATTCTTGTGGTTGGTGTGAACGCCGATGCTTCGGTCAAACGGCTGAAAGGAGACAAGCGACCAATTCTGGATCAAGCGAGTCGCTTGACGCTGCTGGCTGCCCTTGAAGTCGTTGACTATGTCACCACGTTTGAAGAAGATACGCCGCTCGCACTGATTCGTCGGCTTCAACCGCATATCCTGGTCAAAGGGGGAGATTGGCGGCCCGAGGCCATTGTGGGAAAAGAAGTTGTTGAACACGCTGGTGGACGGGTCGTTGCTGTCCGTCACCAGGCTGGTTTTTCAACGACAAATCTGATTGAACGAATTCTTGTCGCTTATCAGGAATAGGGAGGGGCTCGGCTCCTCTATGTTGCGCGCGTGTCACGCCTATGGTATACGCAGGTGCTCTTAGGAGGATGACTGTGGCCCAGAGATGCGAAATTTGTGGAAAAGGCCCCGCGGTGGGTAATAATGTGAGTCACGCAAATAACAAGACGAAACGCCGCTGGTTACCGAACCTGCAACGCGTGAGGGCAAAGGTCGCCGGTTCGGTGAAACGCCTGCGCGTCTGCACGCGCTGTATTCGTTCTGGAAAAATTGTGAAGGCGGCTTAAAATCCTCCGTCCTTCCCCTTTGTCGCTATAAATTGTTCGTCTGAGCCCCCCTTTTTGATACCGATCACCAAGGGGAAGAGACTGGGTGCAACGCCCCTTAGGGAGCCACGCGTGACACCTTAACTACACCTCTCACCCGTTCCAGGTTGCGCATGACACGCTGAAGATCGTCGGCACTCGGGATGAGGATTTCAAATACATTGAGGGCGCGTTTGTCCGAAAGGGTCCGGACATTAGCATTGGAGATATTGAGGCCAACTGTGCTGATCGCTTTACTCATATTGGTCAGGAGGCCCGGGCGGTCTTCGGACAAGACTTCGATTTTCACGAGACGTGCATACTCTGCGGTAGGATCCCAACTGACGGCAATATGTCGTTGGGGGTCGCTTTCCAGCAGGCGCTGACAGGCAATAGTATGAACGGTGACTCCTTTGCCGCGCGTGATAACGCCCACAATGCGTTCCCCAGGCAGGGGGTTACAACAGCGTCCAAACCGAATCAGGACATTCCCGATCCCACCGACCTTCACGCCACTTGAATCCTCTGCTGGAGGTTTCTGGCGAATTTTTTCAAGCTCGATGGTATGGGCCGTCTGATCGGGCACTTTGGTGGATTGGGGTAGGAGGTGGCCGAGTACCTGTCCTGCAGTCACTTGCCCGTAACCCAGGGCCGCAAAAAGGGTTTCTTCATCGCTGAATCCCAGCACCTCTAGGGTTGGCCCGATTCCGCGTTGTTTGCGCACTGCAGTCAGCGAGCTGTGATTGCGGGCTAACTCCCGCTCAAGGAGCTCTTGCCCAAGGGCAACGCTGCGTTCTCGCTGTTCTTCTTTGAGCCAGTGCCGAATCCGTGCTTTGGCCTTCGGGGTTTTGACGACCTTGATCCAGTCTTTGCTGGGTGATTGGTTTTTGGTTGTGACGATTTCGACAACATCACCGTTTTGGATCTGATAGCGCAAAGGAACTTGACGTCCATTTACCCTGGCGCCGGTGCAATGATTGCCGACTTCCGAATGAATACGGTAGGCAAAATCGATCACGGACGCGCCACGCGGGAAACTGTTGAGGTCGCCTTGCGGGGTGAAGGCGTACACTTCTTCGGTAAAGAGGTCTTCCTTGATAGTGTGCAGAAACTCTTGCGGGTCCTGGACATGCTGTTGTAGCTCAACCATTTGGCGCAGCCAGGCGAAACGCTGTGCTTCCTCCTGTCCCTGGCCGTCTTTATACGTCCAATGGGCGGCGATCCCTTCCTCTGCCACCCGATGCATCTCGCGTGTCCGAATCTGAATCTCGATCCGTTCTCCATACGGACCAATGACGGTGGTATGAAGCGACTGATACATATTCGCTTTGGGTAGGGCAATATAATCCTTAAAGCGGCCGGGAACGGGGCGCCAGTGACTGTGCACGATGCCCAACGCTTGATAACATTCGCGCACGGATTGCACGACAATGCGGAAGCCGACCAAGTCATAAATCTGACTAAAGACCAGATTTTGAGACTGCATTTTTTGATAAATTGAATAGAAGTGTTTCGGGCGCCCGGAGACCTGAGCCGTAATGCCGGCCTCCGTTGAAATCTTTTTGAGGATGCCCATGACCTCGGTAATGTATTGCTTCCGCTCGCTCTTTTTCTTAATAATATTCCGCTTCAGTTCAGAATACACCTTCGGGTACGTATAGCGTAGCGCGTTGTCCTCGAGTTCGCTCTTCATCCAATAGATACCCAAACGGTGGGCGAGCGGCGCATAAATTTCCAGCGTCTCCGACGAAATCTCACGTTGTTTGTCTTCGCTCAGATAGGAGAGCGTCCGCATATTATGGGTGCGGTCGGCGAGTTTCACCAGAATAACTCGGATATCTCGTGCCATGGCAAAAATCATTTTCCGAAAATTTTCGGCTTGACGCTCTTCCCGAGTAGTGAAGTGGATTTTGCTGATCTTTGTCACTCCATCGACCAGGCCCGCGACCTCACTACCGAAATGCTGTCCGATCTGATCGAGGGTGGTTAAGGTATCCTCCACCGTATCGTGCAGCAGGCTGGTGACGACGCTCGGTACATCGAGCTTCATATCCGTAATAATTTCGGCCACCCCAACCGGATGTATGAAGTAGGGTTCGCCAGAGTGGCGCTTCTGGCCCTGATGCATACGCTCTGAAAACGCGTACGCATCTGTGATCAGGCTGACCTTCGCCTCAGGATGATAGGACTGGACTTTCGTAATAATTTTATCCAGGTCGCGGTGTTGGTTCATCCGGTTCCTATGGGTGGTGCGTCGCACTTTGAGGGAGCCGAATCGATACGCAGGGGGGAGAGGTCCAGGCGTGATACGCGGATTCTTTCTGCACAGAGAATGGCCTGTAACGCGGCGACGCTGGACTCGAGCTGATCGTTGATGACGCAATAGTCATAACGGGCTAACTCCCGCGTCTCTTCCTGCGCACGTCGAATGCGCTGCGTAATAGCCGCTTCCTCGTCTGTCCCCCGCGCGCGGAGGCGGTCTTCCAGTGTTTGCCACGAGGGCGGTAGGATAAAAACGAGCACGGCCTCTGGGTAACATGACTTGAGCTGTTCAGCCCCTTGGACATCAATGTCCAACACGAGGTCTCGACCCATGCGGAGTGTACTCTCAATAGTCGTGCGCGTCGTACCGTAGTAGGCTGTGTGAACCTGTGCCCATTCGGCAAAGGCCCTCTGAGCCCGAAGCGAAAGAAAAGTCGCCTCACTCACAAAGTGATAGTCCTCGCCGTCGACTTCCCCTACTCGGCGCGGTCGAGTGGTATGCGAAATCGACCAACCGAGGTTGGCCGTTCTCGCAATCAGTTTATGCGCCAGGGTGGTTTTCCCAGCCCCAGAGGGGGCTGACAGGATCAGAAGAATCCCACGCCGAGAGAAGCTTACGCGTTGATCGGCATCGTCCAGCATACGTTATTCTATATTTTGCACTTGTTCGCGAATTTTTTCCACCTCTTCCTTGGCTTGGACGACGAGATGACGAATGGACGCATCATCTGCCTTTGCACCGATCGTGTTAATCTCGCGTTGCATCTCTTGGAGGAGAAAGTCCATCCGTTTCCCAACCGGTTCGGCCAGTCGGAGGAGATCAGAGAACGCGCCGAAGTGGCTTTGGAGCCGGACACATTCCTCAGTGATATCGCTCTTTTGGGCCAGACTCGCCACATCTTGGAGAACGCGCCGTCGTTCAGCGTCGAGATGGGGTAAGAGCGCGGTGACCTTGTCTGCCAATTTCTGGCGCGTGGCCTGTTGAGTGCGCGCGCTGCGCCGCCCGACATCCCGACGTATTTTTTCAAGAGTGGCAATCCGCTTCCGGAGATCACGTTGCAAAAATTTCCCTTCACGTCGACGGTGTCGCTCCAGTGCAGTGAGGGCACCTTGCAGCGCTTTCTTTGACGCCTCAATTTCGGCGTTGGAAGGCTGGTGCGCTTCGGCGACCTGGAATACTTCTGGCCGGGACATAAAAAACTGGATAGTAAGATCTCCACCGAGGTCGAGCACATCCTTGAGTTCCTTCGCAGCCTGTAGATACGCTCGCGCGAGCTTAATATTGGGAACAACTGAATACGAGCGCGCTGCCTGTCCTGAGAGCGTGAGGAAGACTTCAATCCGCCCACGCTTCACCTGGGCGGCAACTAGGGCTCGCAATTCATCCTCAAGTGCCAGAAAGCCGCGGGGCAGGTGGAGTTTGATTTCGAGAAAACGGTGATTGACCGCACGGATATCAACCGTCGCCCGTCCGCCCGAAAAGGCGAGACTCCTGTTCCCAAATCCGGTCATACTTTTCATGGCTGGGGGGTCCTTAATGCTGCTTTCAATTCTTTCAGATTAACGGTTGCCGTGCCGACTTTACCGACAACGACTCCAGCCGCATGGTTGGCGAGAATAGTGGCGGCTTCGAGTCTGGCACCGGCCCCGAGGGCGAGCGCACACACGGCAATGACGGTGTCGCCTGCCCCGGTGACGTCAAAGACCTCACGGGCGGTGGTTGAGAAATGGGCTGCGCGCCGATCTGGTTGAAATAAGCTCATGCCTTCTTCACCACGAGAAACAAGAACGGCATCCGCGCCCCACAGATCGAGAAGTTGGGTACCGGCCTGTTGCAAGGCGACATCGTTCACAATGTCGATCTGCGTGGCTTGTCCCGCTTCTTCTTTATTGGGCTTGATTAGACTCGCGCCGCGATAATGAACGAAATTTCGGCGTTTCGGATCGATCACGTAGACGAAGTCCAGTTGTGTCCGTAGCGTGGCCAACAGGTCGAGCAGATCGGCCTCAATCAGTCCTTTGCCATAGTCCGACACCACGCAGACATCAAAGTCGTGTATATGTCGCTGGATAAAGGTCCGCAGGCGCGAGCGTACGCGCGCGCTCGGGCTATCGCTCGGGTCACGGTCGAGTCGGACGACTTGCTGGCTGTGAGCAATGATACGGGTTTTGCTAATCGTTTCATACGGAATACAGGTGACAATCCCCTCGACGCCTGCGCCGTGTTTCCGCAATGCTTCTCGCAGGAGTCGGCCCGCCTGGTCTTTACCTACGACGCCACAGACCGTCACACTACCGCCCAGGGCGCGGATATTGGTCACCACATTCCCAGCTCCTCCGGCGTGTAGGCTCTCTCGCGTGACCCGTACAACAGGCACCGGTGCTTCGGGTGAGATGCGGTTGACCTGGCCCCAAATGTAACGATCGAGCATAAGGTCGCCAATGACCAGTACCCGCACGCCTGAGAAGCGTGGTAGTATGGAGGCAAGTTTGCGGAACGACTGACGTCGATGAGAAAATGGGGGCTTCATAGCGATCCTTTCAGTCGCTCACGGTGCTGGAGCCAGGAGTTCGTAATAGAGGGCTTCATTGGCGCGCGCCGTTGTCTCGATATCAAAAGACGTCCGGACTTTGGCTTGTCCCTGGATGCCTAAAGTCTTCGCCCAGTCTGGACGGTGCGTGTACTGGAGGAGAGCGTTACGTAAGGCTGAGGGATCCTGGGCTGGTATCAGGAGACCAGTTTCTCTATCGGTTATGAGCTCAGGAATACCACCAACCTGACTTGCCACCACAGGGAGACCCGCCGCCAGCGCTTCAATAACGGCGACGCCCAAACCTTCCCGGACAGGAGTATGGACAAAGATGTCTGCGGCAGCTAGATACGCGGGCACGTCTCGACAGAATCCAGCAAAGTGAAACACGGAAGCTAGGCCAAGCGCACGCACACGGGCTTCTAATTCCTGTCGGAGTGGTCCATCTCCACAGACGAGGTAATGTAGGGATGGCACTCCTTGCTGACGGCTGGAGTGGAGTTGGGCGGCTGCTTCGATCAGTGTGTGAGGCGACTTCCGCTGCGTCAGCGCACCGGCCGTGAGAATAACCGTAGTATCCTCGCCGAGTCCGTATTGGCGTCGAATAGCCCTGCGTTGGGCGGCAGTTGGCCGAAACTGCTTGGTGTCAATCCCGCTCGGGATGATACGGATAGCCCTATCGGAAACATGCGCGGTTCCCAGTACGGTCGCCACGCTTGAGGAGATCGCGATGATCATGTCAACTTGGCTGCCATACAGAAGCCGACTCCACCAGCCCGTCTTGATCGGATAATCCATCCGACGCGTGACTAGGCGGCAAACTGGCAGGGCGTGGAGCCAAGGGCTGAGGGTATGGGCTCTGGCCGTATGAAAATGCACCAGGTCGTAGTGTTCTCTACAGACCAGACGGCGCAGCCGCCAACCCGCCAGGCCATCAAGATGATTACGGACCGAGAGAGGCTGAACGGCGAGGTGGTCGTGCTGGAGGCGCTGGGCTAGGACGCCGTGCAGCGGAGTTGCAACGTGGGAGACATGGCCAACTCGGTGGAGGTAGCGGGTCAGACCCAGCACTTGGACCTCTCCGCCTCCCCAGTTCCGTTCTGGGTCAACGTGCAGGATCCGTAACCGGCGTGTCATGAGAAGTGTTCCGGGTCGAGTGCTGCGTAGGATCTGAGGCCTGCTCCCACAGCTTGGCATATTTCAGGAAAACGTAGAAGGCCGAGGTCACAGCAACAAAGAGGCCGGGAAGTCCGTCTCTGATACAGCCGCGGAGAAAATAAAAACTCAGGAAGCGCCATAATGGGCGCAACAAGACGTCGCTCAGATGCCTCTGGCGCTTCCGCAGACTCAGCTCGCGGGACGAGATATCTGTCAGGCTGTTTACGGTGCGGAGATGGTCACTGATATCGGTGTAGGTATAGTGATGGAGGTTGCCGCTCAGGCGCTCGGAGCGGCCATGCAGGAGCACTTTCTCATGGGGATCGACACCTCCCCACCTGACCTTGTGTTTCCGAAAGAGCCGAAGCCGATAGCTCGGGTACCAGCCGTGCCACCACCAGCGGCCTAAATAGTGGACGAGACGCGGTATGTAAAAGCCGTCGACTGCGGGGTCATCCCGTTGCAACACCGCCTGAATCTCATTCTGAAGGAGCGGACTGACTTCTTCATCAGCATCAATGTTAAGTATCCACTCATAGCTTGCCTGAGAGAGGGCAAACCGTTTTTGCTCAACATAGCCCGGCCACGCACGCTGAATGATACGAGTCGAATAGTCTTGACAGATCTCTAGGGTCTTATCGGTGGAAAATGAGTCAACCACAATGATCTCGTCGCACCACTTGACGCTTTCAAGACAGCGTTGAATAACCTGCTCCTCATTAAAGCAGACAATACAGCACGAGACGGGGCGCCGGGGAGCGCCGAGTGGCTGTTCGTTTGCTCCAGACACCGTGCGACACCGTTTTCGTTTGGCGTATTCGCGGTCTTTCTGATGACGCACAGACTGCAATTTTTCGAGCAAGACTCGGCGCTGCTTGGCTGATGGCAGCGAAGGACCAAGATAGGCATACAAAAAGAACAGCCGCTCGGTCTTCCGGGCTCGACGGCCTATAGTCCGATCGAGCTGCACCAGATTTTTGACGCGTCGCCGTAGCCCTAGGCTCGAATCGTATTTGATGCGATCAAGATCAACCAGGCAAAACCGCCACCTCGGGCCCTGCTGTTCGTCGCATTCTTCCACGAGGAGGTTGGCGTCTCTCAGATCTCCGCTATACAGACCGGCCGCATGAAAAGATCGCACGAAGAGAGCCAGTTCGCGAAGAAAGAGACGACGTTGCGCCACAGACCAGTGGGGCGCGGATTCCCGCCAATAGTCCGAAAGTGGGGGATGCGGCAGCGCTTGGCTGATATAGACACTTTCCTGCACCAAGCCAGCTTTCCGCTTCTCCACAACGGCCAATGGTTGAGGAACGGGAAAGCCATACGTCTGTAATAATAGTGCTCCACGCCACGACCGGCGGGCCGGGGAGCCATGGATCAAGGCATCCGCACGACGACGCCAGCGTGTCAGCCGGTGATGTTTGACAACGACTGACTGGATTGAGTCGGACATGAGCGTTACGGTCGTGCCCACGTCCTGTTTGAGAATACGGGTGCACTGCCAATGGGTTGGCTGTGAAGAAACGAGGTCGGTGACTCGCGCAGCGTCCAGGTGTGAATAGATAATGACGGGCAAAGTCGTTCTTGCAGAACTCGTAACGCTCACAACGACGGGCTTCCCTACATATAGCCGAGATCGGTCAGACGCTTTTCCAGGTCGGCTTTTTCGGTCTCTGACATGACGAACTCCGGTGTTGCGGCAAGCGGGCCGCGTCGGATATCCTCAATCCGGTGCTGAAGCAGCCCGACTATATCTTGGCGTTGGTCGGCCAAGTTGTACTGTTCCGAAGGATCGTTCGGGAGGTTATACAGCTCTGCCGGAATCTGCGGATTGTTGGGGGCGTAGATGTATTTCCACTCGGGCGTACGCCAACCGACCTGCTGATCGCGCGGATCTGAACGAACGCGCAAAAACGCTTCAATATATGCCTCCAGGCCGAGAGGGGTATCATCCAGTAGCGCCGGTTTGATACTGACGCCAGGAATCCCACTTGGGACTGGGGCGCCAACGAGGTCCAGCAGGGTAGGCAGGGCGTCGATCTGGCGGACGAGTTGAGGGACGCGTTTGCCCATCGGCAGGCGGAGGGCGTCTGCCCCGGCTCCCACCATAGAAAAGACCAGCGGCACACGGACGAGATCCTCAGAAACGTCCATCTCATGCCCTTCGCGCTTGATGGTTTTACGTCCGGATAAGTCACGCACGAGGCGATACCAACGGTATTGGAGGTCGGTCCTGACGACATGTTCGCCGTGGTCGCCATGCACCACGACCAGGATATTCTCAGGAAGCGCGGCCAGCAGTCTGTCCAACTCGACATCCAGACACGAGAGCGCACGCTCGTAGCGATTTCGGCCGTAGGCCCGGCCTCGGAAAGCCGGCAGGATATGACGGTGATGATGCAGTTCCCACAAGTGTAAAAAGCCGAACCACGGTTGCCGTGCCGTCAGGCCTTGCAGGCGCTGCCGAAAATCCGTACCCCAAGAGGTGGACAGATAGGCTGACCCCTCTCGAAAGTGATAGACGTCAAAACCGCGATCCAGATCGGTCTCAGGAAAGAGTGGGCCACTCACTTCCGCCCAGGTGTGGTAGCCCTGCGCCCGGAAGGCGTCGGCCAAAGACAGGACTGACGGATTCAGCTTCAGACCGAAAATTGAACGAATACCGTGCACGAAAGAGTAGGTCCCCGTCAGCAGGCTGGCCACGCAGGGCGTTGTCGACGAAGCCGAGGCTATGGCCTGCGTACAGGCCACACCGGAGCGAACAAGACGATCCAGAGTCGGCGTACGCGCGCCTCGGTCATTGCCGACAACGGCGTCTGCGCGTAAACAGTCAATTAAGAGAAAGAGGATATTAGGACGATTCATATAGATATACCGGTTGACGCTGATTCCTGGGCCGTGCTTATGTCAGCTGGCCACGATCGAGGATGGCGCGCGCCTTCTCAAGTACTTGCTCGGGGGTAATGCGCTGCATGCACGTCCGCTGAATTCTACAGTCTCGCGTATAACACGGACTACACGATGCCGGTCCGCGCAGAACAAAATCTTCCGAACCCCATGGGGCCGAGCGGATAGGGCTGGTGGCGCCCCACAAGGAAATCACGGGTGTTCCAACTGCTGCTGCAATATGCATGGGGCCTGAATCCGGTCCAATGCCGAGCCGGGCCCGCGAAAAAATACCGATCAGATCACGCACACTCGTTTCCCCACTCAAATCCGTCGCTTTGGTTTCTCCCAGCGCGGTGCTGACTTGGCTCGCAAACACTACCTCTCCCGGCCCTCCAATCAACACAGTGCCCATATCATACTCTTGCTGAAGGGTCCGTGCCACCTGAGCGGTTGCCGTTGGAAACCAGAACCGACTTGGCCAGCGCGAGCCAAGAAAAAAGGTGACATACGGACGTGGGGTGTCGGCGAGTAAGGCGTCGATATGCCGCTCTTCTTCTTCCCGCAGCCGGAGGTCAAAGGCTACCCCGTTGTCGGGAAGACCCAGCGCGTCCGCGAAGCATAGATATTGCCAAAGTTTGAGCGAAAAGTCTGGAACGGGATCAATCGTGTGGGTATTACATAGCCAATTGCCTTCTTTTGTATTCTGACGATGAAACCCCATCCGAACCGGTGCCTGCGACCAGAGACTGACCAGACCACTCTTGGCATGGCGTTGCAGGTCCAGGACCAGATCAAACTGTTTAGCCCGGATCGTTTGGAGAAAGGGCCAAAACTGTCGAGGCCCTTGAGATCGGTCATAGATTAATATCTCATTGAGGGCAGGGTGCGCTTCAAGCAAAGGAGCTGACGCTGGCTCTACCGCCCAGGCAATATGCGCTTGTGGATAGCCCCGCCGGACTCGGGTGAGCAAAGGCAGCGCTCGGGTCACATCCCCAATTGCCCCAAAGAGAAGGATGAGAATGCGATCAGGTTGGATGGCAACAGTGGGCTGCGTCACACGCTGGATGGTATAATAAATGCGCTCCTACGTCTCCTGGCTCCAGGTAAGAACCGGCAATTTGAGTCCGCGAGAGGCCGCTCTCCCCCACGTGTGTCGTACAGCCCTCTATCACCTCCCGAGAGTCTCTTTCTGCCCAAACAACTGCTCCTCGGCATCGAGTTTCGCGATCGAACGTCGAAGGCGGGCAAGGTTGAGTTTGCGATAAGAAGAGGGGAGGGGCGTGGAAAAGAGGCGTGCACGGTCGAAGTCGATAATGAGCACCTCGTGCTGAGTAGAGTCATTCCGAACGAGAATATTCGTCAGATTGAGGTCTGCATGAGAGATGCCACTCTCATGCATGAAGTTGATCGTCTGCAAGACTTTGTCAGTAACAATCTGACGTTCCTCAACCGGCGGTTTGGTTTGTAACCACTCCCGCCAGTTAAGGAACCCTTGGGCCTCACGGGTGATCAGGGTTCCACGATAGAATCCAAAAGACTGCCACTCAACCCCAGCGCCCAGGACCTCAACCGTTGGAATGCTGCGTTCGCGGGCTATGACTGTCGTGCAGAGTTCGACAAAGGGACGCAGTGGGCGATCCCAATACAGGTCATGCACAAAATGGCGAACTAGGCCCCCACGTTGATAGCGTCGGACGATAGCCGGACTCCGGGCGTCGAACGGAACGCGCTGGATTATGCCTCGCCCGCCCTGGAGACGGTCAGCTCTGCCGGCTTTGATTTTTGCCAGGACGCCCAACAGTGCCTGCCTGTGGCCGCCTTTGAGCCACCAAGTGCAGACGGTGGTCGTGTGCTCAGTAAATCCGTTTGGGGGTATGAGAGAACGGAAGAAGGCGAACCTCGGTCGGGGGGCGGCATTGCTGGCAAGGCGTTTCATCTTCCGTCTGCCACTCACTGACAATTATGCCGCGTCCGAGTGTGAACGACCGGAAGGATGGGGTGCACTGCCCTGCAGTTCAGGCGGCTCGGCTGTCAGTCCATTTTGCATTTCCCACAGCTTGGCATAGGTGACAAACACAGCGTAGGAATCGAACAGCGCTGTCGTGAAGCCAGTCATTCCGTGCCGCCACTTGCGCCTGCCAAGATAAGAAGAAAAGAACGTGCCAAGCGGGGGAAAGATAAAATGCCAGGATTTGGCCTGCTTGTTTTGCCTGGCCCATTCTTCGGCGTTTGCTGACGTTGTGACATTGAGTGCGGCAAAGCGTTCTTGGAGTGTCATGGTAACCCTACTGGCTATGGCTCGTCGGCGCAGTCCGAAGCGCAGAGCGTCTGAGAAGCTTATCAACCCCGGCTAACACATCGTGGGCCGTTACCAGGTGCATACACTCTTCAGTGCCACGTGGGCAGGAAGGACCACCATGCCGGCGGCAGGGACGACAAAACAAATCCTTTTTTTCAACAATCACCGCATTATCGCTATACGGACCGTACCCTAAGCTCGGCGTCGTCGCGCAAAAGATCGCTACAACCGGAACCTGTCGCGCAACGGCAAGGTGCATAGGCGCACTGTCATTGCTAATAACCACCCGGGCCCGATCAATGAGGGCCATAAACGTTTGCAGGTCGGCCCGACCGGCAAGGTTGAGAAGGCCCGCTACCTGAGCCTGCTTTTCGATCTCCTGCGCTAGGGGTACGTCATCCGGGCCGCCACACAACACCACGCGTCCGTAGTGACGTGCAAGAGAACGAACAAGGGTACTATAGCCCGCTGTTGTCCAACGTTTAGTATACCAGACCGAGCCTGGACACACGATAAACACCGGGTCGGAGGCGGCAATCCGGGCCTCGTCAAGGAAGCGCTGGGCCTTGGTTTGGATGGCGGAGTGATAGGCGACATAGGGTGTGCGGCCGCAGGCTTCGGGCTCAAGACCAAACCCGCGCATAATGCACAAAATACGCTCAACTTCGTGGCGGTCGGTGTCTCGCTGGGCGGTCCGGTGATAGAAAAACCAACCGGGGCTCTGGCGAAATCCCACGCGGTGCGGAATGCCAGCCAGGGCCAGCAGCAGTGCGGTCCGAAAGGATTTATGCGGTGCGACCGTCAGCGTAAACCGTTGGCGTCGGAGCCGGCGGGCGGTCCGCAGCATACCGAGAAATCCTCGGTCATCCTCACGTTTACTATCCACAAGAACGCTGTCCACTGCGGGGTGATCCTGGACCAGTGGCCGTGCCTGGGGGGTCGTGAGGACAGTCAGCGATTCAAGGTCGAGTTCGCGCCGCAGGGTACTCAGGAGCGGAGTGGTCAAAATCACGTCTCCAAGAAAACCGGTCTGGGCAACGAGGAGACGCTCCATCAGGCGGTCTCACCTTTCCGGAGGCGCAACACTAAATTATCTTCCATCAGGAGACGGGGGTGACACAGCCAGCGCAGCAGCTTCCTGTTCTCCTGTCGCTGGTTCGGATTTTTCTCCCGTATCCACAGCGTATACCAGGTGTAGGCAATTACGGGTAAGCCCAGTGTCGCCAGCAAGAAACGCGAATAGAACTTGACCTTACTGTGCCCCAGACGTTCCAGATTGAGTCCGTTTTGCTTACACAGGTAGTATAGGATCGGGAGCTCAATCGGATAGTTGTGAAACCGATGGGCGTGGTTGAGGGGAGTCTCAAACGGAATAAAGCGTCGTTTGGTCTTGTGGTATCCGCTGAGCATAAAATGCATCCGCGAGTTGAGGCGCATAACATTGGGCGTGGTTAAAATTAACGATCCGCCGGGTTTGAGAATGCGCGCTAACTCGCCCAGTGCAGCTTGATGATCTGACAGGTGCTCGATGACCTCAATCAGCAAAACCACATCAAAACTGGCATCGTCGTAGGGCAGCCGTTGACGCAGGTCTACGTCGTAATCAATGGGGATGCCGTTCTTGTCCGGCCCACTCGCTTCAAAATTGGTCCCTCTGAGCGTGAAACGTCGATGTTGCAGCGACGCTAAAACATCCCCTTCTTTACAGCTAATATCGAGGAGGGTTTTCCCCTCGTCAGGAATATCAGCCAGCAGGGCGGAAACGGCTTGAATAAGGAACGAAGCTGCCATAGCGCTCTTACTCTCCGTTTTTTTGCTTTCCTATTCCTTTGAGTTGAGACTCAATAGACGCTAAGAACTGCTCGACATCGTTGACCTCCATATCGATACGGAGAGCAACGAGCTTATCCGTGGCAAACGGGAACTTCTCAAGCTTCACCAGATCTTTTTCCGTTGTCACCACAAAATCACACGCTCGGCTGACTGACGTAATCGTTTGCCAGTCCCTTTCTGTATAGACATGGTGGTCTGGAAATACCATCATGTCTATAATTTCTGCTTCTGCCTCTCTGACAAAACGGTGGAACAGAGCCGGAACCGCAACACCGCTTACTGTCATAACCTTCTTATGCGCCAATAAGAATAAGGGCAACTCTTGCCACTCTCCACGTGTGGAGTGAACAAGCGCAGCCGGACGTGGGTTCGCAAAAAAGAGGGATTTCTCCTGTATGTGAAGGGAGGCAGCGTAGTCCCGCTGAGCCTGCACCGTCTCCCCCTTCGTCACAACGACTAGGTCTGCTCGATGTATAGAGGTAGACGGTTCACGGAATGGGCCGGCAGGGAGCAGCCACCCCGTGGTCTCTCTTTTCTGGGCATTAAGCAGCAGAATGTCGAGGCTACGGCCCAAGCGTCGATACTGAAAACCATCATCCAGAATCAATACCTTGACGCCATGGGTTTTTTGCGCGAATCGAGCCGCTCGGACGCGATCACGTCCGGCCAGAACGACACCGGAAAAGGTTCTGGCCAGCATCACGGCTTCGTCTCCGACCTCTTCCGGCGTTGCCTGAGCGCGACCGTCCGTACCCACTGTGGTGACGCCATTGTTTTTTCCCTTATAGCCTCTTGAGAGAATGCCGACCCGGTGCTGCTGAGCGTGCAGCAAACGAGCGAGCCAGAGAACGAAAGGCGTTTTCCCCGTCCCGCCGACAGTGAGATTGCCCACGCTAATAATATGGAGGGGGAGTTGCTCGCTACGAAGGACACCCCTCTCATATAAAAAATTGCGGACTCGAACGACGGATAAGAACAGGAGCGAGAGGGGAACGGCCGCCAGCCAGCCCAATACACCGAGGATGCCCTGACGAGCCCATATTTTCTGGACGAGACGCTGGAGGGAAATCATACGCATGCTATGGGCGGGAAGGAGCGCGGGTCGGACAGTGCTGAAGGACAACGGTTAAGGTACGCTCAACCGCCCCTTGTTGCTGCTCAATGGTTTTGCGTGCTCGCGCTCCAGTCTGCTGTTGTAAGTGGCTATCAGTCAGCAACGGTAGAGCTGTGTCATACAAACTTCGCGCATCGTGAATTTCAATTCCTCCCCGAGCTTTTTGCAGCTCTGCGGCAATCGACGAAAAATTTTGCGTATGCGGACCAAAACAGACCGGCACCCCGGCGAGGGCCGGTTCAATCATACTATGCCCGCCAGGACCTCGGATCAGACTGCCACCAACAAAGACGAGAGAAGCCCCGGCATAAAAACCGGCAAGCTCGCCGAGTGTATCCAAGAGAAACACCTTGGTGCCAGGCGGTGCCGGTGCGGAGCACGCGCTCCGTTTGATATAGCACCAGCCCTGCTGCTGTAATAACGCCTCGACGTGAGAAAAACGTTCTGGATGACGTGGAGCAAGCAGTAAAAGAAGATGGGGAAGATGGCTCCGAAGCTCCCGAACGGCTTGGAGGAGCACTGCCTCTTCGGAATCATGGGTGCTTGCGCCAATAAGCAACGGACGGTCGCCACAACCTGCCTGGGCCAAGATTTCCCTGCCGGCATCTCCACCAGCGTTCACGCCGTCAACTTTGAAATTTCCTGTCACCTGAACACGTCGGGCATCTGCGCCAGCGGCAATAAGGCGCTGTGCATCTTCCTGCGTCTGCATGCAACACGCGGTAATGCCCTGCAAGACTGGACGAAAAACGAGGGAGAGCTGGCCATAGCGCCGTCGTGCACGTCTAGAGAAGCGACCGCTCACTAGCAGGGTCGGGATACGCTGACGTGCAAGGCTGGCTAACATGTTTGGCCAGATCTCTGTTTCGGTGAAAAAGAATACCTGGGGGCCGATACGCTTGAGTACGCGGCGACTCACCAGCGGATAGTCGAGGGGGAAATAGAACACCCCATCCGCTTCGGGGCACCGTTCGGTCGCGGTTTGGTAGGCCGTTGCGGTTTGCACGGAAACCAGAAGCGGTGTGTCTGGAAAGCGCTCCTTCAGCGCGTATAAAAAGGGCCGCGCGGCGAGGAGTTCGCCCACAGAAGGAGCGTGGAGCCAGAACGGCGCCGTGTTCCGTGTCAGCTGGATAAGGTCTGAGGGCAGCCGTCCGAATCGTTGCCCCAATCCGATGCGATAGCGTGGCCTCAGAATGAGCGCAATGACCACAAAAGGAAAAGCGATGACAAGCAGAACCGTTAAAAGAACATTATAGACAGCGAGACTCATGAGTGCTCGAAATAGGCGTCCGCCTGCCCGGTAATGGTCCGTAAACGCTCTTCCAGTTCTTGTCGCTTCTGTTCCAGTTGCGCGGGGGTGGTATCTTCCGGAACGAAGATAGGGGACCCTACCATGTAGACGACCCGACTAAAAGGGAAGGGGATCATAAGCCGGTCCCAGCTTCTAATTCTGGTATGCCACGCGGCACTATACGTGGTCGGATATACAGGGGCACCGGTGGCGCGGGCAAGCTGGAGTACACCGGATTTGGCACGCTGATACGGTCCTCGGGGTCCGTCCGGAACAACGATGAGATCGTAGCCGAGTCGATATGCCTCGACCATGCCTTTGAGACCACCGACCCAACCGCGAGAAGACGAGCCTCGGACCGCGGTAATCCCGAAGCGCTTGAGCACGCGAGTGATGATTTCTCCGTCTCGGTGAATACTATTCATGGCACAAGCCTTTGAGCCGCGATAACCAAAGCGCATGAGCACAATGCGGCTATGCCAGAAGGCCATGATGATTTGTTCGCCGCGATTCCACCGCGCGAACAAATCATCCGCGCCGATATACTGTTTTCTGGTTGTCACCTTGAGCAACCACAGGAGCGCAAAGGTAAGGCTGGCCCATACACGGATTTTTATCTCTTCCCTGAATGGGAATCGTGGGTGCTGACTGAAGGGGTGTGGCTGTTGCGAAGAGTCAGCGGGGGCAGGCCCGGAAGAAGGCTGAGTTGAATCGGGCATACGTGTCAGGCAGCCGAAAGTGGCACGGCGCGAAATTGGAGCTCATACAGGCGTCGGTAGTGAGTGTTCCGTGCCAGGAGTTCTTCATGCGGTCCTTCTTCCATGATGTGGCCGTTGTCTAAGACAACAATCCGGTCGGCCTTCTGAATGGTTGATAAGCGGTGGGCAATCACCAGCACGGTCCGCCCAACCATCAGATGTTCGATGGCGTCTTGGACCAGGCGTTCCGATTCGTTATCGAGTGAAGAGGTTGCCTCATCAAGGATCAACATGGGTGCGTTTTTCAAGAGCGCTCGCGCAATAGCGAGTCGTTGGCATTGGCCTCCGGACAGCAGCACCCCCAGCTCGCCAATCTGGGTCGCATATCCTTCTGGCAGCGCCATGATGAAGTCGTGGGCATGGGCGGCCTTGGCTGCGGCAATAATCTCTTCCTCAGGCCGGTGAGGTAGACCGTAGGCAATATTATTGCGTACGGTATCATTAAACAAAAAAGTGGCTTGGGTGACCACGGCAATCTGGGAGCGCAGTGAGGCGAGTGTTAGGTCGCGGAGGTCTGTTCCGTCTACAGTGATCTGTCCTTCACTGACATCGTAGAAGCGCGGAATCAAATCGGCCAGGGTACTCTTGCCGCCCCCACTGGGGCCGACTAAGGCCACGACCTGTCCGGTAGCTATAGTGAGGTTGACGTGCCGTAAGACCCACGCCTCTTGATAGCGAAAGGAGACGTCGTGGAACTGGACCCGTTGCCTGAAATGGGACAGGCTGTGCGCCTGCGGCCGTTCCTGGACATCGCTGCACTCGTCCAAGACCTCAAACAACCGTTCTGCCCCAGCCAATCCGTTTTGCACCGCAGCCTGCGTTCGGGTGAGATGTTTGAAGGGTTGATAAATAAGCAGCATGGCCGTCAGAAAGGCCACAAATTCGCCCTGGGTCCGCTCCCCCTCAATGACGCTCATCCCGCCGTACCATACCACTCCGGCAATGCCACAGGCGGCCAGGAGTTCGACCATGGAGGGCACGAACGCCTTGAGTCGCCCAGCCCGAATGGCATGCTTGTATAGCCGATGATTCTCGGCGGCAAAGCGTTGCCGTTCATAGTCTTCCATCCCAAAGGCTTTGACTACGCGTGTCCCCTGGATGGTTTCTTGCAATAATGCCGACAAATACCCGAGGGAGCCTTGGCCCTTTCGACTCAAACGACGGACCTTCTGATATATCCGCATGAGCGGCAGTATGGTTGCGGGAAAGGCAATGAAAGCGATACTGGCCAGCACCCAATCCTTTATGAACGCCACCGTCACCAAGACCATAAGCGTCGTTGCATCCCGCATCATCGACGCCGTGGCTTGGGTGAGCGCCTGGCGGACGAGCAGTGTGTCATTCGTCACCCGCGAGATCAGGGTGCCCGTTGGGTGGCGCTGAAAAAAGGATAGGGAGAGAGATTGGAGATGAGCATTCAGGGTATTGCGTAAATCCTCAACGATCCGTTGGCCCACGTATTCCATCAGATAGATATGGCCAAAATTGCACGCGCTCCGAAAACTGAAGGTCAAGATAATAATGAGGGGCAGGGTCTTGAGGGCGGTAAGGTCCTTGTCGGCAAAAATATCATCAAACACATACTCGACCAGAAAGGGCAGCACCCCGTTGGTGGCACTGAATAAGACCATACACACGACCGCGGGAAGAAAGGCGCGGTAGAGGTAGGGTCGCAAATACAACAGCAGGCGCCGATAAACAGTCATAACTCTGCAAGGCCGAACTAGCGCTGGGCCAACAAGTTGAAAATCAAGTCCGCCGTCCGTTTGGCAGCCCCAGGTTCCCCAAGCCTGACTCGTACCTCCCGTAACCCGTCTTGGGCAACGCTATATGCCTGCGCATCGGTTAGCAACCGCTGCGCTTCAGTGGCAATCCGCTCGGGCGTGACAGCGCTTTGAATCAACTCGGGTACGATCTGTCGTTCGGCAATGAGATTGGGCATCCCAATGAAGGGGACGCGCACAAACAAACGGGCCAGGGCATAGGTCACTGGAGCCAGGCGATACACAATCACCATGGGCCGTTCGAGCAGGGCTACCTCCAGTGTAGCCGTGCCAGAGGCCACGACAGCGAGGTCGGCGGCATGCGTAATATTATAGGTGTCGCCTTGAACAACCCGAATGGCGGCTGAGTGGGCGCGGACTGTCGTTTCGATTTGGTCGCGGTCAAGGGTTGAGGCGACGGCGAGAATGAATTGATACCTCTCTCCCAGCGCGGTTGTGGCGTGAAGCAGCGGAGGGAGCAAATAACGTACCTCTTGCGTCCGACTGCCCGGCAGCAGGACAATCGTCTTTTGCGCTGGATTGAGGTGGTACAGACGGAGGGTATCGTCCCGAGAACGGGTTGGCCGGACACGACCAACCAGTGGATGGCCAACAAATTCAACCGAGCAGCCATGCGCGCTATAAAAGCTTGGCTCAAACGGAAACACGGCGGCAAGCAGATCCACCCACTTGGCAATAGTATAGACCCGCTTCCTCCGCCAGGCCCAGACCTGAGGGCTAATATAGTAAAAGACGGGGACGTTGACGTGCTTGGCGACTTTGGCCAGCCGCAGATTAAACTCTGGAAAATCAATAAGCAGCAGCAAATCCGGGGGATGCCTGCGCAGGATTTGGGTCAGTGCCCGATAGGTCCGCAACAGGGCGGTGAGCTTATCCGCAGCCTCGAATAAGCCCATACCGGCAATGGCTGCCGAATCGACCAGGGTCTGCATACCGGCCTCTCGCAGGGCCGGGCCACCCACCCCAAAAATGTCAAGCTGTGGCTGCTGCGCCTTTAGGGCTGAGACCAGGTCGGCTCCGTGCGCGTCACCTGAAGCTTCCCCAGCCACGAGCAGAATCCGCACTAGGGAATCTCCAGACTTTCAACAATACGCTCGGCCTCTTCTAAGGCTTGGAGGCCGTCCAGGCCGCTGACGAGCGGGGTGCTGCGGTCTTGCACGGAGCGGACAAAGGCTCTGATTTCTTCTTCCAGCGCATCTTCACCCCCTACCGCGCGCTCCTCAAAAGAGAGGTTGGGCATGGCGGTCTCGTTTGCTGCCGGCTCCCGGCGACAAATGCGAATGGTATGCGCGCCATAATCCACCACAAGATAGGTGTCGGGTTGGAAAACGCGCATTTTCCGCTCCCGCTTGAGGGCCACCCGGCTGGCGGTAATATTCGCGATACAGCCCGAAGCAAACCGCAGGCGGACATTCGCGATATCGGGCTCGTCCGTCAGAACGGGTACGCCGAACGCCTCGCGTGACACAACCGGCGAGCGGACTAGGCTGAGAATAACGTCCAGGTCGTGAATCATGAGATCCCGTACCACGTCAACGTCTGTCCCCCGCTCAATAAAAGGTGCGACGCGCTGACACTCAATAAAGCGTGGCGCAGTTAATATGCCAGTCAACGAACGGAGCGCGGGGTTAAAACGTTCCAAATGCCCGACCTGAAGTATACAGCCGCGCTCATGCGCGAGGTTGACGAGTCGGCGGCCTTCATCGCCCGTCGCCGTGAGTGGCTTTTCGACCAGGACGTCAATACCCTGCATGAGAAAATCCCGGGCGACTGTGGCGTGCAATTGGGTGGGCACGGCGATGCTGACGCAGTCTACGTGTCCGAACATCGCGCGATAATCGGTCTGGGCTGAGGTCTGACATTCCTGGGCGACTTCTTTAGCCCGCGCAGGATTGGTATCGACCACGCCAACTAAATCGACGCCCTCTACATTGGTATACTTGTGGGCATGAAAGCGTCCGAGATAGCCAACCCCAACGACGCCGGCCCGAAGCGGGACGCCCTGCGGAGATGATGCGTGTGAAGACGGCAAAGGACTCCTCGGCTCAGCCATCAGCCTGCTCTCTCAGGGGTGAGACATCCTGTGCCCTGCAGAAGCACACTCGTCAGCTGCAAACGGTATCCATATCTGCGCAAAAGAGAGCGCAACGCCTATGACGCAGGATAGGAAGGATCTGCCTGATACCATCGGTTCCCGAAATTAAGACGCAGTTTCTGCCGTTAGGGCTTGTGAAGATTGTTCCTGTGACGCCTCTTCTTGCGTACTGGGGAGACTCAGCGAGCTGGTAGATGGACCTCTCATCAGGTCGAAGTAGAGCTGAGGAAAGGCGTCGGGTTTATCTGTCGGGATGGGCTTCCAGTCGCCGCCGCGGATATAGGTCGCTCCGCCAGTGTACTCCCACCGGTCCGCTTTCCACTCATAGGTTGCCTGACACGGGATAAGGCGGGGAATCATATTTTTGACGGGCGCCTGTTCAGCCTCCTCCCTGGTCTCAAAAAAGTCGCTCTGTGTCACTTTGCAGGTAAAAGTGACGATCCCCAGGGTCTTTTCTGGATTACGGGTGTCCACAATATAGGTCATATGCCGGATACCAAAGGTCAACTTTGCCCACTGCAACAAGATACTATCTTGAAAAACAGGTTCCGTCTGCTCTATGACCCTTTGGACGCCGGCCATGAATTCCTCCAGGTTCTCTTTTAACGGTTCCTTGGCAAAGACAGAGGAAAGTGGCTGCATAAAGAGAAGCAGGTTGACGAGTATAAGAACGCTATACTTCATCATGTGACTCGTTTCGCTCAGTGTCCCCCGCAGCCCCTATCACTAAAACCCTGCTTTGACAATGGAAACACGCTGATGGGGGGAGGCTGCGCTCTGCCGGCCAGCTTGATTCGCTCTCTGTTCGCTGGCATAACGCTGATAAGGGAACAGCATGACACTGACCCGGAGACAAAAGGAAATCTGGGACTATCTGGACGCGTATGTCGAAGGGCATGGCTACGCCCCGACCCTTGAGGAAATCGGTGCCCACTTCGGTCTCTCCTCTCTGGCGACCGTCCACAAGCATCTGAGCAACCTCGAACGCAAAGGACTGATTACCAGAAGGTGGAACCTCAGCCGGGCCATTGAGCTCACGCCGCCTGAAAATCCAGTCGAAGCCATTGAATTGCCGCTGCTTGGAGAAGTTGCGGCTGGTTCACCCATTGAGGCCCTGGAAACCGAGGGGAGACTTGCCGTGCCTGTTGACTTCGTCCGTCGGCCACACACCGCGTTCACGCTCCGTGTCCGGGGCGGCTCGATGGTCGGCGAGGGCATTCTCGATGGTGATTTTATCGTTGTCGAGTCACGCTCCAGCGCGGACAACGGAGAGACCGTCGTCGCTCTTGTCGATGGTGAGGCAACCGTCAAGACATTCCATCGACAAGCCGATGGCCTGATACGTCTCCAACCCGCCAACCCAAGTATGGAGCCGATTCTTGCGCCGGAAGAGAAGGTAGAAGTGCGCGGCATTGTGGTCGCCGTGCTGAGAAAATATGGGAAGTAGGCTGAGCCGTGCCCTTTTCCCTCTACGTACATATCCCCTATTGTCTCAGCAAATGCCCCTACTGTGACTTTAACGCCTACGCCGCCCAAAGCTGGCCTGAGGCGCGTTATATCGATGCCCTGTGCAAGGAGTTTGCCACCTATATGCAGGCCCCGCCCTGGCAGGGCGAAACGCTTGAAACGATCTATTTCGGTGGCGGAACACCGTCGCTCTTTCAGCCCGAATCGCTGAGGCGTTTTCTCATCTGCGTCTCCGATCACTGTCCGCTGGCTCCTGACGTAGAGATGTCTCTTGAAGCCGACCCGGCTACTGGTTCGCTCGAAACACTCTCCGGATATCGGGCGCTCGGGATAAGCCGGCTGAGTCTCGGCATCCAATCATTTGAGTCGTCCGTGCTGCGGACGCTGGGTCGACTCCACACGGGAGAGGAAGCGCTGCGGGCAATCGAACTGGCGAGAGCAGCCAAGTTTTTCAACCTGAATATCGACCTCATATTCGGTGTACCAAATCAGACGACGGACCTGCTTGCGCGCGACCTCAACCAGGTATTCGGCTGTGAACCGGAACATATTTCGATGTATGGTTTGACCTATGAAGAGAACACTCCATTTTATGCAATGAGGCAAAAGGGAGTCTTGCAACCGGTGGATGAAGAGACCGAGATCGCCATGTATGCTCAGGTCCAGGCGGCATGTGCCGCTCACGGCTATGAGCGCTATGAGATCTCCAACTTTGCCCGCCCTGGGTACGCGTCTCAGCACAATCTGCGCTATTGGCAGGGCGAGGCCTATCTCGGGCTGGGAGCCGGAGCACATTCGTTCTCGTGTACGTCAGGCTGGGGGACGCGCTGGAGCAATATACGGAATCCAAAAACCTATATGGACAGGGCGCTCTCTACGGGCCGGACAGACCACTATGTCGAGCAATTGACCAAAGAGCAGGCGCGTGGCGAGTTTCTTTTTCTCAATCTTCGCCAAAGGGATGGCATGTCCCTGAGTGGATTTGCGAGGCGGTTTGGACAGTCATTTTTTGCGCAGTTTCCGCACGCGGCCGACCTGCTGAGCGAAGGGCTGCTGACCCAGAGTGGGGGAAAGGTCAGACTCACCCCCAAGGGCTTGCTGGTGGCGGATAGTGTTTTTGCGAGCTTTTTTTAGCTTTCGGAGTCCGTCTCTTGGCCAAAATACCGATATAGCACCTTCATATACGGGCCGCACGAACGACGTGCCTTAAAAAAGTCGCGCGCTTCTTCGAGTGACAGGGCGTGATAGACATGCAGATAGGCAATCGCAACCGTCGGGGCACGATTGCAGCCGGCATTACAGTGAAGGAACACCCGGTTGCCACTCTGGAGGCTGGCCCGGAGTAGTTCAAGGGCCTGCGGCAGAGCTTCGGCTAAGCTGTCACAATCATAATCGGCCACAGGCGTTCGTAAGAATGTCACCTGGTTGGTACGATAGGCGCTATGGAGCGCTGCGATATCCAGTCCCTTCAGACTGAGATCATCAGCATCCTGGAGGTTTAAAACAGCAGAAATCCCAAAGGCTTGTCTGAGCCACGGTATATCTTCAACGCTCGGATACTCTCCAACAAAGAGGTTGGGGAGTATCTCGCTGACGTCAGGTCGGCGGGCGCGCAGCGTGCCTGCTGTGGGCGCAAAAGGGTGGTAGAAATCGGCCATCCGTGCAAAGTAAACAAGGGTTGCACGGGCGTCAACACAATCCGAAAAACCGAATTCGATGGAGGCTTGCTATGCATGGGCCATTTCCGATAGGAATAACGGGGCAGCCGGGGGCCCAGTGTCCAACCAATACCGAAGGAGGATCTTGTTATGAGCGCAGAAAACGAAAAATTTGTTACGGATTTCTGTAACGCCTGGTCAAACCTCAACGTAGATGAGCTGTTGGACTACCTGAGTAAAGATTGTTTCTATCACAATATCCCCATGGAGCCCTGTGTCGGACACGCTGCCTTTCGCGCCTTTGCCGAGCCGTTCTTAAAGAACGCGCAGAGCGCGCAGTTCGAGATCAAGCATACCACCTCAGCGGGGAACGTGGTGATGAACGAGCGGGTTGATACCTTTGTCGTGGGACCAAAGACGATCTCCTTACCGGTGGCGGGCATATTTGAAATTACGGACGGCAAGATCTCTGCCTGGCGCGATTACTTTGATCTCGAATCGTTTAACAAACAGATGGGCTAAGGTCGTGGCTCGGCTTGCGTGTGGAAACTTGGTGAACGTGTAGAAAGGTTGATTATGGAGAAACTGGTACCCGGACTTGAAGGGGTGCCCATTATGGAGTCGGAAATCGGCTTCATTAATGGCCTGGAGGGCATCCTGGAATACCGTGGCATCTCAATTGAGGAGCTGGCTGAGAAGAGTACCTATGAGGAGGTGGCGTATCTGCTCCTGTTTGGGAAACTGCCCACTCGTGACGAACTCAAGAACTTTGATCAAGATCTGCGCACCCACCGGCGGGTCAAGTATCGCATTCTCGACATGATGAAATGCATGCCGGAAAATGGTCATCCTATGGATATGCTCCAGGCCTCGGTGGCCGCTATGGGCATGTTTTATCCGGCTCGGGATATCCGAGACGAAACGCAGCGCTATTGGTCGACCATCCGTCTCATTGCCAAAATGCCGACTATTGTGGCGGCATTTGAGCGTATGCGCCACGGCGACGAACCGGTCCGGCCCCGAGACGACCTGTCTCATGCCGCGAATTTTCTGTGGATGCTGAACGAGGAGGAGCCCGATCCGCTCGACGCGCGCATTATGGACGTGTGTCTGATCTTACACGCTGAGCATACGATGAATGCCTCGA
The DNA here is from genome assembly GCA_002238415.1 of Desulfurellaceae bacterium bin18. GTDB lineage: Bacteria > Desulfobacterota > Binatia > Bin18 > Bin18 > Bin18. Next base: position 27,730 of record MPMI01000028.1, on the reverse strand, counting down.
CGTTTAGTGGCCTGGTCGTCGGATCTACCGAGGCTGACCCGTATACCATGGTGTCGTCGGCCATTGGCGCTTTGACCGGTCCCCTCCACGGTGGAGCCAACGAGCAGGCGCTCAAGATGTTCCAGGAGATCGAAACGGTGGACAATGCCAGGCCGTTTATCGAAGCACGTCTGGCGGCCAAACAAAAAATCATGGGCATGGGCCACCGGGTATACAAGGTTAAAGACCCACGGGCGAACGCCCTGCAAGGTCTTGCCCTCAAGCTGTTTGAAGCCAAAGGTGAGCATCCGCTGTACAAGGTCGCCCAAGAGGTTGAGAAGGTGATCAGCGAGCGAGTCGGAGCGAAGGGGATTGCCTCGAACGTCGATTTTTACTCTGGTGTCGTCTATGACAAGCTGGGCATTCCCATTGACCAGTTCACACCGATTTTTGCCATTGCCCGGGTAGCTGGCTGGCTGGCCCACTGGCATGAGCAACTCAAGAACAACCGGATCTTTCGACCGACGCAAGTCTACACCGGAGGGCACCAATCCCCGTATACCTCGTCAGAGCAGCGGTCGTAACACTCATTCAGCGACCTACTATGAGGCGGAGAAGAGAAAACTCTCCGCCTTTTTTTTATGTCTGAAGTCTGAAGTACAGAACCTATGGAGCGACTTGGTGGTCGAACTGTTGCACGACAACCTCAGGCAGAGTCGTGGTGTGTGTGGCGTGCTCAATCGTTATGCTGACCAGGCTCCCATCAGCGTCGAGATCAAGATGGATGTTCTCGTTGACTGCTTGTGTCTCCTGAATCGGGCGGTTGGAAAATTCTAAGAGTGCAGTATCTGTATCCTTATACGCGTATGCCGGAAATACTCCGTAGATTTACCCCTTCGGCTTCACCTCTGCGTTGACGCAGTTCAGAGGCATTTCGCCCCTGCGTAGCCGGTTTACATTCTCAGCCACCCGCTTGGCTATGCCTTGGAGGCTGACATCGGTTGCGCCGCCTATATGCGGGGTCGCCAGGACGTTGTACTGGAAAATTTCGTCGTTCGGATCAAAGGGTTCGGACCAGAACACGTCCAGACCCGCGCCAGCAATACGGCCTTCCCTCAGGGCGGTCAGCAGGGCAGCGTAGTCTAACACCGGCCCGCGGGCAACGTTGATCACAAAGGCTTCCGGCTTCATACAGGCGAATTCAGCCTGGCCCATGAGGCCGCGCGTTTCGTCATTGAGGGGCGGGGCGGTAATCACAAAGTCGGCCGCTCGCAGGACCGCATGAAACCCGTCTTGGGCAACATGGGTGAGAGGAATACCGTTGTCCGGCTTGTCGGGTGTCGGTCCACGGCGGGAAACGGCCAGGATATGCATTTCAAAGTCGGCCAAACGCTGGGCAAGCGCCCGCCCAATGCCGCCATAGCCAATAATGGCGACGGTTTTACCCTTGAGGGCTTGTCCCATGGGCGACCCGAGGACTCTGTTTTGGATACTCTCTTGAGTCTGCCTGTATTTTCTGGCCAGACCGAGCATGAAAAACAGGGCAAGCTCGGCAACGGATTCGGCATTGCCAGTGCCTGCCGTTGGCACATTCGCAACATAGACACCCGCCGCAGTGGCCGCCGGAATATCGACCGAGTCCAAACCCGCGCCGTACTGCTGGACGAGCTTCAACCGAGGTGAACGGAGCGCAGCGCTGCCAATAGGTGAGACCGTTGGGATCAATACATCCGCCTGCTGGGCTGCTTCCGGAACTGCATCGGGTGGACAATCCAGAATATCATCCTCAGGCAGTTCCTGTTGAAGGATCCGACACACATAGGTCAAACCCTGTCGGCAAAAGTAAATCCGCATAACACCTTCCCTTGATCGTTTATGCTGCCTGGCCGATAATAAGCCGCCCTGATGATAGGCTGCCCCAGTCAAGAAGAAAAGGGTTAAGAAGAAAAGGAGGGAGACCCTATGGATTATAGCCGGTATGATTGTCTCAGCGCCCAGCGTGACGGGAAGGTGTTGACGGTTGCCTTCAATCGTCCGCAAGCACTGAATGCCATTAACGCCCGGTTACATACAGAGCTGTCCCAGATATTCGCTGATATCGCCCAGGATTCGGAGACGGAGGCTGTAGTGCTGACGGGTAAAGGCCGCGCGTTCTGCGCGGGTGGCGATATCAAGTGGTTCCAGGATATGACGGCCACGCAGTTGGATGCGCTCTTCGCCGAGGCGCGCAAGATTATTATCGACATGCTGGAGGTAGAACAGCCGATTATCGCCGCGGTCAACGGTCCGGCAACCGGTCTGGGTGCCACCCTGGCGCTCTTCTCCGATGTCATTTATGCAGCGGATAACGCAAAAATTGGTGATCCACATGTCCGCGTCGGTGTTGTTGCCGGAGACGGGGGAGCCATTATCTGGCCCTGGCTGATTGGAACGGCCAAAGCCAAGGAGTTTCTCATGACCGGGGACTTGGTACGGGCCGAGGAGGCCGAGCGTATTGGTCTCGTCAATCACGTTGTTCCTGCGGATCAGCTCATGGAGAAAGCCATGGCCTTTGCCATCCGCATGGCCAATGGCCCGCGTATGGCAATCCGGGGGACCAAGGTTTCAGTGAATAAAATTCTCCGTGAGACGGTCAATCTGGTTCTCGATACTTCACTGTCGATAGAAAAACACTGTTTTCATACGGCAGACCACAAAGAAGCGATTCAGTCCTTTGTGGAGAAACGGGAGCCCCGATTCACAGGGAAATAAACACCAGGAAAGGATATCCCTGAGGATTTTCGTGCTTAATGGCTGCGACGCGCATCCAGTCCCGCTCTTCGTCTCGTCCGACCCGGCCGATTATGGTCACCATTGCAGCCTGCCTGGTGGCCGTCTATGCGGCTGTGTTCATTGTCTGGGATATTATTGCTCCGTTTGAGCGGTCCTATGCCGAAGGTCCGGTCAGTGTCGTTTTGGGCTTTCGCGTGTTCGGTCTGTCTGCCCAACTCATGCACGCCTTGCAACTAATGGTCGCGGGCAGCCTCGCGTATCATCTTTGGAAAATGCAGCGTTTTGGTTGGCATCTCGTCGTGTTCAGCGTCGGTTATATGCTGGTCTCATACGTGATATGGGCACAGGTCTATAACGAGTCTGAGTCCATCGTTGGCTTTGGTCTATTCTATGTTGTGATACTCCTTGTTCTGCTGGCGCTTACCTTTCCGTACCGCAGGAAGTTCGTGTGAGGTGTTCCAGGGCACGCGGGCCGCATGGGGGAAAACTGGAGGGATAATGGTTGATCGTACTGAAAATGTGGGAAGCTTTCTCGACTTTTCCGGGAAAACCGCCTTGGTAGCAGGGGTGCTGGACGAAAATTCCATAGGCTGGCCCATCGCCAAGCTGCTTAACGATGGCGGCGCCCGGATTGCGCTCTCCATTCAGCGCAAGGCCGTTCGGCGTATGATGGGCGACATCCCGAACCAACTGAATAATCCGCTGATCGCCGAGTGCGATGTGAGTAAGGACGAACAGGTCGAGCAGCTTTTCTCGCAGGTCGAACAGGAGTTCGGGCATCTGGACTATCTGATTCACTCCATTGCGTATGCCCCGCCAACGTCTTTTGGGCAGCGTTTTGTGAACATCTCGCGTGCGGATTTCGCTCTGGCCATGGACGTCAGTGCGTATTCGCTGATTACGCTGGCAAGAGGTGCGTTCCCGCTCATGAAGGACCGGGGCGGGTGCATTCTGGCCATGACCTATTACGCCGGCGAAAAGGTTATTCCCGGCTATCAGCTGATGAGTGTGACCAAGGCGGCGCTCGACAATATCATCAGGAATCTCGCCTTTGATCTGGCTCCGCACCGCATTCGGGTCAATGCTCTTTCACCCGGTCCGACTGCAACCAAGGCCGGCACCAGTATCCCCGGTTTCGATATCATGCAGAATCATATGCGCGAATATGCGCCGTTGCGAGAGGAAATTCGGAACACTGACGCCGGCAAGGCTGCCCTTTTCTTATGCAGTCCAATGGCTGAAAAAATTACCGGCGAGATCGTGCATATTGACGGCGGCTATAACATTATGGGGATGACGATAAAGCCCCCAGAAGCCTAGCGAGAGCGTCGAGGAAGTTTCACTGGAAATCGCCAAAAGGAGAACAAAACATGCAAACAGTTGAACCCCAAGCAGTTGGCATGGACCCGGCCCGTGTCGAGCGTTTCTTTTCCGTCGTAGAGCGTAAAATCGAGGCAGGCTGGTTATTTGGCGGTGCGTTTCTGCTCGCCCGGCACGGCAAGATCGCTGCCGCGCGCGCGCTTGGCCATGCCCAACCGCGGGAGGGTCGGACGGCGAAAACGGATGACATCTTCTGCTTGTTTTCAACCACCAAGCCCATTACCGCGACGATGTTACTCATGAAAGTTGACCAGGGTGAGGTCCAACTGTTTGACAAGGTCGCGGATTATATCCCGGAGTTTGCCGCTGCCGGCAAGCGGAGTGTGACCGTCTCTCAGGTAATGACCCACACGGCAGGATTCCCGACCATGGCTATGGACTGGCCGATGTCAAAGTGGGGCGATTGGGAGGCCACGATTGCGCGTATCTGTGCCCAGCCGTTGGAGTTTGAACCCGGAAAAGCCGTCCACTATCACGCGCTGACGGGATCCTGGATTTTAGCTGAGATTGCCCGCCGGGTAGACGGTGGCAAGCGCAGCTTTGCGCAAATGTGTGCAGAAGATCTGTATGGCCCATTAGGCATGCACGACTCCCATATGGGTGTCCGGCCCGACATGCAAGAACGCCGGGTGCCAGTTCAAGCGCTTGATGAGGGTGGCGTGCCGTTTCCCATGTCGTTTCTGGAGGCATTCAACGCCCCTGAAGTGCAGGCTGCGGCTATTCCGGGCGGTGGCTCGTATTCCACTGTGTATGATTTGGCCCGTTTCTACCAAATGTGGCTCAACGGCGGCGAGCTTGACGGCGTCCGTTTGCTCAGCCCGCCCCTGGTTGAGCTGGCGACCACGATTCATACCGGTGCTATGGAAGACCGCTTGATTGAGCCTATACGCGTGGCCAAACAATGGCCGCTTGCCCCGGCGAATCGCGGCTTGGGGTATTGGGTGCGTGGGAGGGGTATCTTCCCCTCATATTTTGGCTCACTCGCCTCGCCACAGGCCTACGGACATGCCGGTGCCAGCAGCATCATGGCCTGGGCCGACCCGGTTCGGGCTCTCACCTTCGTGGGTCTGACCAGCGGTCTTATTGAAGAGCCGCGCAGCATTGAGCGCTGGGCGCTATTTTCTGATTTGGCTCAGGCGTGTGTTGTTGACTGAATCGCAGGGTTGATGCACTGGGGCACAGAGGCCTATGAAACCAAAGCTGACCTCGACCGCTCTACTGACAATTATTTTACTGAATAGCGTATTGGCGGTTGGGAATTACGTCGTCGTGCAGGGCGACTTTCTTGTCCAGGTCGGTATGAGCTCACTCGGGAATCTGGCTGGAGAAGGCCACTCTGCGTCGTTGGTATACTTTACTGGAGCGCCCATCGTCATCGGACTGCTGCTTTTGCTGATCGTTCCCCGCTGTGTCGCGCTTGAAGGAACTGCGCAAGAGTCGGCCGAAGAGCGGCTGCTGGCACAAGAGCGGCCGCAGGAAGCACCGGCACCGGCAGGGACCCCTGCGGATAGGGCTGTCCGCCTTTTGGCACTCTTGCAGCGCGAAGGGCGGCTGGTTGATTTCCTGCGTGAGGATATCGGCGCGTATGACGATACGCAGGTCGGTGCTGCCGTGCGGACGATCCATGCGTCGTGTCGAAAGGTTCTGACCGAGCACCTCAATATCGAACCGGTCTTGGACGGAACCGAAGGTGATACGGTCGCCGTTCCTGCGGATTTTGACCCCTCGGCCGTTCGGCTGACTGGCAATGTCAGCGGCGTAGCGCCCTTTCGAGGCGAGTTGCGTCATGCCGGCTGGAAAGTCGTCTCGGTGACCCTGCCCGAACAACCAACAGGCCAGAATCCGCAGATCATTGCGCCCGCGGAAGTGGAAATCCCAGAGTAGGCGTCGCGCCTTTCGGGAGAATATCCACCAAGTCAAGCGATAGAGTATCAGGGCTGGTCGCGAGCCTCCCTGACGTATAATTTTGTCATTTTTACTATGCGGATATCATGACGGCCGATCCCCGTTACATTGTTGGTATAGACTTGGGCACGACAAACTGTGCGGTCGCCTATATTGATACCGCTCGCTCGTCCGAAGTCCTCCACTTTCCCATCCCACAAGTAAGCCGAGAAGCAGCGGTGAGCGCTCACCCGACGCTTCCGTCGTTCCTGTATTTACCCGGTCCGCACGATCTGCCGGAGGGGAGCCTGAGCCTGCCGTGGGAGCGTGAACCGGCGTTTGCGGTGGGACAGTTCGCCCGGGTCCAGGGCGCTCGCATCCCTGGCCGGCTCGTCTCTTCGGCTAAGTCGTGGCTGTGTCATGCCGAGGTAGACAGACAGGCCGCTATTTTGCCCTGGGACGGACTGTCTGAAGTACAAAAAATATCTCCGGTTGAGGCGGCGTCTCGTTATCTGCTGCACCTTCGTCAGGCGTGGCTGCACGAAATGGGCAAGGCCCATCCGCTGGAAGAGCAACACATCATCCTGACCGTTCCCGCCTCTTTCGATGAAGTCGCCCGCGAACTGACCGTAGAAGCTGCCGGACGCGCCGGCCTCTCGCAACTGACGCTTTTAGAAGAACCGCAAGCGGCCTTATACGCCTGGTTAGTTGCGCATAGCGACTCATGGCAGACCCAACTCAAACCCGGAGACGTTATTTTAGTCTGTGACGTTGGTGGGGGGACGACTGATCTGAGTCTGATGACGGTTACGCCAGGCAGGAATCAACTCGGCCTGGAACGGGTCGCGGTCGGCGATCATCTGCTGCTTGGGGGCGATAATATGGACGTGGCTCTGGCCCGTCTGGTCGAAGAACGTCTCAACAAGGGCAAACGGCTCGACCCCCAACGCTGGCATCTATTGTGCCATTTGTGTCGGTCGGCCAAAGAAGACTTGTTTGCCGACCCGTTGAAAGAGCAGGTGACGCTCACTATCCCTGGTCGTGGCAGCTCGGTTATTGGCGGTACGCTGAGCGACCGCCTGACTCGAACAGATATCGAACGGGTCGTCCTTGACGGGTTTTTCCCCAACGTCGAAGCTGAGGTCACACCTCGGCAAGATGAACGGGCCGGACTCCAGGAGTTCGGTCTGCCGTATGAAACAGAATCGGAGATCTTGCGCCATATTGCATTTTTTCTGAGACAGCATGTCGCTGATGTAGGGCAGACATCGCTCGGGCTGGCACGCCCGGATGCCCTGCTGTTTAACGGTGGAGCGCTGACTCCGCTGGCCATACGGGAGCGGATTACACGGACAGTTGCGTCGTGGTTCCAAAACGAAGCATCTCACGGGCAAGACGAGTGGCAGCTCGCCGGCCTTTCCCACGCGCATCTCGATTTAGCTGTCGCCCATGGAGCAGCCTATTACGGCCTGGTGCGGCGCGGCCACGGGGTCCGAATCGGTGGGGGGAGTGCCCGTTCGTACTACCTGGGCGTTGGAGGAAGCTCCCGGAATGGGCAGCAGCAAGCCAAACCGGCTGACGATGCGGTCTCCGCCGTCTGTCTCGTACGCAGAGGCATGGAGGAGGGTGAAGAGATTCATCTGACGGAACAGGAGTTCGAGGTCCTGGCCAATCAGCCGGTGAGTTTCCCGCTCTACGCTTCGGGCACGCGCAGCGGTGACCAGCCGGGGGAGGTGCTCAGGCTCGACTCGGACACGCTGACGCACCTCCCTCCCATCACGACAGTCCTGCGGTTTGGCAAAAAAACCGGGGTCACCAAAATTCCAGTCCAGGTCTCCGCTCGTTTCACTGAAGTCGGGACGCTCGAACTGTGGTGCGAGGCGCGCAAGACTGGCCATCGTTGGCGCTTGCAGTTTCAACTACGTGGAGAAGGGCCGCTCTCCCGCGGATCGCCGGCCGCCCACGCGTCGGTCGGCGAAGAACTGGTCATCGATGAAGCGCGTTTGACGAACGCCGCGTCTCTCTTGCAGCGGGTGTTTGCGACCGGAAAAACAGCAGGGCAGGATACGAAGCCCCAGACCCTGACCCGCCAGCTTGAAGAAACCCTGGGAACCACACGGGACAGTTGGCCGCTGAGCGCTATTCGCGCATTGTGGGATGTCTTATGGGAGGTGCAAAAAGGACGGGGAAAGGGGCCTGAGTATGAAGCCCGTTGGCTGAATCTTGCCGGCTTTCTGTTACGCCCAGGGTTTGGCCATCCCACGGATGAATGGCGCATGCAACAAATCTGGAAACTCTACGGCTGGGGCATCGCGCATGCGAGGGCGACCCAGTGTCGGGCCGAATGGTGGACGCTGTGGAAGCGGGTGGCAGGGGGGTTGAGTCAACAGCAGCAGACAGTACTCCAGCGCGAGATTGCAGCGCGCATTCTCCCAGGTTCGTCTCGGGCAAAAACGCCCAAGAAATCCGGAAACCGGAAAGCCGGTCCGCAGGAAGTTCGAGAGATGTGGCAGGTGGCGGCAAGCTGTGAGCGGCTCAATACCGAAGCCAAAAATACTATGGGTGAGGCTCTGGTCCGGCTCATCGAAAAAGGGAAGGCGTCAGACCCAGACCTCTGGGCGCTGTCCCGTCTCGGAGCGCGGTCGCTCATGTACGGACCGGCAAACTGTGTGGTCCGCAAAGAAAAAGCGACCCGGTGGGTCCAGCGTCTGCTTGAAAAAACCTGGCGTCAGCCTGAAGCGACTGCGTTTGCGCTAACGCAGATCGCCCGGTGTACGGGCGACCGAACTCGCGACCTGGATGAAGCCTTGCGTGAACGGGTTGCCGAGCGACTCGCATCCTTTTCTTCCGGCCAGCGGTGGGCCAGGCAGGTCCGAGAGGTTGTTCCGCTTGAGGCCAGGGAGCAGGCGCGTATTTTGGACGAGGCGCTGCCGGCCGGCTTGCAGATCATGAACCTTGAGGACGAGTAGGGCGATACGCGTACGAGTCCCGGAGCCGCGTTTACTCTCCCTGCCTCACCGCTCCTGCTTGCATCAACTGATCAATCCGGTCTTGATCGTATCCAACAACTTCTCGGAGGACTTCTCGTGTATGCTGGCCCAACATCGGCGCAACGCGAGGAATACTCGTAGGGGTCCGGGAGAATTTGGCAAAGAGACCGGTTTGTCGCACTTCTCCCCATTCCGGATGGGTATGGGTCGCGATCAAGCCGCTTGCTGCAATGTGTTCATCTCCGAAGAGTTCTGCGATTGATAACACCGGGGCGCAGGGGACTCCAACTCGGTCGAGTTGAGCGATCCAGTCCGCGGTTGGCTGTTTTGTAAAGATGGTAGCGAGAGATTGCGCCAGTGGTCCTTCGACCTCGCCCGCCCGTGCTGTGTCGAACGAAAAATCCTGGAATAGGGACGGGTAGCCTAATGCCTGACCAAGTTTCTGCCAGTGAACATCTTCCATCACGGCCAGGAAGAACGAAGAATCAGCACTCGGATAAATGCGATACAGGGGGCTCTTCCCCCACAGATCAGCTCCACCGTTTTCACAGTCCGGTCGGTTGGGATAGAAAATGAAATCACCGGATTGGACGGCCATGGCGGCATTGGCCAAGGAGGTCTCAACATGTTGTCCCTTGTCCGTTCGAGTCCGCGCGTACAGTGCCGCACTCACACCATAGGCGGTTAAGGTCGCCGCGGCGTAATCGCATATCCCACAGGTCAAATAGAATGGTGGCTGGCCATGGCCGCCTTGCGCACGCATCACGCCGGAGCGTGCCTGGAGGAGGGGATCAAATCCCGGCTGATTGTAATCCGGGCCATCCGCGCCAAAGCCTGTGACAGAGGCATGAATAATGCGCGGATTGATGCTGCTCAACGTCTCGTAATCAATGCCATAGCGCTTTGTTGCGCCGGGCCGCAAATTCTCGACCACAACGTCAGCGTTGCGTACCAGGTCATAGACGACCTCTTGTCCTTCGGGCGTATTCAGATTGACTGCTACGCCGCGCTTCCCTTGGTTCCAACCCAAAAAGCCAAAACCAAAAGTACGGAACGCATCACCAGAGAAAGTCTCAACCTTAATGACATCCGCGCCAAGCTGGGCCAGGACCATCGGTCCTAAGGTTCCGGCGATATAGCTAGCGAAGTCAAGAACGCGAACACCGGCAAGCGGTGGGGAAGGGAAGTTTGTTTTCCTGGATGCTGAGACAGCTCCGGGAACATGACGGGGCTCTGATTGCCACAAGCCGGATTGCAGTTCGTCCGCATGTTGTCCTAACACTGGTGCGGGACTGGTGATGGAACCTGGCGTATCAGACATCCGTATGGGCACACCCATTTGGATGGTCGGTCCGAGTTCCAGGTCTTCCACCTCCACTCGCATGCCGTTGTGAATGACTTGTGGATGCTCAATGAATTCTTGACGACTCATGACCGGTGCCGAAGGAACATCATTCTCACGCAGAATGCCTAACCACTCTTCGCGTGACTTGGTCTCCATAATGGCGGAGATGGTAGCTACAAGTTCTTGGCAATCTTCTGGCCGGATGCCCCAGGGTGCTTTTTCATAGCGCGGGTCTGCAGTCCATTCCGGATGCTCCAGCGCCAGGCAGAATTTATTCCAAAAAGTGGTATTCCCACAGGCGACAAACAGCCAGTCGTCAGAGGCTTTATACAGGCGGTAGACAGGAATAGGCCCGAGCGGGTCTTGACGGCTGCTAAACAAGCGCAACATATCAGGGTGGTAGAGTGTCGCCCCGGTTTGCATGGCAAACACGCCGGCTAACCACGAGACTTCGAGTTGCTGGCCTTGCTGGCTCCTCTGGCGCTCAAATAACGCGGCGCAGATAGCGCCCGAAGCGATAAACGCCGCTCCATAACTGGCAATGGGTACGACGAGATACACGCCGCCATCACGATGCGACCACTGACTGCCGTGGAGTCCGCCGAATGCGGCAACCAGGGCATCATCCGCGTACCGCTCGGTATGCGGCCCCGTCGTACCAAAGGCTGGTATGTGGCAGTAGATGAGACCTGGATTTTCCTCGCGGAGTGCATCATACGAAAGACCGAGGGCTGTTTCTGTCCCAGGCTTGTGATCGGTAATGAGGATGTCAGATTCTGAGACAAGCTGCTGAAGTAACTGCCGACCAGATTGAGAAGAAAGATCGGCCACAATGCTCCGTTTACTCCGGTTCCAAATATGAAATCCGGGCGTGTCGCGCATGGAGTCGCCCTGTGGGTGTTCGATCTTGATGGCCTCAGCCCCTTGCTCGGCAAGGAGCATGCCCGTGTAAGGGGCTGCTATGCCTTGGGCACATTCAAGAACGCGTATGCCTGCGAGTGCTCCCGCCATGGCCGATTTCCCTCCTGCCAGATGCCCGCTCCCGCGGGAATGGCTGCTTTGTGGTCAGGCCTGCGGAGGCAGGCATCCAGTCTTTTCCGTTTCTGCACATCAGGCATCTCTCCCGACTGCGTCTCGCAGATGGAGAAATCCTTCTCTCTCTATAATCCGTATCAGCCCGTGCGCGATCCGCTGGGCGAGAAAAGGGCCTTCATAAATCATCCCGGTATAAATCTGGATCAATGACGCCCCGGCACGGATGCGCTGGTACGCCTCCTGTGCCGAGAATATCCCGCCCACCCCAATAAGTGGAAGCTTGCCTTCCACCGCGCGATAGGCAGTCCGCAGCACTGCATGTGCATGCGCGGCGAGGGGCAGGCCACTCAGCCCTCCTGCTTCAGGTGAGGCGGCGCGGAGTCCGGGTCGCTCAACGGTGGTATTGGTTGCAATCAGACCGGAGACGCCGACCGACAGAGCCAGCCGGGCGACTTCTTCAACGGCATCCGGGCTGAGGTCCGGAGCGATTTTGACCAGGAGTGGTTTGGGTGGGGCCTGCTCCGTCTCGGCAAATCGTCGCATACAGGTGAGAAGGGCTTCGAGTAATCGACCCAATCGTTCCGTCTCTTGCAGTTTGCGGAGCTCTGGCGTGTTGGGGGAGCTGACATTCACGACCAAGTAGTCCGTAAAAGGGAGGAGTTTTTCGCAACTTTCGAGATAGTCCGCCACGGCATCGCCGAGGGGGGTGAGCTTTGATTTGCCGATGTTGAACCCCAACGGAAGAGGCCGAGAACCGTGGGGGGGCAAAAGGGACGGCAAGCGCTGGGCGATGGCACGCGCGCCATCGTTGTTAAAACCCAGGCGGTTAATAAGCGCCCGGTCCTGAGCAAGACGAAAAATACGCGGTTTTGGATTACCCGGCTGGGCTTTGGCCGTAATTGTGCCTAATTCGGCAAACCCGAATCCCAAGGTGGACCAGACCAGGGGAACCGCCGCATTTTTGTCGTAGCCAGCCGCCAGACCGACAGGATTGGGAAAGTGGAGACCCCACAGGTCTTGGACGAGCCGTTGATGACTGAATGCTGGTGGCGGTTTTCGCTGGGACGCTTGGAGCAGCTTCAGCGCGGTGATTGACAGGTGGTGAGCATGTTCAGGGTCAAGGGCAAAAAACAGTGGGCGCAGAAAGGAATAGACCATGCTTCGATTTACACGTCTTTCAGAGACGTGAGGTTCTTGTGCTTCAGCAGTTCGAGGGTTTGGGACGCTGCTGCCTGATGGGCGCGTTTTTTGCTGCGTCCTTCGCCCCGGCCGTATATTTCTCCGGCTATGGACACTTGGCTGACAAACCGCTTTTCATGGTCAGGACCCTTCACCGTGACCACCTCGTAGGACGGTGTTTGTTTGAAGATTTTTTGGGTGATCTCCTGCAAACGGGTTTTGCTATCAAACGCGGCCATCCGTTCTGTCTCTTGCAGGTCTGCGGCAAAATGCTTGGCGATCAGCCGGGTTGCGGGCGGAAAGCCACCGTCAAGATAGATGGCACCCAGTACGGCCTCGTACGCAGCGGCCAGGAGAGACGGTTTTTCTCGGCCGCCGCTACGCTCCTCGCCCCGTCCCATCCGCAGCCAGTCTCCGAGAGAGAGAGTCTGGGCTTTGATAGCGAGCACTTCCGCATTGACCAGCGAAGCGCGCATCTTTGATAGGTCGCCTTCGCGGTATTGTGGAAACTGGCGGAAAAGGAGATCGCTCATCACCAGCCCTAAAACCGCGTCACCTAAGAATTCCAGTTTTTCGTTCTGGTCTTCGCCCTCTTCAAGTTGGGCGGACCGGTGCGTTAATGCGAGTTGGAGGAGTTCCGGGTTGGCAAAGGTATACTCAAGGATGGACTGAAGGGCAGTCATGTCGGTCGGATCAGACATAAGCTTTAGGGAGCGGGCACACTCCTCATGGGGTAGCCTGAAGAATGGTGCCGGACAGTAACCCCTCATCGGCCCGCGTAATGCTCACTGGAACTTCTCGGTTTATGGCGTCGTCGCTGCCGTCTGCATAGACTCTGATATAGTTGCGACTATAGCCTTTGAGGCGACCGCTGGCTTTGTCCCGCTGGTGCTCAAAGAGGACCGGCAAAGTCTCAGACTCGAATTGACGGATAAAGGCGGCTTTCTTGCGTTCGCCGAGTGCACGCACCTGCCGCGCTCTCTCCTGGATAATGGCTGGAGGGACTCGGTCTGTGAACTTTGCCGCGGTTGTCCCGCTCCGGACCGAGTAGGGAAAGACGTGAAAATACGTGAAGGGGCTGTCCTCCAAAAAGTCCATGCCCTGGGTAAATTCCGCCTCGCCCTCACCGGGAAAACCGACAATGAGGTCTGTCCCCAGGGCCGCGTGGGGCAGACGCTCGCGCAGTTCGGTCAGAATGTCTCTGGCGAGGGCGGTGTCGTAACGCCTCCGCATCCGAGCCAGGACGGAATCTTGTCCCCATTGGAGCGGAATATGCAAATGGGGGCACAGAATCTCGGAGTGGGCGAGGAGCTGTATCAAGGCCGGACTGATTTCATGCGGGTCGAGCGAACTCAGTCGCACGCGCGGAACCGGCCGCCGTTCCTCGAGCGCTTCGAGCAGCCAGGTCAGGTTGACCTGGGGACTGAGGTCTGTGCCATAGCCGCCCAGATGAATACCGGTCAGGACCACTTCCTGAAAGCCTTGGTCGGCCAAGCGGTCGAACTGGTCCAGGATGACGCGCGGGGCAATACTGCGGCTTTTCCCACGTGACATAGGCACAATGCAAAACGTGCAGAACAGGTCGCAGCCTTCCTGAATTTTGAGAAATGCCCGAGTCTGGCCCTGAAAGGTCAGTGCCCCAAAGGTATTGATACCTGGCGTAGCTTCATGCTTGGCGGTTCGCAGCTTGCTGATAAAGACTTTCTGGTCTGGTGGCTGAGCGGAGGAGTCCCCCTGAGCGACCAGGCGGACCAGATCATCGAGCCGATTGAGCCCAACAACGTAATCCACTTCGGGCAGGCGCGCCACGGCCTCAGGACTCACTTGGGCATAACAGCCGGTCATGATGACTTGGGCCTCCGGGTTGCGCCGCTTTGCCCGGCGCACCAACTGGCGGCTCTCGGCGTCAGCCTGATTGGTGACTGTGCAACTATTGACGATGTAGACCTCAGCCGCATCGCTGAAAGGAACACACTGGTGGCCCGCGGCAGAGAGTCTCTCTTGCAGCGTGGCCGCGTCGTACTGATTCACCTTGCAGCCCAGGGTAGTGATGGCAACGCGACGCGAGGTCTGCGGCGAGGAGGGCACGTCAGGTGCGGTGACAAGCGACATGAATACAGGGTCCTTTACGGCAGGGGGCCTTCAATCCAGCCGCCACCCAGCACGAGATCACCGTCATAAAACACGACGGCCTGTCCCGGTGTGATGGCTGGAGAAGCCTCCCGAAACCACACCTCTGCGCTGGTGGCGCTGGTGGCGCTGACCGTTGCGGCAATGGGGTCCTGACGATAGCGAATTTTGGCCGCAACCTGGATTTCATCCGGTTGATTACCTGAGACCCAATTGACGTCCTTGGCCCGCAGGCCGTGCCGCTTGAGGTGCTCCTGCGTGCCAACGGTTACGCGGCCAGAGGCCGAGTCAATATGGGTGACATAATGGGGCTGGGTCAATCCGCCGAGCCCCAGGCCGCGCCGCTGGCCGATCGTAAAGCGATGGATGCCGGCATGCGAACCCAAAACCTGCCCCGTCTGATCGACAATTTCCCCTGATATCACGCGATCGGAGTCTATACGCTGGTCGAGAAAGCGGGCGTAATTTCCATCCGGGACAAAACAGATATCTTGACTTTCCGGCTTCTCGGCCACGCGCAGGTCCAGCGCGCGGGCCTTGGCTCGGACCTGTTCTTTGGTCAAATGACCAACCGGAAAGAGAGTGCGTTTGAGCTGGGCTTGATTGAGCGTAAACAGGAAGTAGGACTGATCCTTGTACGGATCTGTCCCGCGTAGGAGGTGGGCGGTCCGGGTCGCTGCATTCCAATCAATCCGGGCATAATGGCCGGTGGCCACATACGCGGCGTCGAGTTCGCGGGCGCGTTGCCATAACAGGTCAAACTTGAGATCGCGATTGCACAGCAGGCAGGGATTCGGTGTGCGACCGCGCTGGTATTCCTGTGTGAAAACATCAATGACGCGTGTTTGGAAGGCTTCTTTCAGGTTGAGGACGTAATACGGAATGCCGAGCTGTTCGGCCACGCGGCGCGCATCCTGAAAATCATCAATAGAGCAGCAACTGCCGGCATGACCTTCGGCCGAGCCGGCGAGCAACATGGAAATTGCAATGACCTCATAGCCGGCTTCGACCAGCAGAGCCGTTGCGACCGCGCTATCCACCCCACCACTCAGCGCGGCAAGGACGCGGGTGCCATGATTCTCTTGAGTGTCGTGGAGAGGGTTTGTCATAGAGAAGTGCGCGGCTGTTTCTCTCAGCCGCTCCGGCCCGCCTTTCGGACTCGTTCCACAATACCGGGCAGTACGTGTGTCACCGCCTCAATGTCTTCTTCCGTCGTGTCTCTGCCCGCGCTGAACCGAATCGCACTCTTGGCTCCGGCTTCGTCGCAGCCCACGGCCAGGAGCACATGGGACGGTTCAACCGACCCTGCGGCACACGCGGAGCCGGTGGAAACGGCAATACCGGCGAGATCGAGACCCATCATCAAGCCTTCGCCTGAGGCTCCCGCAAAGCCGACATTCAGGGTGTTCGGCAAGCAGGCCTGCGTTGGCGTGTAGCGGGCGACATCCGGGATATGCCGCTGTATGCCGTCCCACAGGCGAGCTATGAGATGTATCAGACGCGGGTGCGTGGTTTCAATATCTTGGGCGCAGAGTTGAGCCGCGCATCCAAAGCCGACGGCGGCAGCCACATTCTCCGTGCCGGGCCGTTTTTCACGCTCCTGGGGGCCGCCACGAAAAACGGGAGATAACGCAGTCCCCTGTCGCACATACAGCGCCCCGATCCCTTTGGGACCGTAAATTTTGTGCGCGGACAGTGATAAGATATCAACTCCGAGCTGGTTCACATCAACCGGGATTTTCCCCACGGCCTGGACCGCATCCACATGGAACGGGATAGCGCGTTCACGAATCGTGGGGCTCAACTCCCGGATAGGCTGGAGGGTGCCAATCTCGTGGTTGGCAAGCCCGATGCTCACGAGGACGGTATCCGGGGTCAAGGCTGCTTCAAGTTCTCCCGGACTGATCCGCCCCTGGCTATCCACCGTGAGCGTTGCGATGTCAACCGGCGCGCCATCGGCGCCAAGGGCTTTGACGGTTTCCAGGACAGACGAGTGTTCGATGGGAGTGGTCACGATACGGGCGGGATTTGCTCCCCGCGGCTTGAGTACCCCGTGCACGGCAAGATTATTACTCTCTGTTCCGCCGCTGGTAAACAGTATTTCCGAGGACTTGGCTCCAATCAGTGTCGCCACCCGATCGCGGGCCGTTTCCAGCGCCTGTTTGGCCTGACGGCCAGCCCAGTGCACGCTTGACGGATTGCCGAACGTCCCCGTGAAACAGGGCAGCATGGCCTCTACGACTTCCGGCCGTATGGGCGTCGTTGCATTATGGTCAAGATAGATCTGCTGCATGGAGTATCGGCTGATCCGCTTCCTAGCGCCACGGTAGCCGGATGTCCTGAAGGGCTTCGAGGGCGCTGTGGTGGGTGAGGTCCGCGCGTAAGGGGGTGACTGAAATATAACCGTCGTGGACGGCGACGCAGTCCGAGCCTTCTATGGGATCGAAGCCAAGGTCATCACCACCGATCCAGTAGTATTTTCTGCCTCTCGGGTCCGTGCGGACGTCGATATTCTCGCCATAGTGCCGTTTGCCCTGGCGGGTAAAACGATAGCCTCTGATCCGGTCAGGCGGCAGGTTCGGCACGTTGACGTTCAATAGGCTATCCGCCGGAAACCGAGGGGTCCGGATTTCCGCCGCCAGCATGGCCGAGAATGCGGCAGCCGCTTGGAAATGGTAGGGAGGGGTGAACGTGACCAGCGAAACGGCAATGGCCGGAATGCCTAAAAGGGCTCCTTCCAGTGCAGCCGCGACTGTACCCGAATACGTAATATCGTCTCCCATATTCGGCCCTTTGTTGATGCCTGAAACGATTAGATCGGGCCGGACGGGTAAAAACCCCTTGACGGCAATATTGATACAATCGGTCGGAGTGCCGTTGACGGCAAAGCGGTGTGGGGCAACCTCTTCGATCCGCAGGGGCCGGTGTAAGGTCAGCGAATGACTGACCGCGCTTTGCTCTTTGTCGGGAGCAACGGTATAGACCTCACCAACACCGGCGAGGGTTTCTTCGAGGCAACGGAGGCCTTCTGACTGGATACCGTCGTCGTTCGACACCAGAATCATCATAGCGATATTCCACCAGAAAGCTGAGAAAAAGAAAAGGCGACCACCGGTGTGATCGCCTCTCCTCACGGAGCCAATGTGGTCGGGGTGAGCCGATTTGAACGGCCGACCACTCGCACCCCAAGCGAGTACGCTACCAGACTGCGCCACACCCCGATCTGCTCCCTCATATCGCTTGGGGGCTCAAAGGGTCAAGGGCCTGACGACTTCTCTGGCCGGTTGTTTCTTGCTATGCAGGGGAGAGGTCATGAGACCTCCGCCGAGAATGCCGAGGCTGATGAGAGGCGAATATGCCAAGCTACACAGGAGGTTGTCATTGCGGGCGCGTCCGGTTTGAGGTCTCCGGTCAGATCGAGCGGGTACTGGACTGTAATTGCTCAATCTGCCGGAAGAAGGGTTTTCTGCACTGGATCGTCGAACCTGAGCGCTTTCACTTACTGTCCGATCCGGACGCCCTCAGCCTGTACGAATTTCGTACCAGGACGGCCAAGCATTACTTTTGTTCTACGTGTGGCATCTCCTCGTACTATATTCCGCGTTCACACCCCGATATGATCGATGTGAATCTGCGCTGTGTGGATGGCGTGAATCTGGAAGAGTTGGAAATCGAGCGCTTCGACGGTCAGGACTGGGAGCAGGCTCGGGCCGACCTTGATACGCAGTGAACGCGCTGTCCGTTACTCCACAAAGTGTCCGATGTCGAGTGTAATAAACCGATAGCCCAGGGCTTTGCCATGTTGAATCAACGGTTCACGGATGGTCTCTTCGAGTAAACGCGGACAATCCGCTGCCGGGGCCATAATGCAGACCATGTCTCCGTCTACCCGAACAGGGTAGGCTGGAAAGCCAAGTTCACGAAATATCTCGACCCAGGCCGCGGACGGATTGTCTTGGGCCGCTTTCCGAGGCTGGATCGGGTCTGGATTCTGATCCTTCATGCCGGAGAGTGTACTACAAAACAGGCAACGAATGAATTGCGTGTTGGAGAAAGTGAGGGAAGGATGGCAGACGCTGGCGTCATCTTCGATTTGGATGGGGTACTGATTGACTCTGAGGGGCTGTACTACCGCGCGTATAGCGAAGTGCTCAAGCCGTATGGCGTCAGCGTGACCCAACGCGAATATGAAGAGTACTGGATCGCCCAGGGAATCGGACCCGAATACATCGTAGAAAAGCACAAATTGCCGGTCGCGCCGGACACCTTACGCCAGCTTCGCTCGCCCATTTTTCTTCAGTTGTTGAAAACGGAAGCCACGCTCATGCCCCATGTGGAGGAGACCCTCACCCAGTTGTCTCAACACTTTGGACTGACCGTTGCAACCAATAGCCGGCGTGAACACTTAGACTTCGTCCTGAGGTGGTTTGGTCTCGACCAATTTTTCGATCACACGGCCGCGCGCCAGGATTATGAACGGGCGAAACCCGAGCCGGATGCCTTCTTAGCCGCGGCAAAAAAGCTCGGCTTGGCCCGAGAGCGGTGCGTGGTCGTGGAAGACACGTATCGCGGCGTCACGGCGGCTTCCAGAGCTGGCATTGCCTGCATCGCCGTCCCGAACGCATACACCCAAAACAACGACTTTAGTCAGGCGGCCCTCGTCCTGTCCAACCTCGGAGAAGTGACGCCCGAGGTTGTGCGGTCATTGCTCTAATACTTTCCCGGACACAGATTTTCCTTTATTGTAGCCCCTCAACAGTGCAGGGGAAGTGCGCAAAAGGAGGACGATGCATGACGGCCCACGAATCAAACTCGGACGCGAAACAGTTTACGGATCAATACGTTCAGGCGAACGGACTGCGGTTCCATTATCTCGACTGGGGCAGTCCGGAAAAGCCGCCATTAGTCCTGCTGCATGGAGTAGGGCAGACCTGTCATACCTGGGATTTGTTTGCCGCGGCCATGGCGGACCATTTTCACGTCATGGCTTTCGATCAGCGTGGCCATGGGGATACGGACTGGGCTGCCGATAAGGACTATTCACGCGCCAGCATGGTCAAGGACGCGAATGCCTTCACCGATGCCCTCGGCCTGGAGCATTTTTTCTTGACCGGCATGTCGATGGGGGGAGCAAACTCGCTCGCCTTCACCGCGAAACATCCCGACAAAGTCGAAGCCCTGGTCGTCGTGGATGTTGGCCCGCGGGTAGAGCCCAAAGGCGTCAAGCATATCCGTGATTTTATGAAGAACTACCGTGAGTTTGACTCCCTGGATCAGGCGGCAGAGGTGATCCATCGGTTTAATCCACGGCGTCCGCTCGAAGTCATCCGCAAATATACGGTGGTGTATAATCTCAAAGAGACTCCGGAGGGCAAGTGGACCTGGAAATACGATACGTATTTCAGCGACGGCCACCGTAAGGTTGATGTCAAACAGATGCAGGAGGAACTGTCTGCGGCGGTCAAGAAAATCCAATGTCCGACCTTGGTAGTCAAGGGCGGCGAGAGCGATGTCTTCTCCCTGGATGGCGCACGGGACCTGCAAGAACTGATTCCTGGTTCGGAATTTGCCCTCGTACCCAAGGCTGGTCATTCTGTCATGGGAGATAATCCGCAGGGGTTTGAGTCAGCGGTCCGCGGGTTTTATGAGAAAAAGGGGTATCTGTAGGCCACCCAAGAGATGCGGCCAGAACGAATGGGGAAAGATATATGGATCTCGGTCTCAAAGATAAAGTTGTCATTGTCGGTGGTGCCAGTAAGGGTATTGGTCAGGCGACCGCATTGGCGTTTGCCAAAGAGGGGGCAAAAGTCGTCATCTGTGCCCGTAACCCGGAACTCTTGGACCAGGCTGCGCGCGAGATGCAGAGTGAGACAGGAGCCGAGGTATTAGCCGTAGCCGGAGATCTTGCGCAAGCCGAAGCAGCCGAAAGGCTGGTCGATGAGACGGTCGCCAAATTTGGCACCGTCCACGTCCTCGTGCCGAATACCGGTGGCCCGCCATTGGGCGGCTTTGGAGACATGGATGATGCCGCCTGGGAGCAGGCTTTTGCGCTCAATTTTCTCAGCACCGTCCGGCTGATTCGCAAAGCGCTGCCCTATATGCAGCAGCAGCGTTGGGGCCGTATTGTCAGCGTCATGTCCATGTCGGTCAAAGAACCGCTTGACGGTCTCATCCTGTCGAACGGGGTGCGTCCAGCCGTGGTCGGCATGGCAAAAACGCTGTCGCGCGAGGTCGGCAAGTATAATATCACGGTCAACACGGTCTTACCCGGCCGTATTCTCACCGACCGTCTCACCGGGGCGCTGGCCATCCGGGCCGAAAAGGCCGGCATCTCCCTGGAACAGGCCCTGGAGGAGGGTGGGAAAGACGTGCCGCTCGGCCGGATTGGAGAGCCGCTGGAAATGGCCAACGGCATTGTCTTCCTGGCCTCAGAGGCAGCCAGTTATATTACGGGCACGAGCCTTCAGATTGATGGTGGCGCGGTTCGGGGGCTGCTCTAGCGTGGACCCTGTTCTGCACGCCGCGGTAACCGCCGCGCGTACCGCTGGTGATATTGCCCTGCGCTATTTCAAAACCAATCTGACGGTTGAGCTGAAAGCTGATCGTACCCCCGTCACCAGAGCCGACCGGGAGTGTGAGGCGCGTATTATCGACGTGCTGCACACGCACTTCCCGGACCATGGCTTTCTGGGCGAAGAACTCGGCGAGCAGCCGGGCAACACATCCTCCCGGTGGATTATCGACCCTATTGACGGCACCAAGAATTTTATTCGCGGGATTCCTTTTTTTGCTACACTCATTGCTCTTGAAGAAGACGGGGAAATCACTGCCGGCGTGATGTACGCACCAGCCCTTGACGACCTGCTGTATGCCCGGAAAGGGCAGGGCACCTTTGCCAATGGCAAACAGGTGTCTGTCTCGGAGGTCGCCCAACTGCAAGAGGCCATGCTGATTCATGGCGGTCTGAATGACCTGAAAGCCCGGCCGTGCTGGCAACCTTTTTTGCGCTTAATTGACGCGACTGCTCGACAGCGAGGCTTTGGGGACGCGTTAGGACACAGTCTGGTGGCGAAGGGACTGGCCGAGGTCGCCCTGGAGCCGGAGATCAAGCCCTGGGACGTGGCGGCAACCAAGATTCTGATCGCCGAAGCGGGCGGGCGGTTCTCCGATTTTGCCGGCACACCGTCTATTTACACCGGTGACGCAGTGATCTCGAACGGACAGCTGCACGACGAGGTCGTCCAACTGCTACAAGGGTGAGGGGACCAGCATGGGACTCTATCTCCATGCCGGCCTCAGTACAATTTAAATACCGTAGAACGTCGCCGCGTTGGTGCCCAGAATCTTATCCACGGACTCCGTCGGTAGGGAGGAGAGGACATCCCGCGCCTTTTGGACCGGGTCGACGAATCCTTCGGCGTGTGGGTAGTCGGAGCCAATGAAGAAGCGGTCGTCGCCGGCAAACTGAACCATCAAGGGAAACATCTTTTCCTCCGGGTCACCATTGACCCAGATATTACGGGCAAAATACTCGCTCGCCGGGCGTTTCATCTGTGAGGTGTGGCCCATGTACTGGTAGCGATAGTCCACCCGCTCCAGCCACTCGCCTATCCAGCCGACCATGGCCTCGATGGTCGCGACCCGCAGCTTGGGAAAGCGTTCAAACACGCCATCATACATCATGGCCGTCACGGCATGACGCGGGTCTTGGATGATGCTCATGGTCAGATACATAAAGCCAGGGTCGCGATCCCGAAACCACTCGCTGCCAGCATAGTTTTTATGACCGACGAGGTGGAGACCGATACTCAGGTCAAGGTCCTGGGCCGCGGCCCAGACCGGGTCGTACTCCGGTAAGCCAAAACTTTTGCCGTCAATGGGTGCGGCCGCCACAAAGATCGTCCGGCAGCCGAGCTTGGCGACGCGTTCCATTTCTCGCACGGCCAACTGTGGGTCACGGAGGGAGATATGCGCTGCGGGGTAGAGACGATCCTTGTGTGAGTGGCACACCTCAAATGTCCAGGTGTTATACGCGCGGCAGTGGGCGTCGGCCAGATAGGGATCTTCTACCTCGCCCTCCCAGAACAGGCCGAGCGTTGGGTAGATAACCTGGCAGGCCATCTGTTCGTCATTGAGGAATTGCACCCGCTGGCCCATGTCTGACCACTCAGTACTATAATAATGGTACCGGTCGAAGGAGTTCAGGTCCTTGCCTTGCTCCTTTTGACCATAACCGGCAACCGCGCTCAGAAATTGTTCGACATCGAAGATCTGCATGGGTTTCTCGTTGACCAGAAACTTTTTTTCCCCGCTCACCCGGTCGGTTTCAATCTGCATCGCCTGCTCGCGGTAGGGAGGGTCAATATAGCGCCGAAAAAGATCCAACGGTTCGAGAAAATGGGCATCTCCATCAATGACTCGCATGGCTCGTTCTCCTTACTGTGATGCGGTGTCTGGTGTTTTTATGGTGGTACTGCTGTTTTGGGGAAAATGCAAGGGAATTGGACTGACCTCTGGCCGGCGCAGCCTGTTTCGGATAGAACTGGGGCAGTACAACAGGGGGGTAACCGTATGGATACACCAGTTGAGATTATCGAGTTCTCGGACTATCTGTGACCGTGGTGTTTCCCGGCCGCGGAGCGGCTTCGCAAGATCAAGGAACGCTTTGGTGATCGAGTCAGTGTCAAATGGCATCCCTTTGCCCTCCGTCCGCACTATGCGGCCACTCCGTTTCAGTTTAAGGACAGCTATGTGGAGCAGGCCTGGCGTAAGGCGTCAGCCCTGGCCGAACCGGACGGTCTGGAATATTCCATGTGGCCGCATGCCGAATTTCCGGGCTGGAGCATGCCCGGCCTGGAAGCCGGTACGGCCGCCCAGCGTCAGGGCGAAGACGCCTTCCTCCGCTTTCACTCAGGACTCTTCCGAGCCTTTTTTATCGAGAACAAGAGTCTGATTGAAAAAGAGACCTGCGTGGAGGTTGCCCGGCAGGCAGGCCTGGATATGAACGCCTTTCTGAACGATATCGCAGATACCACCCTCCAGGACCAGGTGCGTCAGCAATGTGAAGACGCGATGAATACGTATTTCGTGAGTGCGGTGCCGACCGTCCTGATT
Source organism: Desulfurellaceae bacterium bin18 (assembly GCA_002238415.1). GTDB lineage: Bacteria > Desulfobacterota > Binatia > Bin18 > Bin18 > Bin18. Next base: position 3,922 of record MPMI01000028.1, on the reverse strand, counting down.
GGCGGGAAACGGCGCCAAATCGGCATGGTACCGGCCGCAACCTATCTGGAAGACCTGGCGGCGCTGGACGTCTCATAAAGGCGCTGTATGGCAGAAAAGGACGAGCATACGTTCAATCTACGCTTCTCCCTGAGCGCGGACATTCCTTCCGAGGCCTGGGACGATGAAGATTTTGAGGGAGACGAATGGCTGAACGAATGGGAAAGAGAAGTAAAACCAGGTCTGGTCCGGGAAGTGTTTACGTACTTACGCCAGTTTGCCGGCTGGAACTGTCATATTCGCAATCGAGGGGTTTCTCCGCTTGATGAAATCGAAATCGTGATGCGCAAAGAGGGCGGGTAGGGCGGTTGCTCAGGGGACAATGAGACCTATATGGACCAAGAAAAAAGGGCAGGCGTTATGCCTGCCCTTTTTCTGGATTGGCGATTCTTTCCTCAGACCTGAGTTGAGCCCAACAAGTTTCCGCCGAGCGATGGGTGCCCGACGCTCTTATCGCCGAACACGTTAATCAGCGAGGTCTTACCGGAGGAGAGGGCACGCTCCAGAGCCGGAATAATCTCATCCGGCTGCTCCACATGCTCGGTGTAGACCCCCATGGGTTCAAACACCTTGTCATAACGAATGTCCTTAACCATATCGAACGGGTCGGTGCGGCCTTTGAGCAGGGGCATGGACTCAAACGTCGGCCCCCACGAGCTATTGTTCCACAGCAGGGTAATAATCGGGATGTTGTATTTGGCGGCGGTCTCCATATCCATGCCGCCGATGCCCAGACCCCCGTCCCCGCTGACAACGATGACTTGTTTGCCCGGACGCCCGAGCTGCACACCAATACCCATGCCCACGCCGTGTCCGACTGGGGCCAGTGGCCCGGCGTCGACAATCTGACCCGGCTCATGGGCGGTAAACCACTGACTCGTGTAACCACTCAGCGTGAAGCTGTCGACGATGAGAGTTGCATCCTTATCGATAACAGAGGTGAGGTCCTTGGCCAGCCGGTCGGGGTGGATAGGGGTGGAACCGTGATGCTGCTGCTCACGGTCGCTGATGAGCTTATTATAGTTCTCGCGTACCTCGACCATGTTCTGGAGCCAGGGACTCTCCCGCTTGGCGCTAAAGTCAAGCTGCATCGCCTTGGCCGTGTCGATCATTTGCCGCAGCACCAGCTTGGGGTCGCCGACAATGCCGACTTCGGCGGGGACGTGCCAGCCAACCCGCTGGGCGGTGGCATCGACCTGAATATAGGTGGCTTTATCGCTCCAGGTTGGAGGTTGTCCGAATTTTTCTCCACTCCAGAATTTGAATCCAATCGCCAGCACTACGTCGGCTTCGCCCGTAAACGGCTTTTTCCACGCGCCACGCACGGCGAGCGCATGGTCTTCGTCAACCGCACCCTGGCCGGCCCGGCGGCAGTATACCGGGGTACTGGTGAGTTCGGCCAGTTCTTTCAGTTCGGCCTCGGCTCCGGACCAGAAAATCCCGTCTCCACCGGCAATGAGCGGCTTTTTCGCCTGAAAGATGAGCTCAACCGCGCGTTCGATCTGGCGTGGGTCGCCCTGGAAGCGGAGTTCATCCGGACCATAGACTTTTGCGCCCTTGCGCTGCTTGGCTTCGTCCTCCTGGTGGTAGAGAATATTGGTTGGAATTTCGAGCAGGGAGACACCCTGAGGGGCTGAGGTGGCCTCACGAAATGCCTGACGCAGGTCGATTTCAATGGTTGACCAGTCGAGTACGCGCTTGGCAAATTTCGAGAACGAACTCACCACATCAGACCCGTAGGCTTCCTGGAAAGAGCCGATAAAGTCCTCAGTGGTAGGGTGCTGGCCCGCGAGGCAGACGACCGCACTATTGGTCAGACCGGCGCCACACAGGCCCGTCACCGCGTTGGTCAGGCCACAACCGGCAGTGACACAGCAGATGCCGGGTTTGCCGGTCACACGGGCGTAGCCATCCGCGGCATAGGCGGTGGCTTGCTCGTGGCGCATGTGAATGAGTTTGATGCCATTATCTCTGAGGGTGGCCAGAATGGGGAAGGTATGTCCGCCATTTACGGCAAACATATACTTCACGTCCTGTTCCTTTAATATCCGTCCAATAAGCGTCCCGCCATCAACTGTCGCCATATCTATACTCCTCCTTTAATTCGTCCTGACCCTACTCAAGCAGGCGGCATCTTCCCATATTTCACGCAAAGAAAAAAGGGAGGTCCTGTTGAGGAACCTCCCTTTTCGAGATCGAATTTGTAGGAGAGGCGTTGCACCTCTCCGGTTGTGACTACAGCAGGTAGTACTGGAGACGAATCCAGAACAGATCGCGCTCCGCCCACAGGTGCAGCCCCGTAGCATCGACGTCGTTGGTGCTGCCCATATACATGACCGTGCCGGCAAAGAGGTCGAGGTTGCGGAAATAGAGGCCGTGCCAGTAGGTCTGGGCCAGCAACAACGGCTGCTTGGCATTCACCGAGTAGGCGAACGCAAACAGCGGCTCCAGCTTGCCCCGGAAATAAAAGCCCGACATTCCAAAGGTGTACAACTGATTGAACCGACTGTGCCGGTCGCGCGGCGCGTTGGTGAAGGCGCTCAGGCCCGTTGCGCGGTTATCGTTCTGGTAGGTGGTCAGAGCCTGGAAGGTGTAGAAGGTGGTCTGGTCGCCAATACCGCCCGGCAGGCCGCGCGCCCAGCCCATGCCCGGAAAGGACTGAATGGACTGAATCAGGTCAAACCCGATCATGCTCCGCCAGATCGAGCTGCCGGTCTTAATGCGCGCAATGCGCTGGCGTGGGCTGGGACAGAAGCTGCCGTGCCCTTCGGCGCATGGGTTGCCGTCGCCGTCCGTAAAGGGATGGGTCGGAATCTGCGAGCCCGTCCTGCCCTGTGCAATAGCGTTGGCTTGCGCCGCGGCTACGCGCGCATCGTAGTGCTCCTGGTCCCGGCCGCCGTTCGCGACCGGCGCGATGTTGCGCGGCTCATTGGTCGACCAACTCTGCTCCAGGCGGAACACTGCGCCGGTGTAGTCGAAGTCGTTATACGTAAGCGTAAACCCGAACACGTTCGTCCACGGCATCCAGTGGGACACATCGAAACAGGCGGTTCCAGTTCGGTCGTTGTTCGGGTTGCTATCCTGACTGTAGCCGTACATGTCGACCCCGACGAAGTTGGTCGCGATGTTGTCTTCGAAGCACCGGTCCAGGGCGCGGCGGAAGTTGAGCGAGTTGTTCGGGTCCGACGGGTCGTGGATAAAGGTCCCAGGAGCGACATATCTGCCCGCAAATCTACCTTCCGTGGGTACTCCCCCTGCGTATCCGGCCGATTGTGGTCGGCCGTCCAAGCCCACCGTCCGTTTGCCATCCGCATCAAGCGGTGAATCGGCAAAGAAGGTGTCGAAATGGAAGACGCCGCCCGGATCGGTACGCTTGAACATATAGTTCAGGGTGAAGTCGAAATTGTCGAAGACCTTCCCCATCAACCGCACGCCGACCATGCTGTTGTCCCATTTCGTGCCCCGAATGTGGTGGGTTTTCGATCCACCACCAATCCGGTACAGGAAGTTTGCACCCCGGCCCGCGGCGTCGTCCGTGCACGGTCCTGTACCACTGCACCCGGAATCTCCCGCCATTCTCGCCTGGTTGCGCCCGACCCGAAACAACGACCATGGATGGCGAATTCGGGAGTAGTCATGGTATGGCCCCCAGGGCACACCCTTGGTGGTCAAGGTGCCAGGTGAGGTCGGCGAATCAAAGTAATCAGTCGGATCGCCAACGAAGCTCGGGTCGTCATAGCGCAGGCCACCCCAGCCACCTTCCAACACCAAGTGTTGGGTGATGGGCCGCCAGCGCGGGGTGTAGAATAACTCCAGACCCACGTTGGACAGAAACGTTCCGACGTTCCCGATGTCATACAGAAACTTGATGGCCCAGATGGGG
>MPMI01000027.1 GCA_002238415.1 Desulfurellaceae bacterium bin18 | reverse complement strand
GACTCGGCGTGCCTTCGTCTGTGTGGTGCCGGATGAGGTAGACGCCTGCAATCCCCTGGGCAAAATTGCCCTCATGCGCCCTCTCCCGCCAGCTTTCCAGACCAATCGCGTCGTCGGAGAAGGAGAGATTGACGAGCCCGAGACAGAATACGAGGATCAGGCCCAGGGTGAGCAGACCGATTTTTCGTTTCAAGGTTGCGCTCCTTTCTTTCTTGCTTTCCGAGTAGAGAGTAAACCTATTTTGTCCGACCAATATCACCGCGATTCTTACTCGTCATATCAGTGATATGTTCGTTCCAGTCATTGACACAGTTACGGTGTTACGCTACCGCCCGGTCTCCCACCACCAAGCCGCGTCCAACGGCGCGCAGGGCCGCTTCAACGCTGCTGATGTGCGAACGATGATTGGGATTGACCAGCCTACGGACTGCGGACTCGCTCAAGCCCAGACGCTTGGCCAGGGCAACATTGGTAATACCTTGGCGGCGCATGGCCGTGTAGAGCGCCAATTTGGCGGCAACGATGGACGGGAGGGCAACCAAGACTTGGCCGCCTACGGCAGTGCTTGGGATTGGGATGTCCTCACGGTTCTCGACGTATACGCCTAGCGCAACGGCTAGGGCGTCCTCGGCCAGAACAAGGGATTCCTCTTTGGTTCGTGCGCCGGTGATGGCCTCGGGAACGTCGGAGAAGGTCACAACGTATCCTTTGCCCTCTTCGCTGTCAGGGGTGAGGTCACATGGATAGACGTATTGCATGGCTCCTCCCCCCAATCCTGTAGGTCGGATGAGCCGTAGGCGTCATCCGACACTACTGGCTGAAGTTACCCGCCCACTGCTGCCACGCCGTCGCGCACCAGCGCGGCTATGGCCGCTTCGTCATACCCCAGGTCGCGCAGGATTTCGCCGGTATGATCGCCTAACTGCGGCGCCGGGGTTGGCGTTCGCTTTTCACCGTCGGTCGTAAAAATGGGGCTGTTGACGGTCGTCAGCTTGCCGTGCCCAGGGTACTCCATGTCCACGAACGCACCGGCGGCCCGCATCTGGGGGTCTTCGGCCACCTCGTCCCGCACCGGCAGGGGCGCCCATTTGATGTCGGACTGCTTGAACAGCACCCGCCACTCATCGAGGTCCCGCGATTCAAACTGGCCCTGTAAAATGGCAAAGAGGGCCGTGGCGTTCTCCCCCCTGGCCTCGTTGGTAGCAAACAGTGGGTTGGTGGCCAGTTCGGCTTGGCCGAGGGCCTTGCACAGATTGGGAAATTCCTTGTCGGGGTCCAGCAGAATGGCCAGGAATGCCTTGCCGTCACGACTCCGATAGCCGGCCGCCAGAGGATTTGGCGGCGTGCCGTCTTCGCCGCGTTCCGGAAAGGTGGCATTGCAGAATTTGGCCTGGAGGTCGCAGGCGTTGGCCCAGGCTCCGCTGGCCAGCAACGAGGTCCCGACCTTTAGACCCCGTCCGGTGCGTTCGCGCTGATACAGGCCGAGCATAATCGCGCTGAACAGAGACACCGAGGTCGGGTGGTCGCCCATGCCCGGACGCGGGCCGCCGGGTGTGCCGTCCATACCCACGACGCTCATCATCAGGCCCGAGCGCGCCCAATAGGCCAGGGCGTCAAAGGTGGGTGCGTCGGCATCCTCCCCCGCATCTCCGTAGCCGCTCAGATGGGCATAGATGAGCCGGTCGTTTTCCGGCTGAAGGTCAGCCCAGGTCAGCCGGAACTTTTCGAGCAGCGGATGCTGGTAGTTGGAGACAAACACGTCCGCAGTCTTGACCAGCCGAATGAGCACCTCTCTACCCTGGGGTGAAGCCAGGTCGAGGGCGACACTCTTCTTGTTCCGACTGGTCAGAATCCAGCCCCAGTTGAGGTCTGCCTTGGCAAAACCCGGTAAATCCGACATGGAGCGGTAGAGGTCTCCGCCCTGCGGTCGCTCGATCTTCAACACCTCGGCCCCGAAATCCGACATGATGGTCGTCGAGGCCGGTCCGGCAACATAGGTTCCGCAGTCGATCACTCGCAGTCCTGATAGAATTCCGTTGTTCATACGCATCTCCCTTTTTGATTTGGCATCCAGCCTCTTGAATTCAGGACATTCTGCCAGCAATTATTGGCCTCGCCAAGAGTGATGATTGCCACGAGCGGGCTTCGCTGGCAGTCAAGAAATGGGTTGCCGCCTACCGGTCACTGTGCTATCCCTGCCTCAGCCAGACGGCTGAACGCGGCGAGTCGGCCAAGATTGAAGAGAAAGGCTGTCCAATGAAGATTGAAGAGCAAACGATAGACTCCATGGTTGTTGTCTCACTGGATGGACGGGTAGACGGTTCCACCGCACCGGATCTGGAGAAGCACATTTCGGCAGTCGTTGAACGCGGTGACACCCGGATATTGCTAGATTGCAGCCAGATGGATTACATCAGCAGCGCCGGTCTGCGCGTCGTGCTTGTGGGCGCCAAAAAATGCCAACAGGGTGGCGGAAAATTGACGCTCTGCACGCTCCGGGCCACGTGTAAATCCGTCATGGAAGTCAGCGGGTTCCTGACCATGCTCGACTACTACGACACCCGTGAGAGCGCCCTGGCGGCTCAGTCCTGAGGACGCGCCGTTGAAGATTAAAGAGCAAACGATAGACTCTGTGGTTGTTGTCTCACTGGACGGGCGTGTCGATGGTTCCACCGCACCGGATCTGGAGAAGTATATCTCGGGCGTCGTTGAACGCGGTAATGCCCGGATATTGCTCGATTGCAGTAAGATGGATTACATCGGCAGCACCGGTCTGCGCGTCATGCTTGTGGGTGCCAGAAAGTGTCAACAGGGTGGCGGCAAGCTGATGCTCTGCACGCTCCGGGCCACCTGCAAATCTGTCATGGAGGCCAGCGGTTTCCTGACCATGCTCGACTACTACGACACCCGTGAGAGCGCCTTGGCGGCCCCCTGAGGATATATTATGCTGACCTTTGCCGAAGAGATAATGCTGTTAATGCTGGACGACGACGGGGTCTTCCTGCCGACCCGTGGAGGGGCGGTGGAATACATCCTGGCCGGTGCGGTGCTGATGGACCTGGCCTTCGCCAACCGCATCGACAACGATCTTGAGCAACTCACCTGTCTCGACGCGACGCCGACCGGAAACCCGATCCTCGATCAGGCTCTGGCGCATATTGCAAATACCGTCGAGACCAAGGATACCAGGGGCTGGATAGAGACCCTGGCCGGTCAGGAGACGACCGAAATCCGGCAGCAGGCGCTGGCCCGTTTGATTGAACATGGCATTCTGGAGTCCCAGGACAAGAAATTCCTGTGGGTCTTCCGGGCACGGCGCTATCCGACAATCGACGGTCGCGTCGAACGCGAAGTCAGACTGCGGATTGCGGATGTCTTGCTGTCCAATGATATTCCCGATCCCAGGGATGTGGCCATGATCTGTCTGGTCGATGCCTGCGGCTTTCTGCGCGACATCTTCTCCGCTCGGGAGATTGAGCGAGCCGCTCCCCGTGTCGAGCAGTTTCGCAAAATGGACCTGATCGGCCACGAAGTCGGCAGCGTCATCGCCGAAATCGAGCGCTCGGTGATGATGGCGATGGCGATCTCGCCGCACTGAGCCGACCGCGACAGCGGTGTCTGGAGCACCGTCTCGCCCAACTGAATTGCCTGACAGGAAACGATGGAGGAAGCAATGGGTGAAGCCTGGATTATTGATGCCGTTCGCACCCCGCGCGGACGGGGAAAGAAAGATGGCGCGCTGGCAGGACTCCATCCTCAGGAGCTCATGGCGCAGGTCCTGAATGCCGCAAAAGAACGAAACCACCTGGACCCGCGTGATGTTGACGACGTAGTGGTTGGCTGTGTGACGGCGTATGGCGAACAGGCCATGTGCATCGCCCGGATGTCCGTGCTAGCGGCCGAGTGGCCGAACGATTCGACTGGGGTGACGATTAACCGTTTCTGCGGCTCAGGACAGCAGGCGGTCAATTTTGCGGCCATGGGCATCAAGTCCGGTGAGCAGGACGTGGTGGTTGCCGGTGGGGTGGAGTCCATGTCCCGTGTGCCGATGAATGCGGACCGGGGTGGGATTGACGGACATAATCGGCATCTGCGCCAACTCCATCCGCTTGTCCAGCAAGGCATCTCAGGCGATTTGATTGCCACCCGAGAAGGGTTTAGCCGCGAAGATTGCGACACATTCGCGCTATCGAGCCAGCAGCGCTACGCCCGTGCTCACACACAGGATCGCCTGAAAAAGAGCCTGATTCCCGTGCGTGATGCGGACGGCACGCCGGTCCTGGAACAGGATGAATATCCACGGCCGGACACGACGCTTGAGGGGCTGGGTCAACTGCCGCCGTCCTTTGCGAAACTGGGAGAGTATGTCCAAAAGGGTGACACGCTGAGCTTCGACGAAAAGGCGCTGTCACGCTACACGGACGTGCAAGAGATCAACCATGTGCATCACGCCGGCAATTCTTCAGGCATTGTTGACGGCGCGGGAGCCCTACTGCTCGCCTCTCCGGAGTATGCCCGCAGCCACGGTATGAAACCGCGCGCTCGGATTGTCGCTACTGCCACTGCGGGGGATGAGCCCATTATCATGTTGACGGCACCGGTTCCGGCGACCAAAAAAGTCCTCAAAAAAGCCGGCATGACGATCAAGGACATTGACCTGATTGAGATCAACGAGGCGTTTGCGGTTGTCCCCCTGAAAACCATGCGCGACTGTGACATGGACCCGGACACGGTTAACGTCAACGGTGGGGCGATCGCTCTCGGTCATCCGCTCGGTGCCACCGGCAGCATGCTCATGGGTACCGTTCTCGACGAACTCGAACGTCAGGATAAAACCACCGGGCTCGTCACCATGTGTATCGGTGGTGGCATGGGCATTGCCACGATTATCGAACGGATCTGAGAGTGCTGTTTGACGACAGCTCCGAACCGTTCCGGTAAGCGAGCCAAGAGAAGAGGGTGGGCCATTTCTAGCCTGAGCGCCGTCGCTTCAACTGCTTATCAACGCCGGTCATCTGACGGCGCCACTTAATCATCTGAGTACTGACATTGAAGTGCGAAGCTATATGCTCGTTGCGCCGATTACGCGATAGCACATACAAAAGCGCATCACGTGGCACCAGTAGTGCGCCACCTAGCCAGTTTGCTTCCTCTTCCTGAAGCTTGTCATAGGTGTCCAAGATCATCAATTTTTTCGACGTCATATCAACCCGGGCCGGCTTATGCTCAAGAATGAGATGAGCTAATTCGTGCATAAGGTCACTGTTCTGTCGCACTTGGGCATGAGTTGAGTTGAGGATAATGACCTTGTTAAGCGGCAGGACCAGGGTTACGGCCGACCAGCTACTCGGATCGTGCTTTAGCAGTTGGTCAAGGTGAACCTCTGCGAGGTCTCCCAGGCGCGCTACGTCGTGCGGAGTCCAGACAAGGATGTTCAGATGCTGTGCAAGCCCGTACGGGTCAAGTGCGCCGGAAGGTTCGATCTGGAGATCACGACGAAATCCTAGCGCCGCTCTCTCACTCCACGTTTTGAAACCACGACGAAATTCAACCATTGACTATTCGATTTCCTGCATCTTAACGGCACGCTGCGCAGCGAGAATAAGTTCCGCCAGTGCATGGGCAGTCTCCTGCTGAATCTCGCTATCCTTCTTAAAATGAGCTCGGGCAACGTTAGTGCGTGCTCCCCTATCCGTCTGACCCGCAATGGTGGATGGATCAACCCCGAGCCAAACACAGATTTTCCGGTAATTCTCCAGGTCAGGTAGGTGACCATTTTCCACACGGGAAAGGGTTGAGGAGCTAATTCCTATTTCCTTGGCGGCTGCTCGGATTCCTTTTTCTCCCCTCTTTTTTACAACTAAGCGGCCGAGACTTTCCAAAGTGACCATAGTATCCCTCCTTTTTTGTTTCATGAGTAGCACGACGGTTGACATATGGGCCACATGGTACTATATTGTCTCATGAGTAGGACACTGATTTATATATGGGTCGAAACATTATATTGTTTCATGAGTAGGACACCGTTCCACAATCAGATTCTTTAAGCAAGAAGGAGGTTCATTATGGGAACTATTGGCACTGAAGAACAACACGGCGATCTTAAACTGGATGCTGAATTCGTGGCAGTCGTGGTCTATACGACCTCGGGCGCTTATCCCAGCGAGGGGCACGAGCGGGTGAAGATCACTGAGACCGTTAGTGAGATTCTCTCGAAAGCGGCGAGCACCCTCAAGTTGACGGACACCAGCGACTGGGTCGCCACGGTGGATGGAAGCGAGATCGACCCGTCCAAGAGTTACGAGGCGAATGAGTTGAAGGGAGCTTTTACAGTTCAGTGGGGGCCACGCGAAACCGGGGGTGGCTGCTAGATGCACATCGCTGTCTCCCGTCGTCTGTTCGAGGAGCAGGTCGGGCAGTGGCCGCCCGGCCTCGCTCCCGAGCGTGGATGGGTGCTCCATAAGGTCGAGTATCCAATTATAGACTGCACTTTCACGGCGCCAAATCGGACCGCCCTACGACTTCGTTTCGATTTCTCTGATTGGGACGAGTTGCCACCAACTATTGGGCTTCTCGACGAGGCTGGAACACCGCTTGGGAGCCTGCTGCCGGATCCGACCCGAGTGTTTAACTCCAGCTCGCATCCAGACACCGGTCGTCCTTTTGTCTGTATGGCCGGCTCTCGTGAATTTCATACACATGAAGGTCATCTGAACGAGAGGTGGGAACAGTTCCGCGGCAAGCCGGGTTTCGAAGACGTCGGCTCAATTTTGACCAAGCTCTGGCACGCTTGGCAAAAAGGGACCGACTGATGCACCAGACACAGGTCTCTTCCGACAGCATCGAGCGTACGCTTCAGTACTTGCAGGAAGCTGGGCGTCGGGGCACTGAATGCGTTGTTCTCTGGTTCGGACGCCAAGGGGGCGCAGTCGTCCACGTTCAGCAAGTCTATCGTCCGATCCAAATGGCGTGGACTGACATGTTTCGTATTCCGCCTGATTCGATGAAGGCGGTTCTATCGGAGCTAAACTCGAAGCGGATGATGATTGCGGCTCAAGTCCATTCTCATCCATTCGAGGCCTTTCACTCCAAGGCAGACGATACCTGGGCTATTGTACGCCATGCAGGCGCATTGTCCCTTGTAGTTCCCGATTTCGCCATCAAGACATCATCGGTAAATTTCATGGATGACGCCAAGTTGTTCCGTCTAACGCCGGAGAATAGATGGCGCGAAGTTCCGAACGGAGAGATCGAACAGTGGCTGGTCATTTGCTAAACGCCGAAGCACAGCGCGAAAACATCCGTGCACTCGCAGTTGCGGCTGGGCTATCCGAGGAGGAAGCCTCTGACCGCCTTGAAGTGACCGTTCTGGTCACTCACGATCCTAACGATCCTGTCGCCGCTGTGTTCGTTGCCGAGATTGTTCCGATCCTCAGCCGCACCCTTAAGGTAGTAGATCATCCGACTGAGGCCGTTTCGCGTGTTGAAACAGAACTTGTGGTTGGCAACGCTCCTTCCCGATCCTCTTCGACTAAAGTTTTCGCAAATCTGACCGTCGACCGTCTCGTCATTCAGCAGACACCGACGATTTGTCAGGGGTCTGCCTTGCCCCATCGTCTGATGGTACTTGTCGTAGCCTGCTATGTTTCCAGCGCGGTTATCAACGCCGCTGTCGGCGCCGGGTTCCCAAACCCTCCGCCTACTGAGTTCGAGATTCCGTTTGATGCATTTCTCCCCTCACAAACCCATCTGCTTGCTCCGGTCGCCTTGGATGAGGCTTATCTCGCCGGTGCGGGTGCAATAGGTAACGGCCTACTTTGGGCAGCCCGTCACGTCCGGCTTGTGGGCGCACTCAACATTGTTGATGATGATGTTGTCTCGTCAGGTAATCTTCAGCGCCAAGTCTGGTTTGAACGCTGTGACATCGGCAAACCGAAAGCCAAGCGGTTGGCTATGCTGGCGCAATCTTACTTCCCTGAATGCACGCTCAAACCAGAAGTCTGCCGCCTCCAGCAGCATCCGGCACGCAATGATGGTGCCTGGCTTGGACGCCTCATCGTTGCAGTAGACAGTCGCCCAGCGAGACGCCATTTGCAGAACGAGTTGCCGGGAGAAGTATTCGACGCTTCCACGACCGGTAGCCAAGAGATTGTCCTTCATCATAACAAACAGCCGAACGATCATGCTTGCCTCAGTTGCGTCTACCCGCGCGACGAGGCGGAAGTAACTCACGAGCAGGCAGTTGCAGGCCATCTCGGCATAGACGTTGAATCGGTCCGTCAACCACGAATTTCACTGGAGATTGCCCGGCGTATCTGCGCGAAGCATACGCGGCTTGCTCCGATAGAGATTGAGGGAATTGCGTTCGACACGCTCTATAAGCAACTCTGCGGCAGCGGTCAGCTGAAGTCGGTTTCTGGCGAGCAGGTAGTCGCGCCGTTCGCTTTTGTTTCCGTCCTTGCTGGTGCTCTCTTGCTTTTAGAGATTATTCGACGAGTACACGGCATTGATATGGAGCGGCTCTCGAATGAATGGCGAGTGAACCCCTGGCGGCCTCCAGTGCCGCAAATACGATACCTCAGACCTCGCAGAGAATCATGTGACTGCTGCTCAAAAAGCGAATTACAGCGTGAAAACGCTCGACTTTGGGATACCCCCATTATTGAACGGAGATGAGGGAGCTATTTGACGAGAACGGGGGCTGGGAGCCTGGGTTCCGGCTTTCTCCGGAATGACGACAGGGACCGGCTGGCTATATGAAATCGTGAATTGCTCTAGCCAAGAGAAGAGGGTGGGCCGGCCCGACCCACCCGTAGCAGGCGTTATTTTGCTGCGGACAGAGCGGGGGATTGGCTAACGTCTACGCCAACCTCCCGATGCTCCGGGACTTCACACACCTTCGGGTCGGCGTCAAACACGCGCAGCAGCCGGCCAAAGGCGATGTCATATCCAATCACAATGCCAAGCTCTACGATCTCGGCATCGGTAAAATGTTGCTGGAGCCCGATAAAGAACTCGTCATTATCCATCGAGTCATAGTCAACGGCCAGTTTTTCGGCATAGCGGAGGGCACTCTTCTCGCGCGGAGTAAAGGCCGGGCTGTTTTCGTAATCCTCAAGCTGGGCGATTTTTTCTTCGGTCAGTCCTTTTCGCATCACCGATGCGTAGCGAAAGCCCTGTCAAAATAAACACCCGTTCAGATAGGCAATTTTGATACGCACCAGCTCCTTGAGCGGTGGCTCGACAACGCCTCCCTCGAACATATCGACATAGGCTCGCCACATGGGCTCAACGACCTCCTGGCGGTGGGCCATCATACTCAAAAAGTTGACATAGCCGTCAGCGTCCTTTACCCGTTCCACCAGTTGCGCATACTGCGGACTCATCTGCTTGCGGTCAACGAGACTGAGCCGTGCCATAGTGTCCCTCCTCTCGCTCAATGTTCACTGAAAAAAGGATGTGTGCTCCCCGCGATCTCCTCGTGCCTCCGTCCTAGTGCACGGGAATGGCCGCTGTCAAGTGAGAACGGGTCTCCTCATCCGCCTTTTTCCTGATAATGATGAAATGTCTTCGTATCCTACCTGAAAGGATTGCCGGGGTATGAGCGAACGCCCGTTGTTTGAAGAAAGCATTCTCCCGTATCGAGTCACGCCGCAGCTTGTCGTGCGTTTGATTGAGCTCCGCAACGTCCAGCCCGATTTTTCCCGCTGTCCGTACTGTGGCGCGAACGACTACTGGCACCTGGCCTGGCCAGCGAGCCTCGCCCTGTCGCAGTATCTCGCCTCGACCTATCCCGCCGAGTGGTGGCGCGAGAAGCACGCCCTGGTGATTGGCTGTGGGGTCGGGCTGGAGAGTGTGGTGTTGGCTTCACTGGGCGCGCAGGTCACCGCGCTTGACCATATTCCCGAGTCTTTGAGGCTGGTTCAGCGGAATTGTGAACTCAACACCGTCCCCCGCGTTCAGGAACAGTGCCGCTGCTGGCTGGACGAGAACAGCGTGCGGCAGCTTGGCCAGTACGATGTGCTTGTCGGCGCTGACGTGCTGTACGAGGCGGTCGATGGCGGCTGGATGTATAAGCTCTTGGCGGCCACGCTTAAAACGGGCGGCAGGGCCTTTTTTGGCGACCCGCGACGGGAGGGTGTCGAAAAATTTTTGGAACAGCTTGCGGGCTCGCGCCTTCACGTCCAGGTCCAGCACCGCGAGACGGCCTGGATGGCTGGACGTGAAGAGGTCGATGTGTATGCAATCCGGTCGGGCCGGTCGGGATAGCGGCTAGGCGAAAATCTCGTCAAAAAACGCCTGCATCGCCTGCCACGAGCGCTCATCCGCCTGTTTATTGTAGCAAATGCCTTCTATGGAGCCGTCGGCCTCCGGGTTCGTAAAGCTATGCACCGTGCCGCCGTAGCTGATGACCTGCCAGTCAACTCCGGCCTTGGTCATTTCCTCTTCAAAGGCAGTGACATGTTCGACCGGAACAAAGGGATCATCCGCACCGTGGCACACCAGGACCTTTGCCTGGACCTTACCCGGCTCTGCCGGACTCTGCGTTTCCAAGGCGCCGTGGAATGAGACCACGCCCTTGAGCGGTGCGCCGTCCCGCGCCATCTCCAGGGAACAGGAGCCACCCATGCAATAGCCCATGACCACGAGCCGGTCGGCATCAACCTGCGGCAGTGCCATCAGCGCGTCGAGTCCGGCGCGGATACGCTGGCGAAACTTGGTGTTATCCTCGCGTATGGCTCCCGCGTGTTTAATCGCTTCCTGCAAATCGCTGACCTCCAGGCCGTTGCCATACGGGTCGCCCGCCAGTGCGGCATAGCCGAGTGAGGCCAGTCGCAGAGCACGGTCCTTGGCCTGCTTGCCCAATCCAAATGCCTCGGGCATCACCAGAATGCCGGGCCGCTTATGGTTGCTCTGGTCATCCAGCGCCACAAATCCCTTGAGCGTGACATCCCCGTCTTTATATTCCAGACTCTCTGCCCTCATGTGACTGCTCCTTTCCTGTAGGTTGATCGGCCAAACGCTATTATCTTTTTCCTTTGCATCGTTTGCAAAATTACCCGGAATTTGCAAGTTCAATCTTATAACGAGAGAGGAGGGTTTACCGTATGGCGTTTACATTGGAGGAAGCGAACCGCATTGTTGCCGGGGCCATAGCCAAGGCGCAAGAGCTCAACATCAAGATCAGCGTAGCCGTATGTGACGCTGGAGGACGCCTCGTGGCGTTCAACCGCATGGATGATGCCTTGTGGGCCGGCGTCTACGGCTCTCAGGGTAAGGCCGTCGCTTCAGCGGGCTTTGCTCGGCCGAGTGGTGCCCTTCAACAAATGGCCGACAGCCCGATTGTACGTGGGATTGTTGCGGCAGAAGGGGGTCATATGATTGCCAGCCAGGGGGGCGTTGCGATCATGCGCGGTGGAGTCCTTGAGGGCGGGTGTGGCGTTGGTGGGGGGACTGGTCAGCAGGACGAGGAGTGTGCCCAGGCCGGGGCAGACCTGCTCTAGCCGAAGATGCCTGATGCCATTTTTCACCTTCGCTCCCCAGAATGACAAGCTCGCAAAATCCGCGCGACGGACCTCTGGACGCTGACCCACAGGCAACAGTTGCTGAGGAAGGCGAAATGGACATGAGAGATCGAGAACTCGCCGTTGCTCTTCTCCAAGACAAGCTTGCGGAACCGCTGAGCGAAGATGCCCTCAAAGAGCTGACGACGCTGTATACACAATTGTCCGCAGGCCTGGACGCGCTGGACGCGTTGAACCTCAGCCATATAGAACCGGCGGTGCGCTTTGTCATGTCGGAGGGCGAACGCAATGAAGACTGAAGAGTTCGCCTTTACGAGCATTGCCGAGTTAGCGCCTCTCATCCAAAAGAAAGAAGTCTCCCCCCTGGAGGTAACCCAGGCTCATCTTGACCGGATTGACCGATTGAACGACGAATACCTGGCCTATCTCACCATCTTGGGAGACGCAGCGCTGGCCGAGGCGCGCAGCGCGGAACAGGAAATAGTGAACGGGCAGTATCGAGGCCCGCTCCACGGCATTCCCATTGCGCTCAAGGACCTGTTTGCGGTCAAGGGTGTCCGCATGACCTGCGGCTCAAAGATTCTGGCCGACCATATCGCGGAGAGCGACGCCACGGTTGTCACCCGACTCAGGCAAGCCGGCACGATTCTGCTGGGGAAACTCAATATGCACGAGTTCGCCTGGGGTGGGACCTCGCTCAACCCGCACTACGGTACTCCCCGCAACCCGTGGGACCGCACCCGTCTTCCCGGTGGGTCGAGCGGCGGCTCGGCGGTGGCCATGGCGGCCGGACTGGCCCTGGGGACGCTCGGAACGGATACGGGCGGCTCGGTCCGTATCCCGGCTTCGCTCAGCGGCATCGTGGGGCTCAAACCGACGTATGGGCGGGTGAGTCGGTTCGGGGTCTATCCGCTCAGCCATTCGTGCGATCACGTTGGCCCCATGGTCAGAACGGTTGCCGATGCTGCCATATTTCTGCACGCCATCGCCGGCCCCGACCCCAACGACCCGACCGCCAGCGCGGCAGCGGTACCGGATTATACGGCGACCCTGAAGGAAGATATCCGTGGGCTCCGTCTCGGTGTGCCGCAAGAGTATTTTTTTGAAGACGTTGAGCCGGCGGTCCGCGAGGGGGTACAGGCCGCCATACAGCATCTCTCTTCTCTCGGGGCGACGGTCGAAGCTGTCTCGATACCCAGCATGCAGCATGTGATTGCCAGCTCAACCGCTATTATTGCCGCGGAGGCGTACGAGATTCATGCCCGGACCATGCAGACGCGCAGCCAGGACTATGGCGCTGACGTGCGCACCCGGCTATTGCTCGGCGCTTGCGTCCAGGCCGCCCAATATCTCAAGGCCCAACGCTTTCGGTCGCTGTTACGCCAGGAGATGCTCGACCTGCTCGGCCGGGTCGACGCGTTGGTGACGCCGACAACCGTCCTGGCGGCCAGCAGGATAGACCAGCCGACCGTCACCATAGACGACAAGGAATTCCCCGTCGCCGCCCATATCGCTCGGGCAACCCGACCGTTTAATATGACCGGCCTGCCCGCCATCTCGGTGCCGTGCGGGTTTACACCCGACGGTCTCCCGGTCGGGCTCCAAATTGTCGGGCGACCGTTTGAGGAAGCGACGGTCCTGCACCTTGCCTATGCCTACGAGCAAAGCACGGCCTGGCACGAACGGCATCCGGCCTAACCGCGCGGCTTTCTGAGTTCCAGGCCCGCGGGAAATCCTTCGGTCAATTCCGGGATGGGCTCCTCGTAATAGGGCATGGAAACAACGCGCGGGGTATAGCTCCCGTCCGCGATACAGCGTCGTACGTGGAGAGCGATTTCCTCCATGGTGGCAAACCACACGCCGCCCCGGCTTTGCATCGCTTCTATCATCTTTGCCACTTCGGCGAGGCGAGCCAGCCGTCCGGTCACAAACGGATGCCAGACCGTGACCCACAGGCCACCGCACTCGTAAGCGGCCTCGAACTCCGCCATGAAGACTTCCATGGCTTTATCCGGCGCACGCGTGGGCATCAGATAACGAAAGTCCGGGCTATGCGCGTATTGCGGCCAGTCGTCCATGGCCCAGTCGGTCGGCAATTCGATGACCTCGCCCTCGGGTGCGCGCATGACGTAGGGCTGGCTATCGGCCATGAGGCTCGAATCGTACACAAAGCCGGCCTGGGCCAGCAGCCCGGTGGAGTGGGGCGAGTAGTTGTAATACGGCGCCCGTCCGCCCGTCGGTCGTTTACCGCTGAGCCGCTCGATTGCCTCAATGCTGCGCTCCAACCAGTAGCGTTCGCCCTCGCGGGTCTGGTCCATGGGGTTCTCGTGCAGATAGCCGTGATAGGCCAGTTCGTGGTCACTGGCGACAATCGTCTCGACCGTGGCCGGATAACGTTCGACGCACCAGCCCGGCACGAAAAAAGTCCCCTTGATATTGTAGTGGTTAAACAGCTTCACAATCCGCGGCACCGCCACCTCGTCGTAGCGTAGCCACGACAGGGCGGCCACCCGTTTATAGGCGTCGGCATGCGACAGGTGCAGGGCGCTGTCCGTATCCATGTCGAAGGTAATGGAGGCCGCACAGCGCGCGCCGTTGGGCCACGGGACAGGGTTGTCGAGCAGTTCTAACATAGTGAGCCTCCTAGTGCTGACGGCGCGGCTGAGCCCAGTCGGGATCGTTCCGTGTCACCAGTTCGGGAATGGAAAAATAGAATTTACACGTCCGGTCTCCACGGGTCTTGACCGTATTCCAGCGAATCCTGCCACCCGGATGGTAGGATTCCACCAAACCCCGATGGACTTCGACATCGTACATATAGCCGAGCTTCAGGCCGCGCTCGCCCTCTTCCGACCAGACCTCGGCCAGCGGACAGTAGGTGCACTCGGCCTGCATAACGCCGGGTGAAATATGGGTATCGCCGCGAAAGACAAAAACCGATTCGGCCGGGTCGCGCTCCTGAAGCACCTCGAACCAGGACTGAAAGTCCAGCGGCCGTCCCTGGCTCAGCGCCTGTGCGCGCATGCCCTGGCCGCGCTCGACCCCGAACTGATACAGGGCCTCGCGCAACGCGCGCTCGCCCGAGGCGTCAAACCGATCAATCAGCTCAAAGCCGATATACATCTGCATCACGGCAAACGCGGCAAAGGTACTGCGGGTAAGCTGGATAGCCTTGGACGGCTGAGCAAAAACATCCTCCACGGGCCCGGCAGTGACCTCTTCGGACTCGCCCCGGTAGGTCCAGGTGAGCTGCCAGGGCGTGTTCAGGTCCAAGGTCACGGCCGAGAACTCGACCCCGGTTGCCGCATCATAGCCTTCCGCCATACCCGTCAAGGTATTGCGCCAATAGGGCTCCAGTATGTCACCCCCGGCATGGGTGCTGAAGTAGTCCGCGCCCGGAACACGGGGGAGGGTAACGGTTGCCCGCGCCCCGGTACCGCTGACCGCAAACGAGCCCGCCTCCGCGGCCATGGCGTGCTCGCCCATATCCCAGTGGCGGATCAGCGACAGGGCGTCGCGTCCTTCGGCAAAGGTCTCCGGGCGGTCGCGAATGCGCTGGCCGCGATAATACCCCGCCCGTCGGAAGCCGCGCTCAAGCGCCTCCAGGCCAGCCTCGCCTAAATACTCCCGGACCGAAGACGAGAGGGTACGTAGAAACATCCAGTGATAATCCAACATGGTGGTCATCGAGGCGATACGCAGGCTGCGATCGCTGCTGTCTTTGCCGGCCATAAGAATCCCTCCTGTTCTGTACGGCTCTTGCCGTCGCCCGAGTGATCGTCCTAAGGTGGCCTGAAGCGTTTCCGGTGCTGACTGTCCGGTATTATCCCGCCAAACGGGAGCGAATGTCAAAAGGAGATTTCAACGATGCCTATCCTGTGTCTCTCACGTTGGACGAGTCTTCCTGTGATACTGGCGGGGCTCGTGTTCATTGTTCCAACAGCCCTGGCCGAGGAGGTGTCGCGGTTTGTCCGTCCCGAACAGGCAACGACATACATCGATCCGGTCACGAAGACAGAAGTGACTATCCTGATTGACCAACGCCTCGGGGGGACGACCGAGCTCACGCTCGGGTACTTGGTCGTGCCGCCTGGGGTGGATGTGCCCAACCATATCCATCAGTCGACCGAAACTTTTTATATTCTGTCCGGAGAGATGGAACAGACGAGTGAGGGCAAGGTACAGACGCTCAGCGCCGGCATGGCCTGTCTGGTCCCGGCCAACACAACGACGCGTCACACGGTGAAATCCAAGGACCCGGTGCACGCATTAGTGATTTGGACTCCTGGTGGAGAAGAGGAACGGATTACGAAGGAGTGGCAAGTAAAAGCTGCACAATAGTAGTATCACCCCGACACGATCTGAGGATCGTTCCGTATTGAGACTGGATGAAACGCATGGACCAAGCGCACATACACGCGGCTGCCCAGTTACTCTGGAACGCCTGGCAGGATGGCCGAAAGCTCGAACAATTACCCGATGCGTGCCGGCCGCAGACCATTGAGGAGGGGTATGCGGTTCAGGCCAGGCTGGCCAGCAGTTCGGGGCAGTCCGTTTCGGGCTGGAAGATTGCCGCCACCAGTCAGGCCGGACAAGCGCATATCGGGGTGGACGGGCCACTGGCGGGGCGGTTGCTGGCGGGGAAGATCGGCCGGAGCCCGGCAACGCTCTCGCTCGGTGCGAATGGGATGCGCGTGGCGGAGCTTGAGTTTGCTTTCCGGCTGGCGCGCGACCTGCCACCGCGTGATCATGAATACTCGATGGACGAGGTCATGGCCAGTGTCGCCAGCCTGCATCCGGCCATTGAGGTCCCCGACTCGCGATTCCTGGATTTCAGCACTGCCGGTCCCGCCCAGCTCATCGCGGACAGTGCCTGTGCCGGGCTGTTCGTCTGGGGAAGCGCGGCCACGGCTGACTGGCGAACGCGCGACCTTGCCACCCATCCCGTCTCGCTCAGCCTGAACGGCGTCCGGGCTGGCGAAGGATGCGGCGCCAACGTGCTCGGCGACCCGCGTATTGCCCTCACCTGGCTGGCCAATGAGCTCACGGTCCGGGCAGACGGTCTCAAGGCCGGACAGCTCGTGACCACCGGAACGTGTATTCAGCCGACTGATATCGCTCCGGGTGTCCGGGTGCTGGGCGACTTTGGTCCACTCGGGCGCGTCGAGGCGACCTTTGCCGAGTAATACGTAGAGGGAGCTTCCCTCACGCATCGAGCATGGCGATGGCCTCAACCTCCAAGAGATGATCGGCCCAGGCCACCCGCACAACCTCGACGCACGTCGTGGAGGGGTAGGGGCTCTGAAAATACTCGCCGCCCAAATCCCGCAGCGCAGCCAACCCCTCCTCCATATAGCCGGCCTTGAAGTAGTAGCGGATCGAGACAATGTCATCGGTCGTACCGCCCACCGTCTCGACAATATTCCGGGTGTTTTGTAGCGCCTGTCGGAGTTGGGCGTGCATATCGGTGGCAACCGTCTTTCCGTCTGGCGTGGTCGGCGTCTGGCCCGAGATAAACAGCCAGTTACCCTTTTTAACGGCCTGTTCCCAGCCTGATTTTTCGGGTGGGACTTTAGGTAAACCGGGAGAGTGGTAGATATTGAAGTAGTCTTCCGGCTTCCAGACGTTGTCGGGGTTGATAGATTCTTTTTTCATGCGGACACCTCCTTCTTTTGCTCTCTCTTTTCAGACAGAGCAGAGCTGAGTGAACAATTGCCGGACACAGGATAGTGCAAGCCCGCCCGGTATTGCAAAGCCGGACGGAACTTCATGTTGCGGCCAGCGTTGCCTTGCCTGTCTCTCTTGGTCTATCTACGCATGAGATCGAGCCAACGAGGAACACGCCAATGAAAAAGGAACCGATCAAGAATCCGAGGTCGCTATTGGAAGTCGAGCGCCTGGTCTACCACGCCGAGCGACCGGGATTTCAGATCGCCGAACTACAACTCAGCCCAAGCCAGAAAGTCCCCTGGCACTCCCATACCGATGCCCAGGATACCTTCTACGTTCTCCACGGCCGCCTGCGTATATTTATGCGAGACCCCAAAGAAAACGTTTGCCTGGCACCCGGTGAGACGTATGCAGTAGTGCCACGCCGTCCCCACCTTGTGACGAACGCGGGGGAGGAGTCGGTTGTGTTCCTGGTTTTGCAGGCCGGCGAATACGATTTTGTACCACTGACCTAATGCTCAGCCCGGCTCGACCCCGGCAAGGGCGGGCATCACATGGGTTGCCAACTCGTCTAAGCGGCGTATCCGTCCCCCAGACAGGAGAGCAAACGTGATCCGGTCAATATCAAGCCGGGCCAACTCGTTCAGTCGATCGATACACGTGCGTCTATTGCCCGCAATGGCGACGGACTGCACAAATTCATCACTCACAATTTCTTTGTGACCGGCTCGTAAGGACAAGTGCTCAACCAGTTGGTAGTGCTGCGCCGCGCGTTCGAAATCCGGCCGAAAGCGCTCCCAGGCCGGGGGCAGATGTTTCCACGTACGGAAGGTTGCCGCCTGACTGGTAGCCCAAGCGCGAACGTCGTTGAGGGCCAGGTTTTCATCCTCGTTGACGCTCATCGTCACAAACAGGTCGATGGTGAGCTCGCTCCGGTTTCGACCCGTCTTCTCCAAACCTTCATACAGAGAGTTGAGCTGCCAGTGACAAAAGTCAGGCTCGGCAGCCCCCATGAGGATGAGTCCGTCGCAGGTTTCACCGCACAAGCGGAGCATGCGCGGCTGTGCCGCCGCAAGGTAGATCGGGATCTGACGGCGGGCAGTCGCAAGCTGAACGCGCGTACCGTACAGGGCGACCTCCTCGCCGGTAAACATCTGGCGGAACGCGCTTATCCCGGCGCGAACCTCATTCACTGTAGACGGTTTGCAGCCAGCCCCCTGTACGGCCGACCAACCCACGCCCAGCCCCAACAGGGCGCGTTCCTCTGAAAGCTCATCCAGGGCGGTTATGGCGTTGGCAGTGACCGTGGGGTGCCGGGTAATCACATTCGTCACCGCCGGACCGATGGCGATCTTTTCGGTCGCCAAAGCGGCCAGAGACATGCTCGTATAGACATCCTTCAGACCGAGCTGAAAATCAATGAACCACAGGGTCTCAAACCCTCTCGCCTCAATTGCTTTGGCCAGCTCCCCGACCTTGACGAGCGGCTCGCGGGGACTGACACCCATAGAGATACCGAAGCGATTCATCGAGGGGTCCCTCCTGCCCGATCCCTAGCACCATTCCTCCTGCACTGGCAACGAGGTGTTGTCGCCGCATGGGAGGGGACTGTCCCTCAGACGAGTCGCACTGCCTCAGGTCTCGCTCTTGAATCCGGCGCTCTCTTCATGAAAGAGAGTGAGGAGAAAGAGAGGTGCGGTATGGAACAGACCTGGATCGAGAAACTCGCTATCCAAGAATTGTGTGCTCGCTATGCCCATGCGATAGACAATCTGGAGCCGGAAGCCTGGGTGCAGTGCTTCACCCCCGACGGAGGCTTTCAGGTCGCAACCTGGGTGGTGCGCGGTCATGCTGCACTGCGCGAGTATGCCCGTGTGCATGTGCAGGAAATTCGCTGTCGGCATATGACCAGCAACTTACTGTATGAGGTCAACGGGGATGAAGCGACCGGACAGGTCAGCGTCCTGGCCGCGCTGGCGACCCCAGGGGGGTATAAGATCTTCGGCCAGGGACGCTACGTGGACCGTTTGGTGAAACAGGCTGGGCAGTGGCGCATCGCGCACCGCCATGTGGATGTTGATCCTCTCGCCGCGGACCCGGACAAGATTATGATGTGTGCCGACCCCGAGGTGGCGGCGCTGACCCAACCGTTGATCGATACGGCCCAGCGGCTCGCCGAACAGGTGGAGGGCTAGTGGCGGATAAACCGCATCGTCACAGCGAGTTCTTGTAGATCGCACCGGCCTTCATGATCAGCCGCGGACCGCCGTTCTCGGGCTGTAAGACGCCGAGGTCTTCAAGCGGATTGCCATCAAACACAACCAGGTCGGCGTATGCTCCCGGAGCGATCGTTCCAAGTTTTCCCGACTGGTTCAGGATTTCGGCGTTAATCGTCGTTGCCGAACGCAGGATGTCGATGGGGCTGAGAACCTCCCGCCGGATCAGAAACTCGCGGCACTGCTGAGCGTGCAAGCTCCCCAGCAGATCGGTTCCGTAGCCCAGCTTGATCCCGGCGGCCTGACACAGCTCAAGAGAGGTCAGTCCCGCAGTCTGGATTTCTTTCAGCTTGGCGATATTGCCCTCGGGCAGGCCCAACTCCTTGCCCAGCTCGCCGAGGGTTTTATACGTCACCAGGGTGGGGACGACATATGCGCCGTGCTGGGCGACCAATGCTGCCGTTGGCTGGTCGATCAGATTGGCGTGCTCGATTGAGCGCACCCCCAGCTTGACGACGCGGGCAATGGCTTCCGCGGTGTAGGCGTGGGCCATGACATAGGTGCGCCGCGAAGCCGCCTCCTCGACCGCGGCGCGGATTTCCTCGTCCGAGTATTGCAGCATCCACACCGGGTCGGTCGGTGAGGAGAGGCCGCCCGTGGCCATGATTTTGATCTGATGTGCCCCTTTGCGCAGTTCTTCCCGGGCCGCCCGGCGGACCGCATCCACCCCGTCCGCTACTTGTGACAGACAGCCCTGAAAGCCGCAGGCGCACGGTTCAAAATGTTTGACCGGCCGCGTATCGCCATGCCCGCCGGTTTGGCTCAAGGCCCGGCCCGAGAAAAAGAGACGGGGCCCCTTGATCAATCCCTGCTCAACCGCGGCGGCCAGGCCAAAATCGGCTCCGGCCGCATCCCGTACGCTGGTAAAGCCACGCTGTAGAGCGCCTTCCAGTAGCGTGCGGGCGTGTTGACTCAAAAGCGACATGGGCCAATCGTCCAGGCTGGCGAGATTGACATGGGCGGCATAGGCGTGAAAGTGGGCGTCGATCAGACCGGGCATGAGAAAACGACCGTCCAGACGGACTTCCTGGGCGCTAGCAGCCTTGAGCGGCTGTTCGGAGATCTCTTTGATTTCGCCGTCTTCTATCAGGACGTCCGCCCCGTCGAGCAACTCGGGACTGTGGCCGTCGAAAATGACACCATCGCGTAAGACTATCGTGCCCATGGCTGCCTCCCGCTAGCCGCCCTGACGGGTCGCCTCAAATAACGTTCCGTACAGGGCAAAATCATAATTGTCTTGAATAGCGAAAGCCGTTCGGATCTCCTCAGGCGCGTTATCATACAAGTGCTGTACCATGGCGACTCTTTCGGGTGGGGTCGCCATCCGTGCCGTCCAGGCCTGGAAGTCCAGCGGCAGACGCCAGGCGGAAACGACATGTGACTGAAACCCGCTCCGTTCAAACATGGCCTGCCACTGGGCAACCGTGTGATCCCGGACGTGCGAGGCGTCACGCAGGAGTTCGAACGTTTGTAAAAAGGTGTCGTACGCCGGCTCTTCAGGCGACACAATATCGCTCAGGATAAATCGCCCGCCAGGCTTCAGTACGCGATGGCATTCTTGGAGCGCCGTCAGGGGATCCGGCCAGTGATGGGCGCTATAGCGGGAGACCACCACGTCGAAGCTGTTATCGGCGAACGGAATCTGTTCGACATCACCCTGACGCGTTTCGATATGGGAGAATCCACGTTCGGCGGCCAACTGCTCGACCTGTTCCAGCATATGCGGGGTGAGGTCAAGGGCGACGACCCGGCGGCTATGCGGAGCGATGGCCACCGAGGTATGGCCCGCTCCGCAGCCCGCATCCAGGGCGTACGGCTGCTCCTGCTGTTGCACCAGCTTGGCAATCCGGACCAAATCCTCGCCTGTGGCATGGACCTGGCTGGTTTTATACTGGGCGGCTGCCCGACCGAATTGATCGTGTATGGATTGCTTGATGTCGCTCACTGTTTTTCTCCGTTCGACTGGCACTGCCCCCTCACGACACAAACTCAGGCATGACCTCATTCACAAACAGTTCATGAGACTCGGGGGAGACCGGGATAACGATCGTATAGGTGAGACCCATCTCCTTAATGCGGGTGTGGATCTCCCGTTTGACCCTGTCTGGCGTACCCATCAAGGTCAGGGGCGACCGGAGCGCGGCGTCCGCATCGGGGAAGCCGAGAAAGGTCGCGGTTTGGGCGAGCGCCGCGTCTGCGGGGTCTCGGGTGAGGTGGAGTACCATTAAAGAGCCCAACTCTATCTCTTTTTGGTCGCGCCCGCATTCTTCCATATAGCCGTGCAGCATGCCGATTCGCTTTTTCAGATAGGGCGTGTCGAACTTCAAGGTCATAGCCGGATCGTTCGGATAATCTTTACCATTAAAGACCGGCGGGTTGATATTCAGAATATCCGCTTCGGCGGCGGCGATCTTGAGGAGACCGCTGCCCGAGCCCCCAATCATCAGCGGCGGATGAGGTTTCTGGACGGGACGGGGATTGTTGTAGGCGTTGTGAATCGAGAAATGCTTGCCCTGAAAGCTCGGTTTTTCCTGGGTCCACATCGCCTTCACTACCTGAATGGCCTCCGCGAGTTGATCCAATCGCTCCCGATTCGAGAGATAGGGATAGCCATGCGCGTGGTATTCGTCCGGCTTCCAGCCCGCGCCTAACCCGAGCGTCAGACGGCCGTTGCTGATGTTGTCGAGGGTAGACGCAATTTTGGCCAACATCGGCGGCGGGCGAAACGAAACGGACGTCACGCATGGCGTGAGGCGGATACGCTCGGTCACCGCGGCAATAGCCGTCAGCGTTGTATAGCACTCAAACATAGGTGTTTGAGGTTCTCCGAGCGGAGTAAAGAAGTGATCGATCATCGATACTGAGTAAAAGCCGTTGCTTTCTGCCTGCAAGGTCGCCTGCTTGGCAGCGGTAAAGTCGTCCGCAGGTAGAAGTAATCCAAACTTGGGATCGTACACCAGTCTCTCCTTCCAATATTACCCGACAGTTTTTGAAGGGCAGGGATTACATTGTGCCCCGCATAATGTACTGGACACGACCCCAACGATAAATACCGGCGGGGGGCTGTCGGGTTATCAGGGTGGGAAACGAACTTCACTCGGCATGAGGCCGAATGAGGCGTCCCCCGAGGCGGCTTTACGAAATCGCTAGCTGGCGAGTTTCTCGGTCAGTTGACGGGCCCCCTGCTCGAACACGAAGCCCTCGTAGCCCTGGGAGGCGACCTCGGAAAGGCGCCGGAAGTAGTCGGGGCCGCCCAGGTACACGCAGAACTGGCGGTGCTTACCCGGGATGTTGGCCCCGGTATACCACGAGTCGGTGAGGGGGTAGAGCGTCTCGTTGGCGATCGCGGCGACCTCTCGGTCCCAGCGCTGCTCGGCGTCGGGGGTCGGCTCGATGGCGCCCAGACCGTGTTTACGCAGGTAGCGCACGCAATCGCCGATCCATGCCGACTCGAGCTCAGCGCCGAGCGGTATATTGAAGAGCACCGAGGGCGACCCAGGGCCGTGGATCATGAACAGGTTGGGGAAGTCGGCCACCGTCATGCCGAGGTAAGAGTCGAAGCGCGTGCGCCATTTCTCCTCAAGGCTGGCACCGCCGCGTCCCCTCGGGTTGAGGCGCAGCAGCGCGCCGGTGATGGCGTCGAAGCCCGTCGCCAGCACGAGCATGTCGAGCAGGTGTTCGCTGTTGGCGGTGCGCACGCCTTCGGGCAGGATCTCCTGAATCGGGTCTTGGCGCAGGTCGACCAGAGCGACGTTGTCGCGGTTGAAGGTTTCGTAATAGCCGTTGTCGAGGAGCTGGCGCTTGGTACCCAGATAGTAGTCGGGCATCAATTTCCCGGCGGTCGCGGGGTCGCGCACGATCTCACCGATCTTGCCGCGCACAAAGTCGGCCAGCGTGTGGTTGGCCTCCTTATTGGTCAGGATGTCGGCATAGCTGCCAAAGAGGATATGGAAGCCACCCTTCTGCCAGAGCTCTTCGTAGAGCGCCTGACGCTGCTCGGGCGTATCTTCGAAGGCCGAGCGCTCGGAGACCTCGAACGGCGCGCCCAGGGGCGACGCGGTCATCTTCGCACGGATTGCGGCCCAGTTCTCGCGGGCCTGCCGCACCAACTCGGGGTCCATGGGGCGATTGCGGACCGGGATGCTGTACTGCGGCGTACGTTGAAACACCGTCAGGTATGCCGCCTCGCGGGCGATCTCGGGAATCGCCTGCACTCCCGAGGAGCCGGTTCCGATCACGCCGACGCGCTTATCCGCAAAGGAGACGGGCTCATGCGGCCAGCGGCCGGTGTGATAACACTCGCCGGCAAAGGTGTCGAGCCCTGGGATATCTGGCTTATGCGTCGCCGAGAGGGTGCCGACCGCGCAGATCAGGAACTGGGCCGAGATGCGCTCGCCGGCGCTGGTTTCGAGCCTCCAGCGTTGCGCCTCTTCGTCGTAGCAGGCGTCGCGCATCCAGGTTTCGAACTGGATATCGCGGCGCAGGTCGAACCGGTCGGCGACGTACTCCAAATAGGCCAGCACCGAGGGCTGACCGGGCTGGGTCTCGGGCCAGTCCCACTCCCGTACGAGCTCTTCTGAGAACGTGTAGCAGTAGAAGGGGCTGCCTGGAAAATCGACCCGTGCACCGGGATAGCGGTTCCACCACCACGTGCCGCCCACACCGGCAGCGCCGTCGTAGACGCGCACCGAAAGACCCATTCCGCGCAGATGGTGCAGGGCATACAGGCCGCCAAAGCCCGCCCCGATGACCACCACGTCATAGTGCTCAACCGCTCCGATGCCTTGCGGCTCGGGTGAGTGTTGATCCATGTGAGCCATGCTGTTCCCTCCTAAGGAGAACGGCCCCACGGGTTGGTAACACAGTTTGACCTGTGGGGTCGGATTAGACGCCAAAGAGCTTCTGTGTGTTATCGCGCATCACCGCACGCACTACCTCAGGTGACAAGCCTTCCAGCCCTTCCACATAATCAATCGGCTCAGCACATCCCTCAGGATGCGGCCAGTCGGACCCGGCCAACACGTTTTCTGGCCCGAGGACCTCGACCAGCGCGGGAATGTCCTCTTCCGGAAAGGGAGAGACTTTAATATGTCGCTTGAAAATTTCGCTGGGTCGGTCCGGAGCATGGCCGAATGTCCAATCTCGTGGACCTGACAACCGCGCCGCGTGGTCCATAGCCTTGAGTAAGGGCGCAATCCATGTGGCCCCATTCTCAATGCTTACGACCTGCAAACTCGGAAATCGACCGAACAGATTGTGGAACACGAGCGCGCTCAGGGTGTCAGCCGTCGCGCGTTCCGTCGAAGCGATCACCCGTTGGAACGGACTGAGCCGGTGGCTCGGAGGGGAGGGGTTCTCACTCCATTGTGAGGAGTATATTTCGGTCAGGCCGTCATTGCCCAGATGAAACACAACCGGAATGCCGGCTTCCTGACAGCATGCCCAGAACGGATCATACAGCGGGTCTGCCGGTGAGTGCCCATTGACCGGACCTGGCGTTAAGTTCACACTTCGCGCGCCTAAGGCGAGAACCCGTTCGAGTTCGGCGACTGCGAGGTCAATATCCACAAGCGACAGGACGGGAATACCATAGAGACGGCCATCCTTCCCAAAGCTCCAGTCCTCCTCGAGCCAACGGTTAAACGCGCGCAAATTGGCGAACAAGGCTTGCGGCTCGTGGCGGAGCTCATGTGCGATGCCGACACCCAGCGTCGGAAGCATCAGGGCTGCCTCGACCCCTTGTTCATTCATCTTGCGCAACCGCACGTTGGAGTCTGTTGATTCGGGAAACGTTGGCGCTGAGACCGTCTCGCCCGAGACCAGGCCGTCGCCCTCGCCTGAGTGGCTCTTGAGAAATTTCTGTAGTGCGCCAGGCCCGCCCGTGTGGTCACCAGGAATGACGCTAAAAAATCGCATACGTTCATCGCCGATATACACCCGTCCAAACTTGCCCTCGCCTCTGCGAATATTGACCGCACGGTCGGCATAGGCTGATTCCATATGACGCGTGAAGCAATCATCCGGCTCATAATAATGGTGGTCGGCATCAATCATCAAAAAATCCAGCGGGGCCGCTGGTTGCACCTGGTCCAGTCCCATCGCCATCGTTGCCTCCTTCTGCATCACCTGTCCATATGGCAATTCACCTTCTAGTACCTGCCTACCGTATGGCAATTCACCTTCTAGTACCTGCCTACCGTATTGTAAAGTCATTCCACGATTGGGTCGTGGTTCAGTTTGCTTGTTCCCCCTCACCCCAGCCCTCTCCCTCCAGGGGAGAGGGAGCAGATTGTCCCTCCCCCCGCTGAGGGGGAGGGCCAGGGAGGGGGGCGCTCCGCCTCAGCGGTCAAGAGCGATTCAGCAGCCCGGCTTTGAGGCCAAACAGAAAATCGTCATTTCCGCTCGGGAGGGGTGCCGCGCGAGAGCACAGCACATCACGCTGCGGTGGAGCGCGAATGTGTCTCGTAGGGGCAACCCCCTGTGGTTGCCCTTCCTCCCTGTGGTTGCCCTTCCCCCCCTGTGGGTGCCCCTCCCCCTCCGCCGGCAGAGGGTAAGCGCGATGTAAAACTGAACCACGACCCGGTATCGTTTGATATTGCACCCCCGAATTGATAAGCGATGGTGTAGGAAGGAGGGAGATATGGATCTTGGTTTAAAAGACCGCGTAGCGGTCGTTACTGGAGCGAGCTACGGTCTGGGCGAGGCCATGGCCCAGCGCCTGGTCAAAGAGGGAGCCCACGTCGTGATTTGCGCCCGCGGTGAGGAGCAATTAGCTCGCACCGCCCAAGCTTTAGGTCCGCATGCTCTAGCAGTCCAGGCTGATGTCAGTAAAGTGGCAGGCATCCAGACCCTTTTTGACACAACGGCACAGCAGTTCGGCAAGCTTGATATCCTGGTCAATAATGCTGGCTGGTACCATCTGAGTCAGGGGCTGGGCCTGTCAGATGAGGAGTGGCACGATAATCTTGATATCAATCTGTTCAGCGTGATTCGCTGCTCCCGGCTTGCCATTCCCCTGATGCAAAAACAAAAATGGGGCCGGATTATCAATATTGCGTCGATCTTCGGCAAACAGCCCAACGCTGGATTGATCGACTACAACACAACGAAAGCGGCTGTCATCAGTCTGAGCAAAACCTTAGCCGACGAACTGGCTAAGGATAACATCCTGGTGAACGCCGTCTGCCCAGGGCCGACGCGGACTCCACTGTGGGATGGTTTGGCAAAGACGTTGAATCCCGACGACCCGGACGGCATGATCAACGACTTTGCTGCCGCCCATATTCCGCTCGGTCGGTTTGGCCGCCCTGAAGAGATTGCCGACCTGGTCGCCTTTCTGTGCTCAGAACGAGCCAGCTTTATCACGGGTGCGGCGTATGACATCGACGGCGGAATGGTGAAGAATATGGGCTAGCAGATGGGCGCTCCTCCTAAAAATATAAATTCGTCGGCAACTTCGTCCCGTTGACCAGATAATCCCCGATCGCACGTGCCTTGAACGCCGCAGGATTATGCGACGAGAGGGTCACGATGTTGCGCCAGTGTTCGTCGAGTCCGGTTGTCCGCAAAGTCGAAGACGCGCCACCGAGTTCGTACATCAGGCTCGCCGTGCGCGGCGCGACCTCATCGATAAAGACCTTGGCTTGCGCCGAGAGTAAGGAGGCGCGATGCGCGAGTTCGAAACCGATTTGGCCCGTGTCGGCGGAATCGAGCGCCAGCCCTTGCGCCTCCGCGGCAGCGAGAACAACCGCCTCAGCCGCGAGCGTCGAGCTCGACAAGCGCCCGATCATTTCCTGGAATTGCGGATCGGCGGCGGCAGTATCGGCACTCGCGTGAGTAAACGTCCGTTTCCGTGTGCGCACCAGGCGAATCGCGTCGGCGACGACGTTCCGCATATTACCCACCACGATCGCAGTCAGGATCAACTGCAAAAACTGACCGCCTAAGTAGGTGTTTGTCGGCAAGGGCGTTTCGTCATCTGCGGTGTTCGCTGACTTCGTTTGTCGCAATATTTCTTCTTCCGCGACCGCGACATTTTCGAATCGGCCAGTCCCGCTGCCCGTAAAGCGTTGGCCGACGCCGTCCCAATCGTCTTCGAACGTCACACCTTCGCGAGCGCATGGCACGACGACAGTGGTGATTTTGCCTTCTGGTGTTGAGGCCGCCACCAGGACCCAATCAGAAAATATGCTGCCGGTACAAAAGTATTTGGTGCCGTTCAGCCTGTAGCCAGCGTCCACCGGCTCAAGGCGAGTCTGCATCGCAGAGCTGCCGGCTTTTTCTTTGGTGCCAATCTCGGTAAATGCGTTGCCGAATATCTCGCCGGCCACAACTCGCGACAACCACCGTTGCCGGACGGTTTCGTCCGGTGTGCGGAGACGATCTTCGGTAAACCAGAAATGCACGCGCAAGATCTGCGCAACATCGGAATCCGCGGTTGCGAGATCCATTAACATGGCGAAATATTCTCGTAGCGTACAACCGCCGCCGCCATCGTCGACCGGGACTCTGATCGCGCCAAGGCGCGAATCGCGTACCAGGTCGATCGCGGGAAAAGGGTTATTCCCGGTCGCTTTACTTGCCGCGGCACTCTCCCCAATTGCGGCCAACAAGGCTTTCATTTCCGGCGTGCCGTAACGCACCGGTGCGATGCCGGCCGCGTCAAACTCGACGTTTTTATCGTGAGTAGGCATGGGCGTTTACTCCTGGGCAACGGTTACGCGTGCAGAATGAATTGTACCACTTTCGATTCCTTCGCATGCGTTTACTTGGCGACGACAATGCCGTCATCGATGAGCTGGCGCACCTGGTCCTCATCGCCGTATAGCTCGTTCAAGACGTTTACGGTGTCCTGGCCGACCTGCGGCGGTGGCCGGTCGCCGTGGCGGTCACGTCCGGTCACATTGATCGGTTGGCGAATTTGCCGCACGGCACCTTCTGTCGGATGCTCATATTCTTCGAACAACCCAACGGCACGCAAGTGCGCGTCGTCCATTAACGTGTCCAGCTGCTGGACTTCAGCGTAAGGAATGTCCAATGCATTGAAGAGAGCGACCCATTCGGTATTCGTGCGTTGCGGCATGATCTCTTCGAGCATGATTTTGTACAGGGTTGAGATGTTGGCCGCGACGGTGTGCTGGTCGTCCAGCATGCCGCTATCGAGCAAATCGTGGCGGCCCACCGCCTCGCACAACTTGCGCCAGTTCTCGACCTTGTAGACGCCGTGCACCATGAAGCCGTCTTTCGTTCGACACGGGCGTCTTGATGGGTTCAGCACGCGGTTGTAACCCAGTGGCCCTTCCGCGGGAACGAAGCCTTCGCCGTTCAGGTGTTGATTCATGAGCGCGCTCACAACCAACTCGTACATCGGCACTTCGATGCAGACTCCTTCGCCGTGCAGTTGACGACCGAGTAGCCCTGCGAGGAGGGCCTGTCCGAGCGCTTGTCCGGTCATGGTGTCGCATATCACCATGGGGACCAGTTCAGGTTGTCCTGTTTGCAGACTATTGACAGCCGCGATGCCCGAGTACGCCTGGATGATATCGTCGAACGCCGGGTAATCCTTATACGGACCATTCTGTCCGAAGCCGCCGGAGAAGCAGTAGACGATGTCGGGATTGATTTTGCGCACCGCCGCGTAGTCGAAGCCTAAGCGGCGAATAGCGGGTGGACGCATGTTGTGTAGGAACGCGTCCGCCGTCTTCAGTAAGTCGCGCAGCAGTTCCCGGCCTTCCTCACGCTTGAGGTCGATAGCCACGCTGCGTTTGTTGCGATTGCAAGCCATCCATTGGGCGCTCATGCCCTGGTTGCGGCTTACTCCGAGGGCGCGGTACACATCGCCGCTTGGCGGCTCGATTTTGATGACTTCCGCGCCGTAGTCACCCAACATCTGGGAAGCTAGGGGGCCAAGGGCAATATGGCCCATTTCGACCACGCGAAGGCCGGATAACATTTCGTACATCTGACGTTCCTTATTGCGTGCGCCCGTGCGTGCGCTCTTCAGTGGTGGCGGACTCATCCGGACAACGACAACTATTGGAGAGAAACTGGGTCAGTCGGCGGTAAAAGTCAAGTGAGCCTCCTCCCCCTTAGCTCACCTGCCATCACCTGCTGTGAGGGGCGTCCTCCCGCTGCCCCCTCTCATATTCAATTGAGTAGCCAACGCGATTTCGCCCACAAAGCGTGCTATGCACGGCTCATACTGAGCCGACGTAAAGGAGACGCCCATGCTGAAGACCGGCCAGGAGCATTTGGAATCCCTTCAGGATGGACGGGTGGTCTATATCGGCAGTGAACGGGTGGAAGATGTCACAACCCACCCAGCGTTCCGTAACGCCGCGCGCACGGTAGCTGCCATCTACGACATGAAGGCCGACCCGGCAAATCGCGAGACGCTGAGCTACGAAGAGGACGGCAGCCGGCACTCGATTTACTATTTACGGGCCAAGTCGCGCGACGACTTGCAGCGGCGGATGGTCGGACACCAAAAAATCGCGGACCTGACATACGGCATGTTCGGGCGTTCGCCCGACCACGTAGCCAGCTTTGTGGCCGGTATGGCCATGAAGCCGGACGAACTCAAGCCGCCGTGCGGCAATCCGGACAATCTGCTCGCGTATTATCGCTATGTGCGTGACAACGATATCTACACCGTCTATGCCGTGCTGCCTCCCCAGGCCGCCCGAGACCCGGAGTTCTACCAGCGCCGGAATCTGCCGGTCCCCACCCTCCGTGTCGTCCGTGAGGAAGACGACGGGGTCGTGATATCCGGTATGAAGATGCTGGCGACGGGCGCGGTGTTCGCCAATGACATCTGGATCGGGAATGTCATCCCCCTGTCACCTGACCAGAAAAAAGAGGCGATCACGGGCGCCGTGCCGTGCAATGCCCCAGGGCTGAGCCTGTGGTCACGTAAATCCATGGAAGCTGCTTGCCGCTCGGAATTTGATTCACCACTGGCCTACCGCTATGACGAAACCGACAGCATGGTCATGTGCGACCAGGTGAAGGTACCCTGGGAGAAAGTTTTTGTTCATAACGATGCGGTGTTATCCCGGGACATCTACCTCAAGACTCCGAGCCACTGCTTTGGCAATCATCAGTCCAACGTGCGGTATTGGTCGAAGATGCGCCTGCTGCTCGGCCTGTGTAGCAAGATTGCCCATACAACCGGTGCGGCCCAGATTCCGGCCGTGCGAGAGGCACTCGGAAAAATGGCCTCGGTCGAGGGCGCCATTGCCGGCATGGTACACGGCCAGATCAACGCCTGTGAGAGCTGGCCGGACGGCTATGTGTGTTTTAACCGGCGGATGATGTACGCGGCCCTCGACTGGTGCACCCAGAACTATACTCAGTTTATCGACCAATTGCGTGACCTGTGCGGTGGGGGCGTATTCCAAATGCCGGCGGATATCTCTGTCATGGAGGATGAGCTTCTCGCCGAGCAGTTTGAGACATACTTTCAGACACCCCAGGCAGACGCGGTGTCGCGTATGAAGCTGTTCAAGCTGGCCTGGGATATGGTTGGCTCCGAGTTCGCGGGCCGGCATCAGCAGTATGAGAAGTTCTATGCCGGGGCCTCATTTATCGTGCGCGGCCACGCCTATCGGGAGACCCCGTGGGACGAGTTCCACGCTATCGTCGATGAGTTGATGGCAGGCTATGGCCCACCCAAGCAGGGCAAGACAAGCAAGATATGAAAGCCTGGCTCCCCTGCTGCGTCGCTTGTGGGCTCCCATTAATCGAAATGATATATCCTGGCTGCGTTGCTCCCGACTATCCTGGCCTTCTCGTCCTGGGTGCACTCGGCGAGAATCTGATCGAGAATCTGCCGCGACCGGGGAAAGGTGGATTCGGGATGGGGATAATCAGAGCCCCACATGAGATTCTCCACTCCAATAATGTGCCGGTCACGAATGCCCAAGGCGTCTTCTTGGAAACTCAGAAAGACATTATGGTGGAAATAATCGCTGGGCAGCAGCGCGTTCTTGAACCGGCGGTGGCTCCTTGCTTGAGGGCGTTGGGTATAGGTGTTGTCCAGCCGGTTCAAGAAATGTGGGACCCACGACAGCTCTTGCTCTACAGAAACGACCCGCAGGCGCGGATAGCGCTCGAAGACACCACCGAAGATCATATGGGCCAGAGACATGCGCACCCAGTGGTCAATATTGGTGAAAAAGGCCGGCGGAATATCCTCGACATCTAATGCCGAGTTCTGCGACTCTGTCCTGTTCGTCGCGACGTGCAGGCTCAGCGGCATATCCAGATCCTGAGCAGCAGCCCACAGCGGATCATACTCAGCTGAATCATAGGATCGCCCGGCAGGAGGCGACACGGTAATCATAGCGCCAGCCAGGCCGAGCGTGGCACATCGCGTGAGCTCTTTAATCGCCTCTTGAACCTCATCAAGGTTGAGCATCGCGATACCTTTTATCCGGTGTGGGAACGGCCGGCAGAAATCAGCCAGCCAGTCATTATACGCCCGGCACAGAGCGGAGAACAGAGCGCCATCGGGAAGGCCGTACAGCACAAGCCCCTGGGTGGGATAGATAACGCTCCCCTCAACTCCATCGAGTTCCATGTCTTTCAGATGGGCCTCGGGAATATAGCTCCCAGGCCAGACGTCTTTGAGTGACCCGGTAAAACTTACCTTCTCGGGATCCTCAAACCGTACGCCCGTCAGTGCTCCCCCGGACGCCCCGCTGACGCCCTTCAACCCCTCGCAGACCCACCAGTCGGTGGCATCTTCGGCGCGGTGGACAACGCGGGGGGCGCGCTCTCTGAACTGGGGCTCTACTCTGCTGGTCCACAAGTCGGACGGTTCAAAAATATGGCTATCCGACGAAATGACTCGGTAACTGTCCATAATTGCCCCTCCTGTGCGAGACGGTCTTGCCGCTCATCATTCCGACCTGAACATACAGCGAAGCAATGCCGAGCTCAGAGGAAGCGAACGGAACGAAAACATCCGACCGGATTGGAGCTCAAGCCGAAACCGCTTATACCGTGACTATTTCTCCGCTTCGCACACTCGACGAGGGACGTCAACACGTTCCTGACTCGCTCACGCCATAACGCTGATTCGAGAGCCGGCTGCGGCCGCTCCAAACGTTGACAGTCCCTGCTCAGAGGAGAATAATTTTGACGGCTTCACCAAAGGAGGGCAGGGTATGATGCGATTCGGGATCGGTCCGTTCTCTATGCAGCTCCGGCCAGACTCCGGCCAGACCCACGCACAGCTCTATCGCGAGATGCTGGACCAGATTGTCATTGCCGAAGAGATTGGGTTTGAATCGGCCTGGCTGGTTGAGCACCACTTTCTGGAAGACGGTATCTGCCCCTCGCTCTTGGTGACGGCGGCGGCCATGGCCGCGCGGACATCAAAGCTCACCATCGGGACGAGCATGTATCTCTTGCCGCTCCATCGGCCGGTCCAGACCGCCGAGGACGTGGCCGTGCTCGATAATATCGCGGCGGGTCGTTTTATCTTCGGCGTCGCGACCGGCTACCGACCGGAGGAGTTCGCCGCGTACGAAGAACAGCGTTCGGGGCGTGAGCCACGGATGGAAGAACAGCTCGATCTGATGATTCGGGGCTGGACAACTGAACGCTTCTCGTTTTCAGGCCGGTACTACCAGGTGGAAGACCTGTCCATTACCCCCAAGCCTGTCCAGCAGCCGCACCCGCCGATCTGGATCGGTGCCTCAACCCGCGGCGGGGTGCGCCGGGCGGCCCAGTGGGGGTCGGCCTTGGTGGCTTCGCCCCGGCATCATCTCAATGAACTGAAAGAGCACTACCGGATGTATCGGCAGCAGCTCCGGCGGTTCAATAAGACGGCCAGCGCCACGCCGGTCATTCGCGAGGTCTATGTGGCTGAGACCACGGCCCAAGCCGAGGAAGAGGCCCGGGAGGGCATCATGTATCTGCACGCCGGGATGTACGGCAAGTGGGCCAATGTCCGCCCGCTCAAAGATGATAAGGGCGAGTTGGTCAAGGACCCGGCGAGCGTGACCTTTGACACCCACCGGGAGCGGTTCATTATCGGCGACCCGGATCACTGCATCCGGGAGATCGAGAAATACCAACAGGAATTAGGCATGGATTATCTGCTGTGTTGGATGCAGTTCCCTGGGGTGGATCAGGCCAAAACGGTGCGGGCCATGCGTCTCTTTGCCAAAGAGGTGATGCCCCATTTTCAAAAAAGCGCGTAGCTCGTTATCGTTCCATTCGCTCGTGGTCGGGAATAAAACGCCGCGGCTCGAAGCCGGCGGGCACGCTGGGCTGCTGATGGAGTTCCACGGCGGTCGTGATTTCGGCCATAGCCAGGGCTAGATATAAGAGCCGCCGGGCCTTTTGGGGCAGCGCGTCCGGCGGCTCTGGCGGGAATGTACTCAGATAGGTGAGGACGGCCTCCATGCGGGGCAGCAGGGTGTCGTAGAAGGCTTGAATCTGCGCCATGGTGCTGCTGAGGCGCTGCTGGTTACGCTCGGTTTCGGTCGCCAGCGCCCAGACCGCGGCCAGCGGCTCAAGGTCGGTGAACGGCTCGGGCAGGCTCGTATCGGACATGCCTCACTCCGCTTGCCCGTCGCTGGCGAGCAGCTCTTCCGCCACCTTATGGGCGTGGCGGATCAGCAATTCCTGATCCTGGACCGGATAGTGGCTCAGGACGCCCGACTCGATCCCGCGCTGGGTGTTTTCCAGGGTACTGCCGTCTTCCAGCCACACGTCCCGCGCCAGGCATTTATTATATTCGCGCGTCACCGTCTCCGCGGCAGTCGTGGGCTGCGGGAAATAGCCCCGCGCGTTCCAGGTCGAGCGATTCACCGTCTCCGGCAACATGGTATGGGCGACAAACAGAAAGGGGCTCAGAATCACCAGATGAAAGTTGGGAAAGATATAATAAATGTCAAAGAACCACTGTCTGCTGCGCGTGGGATTGACCCCCAGGGGCCAGCGGTCCATATCCCGCGCACTGGGAAAGGTTTTGAAGCTGGCCCCGAATTGGGCCATCAATAGCTCCATGGGCGTGCGTTGGGTATTCCGGCGGTCGCCGTAAAACGACATCATGCTGTGGCGGCGAAAGAGTTTGGCGTCAAGGACGTGGCAGGACGGCTGCTGCTTGTTGATCATCACCTTGCCGGCGAACTGCTGATGCAGCGCTTTGCCATGATAGAATTCGAGTTGCGAGTCGCGCAGAATCCGCCAGTTGCATTTCTGCTCGGCCGTATACGACCAACTCAGCGGCAAGCGGTCAAACGCATAGCCGCGCAGCAGGTCAACTACTTCGCCCAGATACTGGTGCAGCGTTTCCGGTGGGTCGGGATCAAGATTGATAAAAATAAACCCTTCCCAGACATCCGTGGCGATCGGACTCAGGCCGTAGTCCCGTTTGTCAAAGTCAAAGAACATATCTTCTTCCGGCACCCCGATCAGGCGGCCGTCCGAGGCATAGGTCCAGCCGTGGAAGCGGCACGTCAACCCGGTCCCGCAGGCACCACGGTCGTTCCAGGCCAGCCGATTACCGCGATGTTTGCACACGTTGTGAAACCCGCGCACCCGACCGTCCTTACCCCGGACGAGGAGGACCGAGGTTTTGCCGACCGCAATATCCAGCACCAGATAATCGCCCGGCTGCGGGATCTCTTCGACCTTCTTGCCCGTACATATCCAGGTACGGCTGAAAATTTTCCCGCGCTCCCGTTCAAAATACTCCGTGGAAAGATAGGGTGTGATCGGTAAGGACCCGGTTCCCAGCTCCGGATGGTCGAGCGTCCAGCGTTTACCGTTCACGTGTGTGTCTGTACTGTCTTGCATCGCATCCCTCGTCGATGTGTTGTCCTCGAATGATGACGCTATCCTGCTCCATCTCGGTCGGGAATACAATGGACGCCGCGCCGTCGCTTTGCATCTGAACAAATTTTCCTGCTCGGGAGCCGTCGGGTTGACAGGCCGGCTGCTGTGGGGAGATAAAGCCGTATAGTGCAGGGCTCTTTCCCGATTCTGGACAGCCTGACCCCGTAGCCGAAGATAAGGAGGGCGGTCATGAACTTTCAGATCAGCGAAGAAGGGACACGCCTCCAGCAGCGAAGCCGGCGGTTGGCAGCAGACTTCGCCACCCGCGCCGCCACGCATGACCAGGAAGCCAGCCATCCGCTGGAAAACTATGCGGCCCTGCGCCGGGAGGGTTTCTACAGTCTCAATGTTCCCCCAGAGATGGGCGGAGAGGGCGTCGGGCTGCTCAACTACTCCCTGGCGGCCGAGGAACTCGCCCAGGGCTGTCCGGCCACGGCCCTCTCGTTCAATATGCACCTGTCGATCATCGGTCCCCTGTTCGAAAGTCCAATCGTCCCCCCGGACACCAAGCAGCGCCTGGCCGATCTGGTCGTCAAAGAGCAAAGGCTGATTGCCGGGAACTTCTCCGAGCCGAGGACGTCCGGACTGCTGGCCACCTACCGACCGGCCACGCGCGCCCGGCAGGTTGCGGGCGGATATCAGATCACAGGCAGAAAAGCGTTTGCGTCCATGTTGGAAGCGGCTGACTTCTGTGCCGTGTTGGCACATCCCGAGGAGGTCGATAAGCCTGGGGCCGCGCTCCTGCTGATGGTTCCACGCCGGGCGCAGGGACGGCGCGTCGATGAGATATGGGATACGCTCGGTATGCGGGCGACGCGTAGTGACTCTCTTATTCTCGAAGACTGTTTCGTGTCTCAGGACGCTGTGCTCTACCAGACCGACGATATCCTGCCTTTCATCCGCAGCGGGGCGAACTGGCTGTGGGCCTCCTATACGGCGGTGTACCTGGGGGTGGCCGCCGCGGCCTACAACGCCGTGCGTGAGCTGGTGCAGGAAAGGGTTCCGCGGGGCTATACTCAGCCGATGGCCTACCATCCGGATGTGCGCCGGCGGGTGGCCGACATGAGCGTGGACCTGGAGGCCGCCCGGCTGCTGACCTATCATTCGGCTTGGCTCAGCGACACCCAGGGACCGACCTCGGAGACCGTGGCGGCGCTGTTCCGCGCCAAGTATCTGGTCGGCGAGGCCGGGGCGCGGATCACGCGGACGGCGCTCACGCTGGGAGGCGCCCATGCGCTCTTCAAGACCGTCCCGCTTGAGCGGCTGTTCCGGGACGGCGCCGTTGGTCCGGTCCAGTTTCCACCCAGCGACTATTGTCTGTCCAGCGTCGGCACCCTGGAACTCGGGCTCGATCCGGGCGAGATCGTGCCGCCGCTCAAATAAGGAGGAAGAGGCTATGGCAACGGACAACAGCACATCGTACGTTTTCGCCGGTCTGGCCGGTGACACCAGCCCAGGCATCGAATGGGTAGAAAAGCATATGGGTATCAAGCTGGTCGTCAAAAGCGGTCTGTATCGGAGTGTGTTCGGGCAGGGGGACTGGGAGCCGATCACGCAGGGGCTGCCGGACGCGCCCGAGGTTCGCGCCATCACCATCCATCCCCACCGGCCCGAGGTGGTCTACGTCGCTACTCAAGATGGCCCGTACCGCAGCGATGATCACGGCGATCACTGGGAGAAGGTGGCTGTCCCCGACCACGGCCTGCCCATGTGGTCGTTATTATTCCATCCGGCCGACCCGCAGATCATGTTCGCCGGGTACGAGTCTGCGGAGATATATCGGAGCGACGACGCCGGAGAGAGTTGGTGCCAGCTCCCGGTGAGCGTCCGCTTCCCGGATGTGACCATGCCTCCTCAGGGCATACCGGCCAAGCGGGTGCTGATGATGTCCGGCAGCGTTGCCGACCGGGACGAACTGTACGCCTCCCTGGAAGTCGGGGGACTGCTCCGGTCTCTGGACGGGGGGGAACACTGGCAGAACCTCAGTCACGGCCAATATCTCACCGACGATACCGTGGACATGCACGGCGTGCTGGCCAGCCGTCTGAGTCCGGGAACGGTCACGGCCATCTGCCGCGTCGGCATGTTCCGCAGCACCGACCGAGGCGACCACTGGCAGCGCGTGCCCATCGAGCCGCTGAATGACCACGGCACCACCTATTGCCGCTGCCTGCGCGAGGTGCCGGGCGCTCCGACCAGGCTGTGGCTGTCTGGCGGGGGCGATTTTGAGAGTAACGTCGGTGGCCTGTTCCACAGCGAGGACGGCGGCCTGAGCTGGGAGCGGGTGGATATCGGCCATGCGGTCAACAGCACCCTTTTTGCCATGTCCATCGACCAACGCCATACCGACCGTATGGTCTGCGCCAGCAAAAAGGGTCAGGTGTTCACCAGCGCTGACGCCGGGGCGACCTGGAGTGCACAGGCGCTGCCGGCGGACGCCGACCAGGTCTATTGCGTGGCCACCGGCTAGCGCAATGTGCCACTCTGTTCGTAGGGGCGAATCCTGTATTCGTTCAGAGCGACGGATGACGGGTGTGCCATGGTGTTGACTGCTCGTAGCTATGCCCAACCTGAAAAACCGTCGCCTCGTCAAACGGCCGGCCTGCCAGCTGGAAGCCAATGGGCAGCCCGCTACTACTGAAGCCGCAGGGGAGCGCAAGCGCGGGGAAGCCTGTCAGGTTGAACAACGGCGTGTAAATCGCGAAGTCTTCAGCCATCAGATACAGGCCCGGCGAATCCGACCGGATCGGGGCGGGCATCACCCCAGTAGTGGGGAGCATGAACAGGTCAACGGTCTCCAATTGCTGCAGCAGCTGAGTACGGATTTGCTCTCGGACTCTCTGACATTGCAGATAGGTCGTCCCTCGCACGAGATTGCCCAGCGCAAGGATGAGTCGCAGGTCCTGGTTGTAGTCCTCGGCCTGAGTCTGCATGTCGGCCAGATGATACGCAGCGGCATCGGCACAGGTGAGCGGCCAGAATGTTGCTTGTAGCTCGCCAAGTGTGATTGATTCCACGTCGACGATTTCAGCCCCAAGCGTTTCCATTTGTGTCACGGCCGCATCAAACGTAGCGAGGATTTCCTCCCCGCAGTTGTCCTGGAAGAGCGTGCGCGGAATGCCGAGACGCAGGCCTTTGATATCGCGACCCAGCTTTTCACTAAAATCGGGAACCGGCACCTTAGCGGACGCCGGATCGAGGGGGTCGTAGCCAGCGCAGGCCTGGAGCATGAGCGCACTATCTTGAACGGTTCGAGTCATGGGCCCCGTGTGGTCGAGATTCCATGACAGGGGGAAAACGCCCGTGCGACTCACCCGGCCGTATGTGGCCTTCATACCGACAATACCACAGCAGAAAGCAGGCCAGCGGATGGAGCCGCCCGTATCACTCCCCATGGCACCGAAAATCATTCCGGCGGCCAGGGCCGCTCCTGAACCGCTGCTCGATCCGCCTGGGTCAATCTCAAGGTTCCAGGGGTTACGGGCTGGCTGGAAATGCGAAGCCAGGGTTGGCGTTCCTGCAGCAAACTCGTAGGTTGCCAACTTCCCGAGCAGCAGCCCCCCGGCCTGCTTGAGTTTCGCAACGGAGGTGCAGTCCTGCTGAGCCGTATAATCTCTGCGTAACTTTGAGCCTCCGGTCGTCCGGCCTGCTTCATAGATGTCTTTGACGGCCAGAGGAATGCCGTGCAACGGGCCTCGATAGTCCCCAGCCCGGATTTGCTCTTCTGCCTCCTGAGCGGCAGCCAGCGCCTCTTCGGCAAAGACTGTGACGTAGGCGTGGACCTGTGAGTCGAGCGCGGCAATGCGTTCCACCATGGCTTGGGTCAGTTCAACTGGGGACAGTTCACCGTTCTTGATGAGGTCAGCAGCCTCTGCGAGCGACATATAAGCGAATTCGGAGCTTGAGCGTGCCATTGTTCAGTCCTCCACTGCTGCCTTAAAGATCAAGGCGGGTTCTGTCTCCGGTCGCACCATGCCCTGCACGACAGATTCCCATTCGAGCAACGCCGCATAGGCCGTAGTGAGCTGCTCAAGGTCATCGTTACTGAGTGTGATCCCCACTTCTAAAAGCTTTGCCTCAACGATTTGCCGGTGGTTCATCGTGTCCCTCCGCACGCTTAGTGTTTGATTAATTCAACCCAATCTTCCGGGGGCGCCGTTTCTCGCCAGGGGGCAAATGCAAGACCTGACCCCTGGTCCTAAAGCAATATACCGTTGCGTTTGCAGAGAGAGGCAATCAGGAAGAACCCTCTCCCCGCGGGAGAGGGAAACAGGAGCAAGGTAAGCGGGGTAAGAGAAAAAGCGTGGTAAGCCCAGGTGGAAATCGCTTCAGTCGCGCCAGGGAGTCAGTTCAGGACCTGACCTCTCATCCAGCTTACTGCTGCTATTCCTTGACCATCTGCATCAGTTCCAGGGTCGTGCCGAACGGATCCTTGCAATACACCGCCTTCGCCGTGCCATAGTTGTCGAGGGTAAAGGTGTGGGGCCGCGAGTAAAACTCTACACCTTGATTCCGCAGCGCCTCATAGGTCTTTTCAATGTCTTTTACCCAAAAGGCAATCTCCGTAATCCCGTTGTGGGTGACGCCTGCATACGGCTGGCCACCCTGCTCCGCAGATTCACTAAAGTGGAGCAGTTCAACCGGGGCGCTCTGGCGGTCGTCTTCGTTACGCAGGAATACCGAGCGCACTTTGGTACCGGGCTCTTGGACCAGATCGCTAATCTCTTCCCCCTCGATGCTAAAATCACCAATCACCGTCAGCCCCAATACACCCTGGTAGAAGGCAATGGCCTTCTCCATATCTGGGACGGTAATCCCTACATGTGCGACAGCTCCGAGCATACTGACCTCCTTTTAGTCTTGGTAGCCTGGATTGTCCTGCCATTGGAAAGGGTTTGTCAAGCCAACAAGTGGGCGACAGGCCCTCGCTGGAACGAAAGGTTCAGAGCGCTCCGGCGCGTAACCGACCGAAGGATGAGGA
Organism: Desulfurellaceae bacterium bin18; assembly: GCA_002238415.1. GTDB lineage: Bacteria > Desulfobacterota > Binatia > Bin18 > Bin18 > Bin18. The sequence continues at coordinate 37,642 of MPMI01000027.1, read as the reverse complement.
AGAGTGCCCTTAGCGGAATGCCGGCATGATCTCTTGCGCGAACAGTTCCATCGAGCGGGTACCCTTGGCCGGCTCGACTCCTGGGACCTGCATAGCCATGACTAAGTGGGTACAGGATGAGGTTTTGACAAACGCCTCGACTTTGCGCGCTACTTGGTCCGGACTGCCTACCATCCACGCCTGCCCATAGGACGAGTGGCGAATGTCTCGTGCTTCTTTGATGTCCCACAGCCGTTCGTCGCCGGCGACATCTCCGCTGGTCTTAAACCAGCCGTCGTACACTTGCATCATCCAGTGGGCCTGGTCCTGGATGTCCTCCCAGGCCTCGTCCTCAGTCGGTGCCACATACACGAAGTGCAGTTGGGTGGTCGAAAAGTCAGCCGGTGTGCGGCCCTGCTGTTCCAGCAGCTCATAGTAGCGGGGAGCCCAGTCCGGTCCCAACGTGAGGTGCAGGTGATAGCCCTCGCGGGCCGCTCGCTGCATGGCTTTTTCGGTGCGCGCCCCAATCCAGATAGGGGGATGGGGCTGCTGTAAAGGTTCGGGCTGGATATGCACATCTTTGATCTGGGTGAATTTTCCTTCGAACGTAACCGTATCCTCGGTCCACAGGCGTCGGATCAGGTCGAGCCCCTCAGCCAGACGGGCCGAACGCTCTTTGCGGGGCATACAAAAGCCGGAGAATTCATCGACGCGATAGCCCTGTCCTACCCCAAGGTCAAACCGTCCCTTGGAGAGGTTGTCAATGAAAGCGACTTCTTCGGCCACGCGCACAGGATGATAGAAAGGCAGCAGCAGCACAAACGTGCCAATGCGGATGCGTTCGGTCCGCGCCGCAATGGCGGTCGCGGCTTGTAAGGGCGTGGGGTTATAGTCCCCGCTGAAGTGGTGTTCGGTCAGCCAGATATTGTCATAGCCGAGTTCATCGGCCCGTACACACTGGTCAAGCAAGAGCCGGTAGAGGTCGGAATAGGGCCGGAACCAAGGCGCGGGATTACGGAAGTCATGCATCAGTCCGAATTTCATTGCTGCCTCCTTTTGGGATTCCCCATAAGACTGCACTGTAACGGTTGCGTACCGTACAGAAAAGACTGTACGGCAGAGCCGCCATGCGGCGCAGTCCTCATCGTTAGTACCCACACAGAGCTTGAGAACACGATCCGGGTCGCTTATGGTCTCCTGGACGAGCATACAATCCGTACTTTTGATCTGGTCGGGACCACGACAGTGGAGCACGGAGAACGAATAGCCGTAGGAAGTCAGGATGAATGACATCGAGGCGGCGGTCGGAGAGCGGTTGTCAGTCGAGGACATTGAGCTCGAAGTGATACGCCGGGGCCAGGGACGGCCAGTCCTGCTTCTGCACGGCCTGCACACCGTCGATCCACAGGCGCCCTTTCTCGATCTGCTCGGCAGGCGGGCAGAGGTCATAGTCCCCTCACACCCAGGCTTCGGCCACTCAGAACGTCCGGCGGACTTCGATACCGTATACGACTTGGTCCACCTGTATTTAGACGTCCTTGAAGCGCTGCCCCATGAGCGGGTCAGCCTCGTGGGATTGTCCTTTGGCGGCTGGCTGGCGGCGGAAATCGCGGCTGCGTGCAGCCATCGTATTGACCGGCTCGTCCTGGTGGATGCCTTTGGCATCAAGATCAGCGATCGCGAGACCCCGGATATCCTGGACGTCTTTAATACCTCCCCCCAGGAAGTACAGCAGCACAGCTGGCATGACCCCGAGAAATGGACGCCGGACTTTAACGCGCTATCGGATGACGAAATCGTCGTCCACGCCCGGAACTGGGACGCGCTGTGCCTGTACGGCTGGCAGCCCTATATGTACAACCCTCAGCTCAAGCATTGGCTGCGTCGGATCAGGCGGCCGACGCTGGTGCTGTGGGGGGCGAGCGACGGGATCGTGCCGCCGTCCTACGGACGAGCCTACAGCGCGTTGATTCCCGGCTCGTGCTTCGATGTCATTGCTGAGGCGGGGCATCATCCCGAGATCGAGCAGCCCGAGGCTTTTGTTGATCGCGTAGCTGCCTTCTTGGAAGAATAAAGAATAGAGTTGAGCCGGGAAGAGGCTGAGGACCGCGCATGGAAGTCTGGTATCACAACGAGAACCCGTATCCCTTCGTCCCACCAGACGTGCTCGATTGCGCCGATTCCGTCCGGGCCAGCCTGCCGAATAAATATTGCGATCCACAGATCGCTGCTGACTTGTTCGAGGAAACCTTTGACGAGTTCATGCTGTGTGACGAGCGGGGAATCAATGTTGTCGCCATCGAGCATCATGCCGGAATCAATTCCCTGTTTGGGGCCAACCCGTTGGTCCTGGGTATCCTCGCCCGCCAGATACGCAAGGTCCGCATTCTCAGTATGGGGACCCTGATCTCGCTGCGGCCAGACCCAGTCAGAGTCGCAGAGGAGTACGCCACGGCGGATGTCATTTCCCGTGGACGTCTGGATATCGGCTTCGTGAAGTCGGGCGCGAGTGAGATGGCGTCGAACAATGCCAACCCGGTGACGAATATTGAGCGCTACTGGGAGGCGATCGATCTCGTTACCAAAGCGTTGACCTTTCAGGAGGGGCCGTTCAGTTGGGAGGGCAAGCACTACACGCATCGGCACGTGAACATCTGGCCGCGCCCGTGGCAGCAGCCGCATCCGCCACTGTGGGCGGCGACGGGCGACCCGGAAACGGCGCGCGAGGTCGGCCGGCGGGGGATGGTCAATGTGCTCGTGCTGCGCGGCGAGGAAGGGACCAGGCGCGCCTGGTCCGCGTATCGTCAGGCGCGCGAGGAGGCTGGGCTGCCCGAGGTCATGACCGACCATTTTGCGTATGCGGCTTTGGTCTATGTCGGCGCCACCCATGAAGAGGGTGTGGAGATTGGGAGCAAGCTGCTGTGGTTTCTCAACACGAGTCTGAAGATGGCGCCCCAGTACGCCCAGTTTCTGCCTGGGGCAACGCCGCCACACTTTGCGCCTCAGGTCTACCGCACCGCATCCGGGCCGGACACCCCGGCCAAGGGGCCGACGGACGGCAGCCGAGCGCAGCAGGCGCAGGCAAACAAGCCCGCCGCTCCGGCTATCCTCAACGTCGGGGGGCTCACGAATATAGACACAGCGCAAGCTATGGCGCGGGGGATCCTGTTCGCCGGCAGCCCTGCCACCGTCTACCAGCAGATCATGGATTTTTACCGCAAGGTCGGCGGTTTTGGTCATCTGGTCATGATTGGGCGGTCGGGATTCATGACCCATGCCGAGGCCGAGAAGGGCATCAGACTCTTCGCCAGGGACGTGCTGCCCCGGCTGAAGGAGATCGCACCCGTCACCCCTCCGTAAAGCCCGGCGATGATATCGAAGGGAAATACTCAGGAATCGTTGCGCGCAGCCTTTGCCTTTTCTCTACGACCGTCCTTAGTACCCCAGCTGTTTGTCGACCACCCCGAGGAGGGGTTCACCCCGCTGGATACGACGCAGGTTTTCACAAAAGCGGTCGAGGTTGCGCGTGGCGCGCAGTTGGCTGGCGCCGGCCGTGTGCGGCGTCATGACGACGTTCTCAAACGTCCACAAGGGATGATCGGCCGGCAGGGGCTCAACCGGGGCAACATCAAGCGCCGCGCCGCCACACAGCCCGTCTTGCAGCGCCTGTACCAGCGCCTCCCCGTCTATGATCTCACCCCGGGTGACGTTGACCAGCAGCGCGCCCGGCTTCAGGTCGGCAAATGTTGCCGCGTTGAACATCTGGCGCGTCTCGGCCGTGAGCGGACAACAGATCGCAACCACGTCAGAGGACGCCAGCAACTCGGCCAACCGATCCCGTCCCCATACCGCATCCACTCCGTCCGACGCCGGGACGGGGTGCTCATCGAGAGCTAAGACGCGCATACCAAACGCCACCGCCCGACGGGCCATCGCCCGACCGGTCCCCCCGAAGCCGACAATGCCCATCGTCAGCCCTTCAAGCTCGATTTCTTTGCGGCGCATGGCCTCACGTTCCTGCCAACTGGCCGAGCCGAGGCGGATAGCGGTCGCAATCTGGCGGGTGAGCGCCAGGAGCAGGCCGAACCCGGTGTCCGCCAAATGTCCGCCCACCAGGCCCTTTTCACCGGTCAGCACCACATCGGAGTCCCGCATCGCCGGGTAGAGAAACATATCCACCCCCGAGGCGATGGCATGCACCCAGCGCAGGCGGGGAGCGGCCTGAAACAAGGTTTCGGGCAGGAAGCCGAGGATGACCTCAACATCGGCGGCCATGTCAATAGCATCGCCGACCCGAGGGGCAACCTTGACGGTCGAGCCGGGCGTCGCGGCCCGAATCTTTGCAAGGTCGCCCTCGGACACTTCGGGCAGGGTCAGCCCGAGCAGAACGAGAATCGATAACGGTTCGTCCAGTTTGACAGCGGTCATAGGTCTCACGCCCCCTTTTTGCTGTCAGCAGTCGTATGACGCGGTGAGGACGCTGTCAACGTATCGACCCTGATGACGAATAATCGCTTCTGTCGGTGACACATTATGGTATGCTAAAAACATCTGGTGAGAGAGCCGTCATGAAACCCGACCAGAGACTCCTTCACGAACTTGTGCGTCGCATCGTTGATGCGGTACATCCCCTGCGGATTATCCTCTTTGGTTCTGCCGCCCGCGGAGAGATGGGACCGAATAGCGATCTGGATACTCTGGTCGTCATGCCCGACGGTAGCCACCGTGGAAAGACTGCTCAAGAGATATACCGCCACCTGTGGGGTCTTGGTTTCGCCAAGGATATCGTGGTGGTCACGGAAAGTGATGTCCGAGAACACGCTGCGAATCCCTCTCTCGTTATTAAGGGGGCGCTCGAAACGGGCGAGGAACTCTATCATGCCTCGGGATAACCCTATTCCGGGCAGTCCACAGGAATGGCTAGCTCGGGCTAAGGGGAATCTCGCTTTGGCCAAGCAGTCGAAAGTCGAAGGAGCCTTCCGGGAAGATTTGTGCTTCTTAGCTCAGCAAGCAGCGGAAAAGGCGCTTAAAGCGGTCTACCAATCAAGAGCGCTTCCGTTTCGATATATTCATGACTTGGAAGAATTGGGTAAGGGACTTGAGGACGAGGGGATAGAAGTTCCGCCTGAGGTGAAAGAAGCGATCATTCTCACCCGGTATGCGGTGGAAACACGATATCCGGGCATTGTTGAGCCGATAACCGAAGAGGAGTATCAGAGCGCCATACACTTGGCGGAAGAAGTTGTTATGTGGGTAGAAACGCTGCTTGAGCAAGAGGGAAAATAGTAAAATCCGCTACGCTAAAACGCCGCCGCATTTCACGCCTGATCCCTCCTAATCGACCTACTCCAGATAGTGGGTCGTATACCAGTCTGCGATCTCTCCGCCCTTCGCCACCCAGACCTCTTCCCGCTGGGTGATGTGGGCGAGCGCCTTGGCGAAGTATTTGCTGCGAAAAGGATGGCCGATCAGGAAGGGATGCAGACAGATCGCCATGACCCGTCCGGTCTTTGCCCCGTCCTCGTACAGCACGTCGAACTGGTCCACGACCATCTGGTAGAACTCCTCCCCGGACATGCCATGCTCAAGAAAGGCCGGGATGTCATTGAGCTCGACCGAATAGGGCATTGAGAGCAAGCGTCCCTGGGCGACCCGCATCGGGTAGGGCTGCTCGTCATTGACCCAGTTGCAGACGTACTCGATTCCATTCTCCGCCAGAAGGTCCGGCGTCCGGTAGGATTCGCTCAGCGCCGGGCTCAGCCAGCCTTTGGGTGCCGTCCCGGTTGCCGACCGGATGGTGTCTACCACGTCCCGGATCAGCGCCCGTTCCTCGGCCTCGGGTTGCTCGTTGAGGAGCACCGAGTTTGTCGTGCCGTGTCCCATCCATTCCCAGTGGCGCTGATTGCCGGCCTTAATGATCTGCGGATAGTGCGCGCAGACCTCCGAATTCAGGGCGACCGTGCCCGGCACGTCGTATCGATCCATCACCTCCATCATGCGCCAAATGCCGACCCGCACGCCGTAATCGCGCCAGGAGTAGTTCAGGACATCAGGTTTCAGATGCGCCGTAACCGGCGTGATCGAGGTCGCGGGCTTGTCGAAGTGAAAGTGCTCAATGTTCGGAATCACCCAGACCGCGACGCGAGCGCCGTTCGGAAAGCGCAGAGGTTTACGGTCGACAATCGGTGAATAACTGAAACGCTGGTGCTCCATGCTGGTCTCCCATCCCGATGCGTTTGATGACGTATTATCGCCCACCCAAAATAGAGGGGTGAATCGATGGGCCTAGCTCGCCACCGCCGCCCCGAACATGCGGTCGAGATAGGAGTTCAGCAAATGATGAATAGCCTTTTCGAGGCCCATAGTCGGACCCGGTCGGAAGTTGCGGGAGCCGACGCCGTTCTGGAGCGAGAGCATCATCTCGGTGTCTTCGCCGGCGACCAGCCGAATGAAATCCTTGACCACCGTGTTCTTGGCCTCGAAGGCCGGCTGCTCAAACCACTCGTCCGGGTATTGGGTCAATATGGTAATGCGCGTTTTGTCCGGCGCAATGGGATGACAGAACCACGGCTGTAACATGTCGGGCCGGGCGAACATATTGAAGCTCGGCCGGATGAAGATGGTGAAGGCAAAGGACTTCGATTTCTGTTCCAGCCAGGGCATGGCCTTGCCAAACAGCCAGGCGCCATCCGGGGCCATGGTCAGGCTTTCGTACTCCGAATGGTAGCCGTTGGGGGTCAGGTAGAACGGAAATTTATCTACGGGAAAGACCTTGCCAAAAGACGAACCATGAATCACCCCGACGTGATAGATGTCCATCAGGTTTTCCGGGATAAACTTCCAGTTACAGTCCAGCTCAAAGGTGTGCTCGTCGGCGATGCGCGTCTCTTCGGCGCGTAGAAACCCGGCGGCTTCCTGCACGCGGTCGACGGCGAGATAGGAGGCCAGGCTTTCTGCCTGAGGATCGAAGTTAATAAAGATATAGCCCGCCCAGGTGTCGAGTTGAACGCTGGGCAAACGGCAGGACTTCCAGTCGAAATCCGTGACCTGTGCACTATAGGGTGCGCCGGTCAGCTCGCCGTTCAGACCGTACGTCCAGGCGTGATACGGGCAGCTGAACTCCTGGGTATTCCCCTCGCCCTGGACCACCTCGACACCGCGATGCTGACACACGTTGGCAAAGGCGTGCAGCGTGCCGTTCTTATCCTTACAGACAAGGACGGGCTCGCCGGCAATGCGCAGGGCGCGGTAGTCGCCCGGCTCAGTATATTGCTCGACCCGTCCGACGCAGATCCAGTCTTTCATGAAGATCTGTTCGATCTCTTTTTGGAAGATCTCGGACGAGGTATAAAACTCGCCCGGCAGATGCCTGGCGTGCAGCAGGTCCTGCCGTGTTCTTGAGAAGTCTTGAAGGTCGAGATGGGCGGACATGATACCTCCTAAGCTTTGTCTCTCTCACTCTCCTGATTCGCGCTGCTACTGCGTGACAAAGCCGCCATCTACGGACATGGCCGTTCCGGTCACAAAAGAGGCGGCATCGGAACACAGCCAGACTACCGCCTCGGCAATCTCCTCCGGTTGCCCCATGCGCCCTACCGGCTCCCTGGCCTCAATAGCCTTGATGATCTGGTCGCCCAGTTCAGGCTGGGCGGCCAGGACCTTATCGACCAGCGGCGTTTGGACCGGTCCCGGGCAGACGGCGTTGACCCGAATGCCCGATTTGGCGTACTCCAGGGCCGCGGTTTTCGTCAGGCCGAGGACGCCGTGCTTGCTGGCCGAATAGGCCGGCATCCCGTTCGATCCCACCAACCCGAAGTTCGAGGCGGTGTTGACGATCGCACCCCCACCCTGGCTCAACATGTGCGGGATCTCGTGTTTCATGCAGAGCCACACGCCGGTCAGGTTGGTCGCAATGATCCGGTCCCAGTTCTCCTGGCTGCACTCGGCGGTCTGCTTGATGTCTCCCTGGATACCGGCGTTGTTCAGGGCGCAGTCCAAACGGCCATAGGCTGCCACTGCCTGCTCGACCAGGGCGGCTACCTCCGCCGCCTGGGAGACATCGGCACGAACGAACTGCGCCGTTCCACCAGCCGATTCGATTATGCGGATCGTCTCCTGTCCGCCGTCCACATCCACGTCGGTAACAACGACCTTGGCGCCCTCTCTGGCAAAAGCCACAGCCGAGGCGCGTCCAATGCCCGAACCGCCACCGGTCACCAGTGCTACTCTTGTGTCTAATCGCCCAGCCATGGCCGCTGCTCCTTTCTGATGAAAACCGTTCTGATGAAAACCGTTCGTGGGAGGTTTACTCCACTCGCCGGAAGCGGGCGGGCTCAATAGCCTCAAAGATATGGGGATTGTGATACAGTTCTACGGCGCTGGTGACTTCCACCAGCGAAAGCGTCAGATAGTAGAGCGGCTGCGCCTCTGCGGGGAGTTGGTCAAGCGGAAACTGGTCGAGATAGGCAACCACGGCTTCCAGTTGAGGAAAGAGCGCGTCGTAGAACGCCTGAATCTCCTCCATGCTGCTGGACAGGCGTTTGGCACGTCGCTCGCGCTCTGTGGCCAGAGCCCAGGCGCCGAACGGTTCAAGGCTCTGAAACGGCTCCGGCAGGGACACTCCGGCCATCAGTGTCCCCGTCCGTTGAAAAAGCCCATATAGTCTTCCAACACTGTGTGAAAATGCCGAATCTGGATCTCATCGTCCTGGAGGATGAGATGCGTTTTCGCCCGCGAATTCAGACCAGTTTGCAGGGTCTCATGCGCCACGGCGTCCTCCTGGAGCACATCACAGATGCGGTGTTTGAGGTATTCCTGGCTGAGTCGCTGGCCGGCGGTTTCGGCGGGCGGGAAATGGAATTTGATCTCCCAGATGCAGCGATCAACCGCCAGCGGCCAGAAATTATACGTCATGTAATAGTCGTCTTCGATGCCCCGAAACTGGAGAATGACAAAATTGGGAAAGATCACAAAAAAATCAAAGTCCCCCAGCATAGGCAGGCGGCTGTTGGTTGTCGCCGTATTGAGTTGGTTCATGAGCGCGCCGGTCGGCGTCGGGGTACTTTCTGAATTATAGGTGGTCGACCAGACCGCGTGGTGATTGTACAGCTTCACACCCGAGAGACGCAGATAGCGGTTGTCTTTGAGGACGAACATCCCCGGAAAGGAGTAGCGATGCTGGAAGGGCAGGTGATACGCCTCGTTCTGAGCATCCAGGGCGACCTTCCAGTTGGCCTGCTCTTCGACTTTATAGGTATGGGTGAGGTGGCGCTTATGAAAGGCGGCACCTTTGAACTGTTCGGCCACGCCGCCCATATAGTCGGTGAGTGTCTCTTGGGGCTGTGGACCCAGATGCACAAAGATAAACCCTTCCCAGATGTCGGTGGTCACCGAGGTGAGTCCCAGCTTGCTCTTATCAAGATCGTGGAAGTTCTCTTCATCCGGGACGCCGGTGAGTTGCCCCTGGGCGTTATACCCCCAGCTATGAAAATGGCAGGCTAGGGCTCCTCGGCAGGTTCCGCGTTCTTCCCAGACCAGCTTGTTGGAGCGGTGCGAACAGACATTGTGAAAGCCACGTATGACGCCGTCCTTTCCTCGGATGACCAGAATCGAGGTTTTACACACCGCCAGCTCGCGCACGAAAAAGTCGCCCGCATTGGGAATATCATCGACGCGGCCCACGTTGAGCCAGGTGCGGCGAAAGACCCGTTCGCGTTCAAGCTCAAAATACTCCGGGGAAATGCACGATTCCGCCGGTACGGGTCCGGTCCCCAGCTCGGGGTATTCCTTTGACCAGCGTCTGTTCTCCGTGGCGGTTTGCATGGCACTCCCTCCCTATTCTGGCGCGATCTTCTTTATAATCGTCGGCTGCGTTCACCCGCTCTCACAGCCCTTCTGCATCTTTCAAATCGATGGTGTCAAGAGCTACGACGAACTAATTGCGCTCCGCCCGTTGACACGCCGCCTCAGGGTTTGCTCTGGTACTGTCATAACTCGGCTGCTCTATGTGCAGTCCATTGATACAGGAGGGATGTCATGGCGAGTACTCATGAGCTGAAGGCGAACGAGCAGCAAGAGGACGCTGCTCCGGATATCTTTGCGCCAGCGTTTGGCAAAACCGGTCTCTCCCTGCTTGAAAAAGTCAAGATTCAAGCCCAGGTGCTCGTGCCGCTGCTCCGCGCCTTTCGGGCCGAGTTGGGGGAGGAGCAAGCGAACCGGATTGCCAACCAGGCACTCCGGGAGTGGTCGGAAAAACTCTTCCAGGACATTGGGGATCAGCTCTCCGGCAGCCCTCGGCAGAAATGGGACGCCTTTAATAAGGCCCTCTTTAAGCAGGTCGGCGGTGATGTGGACCTTGAGACGCTCAAGCAGACGCCGGACACCTGGGAGTTTAATATCACCAGTTGCCGCTACGCGGATTTTTTCCGGCAACTGGGAGAACCGGAACTCGGAGCGCTGCTGACGTGTGAGATGGACGTGGATATAGAAGCGGTGGGCGGTCCTGGAATCACCATGACCCGGACACAAACGATCATGAAGGGTGCCAATTACTGCGACTTTCGGTTCAAGATGAAGACCGGCGGTTGATGAGCGGCAGCGTAGAGGCCTCTCCTCTGGCAGCCCCTTCTACCTATTTCATGCCCCACTGCGCCCCTGGTCAATTAGAGCGAGAACGCGCTCCGGGGTGAGCGGAATCTCGTTGACCCGTACCCCCAACGGTGCCAGGGCGTCCGCCACGGCATTGGCTATGGCTGCCGGCGGTGAAATGGCCCCGCCTTCGCCCATGCCCTTGATACCGTGCGGCGTGTTCGGGGCCGGGGTTTCAATATGTCCGATTTCGACCCGCGGGACGTCCACTGCGGTGGGGGCCAGATAATCCATCAGCGTGCCCGTCAGCAGTTGGCCGTTGTCGTCGTATACCGTCTGCTCGTACAGGGCCGAGCCGATCCCCTGGGCCACGCCGCCCTGGATTTGCCCATCAACCACCAACGGGTTGATTATTGTGCCGCAGTCTTCGACCACAATCAGACGCAGCAGCCGGACGTAGCCGGTTTCGATGTCCACCTCGACTGTTGCCAGAACCGTAGCGTTGGCGTGAGTCCAGGGCGGCGGGGTGTAGTGCGCGGTCGCTTCCAAACCCGGTTCTTCGTCTTCCGGCAGACCGGCCGGTGCCTGGACAACCAGCAGGTGGGCGATATCCTGGAGAGGCATGAGCGCCAGGCCGTCCGTCTTGCGCCGGACCTGCCCCTCGGCCAGCTCAAGATCATCTTGTGGCACTTCGCTCAGACGTGATGCCGTGCGCAGAATTTTCTCCCGCAGCCGGCTCGACGCCTGAATAATGGCGCCGCCGCCGAGCACGGCACTGCGGCTGGCCCACGTCCCCCAGCCGTGCGGAACGGTCGTGGTATCTCCCTGGATCACTCTGACGTCAGCCACGGGCACGCCCAACTCGTCTGCCGCAACCTGGGCAAACGTCGTCTCATGGCCCTGGCCGTGTGAGTGGGTGCCGACCAGGACGGTGACCTTGCCGTTCGCGTCTATGCGCACGGTGGCGGATTCATAGCCGCCCCAAGTGATGCCGACCGGCTCGAAACTGCGATAGCTGTAGGACGAGCTCTCGACATAACAGCCCAGGCCGACACCGAGGTAGCGCCCGTGTTGTCTCGCCCGCTGCTGCTCGGCCCGGAAAGCCTGGTAGTCGAGCATGTTCAGGGCCTTTTGCAGGGCCTCCCGGTGACTGCCACTTTCAATCTCAACCCCGGTGACGATCTGATAGGGATGTTCTTCCTTACGAATCATATTGCGCAGACGCAGTTCGGCTGGGTCGAGCCCCAGTTTCTGTGCCCCCAAGTCGAGCAGGCGTTCCATGACCAGGATGCTGACCGGCAAGCCCACCCCACGATAGGCCCCACTCGTCACCTTATTGGTGACAACCGAAAGGGCCTCGCAGCGGAAGGCCGGAACCTTATAGGGGCCTCCGGGGAAGGCCGAAGCCGCCATGCCGGCCTCCAGGGCCGAGCCCCACGGATAGGCCGAGTATGCGCCCACGTCGCAGATAAAACGCCCCTTCACCCCCAGGATCTCCCCCTCCTGTGTCAGGGCGAGTTCCGCCTGCACGACTTGCTGCTTGGCCTGCAAGGTCGAGGCAGACAGGTTTTCGCGTCGGTCTTCGATCCACTTGACCGGGCGGCCGACATGCTTGGCGAGGAAGGTCAGCAGGACTTCCTCGGGATAGACATATGCCTTGGGTCCAAACCCCCCGCCGACATCCGGCGCAATGACCCGAATATGGTGCTCGGGAAAGTCCAGCAGACGGGTCAGGTGGGCGCGCATCAGATGCGGCACCTGGGTCGAGGACCACAATGTCAGGGAGCCCAAGGCCGACTCATAGTGGGCCAGACAGCCGCGGGCTTCCATGGGCAGGGCCAGATGCCGGCCAGTCGTGAAGCGCTCGGCTACGATGCAGTCTGCCGTCTGGAATGCCTGGGCAATCGCGCCGGCCTCCATGTCTACCGACTGCATGAGATTGTCGCCCCATTCCTCATGAATGAGCGGTGCGTCCGGCTGCATGGCCTGGTCTATGTCGCTCACAACCTCCAGGGGCTCATAGTCGACTGTCACGTGCGCTGCGGCATCCTCTGCCGTGTAGCGGTCCGAAGCCACGACGACCGCCACGGGTTCTCCCACGAAACGAACCTTGTCCTGGGCTAACACCGACCAGTTGCACGGTTTGTGTTTCGGGGCCTTGGCCGGATCATACTCCACGCGGAGTGGACGGATCGCCGGGATGATATCCGCCCCGGTCAAGACCGCCTCTACACCGGGATACGCTTGAGCGGTGCTGACATCGATCGTGAGTATCCGGGCATGGGCGTAGGGACTGCGGACAAAGGCGACTCCGAGGGTGCCGGGCAGATGGATATCATCGACATACTGGCTTTGACCCAACAGCACCCGTGGATCTTCGACCCGTTTCACCTGGGCGCCAACCATCTTACCCGTGCCGACCGTGGTCATGGGGTTCCCTCCCACTGTGTCAGTTCTCGCACCATCGCGTGTTTATATTTGGAGGTCAAGGCGAGGGGTGACTTCAAACCCGATTGTAGTTCAGTTTGCTTATTCCCAACTCTCTTCGCTCCGCTTAGGACATGCCCTTCACCTCCGTTCGTACTGAGCGCAGCCCCACAGGGGCGAAGTCGAAGTACGCTCAGGACAGGCTCTCTCGCCGGGGCTCACGGCCCGCCAGTCCGACGGACGCCGGCGCAGGGAACGCGCCATCCCCGCTTGACGTGTGCTGCCTAGTATTTCGTGGGTCCTCGGCGGGGTGGGACTCCAGGAGGGCGGGCTCTCAGCCCGCCAGGGGAGCGGGCATATGCCTCGTAGGGGCAACCCCCTGTGGTTGCCCTTCCCCCGGCCGGCCCGGCCCTGGGAGGCTCACGCCACAATATGCATCACACGTCCAATGAGGGGATCAAAAACGCGCCCCGCTGGGGTGGGGTGGCGCACGAGGGGTGGGGTGGCGCTCTAGGAGGGCGGGCTTCCTCCCCTGGGAGTGCGGGCTTCCAGGCGCTGCTCAAAGTGGACGACGATGTCCTGGGCGATGTTTCTGCCGAGGCTTTCGAGCCAAGTCAGGGCGGCATCTTCGACGGTGGATTCGACAAATCCGATCGTGTTTTCAGCCTGTCCTCATGATGCAGCATTCTCTGATGACCGAAGGAATAGACCATGGTCTGATACCATGGTACGATTCGATCATGGAGGAAATTCAGATTTCAAAATTCAAGGCCACATGCCTAGCCGTCCTTGACCGTGTTGGCAGAACGGGACAGCCGGTCCTGATAACTCGTTTCGGCAAGCCGGTCGCCGAGATCATCCCTCCGACAAAGGCTCCCTCCGACGCCTGGTTGGGCGCCATGCGGAGACGGGGCGCCATCATCAGCGACCTCATCGAGCCCGCCGCCGCGCCGGGCGACTGGGAGGTTTTGGTCGATATCCCTGAGAAGACAAACCCGTAAATGTCGTTGCTTCTTGATACGCATATTTGGCTCTGGAGTCTGCTCGAACCGGACAGGCTCTCAACCTCACTGCGTCGCATCCTAACCGCGCGAGGGACGGCGCTGCGCCTTGCGTCTATCAGCTTGTGGGAGACTCTGCTGCTGGCCGAGCGGGGGCGGCTCGTCCTGGAACCGGACGGGCCGAGATGGTTGCGCAAGGCAATGTCCGAAAGTCCGGTCTCAGAGATCCCTCTAACGATGGATGTGGTGCTGGTGAGCGCGTCCATCACTCTTCCGCAGCGCGACCCCGCGGACCGTCTCATCGCCGCCACTGCAAAGACATTCGATCTGACCCTTGTCACGGCGGACCAGCGCCTGATCGAGTGTCGAGATATCAACGTTCTTGCCGCGTGATATGACCCTGTTGGCCTCACTTCAAGCGGACCGCGTATACCAAGCGATATCGGAACTGTGAGCGATACTCCAGCCGCGGCTTTCGAGCCAAGCCAAGGTGGCGTCTTCGACGATAGATTCGGTGAAGATAGTCACGATAGCCAAACCAGAAAGCCGTACCTTACCAAAAACAGTGAGATATGCAGGGAGAGCTGGATATCTGGAAGACTGAGAGTATAATGCCCGGACTTATCCGGCATTTCAGCTCAGCATCGTTTGGGGTTGTTCATGGGCTATCGCATTGCCATCGACGTTGGCGGCACGTTTACCGATGTTGTTGTCGCTGACAACACGGGGCGCATGACGATCGGGAAGGGCCTCACTACCCGAGAGCGGATCTTTCACGGTGTGGAGCAGGGCCTTACAGTCGCGGCCCAGCAGCTTGGCGAGCCCGATGTGTCCACCCTTCTCAGCCAGGCCGACCTCTTTATCTATGGGACGACCACCGCGACGAACGCCGTGGTCGAGGGGAAGACCGGCAAGACTGCATTTCTGACAACTGAGGGCTTTCCTGACATTCTGGTGCTACGCGAGGGCGGCAAGACCAATGCCTATGACTTCACTGCACCCTACCCGGAGCCCTATGTCCCGCGGCGTCTCACCTTTGAAATACGGGAGCGGGTGAATGCGGAGGGAGAGGTTGTTGTCCCGCTCGATGTGGAGCACGCGCGCAGTGTTCTCAAGCGCCTCCGTGCGCACCACATTGAGGCGATTGGTGTCTGTCTGGTGTGGTCCATTGTCAACCCGGCCCACGAGGCGACTCTGGGCGGGTTGATTGAGGAGGAACTGCCCGGGGTCGCCTACACGCTCTCATCCCGGCTCAATCCGATTATTCGTGAATATCGTCGGGCATCGGCAACAGTCATCGATGCCTCACTCAAACCGCTCATGCAGCACCATCTGCGTGAGATTGCCCAGGATGTGAGTAGCGCCGGCTTTCGTGGCGAGATTCTCGGCGCAACATCGTCCGGTGGCGTCATGCACATTCAGGAGCTGGCGGAGCGTCCTATTAATACCGTTCGCTCGGGTCCCGCGCTTGCGCCGGTAGCTGCGCTGCATTACGCGCAGGCTGAAGTTGGCAGCCGAGATGTCATCACGTGTGATACGGGTGGGACGAGCTTCGACGTCAGTCTGGTGCGGGACAACCTTGTAAAGGCTACGCGTGAAACCTGGCTCGGTGGTCAGTGGGTTGGACACATGACCGGCCTCTCGTCCGTTGATGTCCGGAGCATTGGCGCAGGCGGCGGCTCGATCGCCTGGATCGACCCCGGTGGTCTGCTCCGTATTGGCCCCCACAGTGCAGGCGCTGAGCCTGGCCCGGCCTGCTACGGACGGGGGGGAACACGGCCGACTGTCACGGATGCGGCCCTGGTGCTTGGCTACTTGAACCCCGCCTACTTCCTGGGAGGACAGATGCAACTGGATATGGAAGCCGCGCGGCGAGCCGTTGGAACCATTGCCGAGCCGCTGGAGCAGACCATCGACCAAGCCGCACAGGCTATTCTGACTATTGCCGGTGAGGCCATGGTGCAGGCGATCCAGGAGATCTCGGTGAACGAAGGTATTGACCCGCGCGAGACACTGCTTGTCGCTGGTGGAGGAGCCGCAGGACTGAACATTGTTGCTATTGCCCAAGCCCTGGGCTGCCCTCAGGTGCTCATCCCCCGGACCGCGAGTGCGCTCAGCGCCTGCGGCGCACAGTACTCGGACATTGTCGCTGAGTTCAGTCTGAGTAGACTGGCTGTGACGGACGATTTCGCCTACACCGAGGTGAATGAGGCCTTACAGTCCCTGCACGCCGAAATGGATACACTTGAGTCGGAGCTGCGGGGGCGGGGCCTCCACAATTTTAAGCGGGACTTCTTTGTTGAAGCCCGCTACCCCACTCAGGTATGGGAACTTGAGATTCCCTTGAAAAAGGACAGCTTTGATGGGCCGCCCGACGTTGCAGCCCTGGTCCAGGGCTTCCATCGGGTGCATGAGCGAGTTTTTGCTGTCAAGGAAGAAGGGGCCGAGGTCGAGTGCCTGTACTGGAAGGGCCGTTTGACCGGGCTCCTGGATCGGATTCAACCAGACCGTCCGCCTGCGCAGGACACACCGCGGGGGGCAATACCACATGCGCACCGGAGTGTGCATTTCGCGGGTCAGGGTCGAACTGATACTCCGCTGTACTTGGGATCAACGCTTGAGCCCGGCATGCAGCTCCACGGACCAGCCATCATCGAGGAGCCAACGACTACGATAGTGCTCTACCCACACAGCGTCGCCCAGGTGGCGCCGCTTAATAACTATCTCATCAGCATACCCTGACTGACGTATGAGAAAGGCAGTACGGATGGCAGCGCAGACACACAGTCGAGAGGTGCAGAAGACAACGCTTGATCCGACCTTGCTCGCCGTGCTGGCAAATCGATTTGAAGCGATCGTGCGTGAGATGACCCAAACCCTGCTCCGGGCCGGCCGCTCAGCCGCGATCAGTATTGCGCGTGATTTTTCGTGCTCAATCACAACCAGTGTTACTGGCCCGCACGAGCTCCTGGCCGCAGCGGAAGGGCTGCCGGCTCATATCTATGGCTCTCATCTTCAGGCCCGGGCCATGTGCGAGCTGCATCCCGATCTTGCCGAGGGCGATGCCTTTTTGCATAACGACCCATACTTGGGGAACTCCCATCCCGCAGATCACACCATCCTCGTGCCGGTTTTCTGCGAGGGACAGCATCTTTTCACGGCGGTTGCGAAGGCCCACCTGTCCGATATCGGCAACGCTTTGCCTACCTCGTATATGCCGGCTGCGCGCGACGTATACGAAGAGGGTGCCTTGCTCTTCCCCTGCGTCCGCGTTCAACGCGCTTACGCAGATGTCGAAGACATTATCCGCTTGTGTCGCCGGCGCATCCGCGTTCCCGAGCAGTGGTATGGTGACTATCTGGCGATGGTAGGCGCGGCCCGGGTTGGTGAGCGCAAGATTCAGGACCTTGTCGCAAAGTACGGATCCGAGACGATCAAGACATTTGTTCACGAGTGGTTGGATTATTCGGAACGGCGGATGATACACGCCATCCGGCAGCTGCCAAGTGGCGACGTGATCGGGACTGGTCGGCACGACCCGTTTCCAGGTCTGCCCGATGGCCTGCCGCTCAAGGTCGCAATTGCTATCGATACGCAGGATGGTCGGATTGAAGTCGACCTCCGCGACAACCCGGACAACGTTGCCGGCGGGGCGAACTCGTCGGAGGCATGTTCGATATCGAGCGTCATGCAAGGCATCTTTAGCGCGTTGGACCCTGACGTACCCCACAATGCCGGCAGCTTCCGGCGTATACACGTCAAGCTGCGAGAAGGGTGTGTGGCCGGTATTCCGCGCTTTCCGCATTCTTGTTCACTCGCGACCACGAATCCGGCCAACCGGCTGGTGGGCATCACCCAGTCGGCCTTTGCCGAACTCGGTGATGGCTGGGGCACTGCGGAAGGCGGGGTTGCCCAAAACGCGGGCTATGCAGTTATCTCGGGTACGGACACGCGGCGCAACGGTGCTGCCTACGTCAACCAACTCATCCTGGGGGGCAATGGCGGGCCGGCTTCTCCTGTGTGCGACGGCTGGGTGACCTACGGTATTGCCGTCATCTCGGGCCTCTTGTACCGGGACAGCGTTGAGATCGACGAACAGAAGTACCCGTTGTTCGTAAAGTCTGAAAAATTAGCCCAGGACAGTGGTGGACCGGGACGGTTTCGGGGCGCGCCTGCGATTGAAGCGGAATACGGTCCGAAAGGCGACCCCGTGACCTGTACCTTTCCTATGGAAGGCTACGAGACTCCGGCCAAAGGTGTGCGGGGCGGTCAGGCGGGCAGTAAGGCCTGGGCAATGAAGATCGACCGGGACGGGAACGAGATTCCGTTGCCGAACATCTTTACCGGAGACCTGCTGCCTGGTGAGCTCATACGCTACCGGGACTGTGGCGGCGGCGGTTATGGTCCGCCGACCGAGCGTAATCCGGAAGATGTCCGTCGTGACGTCCTTGAACGCTGGGTGTCGGTCGAGCAGGCACGAGTCGCGTATGGAGTTGTCCTGACCGGTAGTATCGAGGATGGAACGCTCGCTATCGACCAAGAGGCCACGCGAGAGCTACGCGAGCAGCTCGGCAAGTAACGGGAGCAGGGGCCGCTTCCTGCCCAGCCTGGACCTGGAAGCCTCGGTGAGCCGGCGTTCGTCACTCTGGGCGTGGCTGGGCTGACCCGGAACTCTCGCCGGAAGACGGCATCCTTGATATAGTAAGATAAATAGTATAGATTTCTGACACACGCACCAAGAGACATCCGAACGCAATGAACGTGATCCAATGACTGGAATCGCCGACAAGATCAGGCAAAGGGTGTCCGCCCACGATAGCGGAAGCTGGGTGTGCACGCCCAGAGACTTCCTGGACCTCGGCAGCCGCGAGGCCATCGACCAGGCTTTGTCTCGTCTCGTCAAGGCGGGACGGCTGCGCCGGGTGGGCCACGGCTTGTACGACATGCCCCGGATCAGCAACGTGCTGAATCGGCCAGCGCCTGTCGATCTGGATGCCGCCATTGCAGCGCTGGCACGACGGGACGGTGTGCGGATCATGCCGGATGGCTTGGTAGCCGCGAATCAGCTTGGCCTCACCAATGCCGTGCCCGCGAAGGTCAGCTACGTGACGGACGGCCACTCGAGGACGCTCAAGATCGACGGAAGGACTGTCCGGTTCCGGCATGCGGGTCCGAGCGTCATGCAGTGGGCGGGAAGACCCGCCGCGCCGGTGGTTCAGGCCCTGCGTTGGCTGGGGCCCCGCGCGGCGGCGGGGTGCGGGCGTCGGCGGGGGGGGGGGACGCCCCGCCGCGGCGGTGGTTCAGGCCCTGCGTTGGCTGGGTCCCCGCGCGGCTGCGGACGGAGAGGTCGTCTCGACGCTGAATCGTCATCTTCCCGACGACGTGAAGCTCAACTTGTTGCACAACAGCCGAGATCTGCCCGGTTGGGCATTGCCGCTAGCGCGCAGCATAGCGAGTGATCAGGCCGTTGCTGTATGACCGGTGGCTTTGAATCGTTCCTTGCCCTGCCAGAGCAGGACAGGCGCGATGTCTTCGAAGCGGCGGCAGCTCGCCTCGATACGTTGCCGGGCTACGTTGAGAAGGACTTCTGGGTCTGCCTGGTGCTCGACGCGCTGTTCAACCGCCGGCCGGAGGGGCATCCGAAGCTACTCTTCAAGGGCGGGACGTCGCTGTCCAAGGCCTTCGGGCTCATCAAACGCTTTTCGGAGGACATCGATCTCGTGGTGTTCCGCGACGGTCTGGGCTTCGAAGGGGAGCGCGACCCGACCGCAGCGAGCCACCTGTCGAACAAGAAACGGGCCGCGCTGTTCAAGGAACTCGGGGCGGCGTGCAGCGGATATATTCGTGGAGACCTGCGGACCGTTCTGGCGAGTCGGATCGAGGAACTCTCCACCGGCTGTCAGGTTGTTCCGGATGAGGGCGATGTTGATGGACAGACGCTCTTCATCGAGTACCCCACCTTCTATCCCAGCGGTGGCGTCACGTATGTGGCCCCACGAGTGAAGATCGAGGCGGGGGCCAAGTCGGCGCTTGACCCCTGCGTACACTGCACGCTTATGCCTTACATCGCCGATGAGCTTCCGAACTGGTCGTTCGCCTCGGCGGGCATTCGAGTGAGCGCGCCCGAGCGCACCTATTGGGAGAAGCTGCTGATCCTGCATGGCGCACATTGCGGATACCGGGATGACGGTCGCCTGCCGGTTGATAAGGACCGCGTTTCGCGTCACTACTACGATGTCGCGGTGATCACGGCGACGGAAGTCGGCCAGTCGGCTTTGGTCGACACCGACCTGCTGGATGCGGTTCGGAACCACAACCTTGTCGCGTTCCGGCAGGCCTGGAAACGGTTCGAAGAAGCGGTTCCCGGATCGGTGCGACTGGTTCCTCAAGCGGAACTGCGCACGGTGATCGAACAAGACTACCGAGCTATGCAGGGCATGATCCTCGGTGAGGCCCCGGACTTCGGATGGGTCACGGATCAGCTTCGACAGGCCGAAGCTGTGATAAACGGAACCTGAACATGGCCGCAGTGAGCGTCGAATTCGATTCCGGAGGGTGGTACATCACATTGACTGACTAATTCCATGCGGCCGAATCTGAAAATGTCCGATATCCCAATAGAGAAGGTTTAGGCGCGAGGGGAGATGTCGGTCCATACAGGCTGGTGGCGCGGGAGTGGTGCGTTACGAGTGCGGCGTCTCAAGTGCTGGACACCGCCGATGAACCAGGGAGAGAAACAATGAGCACAAAGAAGATCCTGAACACCTCGTTCTGGTCGCGGCCAGGCGAGTTCGGGCCTTGGGCGCAGGCGATCCAGGTGCCTACGGGGCACGACCTTGTTTTTACAACGGGCATGACTGCGCGAGACGAAAACGGGAATACGGTCGCCCCCGGCGATGTGAAGGCGCAAACACGGCGTATCTTTGAGCAGATGCGGGCGATCTTTGCCGAGGCCGGTGCGACCTTGAACGACGTTGTCAAAATGACGGTCTATATTCAAGACATGGACGATGTGTTGGCCATCCAAGAGGTTCGGAACGAGTATTGGCCGAGTGAGCCGCCGGTCTCGGCCACGGTCCAAGTAGCCCGGCTTGTCTCGGATGAGGTCCGGATCGAAGTTGAGGCAATGGCTGTCGTACCCTAGGGGGGACAGGTCGCATAGGGTTTTTGCATTTCTCTTTATTTCAGCTAAGGATTATTCGAGACGCACTCATGAGCTATCGTATTGGGATCGACGTTGGCGGGACTTTTACCGATTTTGTTGCGGTCAATACCGACCAGCAGATGTATAGCGGGAAGACGCCGACGATTGCCACTGATGAAGCGGCCAGTGTCTTTGGTGGGCTGGAGCAGATTGCGGCCCATTTTGGCATCTCTCTTCAGACGCTCTTGGCCGAGACTGATCCTATTGTCCTTGGTACGACCGTTGTGACGAACACCATGCTGGAGTTTGCCGGCGCAAACATCGGCCTGATTACAACCAAGGGCTTTCGAGACGTCATTGAGCTGCGCCGCGGGTATAAAGAAAGCCTGTTCGATATCCGGCTGCCGCCTCCCCATCCCATTGTTGAGCGCGGGAAACGACTGGGTGTGACCGAGCGCATTGATGCCGGCGGTCGGATTGTCACGCCGCTGGACGAGCGGGAGGTATATACCGCGCTGGAGCGCCTGCGCGGGGTTGGGGTCGAGGCCATTGCCGTGTGTCTCCTGTTCAGCTTTGTGAACCCTGTCCACGAGCGGCGCGTGCGCGACATTATCCACGGGGTTGATCCGGACCTGTTTGTCACGCTGTCCTCGGACGTACTGCCCCAGGTACGGGAGTTCGAGCGGGTCAGCACCACGGTCGTGAATGCCTATACCAGCCCGAAATTGCGGGCCTACCTGGAACAGCTGTCTGCCAGGCTCGAATCCCAGGGGTTCCGGGGTGGACTCTTCCTGATGCAGTCCAACGGCGGGATGATGGATATCGGCTTTGCGCGCGAGCACGGCGTGGAAGCCGTCTTGTCCGGTCCTTCGGGCGGTGTGGTGGCGGCGACGTTCTTAGGCGGACAGTCCGGCTATAAGAATATTATTACGGCCGACATGGGCGGCACGAGCTACGATGTCTGTCTGATCAAGGATTCCGCCCCGGAGGTTGGCGTGGATAACTGGATCAGCCGCTATCGGGTCGCCGTCCCGCTGATCGATATTCATACCATTGGGGCTGGCGGCGGCTCGATCGCCTGGCTCGACGACGCCGGGGCACTCCGGGTCGGGCCGCGCTCGGCTGGCGCCCAGCCTGGGCCGGCCTGCTATGGCCGGGGCGGAACCGAGCCCACGGTGACGGACGCCGATCTTGTCTTGGGCTATCTCGACTCGGGCTCTTTTCTGGATGGACAAATGGAGCTTGATCGACAGGCTGCCCACCAGGCGATCCAGCATCATATTGCCGAGCCCATGAATATCAGCGTGGAAGAAGCGGCCAGCGGGATTTTTGACATTGCCAACAACAGCATGATTAACGCCATCCGCTATGTATCGGTTGCCAGGGGGCGGGACCCGCGAGATTTTGCGCTGTTGGCCTTTGGGGGAGCCGGGCCGGTCCACGCGGGAACGCAAGTCCGCGACCTTGGCATCCGCACCATTCTGGTCCCGAAAAACGCTTCGGTCTTATCCGCGCTGGGAAACCTCATCGCCAACTTCAAGGTCTCCAAGGTGCAATCGTTTATCGCCAAGTCCGACCGCGTTGACCTGGAGGAGCTGAACGGCGTTTTGGCGCGTCTGCACCAGGAGGCCGAGGCCCTGTTAGGCGACCGCTCCCGCATCCGCGAAATGCTGGTCCACCGTTTCCTCGATATTCGCTACGAGGGTCAGGTCCAGGAAGTGATCGTGCCCATCCAGGCACGGACGCGCCGTCTGAGCGAGGTCAGTCTGGCGCAAACTCTGGAGGAGTTTCACGAATTGCACCAACAGATCTATAAATTTCAGCGGCCCGAGCAGTCCGTGGAGATCGTCAGTGTGCGCCTGGACATGATCGGGGTGCGTGCGCCGCTGCATTTTGAAAGCCATCCGTTTGAAGACGAAGATGCCGGCCATGCGCGCACAGGCAGTCGTCCGGTGTACTTCGAGCCCCACGGCTTTGTGGAAACGGATATTTACGCGGGTGAGCAGATCCGGCCCGGCAACCTCATTACCGGCCCGGCGATTATCGAGGAAACAAACACGAATGTGGTCATTTATCCGAACCAGGAAGCGATGCTTGATCAGTTTCTGACCTATGTCATTCAGGTCGCCAAATAAGCCCCATGGACCAGAGACCGAAATTAAGCCCCGTCAAACGAGAAATCCTGCGTCATAATCTGCGGGCGATTGTGGACGATATGAGCATCGCCCTGGAACATAACAGTCCGTCCGAGACGGTGAGTGAAGCCCGCGACTATGCGGTTGCCTTCACTAATGCGAGTGGTGAGGTGGTTGTTGCCGAAAACCCGTTTCATATCCCCTCTCTGGCACTCACCGCGCAAGCCATTCTCGACTATTATGAGTTTAATCTGCGGGCCGGCGATTTGGTGGTGACCAACGATCCGTATCGGGGGGGGACGCAGACCCAGGACCTGACAGTTTTTGCGCCGGTCTATGCGACAGAGGAATTGGTGGGCTGCCTCCTCGTCCGGGTCCATGTGCCGGACTTGGGCGGCCAGGTCGTGGGCGGCTATAATCCGCCGGCCTTGGAAGTATGGGCCGAAGGGGTGCGTATTATTCCGATCAAACTTGCTCGCTTTGGCCGGCTGGACAGAGATATCCATCAGACCGTTCTGCTCAACAGCCGGGTGCCGGACCAGACCCGGGGTTTGCTGGACGCCATGCTGGCGACCCTGGCGCTGGGGCAGGAGCGCGTCCAGCGGATGCTGGCCCGGTACGGTTTCGAGCCTTTTGTCGAAGGGCTGGAATATGCGCTGGACTATTCGGAAGCGGCGACCCGGACGCTGATCCGCGACTGGTCGCCGGGCGTTTTCCACGGTCAGGCCACACTAGGCCATGACTGTGCCGAGCGCTCGCCGGTTGTCCGCTGTCAACTGGAAGTGCGGGACGGACAGGTGACGCTTGATTTTTCCGGCTCGGATGCCCAAAGCCCCTCGTTCATGAATAGCGCCTGGGGTGCAAGCTGCGGGAGTGCCCTGCTACCGCTGATCAGTCTGCTGGGGGATGATCTGCCCATGAATTCCGGGGTCCTGCGCGTCGTTCGATTCCAGGCCACAGAAGGCTCGCTCGTCCGGCCGGCTTACCCCGCGGCAGTCGGCTGGGGCCAGGCTCACCCAGGCAGTGAGATCATCAACGCGGTTTCGGGAGCACTGAGCGCGTGTACGGATCAGCCTTTACCCCGCATGCCCACCCAGGCGTTGGTGCAGTGTTGTTTTGCCAAGTATCGGATTTTTTCGCTTGACGCTCTGATCTATCCTGGGGCGGCGAGTGTGGACGGGGTAAACGGCTGGGGTCCCCCCGGTTATTCAGCCCGGCGTAAACTGCCGTCGGTCGAAAAATGCGAGATCGCGTTTCCCGAAATATCTATCGAACGTTTAGAAATCGTTTCTGATGGGCGAGCCGCTGGGGACGGGCACGGCGCACCGGCTTCCGAAGTCAGGGTTGCGCTTCGCCAACCAGCCTCGGTGACGGCCTGTCTCAATGGACCGCCCGATGAGAAAAGTCTGGAGAGGAGGCCGGTCTTCAGTATCCAGACGGAAGACGCGGAGCTCTCCGTTGATACCTTCTGCGCCGACCGGCGCCTTGCGAGCGGGGTGCTGACCTTGCGCACGGCCGGGGGAGGACACACCAGCCGTGCGCAAGCGGAAGCCCAAGGTAAAGGCGCCGCTGCTCGCAGACGTTAACCGACGAGTGAATATGCGTCAGACAGGAGCAAGCTCATGATTACCCCAATCACCGCGGAAATCATTCGGGAATATTTCGAGTCGGTTGCCGAAGAAATAATCAAGACCATGGTCAGGGCTTCGGTCTCGCCTATTTTTAACGAAGCCCACGATTGTTCGGCTGGCGTGTTCTCCTACGACGGTAAACAGGTCGGGCTGGTTTCTCGGGGAGATGCTGTGCCGGTGCATATTTATGCCTGCCTGACCTCGGTCGAGGCCTGTATTCGGTTCTTCCGCGGTGACCTGAACGACGGCGATGTGATTCTGGCCTGTGACCCGTTCTTTGGCGGAACCCATATCGGCGACTACACCATCATCCTGCCCGTCTTCTGCAATAACAAACCGGTTTTCTTTGCCTCGGTACGCGCCCATATGCTGGATGTCGGTGGCCCGGTGCCGGGTGGACTCAACGCCGAGGCCGAGGAAGTCTGGCAGGAAGGCTTTCGCTTTCCTCCGGTCAAGGTGTTTGAAAAGGGCGAACGGCGGCGAGACGTCTGGGATCTGCTGAAGGCAAACAACCGCTTACCCGACATTGCCATTGCGGACATTAACGCCATGATCGGTGCCTGCAAAATAGGCGAGGAACGCATTCGGGCGGTGGTCGATAAATACGGTCTGGCGACCGTTCAGGAGGGTGTCCAGTACACCTTCGACTACAGCGAGAAGAAGTTCCGCAATGCCATCGCCCAGTGGCCCACGGGCGCCTATACCGGCCGCAGCCTCTTAGACCAGGACTTTCGAGGCAACGAGAACATCAATGTGGATGTCTGCATTGAAGTGAAAGAAGGTGAGGTGGTCGTGGATTTCAGCGGCTCCCACGCCCAGAGCCCGGGGGTTATTAACAGCGTCGTGGGGAATACTATTTCCTACGTCTACGGTTGCTTTTCCGCGGTATGTCCGGAAGTGCCAATTAATTCAGGATTTTTCCGGCCAATTCGGGTCGTCCTGCCGGAAGGCTCGGTGGTGAATCCCGACCCGCCGGCCGCGGCCGGGT
This sequence comes from Desulfurellaceae bacterium bin18, assembly GCA_002238415.1. Classification (GTDB taxonomy): domain Bacteria; phylum Desulfobacterota; class Binatia; order Bin18; family Bin18; genus Bin18. Next base: position 11,750 of record MPMI01000027.1, on the reverse strand, counting down.
ATGCCACCATCTGCATCGGCTGCACGATTGGCGAAGCAGTCATGCAGGCGCTGGGAAAGATTGTGCCCGAACGGGTCGGCACCACCAGCATAGACCTGAGCATGCTCTGGACGCACGGCGAGGACCCCCGCACCAAGAATTTCTTTATCAGCTATGACTATCACGCCTCGCCAGTCAGCTCCGGAGGAACGTATGGAGTCGATGGCTGGGGCGGCTGGTCGGCGCTGTTCTGCGCCCTCCAACTGGCTTCGGTCGAAATGACCGAGATCCAGTATCCCTTCCTGTATTTGGAGGGGGAGTATTCCACGGACTCGGCTGCGGCGGGCCAGTGGCGCGGCGCTCCGTCCTATAGCATGAGGCGCATGGCCTACCAGACCGACTCGCCCATCTATTTGAATATCTGGGTCCAGGGTGCACGCCACGCCTTGCAGGGCTACTGCGGAGGGCAGGACGGGGTGGGGAATTATGCGGTTGTCCACTATGACAGTGAACAGGCGCGGACAGTCACGGACGTGGCCTTTCTTGAGCCCTCGGAGCGGGGCGATGTCCTGTTTTTTCAGAGCTGTGGCGGTGGTGGTTGGGGTGACCCGCTCAAGCGTGACCCCGCCGCGGTCCTGGGCGATGTGAGAAACGAATATGTCTCGATTGAGGGGGCCGAGAGCGATTACGGGGTCGTGATAGATCCGATTTCACTCACTGTTGACGAAACCGCTACCCAACAGAGGCGTGCTGCACGAACCAACGGAAAATAAACGTATACGGACAGGAGGGCAGAGCCAATGATTACGCCGCACATCATCGATCCGGGTTGGAAATGGGACGAGAATTTTCCGCTCTCACAAGGACTGAAGATCGGCAACCTCTTGTTTCTCTCGGGCCAGGTCGCGGTCGATACTGACGGTCAAATCGTTGGCAAGGGCGACCTGGGGGCACAGACGCGACAAGTCTTTGAGAATATGAAAACGGTCTTGGAGCAGGCGGGTGCGGGCTTCGATAACGTGGTGAAAATGACATCTTATTTCACCACCAATATCCAGAATTACGAGGAATATTTCGCGGTCCGACGGGAATACTTCACCAAGTTCAACCCGGCCAGTACCGGTGTCCAGGTTGCCGCCCTGGCGTTTGAAGACCTCCTGCTGGAAGTTGAGGCCATCGCCTATTTGCCGGATGAGGCGTGACGCTGACGGGGCGGCTGGGGCGGCGTATCTCTTCCAGCCGCCCCGGACCCCTAATGATTCTAAGGCAGCTGCCACGGCGATGGCGGCCAGCGGTGCAATGGCTCCGCCTTCGCTCGTACCTTGCTGCTAAAGTGGCTCGGTCTAACCAGGCCGTTAGACTCTATATCTTTATGGCACGTTTCTTTCCCTACGACGAAATCGTTACCCGTATGCTGACGCCGGTAAAGGATATTCAGTGGCTCGCCGGCCAAATTGAGAACCTGCCGCCATTCGTCGAGGGGAATGCGGTCTTGTGCGGCTCTGTTTCCTGGGGTGGGCACTGCTGGCGAAGCGACATAGACGTCGCACACTTCAGTACGATCTCATATCCTCACGTCGAGCAACCGATCAGGGAGGTAATCCAACAGTATGCCAATCGCACATGTAACCAATGCATCGTGCCGCGGGTCGATGTGATCCCGATTGGCGCCGAATCCCTGACCCTCGTCAACAATGACAAAGGCGTCTCCTCCTCCAGAGTCTCCGGTGGAATACTGGGGAAGAGGGATCGGGTCTCGGACGTTTTCGTGGAGACTGCGGTCCGATTCGCCGACCACATTGGCTCGATTGCGAACCTCAGGGGAGATCCGTGGCAGACTTTCCTTGAGCGACATTTGTCCTCGGTTGACGGAAGTCGGCGGGGTCGGCGTGAGGAGACCAAGCGTTATGTGGGAAGAATGACAAGGGCGTGGGCTCAACAGCCACTTCATCAGCTAGACGGCGGTCCGGATGGGCGGTTCACCCCTGAGCAATTGGACCTCATCAGCAAGTCGGAAAACTACCCGGTCAATCTGATGAGGCGCATCCTCGGCGATTTGGGTCGTTATCCGTGCCCGGACCAGGCTTCTGATGTGCGAGAAGCATTCTCAACGTTAGAAGAACCCTGGTCAAAGACCTTGCTTGCCCAGTTCGAACCCTTCTTTGCACTCGATGAGCAGTATGAAGGGATCGTTGCTGCATGCAAGAGACCTGGAACTCCTCTTCCAGAGGCCGACTACTTCGAGCAAGTACGATCCTTGTTCGTTGATTTGCCCTTCGTCGAAATCCAAAATAACATCCGGGAATACGTAGGGAGTTGAAAGGGATGTCGGCCTCTTTTCAGCGAGTTGCCGTAATTGGTGCAACGGGCTGCGGAAAGACAACGCTTGCTCGGGAGGTCGCACGTCGAATTAGTGCCCCACACGTTGAACTCGATGCGTTGAGATATCGACAAGGATGGGTCGTAGTATTGGACGAAGCGTTTCGGAGCAAAGTTGCGGCACATGTCGGAACGGATCGATGGGTGATCGACGGCAACTATGCAAACGTGCAAGACCTCACTTGGCTTCGAGCACAGCTCCTCGTGTGGATTGACTTCCCGTTACCCCTCGCTCTGTGGCGACTCATGCGGCGCACATTAGGCCGACTCTTGACGGGGGAAGTGTTAGCCAATGGAAACCGGGAACAGCTTAGGCGGGTGTTCAGTCGCCAATCCATTCTGATTTGGGCGGTTCGATCCCACAGCCGCCGCCGTCAACTCTACGAAGAACTGCTCACGCATCCGAGATACGCACATATGCGGATCGTTCGGCTTCGCTCACCATCGGCTATACGTACCTGGTTGGCTGGGATACCAGAGCCGGTGTGGGGATCGCAGGCTGAATCGAAAATCGAAGGAAGGAGAGGGCCGGAAACAGGTTAGCTTCCAGTTCCACAAGGCCAAGGAGACAGGGGATGCCAAAGAGGCGAGTATTTGTGAGTGTTAGCACTAACAGGAATCTCGACGATCGACGGAATGCGCTGAAAGCGGCGATTCTGGAGAAGCTCCGGGACGAAGGCCTCGATCCGCAAATGTTCTTTGAATCTGGAGAGCCAGAAACCTTAGCTTGGAGCTTCGAGAACGTCGATCGCGTTATGAGAAAGTGCGTTGGTGCTATGGTGATAGGCTTCCCACGATGGACGCTTTCCGGTTCCGTACCCTCTGTCGGACTGGTCGGCGACTACAATCAGTACGAGGGAGCTGTCGCCTTAAGCCATCACCTGCCCACGTTTTTGCTTGCGGAGCGTGGCGTTGAGGATCGCGGTATCGTATGGACGGGAGGTGGCAAACTCATCACATTTATACCTGAGGATGCCCAGGCCAACTGGGTAGACGAAGCGGAGTTCCAGAAAAGATTCGAGGCTTGGACCCGTGAAGTCGGTTCCCGCAGAGATGTTTTTCTTGGCTACTGTAGCCAGAACAGTGGGACGGCTGCACAGATTGAGAATCACTTGACCCGGGAAGGTGCTACAGTCCTCAACTACATGATGGATTTCCGTTCGGGATCGTCTATTCTGAAGGAGATCGCGGATGCGTCTGCCTGCTGTTCTTCCGGTATTTTTCTGTTCGCAGAGAATGATCCTCTGGAAGGGAGCGATGGAAGTGCTGCGCCACGCGACAACGTCGTGTTTGAAGCGGGTTATTTCATGAGTTCCAAAGGTCCTGAGCGATGCCTCATCATCCGGCAAGGTAATGCCAAGATGCCTGCTGATCTGGGGGGAGCGATCTATTTGCACCTGAAGAGCACTGAAGACATTGCGCCGATCGAAACGCAGCTCACGAGATTCCTGAAGAAGAATCTCTAGCCTTACACTGTAACTAGACAACGAGGTGCTCGACCATTTTCGTACGATGTCGGAGCAGATAGGCCGAGACTATGAAACGCTCATCAATGAAGCCCTCAAGGGGCAAGTTGGTCTCACCGAGCAAGCTTTGACACCAGAGGTAGGTCAGTAGGTCGGATTAGCGGAGCGTAATCCGACAAGGACGGGCTGTCGGGTTACGCCTGCGGCTAACCCGACCTACAAGGCTGCCAAGCGCCTGTAGCATGACGAATAGATTCATTCACCGTTTCAGCAAAGTACGATATCAAGGCACCGTATTAGAGTTAGGTAACTGACACATGATAGACCGTGAAAACCATGATTTTCCGTTCTACGATCGACCGGATCTCACTCCATTCTTAGTACACTTGACAAAGAACTCTGAGGACGAAAACGGCCGTTCCGCGTACAAGAACCTAGTGAATATTCTCCAGACTGGAAAGATATTGGGCAGCGGTACAAAAAAAGGATTCATCAAGGGGCCAAATCGCGCGGCCTGCTTCATGGATATTCCGTTCGCGGCTCTGAAGCATGTCCTAAATGAAGAGAACGCAGACCCTGAAAATCCTCGCTATGAACCGTACGGAGTCGTTGTGACGAAGAAGAACGCATACCGTAAGGGGTGCAGACCAGTACTCTATCTTTCGAATGCAGAACTGGAGCGAATCGAAATCCCCGAACAAGAGCTGTGGCGAGTTGTGAGATTGGAAGGTGTGGAAGAGCGAGATGTCAATTGGTTACATGAACGGGAGTGGAGAGCCAAGACCGACTTCAAGCTTCCCCCGAATGCATTTGCCGCCCTTGTAAGCAGTCCAGCCGAGGCGAGAAAGTTGACAAGGCACATACAAAGATACACGGACAAGTTTCAGGTAAAGCCCGCTAGCATAATTCCTTTGAAAGTCCTGTGTCAGGGCCTACCTTACGCGTGAATGGCGAGCCTATCTCGTGTAAAGTCCGCTAGCATAATTCCTTTGGAAGTCCTGTGATATCACAGGACTGCGCTCACCCCGGCAGGACCAACTCCTGATAGACCCCCTGCGCGCCCATCTCGACCTCGACCTCGGTGACCGGCGGACGGGCATAGTGCCAGCGCAGGCCGTGATGCCCCCCGCTCGCCAGACCCGGCAGAATCTCCGTTTCCAGTAGCGGATACGCATTGTGAACGGTGTACAGCTCGACGGCCGTCACATCGGTCCAGGCGAGGCTGAACTCCTGTAAGCGGTCCGTCAGGACCTCAAGCACCGCCTGCGTCTTTTGGCTGATACCCTGCGGCGACACGTCTCCGCGGCTGACGATTTCAGTTCCTTTTTCGGACCGCTGGATTTCAGCCGCCCCGGACAGCATAAAGCTGGGACGGTCGTGGTCTGTGGGCACGGTGTAGGAAAACCCGTAGAGCGAGGGCTCGGCAACCGGGTGGACGGCCAGCGCCACATTGGTCCGCGCCGTCGGGTTGAGGCCATCAACAAGGACACCCCAGTCCGCAATCCGCTGGACGTAGGGTTCATTGAACTCGGCAAACCCCTGGGGCGAGAGCGGTTGCGGGATGCGCAGCTCCATACCGCACAGGGCCTGGATGGGCCGGCCGAACTGCTGGAGATGACGTGCAATCAGATCATAGCCTTTTTCCAGCGCCGGCAGCGGATGAAAGGTAGCGTGCGCCACCTCATAGCCGGACTGAGCCCGACAGCCCGAAGAAAAAGGACCGCTACTTTTAATGAAGGTGAAATTGCCGTCGGGTTGATCGATAAGCATGGGGCCTCCTTTGGCTGACCTGCAGTTCAGTGGGGCTCTCCCTTACGGTTCCACCAGAACGATAGGTATGTGTTTGCGAAAAATGTGGAAGTCTTTGTCCGTCGTCAGAATGCCATAACTCCTTCGCACGGCAGCCGCACAAATAAGGAAATCCGTATTTGCTCCCTGAATGCCGTTACTCCGGCAGGTGTTATAGAACTCCGATGCCAGCTCATAATCCTCTATGCTCAGCTCAATATCTGGGAATGCACGAAGATGATTTTTCAACCGTTCGAAGTGATCAACATGGCGAATCCCGGAGAGAATTTCTTGTCTAACGGCCCCTAATAACGCGGTCCGGCCGTCAATGATTAAATCTCGGAATACCGTTACATGTGGGACATCTGGTTTTCGATTACGTCTCAATGCCAGTGACCATACTGACGTGTCGACGATGACCTTCACTTTCTTTTCCGTTGTCTTTTGTAATCATAGCCGGTGTCATACTCGATAGTCCCGAACAACCCTATGATTTTGATTTGTTTGCGGTGCTGGACATACTCACGGAGCGCTGCCTCAACAACTGCCCGCTTCGTCCGATGTCCGCCCAGTCTCAAGGCTTCTTGCATTAAATTATTGTCAATCTGCAAATTGGTCGCCATGTGCGGATACTTGCACATGAGAATGTGCAAATCAAGCTATCCCCCGTTAGGCGTGATAAGCGGTTCGGCTGACACAATAATGCCGTTATTGTCCGCATACACAAACTCACCCGGCTGAAAGGTGACGCCCCCGAACGTGACCGGAACATCCAGCTCGCCAATGCCACGTTTCTCTGTTCGCAGGGGCATGACTCCGAGCGCCTGCACTCCAAGCTCCAACACTCGGATAGCATCAATATCCCGAATGCAGCCATAGATGATGCACCCTTCCCAGCCATTCCGGAGTGCCGAGGCCGCGATCATATCGCCCAGCAAGGCGCGTCGCATGGAGCCGCCCCCGTCCACGACTAGTACCTTTCCTTGTCCCGGCTTGCTGGCGTTCTCTTTTACCAAGGAGTTATCCTCGTGACATTTTATGGTCACGATCTCACCACCAAAACAGACCTTGCCGCCGTAATTGGTAAACAGTGGTTCCACAACACGGACAAGGTCTGGATGAGTGTCACATAAATCTGTCGTCAGGAATTGCATACGCGATTACGATGCCCCTTCAACCACAATCATTTTCCCGTGAGAGGCACCGTGCCGGATACCCTTGGGCTCACGGTACTCTTCCGAGTTATACCACGCCTTGGCCTGGGCCACGCTCTCGAATTCGAGCACAACCACCCGGTTGGGTTCCCAATCGCCCTCCAGATTTTCGGCGGCTCCCCCCCGGACGATGAACTTCCCGCCGTAGGCTTCAACGGTTGCCGGAACGAGTTTGATGTAGCCGGCGTACACCTCGGGGTCGGTCACCTGAACATCCACAATAATATAGGCTGACATGTGCTTCCTCCTGTACTGCCTGTTCTGTGCCTGTATTCTCTCTTAGCTCAGGACGGCGCGCAGGGCGAGTCTGTGCGCTACTTGCTCCGTCAAAAACGGACAGGATAGAGTGACGCCATATTGAGGAGGAGCCTATGCCGAACGAAGAGTTGATCCACGTTTTAGACGGCTACAAGGTGCTGGATTTTACGCAGGTGCTGGCCGGCCCGACGGTGACGCGGCTGATGGCCGAGATGGGCGCTGAGATTATCAAGGTGGAGCTTGCGCCCAAAGGCGATTTTTCGCGGGCGATGCCCTTTCTCAAGGATGGTCGGAGCGCCTATTTCATCCAACAGAACCGGGGTAAAAAAAGCCTGTGTATTGATGCCAAGAGTCCGAAAGGCAGGGAAATCCTGCGCGCGATGGTGGAGCAGGTCGATGTCCTGGTTGAGAATTTCGCACCCGGAACAATCGGGCGTTTGGGCTTAGGCTATGATGTGGTGAAAGAAATCAATCCCCGCCTGGTGATGTGTTCGGTCTCCGCCTTTGGGCAAACCGGTCCACTGTCGGATCAACCCGGCTATGATTATATTGCGCAAGCCTATGCGGGTGTGACGCATATGATCGGCGATCCCGATGGTGCGCCTTCGTTTCCCATGTTGGGCTTGGGGGATGTCGGGACGGGGGTGCATGCGATGGGAGCTGTTGCGTGTGCGCTGCTGTATCGGGAACGGACCGGCAAGGGCCAGCATGTAGACATCTCCCTGCTGGATTCCTATTTCCACTGCCACGAGATGAACGTCCAGATCTATAGCGGCAGCAAAGGCGCGGTGAACCCTATCCGCTCGGGCTCGCAGCACTACGCCCTCTGTCCCATCGGGCTGTTCAAAGGCAAAGAGACCTACCTCTTTATTATCGCGCTCGACCATCAGTGGGCACCACTGTGCAAGGCCATAGGTCGTCCCGAGTTGGCGGACGACCCCCGTTTTTCATCCAACGCCCAGCGGGTTGCAAATATGGATCAGGTCGCCGCCGTCATCGAAGGCTGGTTGGCCTCAACCGCGAGCGACGATGAGGCGGTTCGTATCCTCCAAGAGGCGCGTCTGCCGGTTGCCCCGGTTCTGACCATAGAGCAAGCGGTGAATCATCCCCACCTGCGCTATCGACGCACCGTCCGGACGATAGTTGACCGTGAGTTTGGAGAACTTGATATTCCGGGAATGCCGCTCAAGTTCTCCGAATTTCCAAACGAGTTGCCACTTGAGACGCCGTCCCTGGGCGAGCACAACGAAGAGGTCCTTGCGACCTATTTGTCCTATACACCGGAGCAGGTTCGGACGCTGGAAAGCGAGGGGGTGCTCAAGCGGGCGGAGTGAGGATCCAATGGCCGACAAAGAGCCACGCGCTGCTGAAGCTCTCTTACCCCGGAGCCAGAGCCTCAATGGTATAGCGAATACCGTCCCGGGCCGCGGCATCCGGCAGGTAGTTGGTGAAAGTCGGATGTATGGGGTAGACAATGGGCAGCGTCACCCCGGCCTCTCGGTAGCGAGTGATCTTCTGGTGGCACTGCTCAGCGGAACCATAGACGGCAAAGGCGTCGACCATCTCATCCGCGACCAGGGCGGCTGCCCCATCCATATCGCCCCGCGCCGCGCAGGCTCGCATACGCGCGACCGTCTCCGCATGGCCGTGTCTTTCAAAATACTGGGCGTACAAGCCATACGCAGTGATATGAATGGCCGTCACGTACTGCATGGCGCGTTTTGCCGCTGCGGGGTCCGGGCTGACACAGCACGGCAGATAGCAGCCAATATCAATGGCAGACGGATCACGACCAACCCGCCGCGCCCCGCGTTGGACCGCTGACAGGACCTCAGGAACGCTGTCGAGCGGGACAAAGATGGGCAGGATGCCGTCGGCGATCTCACCCGCTAACGCCAGGGTCTTTTCCGACAGCGCCCCAAAGTAGCACGGGATCGTATCGCGGTAGGGGTGGAGCCACGGCTCGTAGTCGGTAATCCGGAAGATCTGGCCGCTATAATTGACGTGCTTGCCCTCGGTTGCGCCTTTCAGGATAGTACGGACAACGTCGGTTGTTTCGCGCAGCCGGCGCAGGGGCCGATCAAAAGGGAAGGGGCGGCCCGGTTCCGGATTATCTCGCGCCCGGTGGATTTCCGAGTGACCGATGCCCAAGCCGAGCCGAAAGCGGCCGGCTGAAATAGCATCCACGGTTGCGGCCGCGGTGGCAATGGTCGTCGGATTGCGCGTAAAGACTGTGGCTACGCCTGTCGCAAGAATAATCTTGGACGTCTCACGCGCGCAGGCCGACAGGACGCCAAAGGCATCGGCAAAGCTTTCGATCAGGTAGGCAGACTCATAGCCTTTTTGATCCGCCAGGCTGATGCAGTCAATGAGTTCATTGACCGCCATCCCACCCCAGAAACCAACCCCGATACGGTCCATACGCGTTCTCTCCAGTGGGATTGCTCAGGCAGACTATCCCTAATAAAAGCTAGGGGTTAAATATCGTCTTTACTCCCTCGAAGAGTGAGGGTGCTGTCTTTCGTGACCTTGATGAGAAAGCGCAGCGCCTCATTTACAGCCTCCGCACTAGGGAATATTTCTATTACATCAGCCTCTAAGCGAACCGTATCGCCAAAACTTTTACGGCCCGGCCCCATTTTTCGGACCCGCAAGTTTTTGAGATCGTATTCTGGGCGCAATTCATCATCTTTCGGTGTCGTATCCTTCTTCATAGGCTTTTCTTTCTGCCGTTGTGGCTTCCCTAGCACTGATCAATCGTGTTGTATCTTCTCTTTCTGTGTAGGCTACGATCAACAAGCGATCATATTGAGACTCTCCTACAATAATGTAGCGATGCTCGTCGTCGGAATGATCGGGATCATAGAAATCGATACAGAGTGGATCATCAAATACGGTTTTAGCCTCGTCAAACCCTACACCATGTTTAGAGAGATTCGCTTTTGCCTTCTCTTCGTTCCACACAAATTCCATAATAACACTATCATGTTCGCCAATCAGGCTTCATGCCCAATGGCGACGATAAAGAAAAGAGTAGCGGCGGGAATACTGAATGACAAGCAAACACTGGCTCTTCCTTGACAAACTTTCTCACCTGGCAGGATAATTCACGATCAACCATAAAGGAGGACCGATCATGGCAGACGATCTCACAAAAATGGATGCAACCGCGCAGGCCGAGCTGGTGCGGAGCGGAGCAGTCAGTCCGCGTGAGCTTGTGGATGCCGCTATCGAGCGGGTGGAAAAGCTCAATCCGCAACTGAATGCCGTGATCCGTCCGCGGTATGACAAAGCGCGTGCCGAAGCGGACTCGGCCAGCTTACCCGACGGCCCGCTCAAGGGCGTACCCTTCCTGCTGAAAGACCTGTTCTGCGTGCATGCGGGTGATGAAATCCATAGTGGCTGTAAGGGGCTCAAAGAGGCGCGATACACGGCCCCGCACAGCACCTATCTGGCCGATAAATTCCGCGCCGCCGGTCTGATTACGATTGGCCAGACCAATACCCCGGAATTCGGCTTCGCCACCACGACGGAGCCGGAAGCCTACGGCCCGACCCGGAATCCGTGGAATACCAACCACTCGACCGGCGGGTCGAGCGGCGGCAGTGCAGCGGCGGTGGCATCGCGTATAGTTCCCGTGGCGCACGCCAATGATGGCGGGGGATCAATTCGTATCCCGGCCAGCGCATGTGGTCTGGTCGGCCTGAAACCCAGCCGGGGGCGTTTATCGCTCGGGCCGGATTATGGCGAAGCCTGGGCCGGCTGTATTGCCGAAGGGGTGGTCTCTCTGTCCGTGCGGGACGCGGCCACCGTCCTTGATGCGACCGCCGGGAGTATGCCGGGCGACCCGTATACGGCCCCCGCGTGTGAGGGCTCGTTCGCCGAGGCCGCCCAACGTGAGCCAGGCTCGCTCCGTATCGGCCTGATGACCAAGCGACCGGGTAATCAAGACGCCCTGCATCCCGAATCCATAGCCGCGGCAGAAAACACGGCAAAGCTGCTGGAGTCTCTGGGGCATCGGGTCGAGGTTGCGTATCCGGAAGCGCTGGACGAGCAATGGGGGGCTCCCTTTGGCACGATTGTGCTTGCCCACTCCGCACGGACCGCAGAAGACGTTGCCGATGCGCTTGGCCGCGAAGTCGGGCCTGGCGATTTTGAGCGCTACACCTGGGACCTCATGAACCGGGGCCGGTCCATAGGCGTGACGGAGTATATTGCCGCGCTCGAATGGCTGGAACGCTGGGAACGGCGTCTCGCCGCCTGGTGGGCAGACGGGTTTGACCTGCTCCTCACTTCGACCCTGAGTTCACCGGCACCGCCTTTAGGCCAATTATGCAGCGCCGCGGCCGACCCGGATGAAGTGTATCGGCGGGTGATCGACCTTATCCCATATACCCCGGTTGCGAATGTGACCGGCCAGCCGGGAATTTCACTGCCCTTACACTGGAGTGAAGACGGCCTGCCGGTTGGCGTACATCTCATGCCTGCGTACGGCCGGGAAGACGTATTGCTCAGCGTTGCGGCGCAGCTTGAGCAGGCTCAGCCGTGGATCGATAAACTGCCGCCGGTGTGTGCCTGAGGCAGAGGACTGCGCGCCCGATAGTTGTAGAACTGAGAAGCGAAGGGATGGGGCCTGCCCTGATCCCCTCTCGGGAGGGGCGGCCCG
>MPMI01000072.1 GCA_002238415.1 Desulfurellaceae bacterium bin18 | reverse complement strand
CTTTCGTGATCGCCGCCGTCAGCGTCGTCTTCCCATGGTCAATATGCCCTATCGTCCCCACATTCATGTGCGGCTTCGTCCGCTCAAACCGCTCCTTCGCCATCGCTCTCCCTTTCTGCCCTGTACGGTAAAAGTTTCTACTACGAAAAGAGGGGGCCTGTACGACCACCTCATCGTTGGAACTCGTCTTCGGAGGAGCATGCCAGAATCCGGCAGGCTCCTTAATTCTGAAGTTTGCAATTCTAAATGCTATTTCAGAAGAGTCAACCGCCTACAGCAGTAGATCGTTAGGACCGCTCCCCTCTGCTCTTCCCTCGTCTTTTCTTCAGGTCACAAGTGATCAAAATATGAAAAAGAAATCCGTTTATCCGCCCGATGAGTAATACGTATCTAGGCTACCAGCGATAATGGGCGAAGGCTTTATTCGCTTCCGCCATGCGATGTGTATCTTCACGTTTCTTCACGGCACCCCCTCGATTCTGAGACGCCTCAAAGAGTTCGCCAGCCAGCTTCTGTTCCATGCTCTTTTCCGAGCGTTGCCGAGAAGATTGGACAAGCCAGCGCATAGCCAGGGAATTCCGCCGAACTTGGCGTACTTCAACCGGCACCTGGTAGGTCGCACCACCAACCCGACGTGAGCGGACCTCAACCAGAGGCTTGACATTTTCTAATGCACGCTTAAAAACCTCAAGCGCCTCCTCTCCCGTTCTCTGCTGGATCAGGTCCATTGCCCCGTATATGATCTTCTCGACTTTTCCCTTTTCTCCATCGAGCATCATCATGTTGGCGAATTTTGATACACTAATATCGTGATATTTCGGGTCTGGTATGATCTCGCGTCGTGCAGCAGGTCCCTTACGTGGCATACTCTTCCCTCTCGTTTACTTGGGCTTCTTTGCGCCGTATTTTGATCGGCTCTGCTTTCGTTCCTGGACACCGATGGAGTCAAGTGTGCCACGAACAATATGATACCGGACGCCAGGTAAGTCCTTGACTCGACCGCCACGGATAAGCACAACCGAGTGTTCCTGCAGATTATGTCCGATTCCGGGGATATACGCTGTCACTTCAATACCATTGGTCAGTCGAACACGGGCGACTTTTCTCAAGGCTGAGTTTGGCTTTTTCGGAGTCGTCGTATAGACCCGCGTACACACCCCCCGCCGTTGGGGGCAGGATTGCAGAGCAGGAGCGGTCAATTTTCTGCGTTGTTGCACTCTTCCTTTTCGTACGAGTTGCTGAACTGTAGGCATTCATCCTCCTTGCGAGCCTCGGCCTTCCGTTCCCTCTTTCTATGCTTCGAGTATTTGGGCAATGGGCAAAGGCTCTTCTTCCTCGGGCAAAATTTCTGGGCTGCCGGCGGTGAGCTGCGTATAACTCGGGGTGCCTGTCCCGGCAGGAATGAGCCGCCCCATGATGACATTCTCTTTGAGTCCCAACAGATAATCGACTTTGCCGTTAATGGCCGCTTCCGTCAGCACCTTGGTCGTTTCTTGGAATGAGGCAGCTGAGATGAAACTATCGGTCGAGAGACTCGCTTTTGTAATGCCCATCAGGAGCGATTTTGCTTCTGGAGGGGTTCCTCCATCAGCCAGCACCCGTTCCGTCTCTTCTTGGAAGCGCCACTTCTCTACTTGCTCGCCAACCAAGAAATCAGAATCTCCGACCTCGGTCACGAGCACACGCCGCATCATTTGTCTCACAATCACTTCGATATGTTTATCATGGATACGCACCCCCTGGAGACGATAGATCTCTTGAATCGCATCCACCAGAGACTTGGCGAGTTCGCGCTCTCCGAGAACGCCAAGGATGTCATGAGGATTTGAGGAACCGTCCATCAGCGGCTCTCCCGGCCGAACATAGTCGCCTTCTCGTACGCTGATATGTTTTCCCCGAGGAATGAGATACTCCCGCGCTTCGCCCACCTCAGGAGTAATCAACACCTTCCTTTTCCCTTTGGTATCCTTCCCAAAGGAGACTGTCCCTTCAATTTCGCTGATAACGGCGAACTCTTTCGGCTTGCGGGCCTCAAAGAGCTCGGCAACCCGAGGCAGGCCACCAGTAATATCTTTCGTTTTGGTGGTTTCTCGTGGGATCTTGGCAAGCACATCGCCGGCTTCAACACGCTGGCCCGCACCCACATTGATGTTGGAGCCAACTGGCAGCAGATAGCGCGCATCCAATCCATTCGACAGCTTCGCCGTTTTACCACTGTCATCTTTGATTGATACCCGCGGTCGCATATTCGGATCGCGGAATTCGATAATGACCCGTGTGGACAGACCCGTCCTCTCATCGACCTTTTCCTGCATGGTCCGGTCGTCGATATCACCGAATCTGACCTCACCGCTGACTTCAGTCAGGATGGGGACGGTATAGGGGTCCCATTCCGCAATCAAGTCGTTGGTTTTGACCTTTGCTCCATCTTTCTTTTTCAGCTTCGCACCATAGACGATCTGATACCGTTCCCTTTCACGCTCCCGTCCTGGCTCCAGGACTTCAGTAACCGCAACCTCTCCGTTGCGGTTCATCACAACCAGATCCCCGTCGCGGTCGACCACGGTCTTGAGATTGATGTAGCGGAGGACGCCCTCATACCGAACCGTCAGCGTCGTCTGCTCGGCCAGCCGACTGGCCGTCCCACCAATGTGGAACGTCCGCATGGTCAGTTGGGTGCCTGGTTCGCCAATCGACTGCGCGGCAATGATACCGACCGCTTCGCCCAAATGCACCATCCGTCCACGGGCAAGGTCGCGGCCATAGCACCGCGCACAAATGCCTCGCCTGGTCGTGCAGGTCAGCGCAGACCGTATCCATACGCGCTCAATCCCGGCTTCTTCTATGCGCACGACACGGTCTTCATCAATTTCTTCGTTTGCGCGAACAACGACCTCTTGGGTAAAGGGGTCACGAATATCATCCAGGGCCACCCGCCCTAAGACGCGCTCCCCAAGGCCTTCTATTATTTCTCCACCCTCAACCAGCGGGGTCATCTCAATGCCATCAATCGTACCGCAGTCCTGTTCGCTCACGATCGAGTCCTGCGCGACATCGACCAGCCGTCGGGTCAGATAGCCAGAATTCGCTGTCTTGAGAGCAGTGTCAGCTAACCCCTTCCGCGCCCCGTGGGTTGAGATGAAATACTGGAGCACGGAGAGTCCTTCACGGAAATTGGCCGTAATCGGCGTTTCGATGATTTCTCCCGAGGGCTTTGCCATTAAGCCGCGCATCCCCGCTAGCTGGCGAATTTGCTGAGCACTCCCGCGCGACCCAGAGTCCGCCATCATATAGATGGGGCTAAACCCGTCCTTGTCTTCTTGGAGCCCTCTGAACATCTCATTGGCCGCTTCGTCGGTGACCGATGCCCAGGTATCCACAACCTTATTATGACGCTCACCGTCCGTAATCAGACCTTTTGTATACTGGCCTTGGATCTCTTGCAGACTTTTTTGCGCTTGATCCAGGAGATGGCCCTTCTCTTTCGGGATCACCATGTCCTTGATGCCAATGGAGATGCCGGCCCGAGTGGCATACTCGAAGCCAAGATCTTTCAAACGGTCCGCGAAAATCACGGTGGCCTTGTTACCCGCTTTCGAAAAGGCGGCATCAATCAAGGCACCGAGCTCCTTTTTCTTCATCACCCGGTTCATATCCGAGAAAGGAATCTCGGACGGCGCAATTTCCGCCAGCAAGATACGGCCCACGGTTGTCTCGACCCGTTCGCCATTCAGGCGCACGGTGATCTTGGCCTGCAAGTCAACCACGCCTTGATCATAGGCGACCCGGACTTCACCCGGACTACTGAAAATCTTTCCCTCACCGAGCGCACCGGGACGTTCACGGGTCGCGTTATACAGTCCGAGAACGATGTCCTGAGTGGGGGCGATCACCGCCTTGCCGTGAGCCGGGGAGAGAATGTTATTGGTTGACATCATCAAGCTGCGGGCCTCAACCTGGGCCTCAACCGACAGCGGGACATGCACGGCCATTTGGTCGCCGTCAAAGTCGGCATTATACGCCATACAGACGAGAGGGTGCAGCTGAATGGCCTTGCCCTCAATCAGGATGGGTTCAAAGGCCTGGATGCCGAGCCGATGCAGGGTTGGGGCACGGTTGAGCAGAACCGGATGCTCCTTGATCACCTCGTCAAGGATATCCCAGACTTCCGGCCGTTCCTTTTCCACCATCTTCTTGGCACTCTTGATCGTGGTCGTATAGCCCCGCTCCTCAAGCTTGTTGTAGATGAAAGGTTTGAATAATTCCAAAGCCATATACTTCGGCAGGCCGCACTGATGCAGGCGCAACTCCGGTCCGACAACAATGACCGAGCGCCCCGAATAATCAACGCGCTTTCCGAGCAGGTTCTGGCGAAAACGTCCGCTTTTTCCTTTCAGCATATCGGACAAGGACTTGAGGGGACGCTTGTTCGGGCCGGTCAATGGTCGGCCTCGACGGCCGTTGTCAAAGAGGGCATCGACCGCCTCTTGAAGCATGCGCTTCTCGTTTCGAATAATAATATCCGGTGCGCTCAGCTCCATAAGCCGTTTGAGGCGATTGTTGCGGTTAATCACGCGACGATACAGGTCGTTCAGATCTGAGGTTGCAAAGCGTCCTCCATCGAGCGGGACAAGGGGACGGAGGTCTGGTGGAATGACAGGGATGACTTCCAGAATCATCTCTTCCGGATGGTTGCTCGATTGCCGAAAAGCATTGATGACCTTCAGACGTTTCGCAGTCTTCTTTCGTCGGGCTTCACTCGATGTCTCGATCATTTCAACCCGGAGCTCTCGCGCCAGCTGTTCCAGGTCAAAGTCTTGTAATAACTCGCGGACCGCCTCCGCACCCATCCCTGCTCGGAAGCTGCCCGGACCGAATTCCTCAACGGCTTTCCGATACTGGGTTTCACTCAGCAGTTCTTTTTTCTTGAGCAGCGTTTCACCCGGATCAAGAACGATATAGGACTCGAAATACAGCACACGCTCAAGCTCTTTGAGCGTCATATCCATGAGTGTCCCGATCCGGCTGGGGAGGCTCTTCAAAAACCAGATGTGTGCCACCGGACTGGCCAGGTCAATATGGCCCATTCGTTCGCGACGGACTTTCGACTGAATGACCTCGACCCCACACTTCTCGCAGACGACGCCGCGATGACGCATCCGTTTGTATTTGCCACAATTACACTCATAGTCTTTGGTCGGTCCGAATATTTTTGCGCAAAACAGCCCGTCACGCTCAGGCTTAAACGTTCGATAATTAATGGTTTCAGGCTTCTTGACCTCGCCATGGGACCAAGAGCAGACCATCTCTTTGGACGCCAAGGAGACCTGGATCGCATTAAAACGGAGCGGATTTTGGGGTTTTTCAAAAAGACCCAGAAAATCTTCCATTTTGTCCTCACCTCACCTTATTGGTTTTCTTCCAGCACCTCGACATTGAGCGCCAGGCTCTGGAGTTCGCGAATCATCACATTGAATGACTCGGGCAGTCCAGGCTCCAGAACATTTTCTCCCTTGACAATCGCCTCATACATTCGAGTGCGGCCAGCAACATCGTCCGATTTGACCGTGAGCATCTCTTGCAGGCTGTACGCGGCACCATAGGCTTCCAGTGCCCACACTTCCATTTCCCCGAGCCGTTGTCCCCCAAACTGGGCTTTGCCACCAAGCGGCTGTTGCGTCACAAGGGAGTAGGGTCCGGTTGAGCGCGCGTGAATCTTGTCTTCAACAAGATGATGCAGTTTCAGGATATACATCACACCAACGGTCACTGGCTGACTGAAGGGTTCCCCTGTTCGCCCATCGTAGAGCGTTGTCTGCCCGGTTTCAGGCAGGCCGGCCTGCTCAAGCAAAGAGAAAATTTCGGTCTCCGGGGCGCCATCGAAGACCGGCGTCGCCACGTGGGAACCGTGTTTCGAGCGACTGGCCAGCTCTTTGACCTCGGCCTCCGGGAGTCCATCAATAAGCTGAGAAACTTCTGTTGAACGAGCGAAGTCCTTCAGCCGTGCACGCAGGCTGTCGACCGCCGCTTTTCCCCGTCCCCCCGCATCATTGCCGACCTGTTTGCCAAGGGACTGCACCGCCCAACCGAGATGGGTTTCCAGGATTTGCCCAACATTCATACGAGAAGGTACGCCCAGGGGATTCAGGACAACATCGACCGGAGTACCGTCCTCAAGATAGGGCATGTCCTCTTCCGGGAGAATCCGGGACAGCACCCCTTTATTCCCATGTCTCCCAGCCATCTTGTCCCCAACTTGGAGGCGACGTTTTATGGCGATAAAGACCTTCACCATCTTGATAATCCCTGGGGGCAACTCGTCTCCGCTCTTCAGTCTCTCAACTTTTCTTTCACATTCCTCACGGATAGAGCCAACATGATCGGCAAGAGAATCTACCGTCTTCCGAATCTCCTCCTCTACCGTCTCATCCCCGACTCGAACTCTACTCCACAACTGATCTGACAGCGTCTCCAGCAGCTCTGCTGTAATCTCCTGCCCCTTCGCGACCACGACGCGTCGAGAATCGTCGTCACTGATCCGCATCGTTGCCGTCTTCCCGACCAACAGTTGCGTGATCTTGCCACGTGTACTGTCCCGAATAACGCGGATCTCCTCATCTCGATCTTGTTGCAGCCGTTGAATCTCGGCCTCTTCGAGATCTTGGCTGCGCTCATCTTTGGTAATGCCTTTCCGTGAGAACACACGAACATTAATCACCGTGCCTTCGACCCCAGGGGGGACACGGAGTGAGGTATCACGAACCTCTCCGGCTTTTTCACCAAAGATTGCTCGGAGCAGTTTCTCTTCTGGTGAAAGTTGCGTCTCGCCTTTGGGCGTTATTTTTCCAATGAGAATATCGCCCGGCCGTACTTCAGCACCGATTCTGACGATACCACTCTCGTCGAGATCCTTGAGCGCTTCTTCTCCAACATTCGGAATGTCTTGGGTGATTTCCTCCGGTCCGAGTTTTGTGTCTCGGGCGACACACTCAAATTCCTCGATATGGACCGAGGTAAAGACATCGTCGCGGATAAGTCTCTCACTCACCAGAATAGAATCCTCGAAATTATAGCCCCCCCAGATCATAAAGGCGACCAGGACGTTTCTCCCCAGCGCGAGTTCTCCCATTTCTGTGGCTGGGCCGTCGGCGATGACATCTCCCGCCTCAACCCGATCGCCAATCTGAACGATGGGGCGCTGGTTAATACACGTATTTTGGTTAGAGCGTTGGTATTTCGTGAGACCGTAGATATCAACACCAACGTCGCCCTGTGTGGTCTGCGATTCAGCCTTGATCACGACCCGGGTGGAATCTACACTCTCGACGATGCCGTCACGCTGGGCGACAAGGGCAGCGCCAGAGTCCCGAGCCACGACCTGCTCCATTCCAGTGCCAACAAGCGGAGCTTCCGTCCGCAGCAGGGGCACCGCTTGCCGCTGCATATTGGAGCCCATCAATGCCCGGTTGGCGTCGTCATGCTCTAAGAAGGGAATCAGTGCGGCGGCCACACTCACCAACTGCGTCGGAGAGACATCCATGAGCTGGACCTGATCGGGCGGCACCATCACGAACTCTCCGCCAAGTCGGGCGGAAACCAAGGTGTTGACAAAATTGCCTGTGGCATCAACCGGCGCGTTCGCCTGCGCGATTGTCTGACTCCCCTCCTCCAGGGCGGATAAATAGCGAACGTTCTCCGTCACTCGTCCACTCTCCACTGTCCGGTAGGGCGTCTCAATAAACCCAAACTCATTGACCCGAGCATAGGTCGAAAGGCTCGAAATTAGCCCGATATTGGGCCCCTCCGGCGTTTCAATCGGACAGACGCGGCCATAGTGAGTAGGGTGAACGTCACGCACCTCAAAGCCGGCACGTTCCCGTGTCAGCCCGCCAGGCCCCAGCGCGGAGAGCCGACGCTTGTGGGTGACCTCCGACAACGGGTTCGTTTGGTCCATGAATTGAGAGAGTTGGCTCGATCCGAAAAACTCCTTGAGTGCCGCTGAAACCGGCTTATAATTGACCAATTCTTGCGGCATTAAGGTCTCAACATCCTGGAGACTCATCCGTTCTTTCACCGCCCGCTCCATCCGGACTAAGCCGATACGGAACTGGTTTTCGACGAGCTCCCCGACTGCACGGACGCGACGATTTCCTAAGTGGTCAATATCATCAACAACGCCATTACCGTTTTTGAGTTCGACGAGATACCGAACGGCCTCCAAGATATCTTCACGACGGAGGGTCCCCTGATCCAGCGGGGCGGTGAGTCCAAGCTTATGGTTAAGCTTCAGACGCCCCACTCGGGAGAGATTATAACGCTCGGGATTAAAGAACAGGTTGTGAAAAAACGACGTAGCCGCCTCGTTGGTTGGTGGATCGCCAGGGCGGAGACGACGATAGATCTCAATCATGGCCTCTGCTGGAGAAGCGATCTTGTCCTGGAGGAGGGTGTTGCGAAACGAAGAGCCTACATATGCATCGTCAATGAACAAGACTTCAAACTGAGGCACGCCACGCTCAATGAGGAGGTCGAGATAGTCCTGTGTCATTTCCTCATTACACTGGACGAGTACTTCTTGTGTCGCGGGATCGATGATATCGCGTGCCGCCACACGTCCAAGCAGTTCCCCCCGCGTGATGGGTATCTGCTCAAGGCCAGCCGCCTCCAATTGTCTGAGGGCCCCGCGGGTAAACTTCCGTCCCTCCTTTACCAACACATCACCTGTTTCAGGGTTGCGAACGTCCTGCGTTGCCCGCAGCCCGAGCAGGTGGTCTGGCAGAAGGGCTCGTGTTAGCGCTTGTTCACCCGTACTGTTGAGAAAGATAGTATCTCTTCGATAGAAATAATTGAGCAAATCTTCGGTTGACATCCCCAACGCTCGTAAGAGCACGGTTGCGTGAAACTTGCGACGGCGGTCAATCCGGACATAGAGAATATCTTTGGGGTCAAACTCAAAGTCGATCCACGACCCCCGGTATGGAATGACGCGCGCAGAGTAGAGTAATTTCCCGCTCGCATGCGTTTTCCCTTTGTCATGATCGAAAAAGACTCCGGGGGACCGGTGGAGCTGACTCACAATCACCCGCTCAGTCCCGTTGACCATAAAGGTACCATGGTTGGTCATTAACGGGACTTCGCCAAAATAGACTTCCTGCTCTTTTACATTTTTGATCGTCCGCGCCCCGCTACTGGCGTCAATATCCCACAAGACGAGTTGAATGGTGACTTTGAGGGGAGCGGCATAGGTCATCCCTCTTTGGTGGCACTCTTCGACTGAGTATTTCGGTTCGCCAAGCGCATAATCCACAAACTCAAGGGACGCCGTCTCGTTGAAGTCTTTGATCGGGAAAACGGATCGAAAAACCCCTTGGAGTCCGGCATCGGTCCTCTGGTCAGCAGTCAGCAACCGTTGGAGAAATTCGTCGTAGGAGTGGCGTTGGATTTCCAACAGGTGCGGGAATTCGATAATTTTTTCGATATGACCAAAGGACCGTCGAATACGGAAGTTATGCGCTAGCTTTCCAGCCATCTCAGCCATACATGCCCCCCTCCCATTCAAATCTATTGCAACTCAACCGATCCTCCAGCCTCTTCCAGCTTGTTTTTGATCTCTTCCGCTTCCCCCTTGGATGCCCCTTCTTTGACCGCTTTGGGCGCGCTATCGACAAGCTCTTTGGCTTCTTTGAGTCCGAGTCCGGTCAGTTCACGGACGACCTTAATAACCTGGATCTTTTTCTCCCCAGGCCCTGTCAGCACAACGTTGAATTCGTCTTTCTCCACTTCCGCAGCAGGCACAGCATCACCCCCAGCGGCTCCTCCTCCAGCAACCACGACAGGGGCTGCAGCGCTGACTCCCCATTTTTCTTCGAGCTTCTTGACTAAATCGGAAGCCTCAAGAATCGTGAGGTCAGAAAGCGTGGTAATGATTTCATCCATCTTCTCTTCTGTCAGAGCCATACATTCCTCCTTCAGGAAAGTAATTTTCGATTAGTCCGAGTTCAGTTGGGACATGCGTTCATTCAGCAATCGGGCAAGTTGGCTCCCAGAGGCGGACAACGCCCCGACAAGGCGAGTGGCAGGTTGAGAGAGCGTCCCGAGCAATTGTGCCTGGAGCACCTCACGACTCGGCAGCGTCGCTAACTCCTCTATGCCTGCAGTCTCTAGGAATTGCCCCTCTGTTACCCCTCCCTTAATAGTAAACTTCTCGTTTTCAGAAGCATAACGAGCAACAATCTTTGTGAGCCCAACAACATCACCGTATCCAAGGACCAAGCCATTCTGACCGGCAAGAAGTTCCTTCAAGGACAGATACGGCGTGCCATCAATAGCGAGCGCTACCAGCGTATTCTTGGCGACGCGATATTCTCCAGACACTTCGCGCAGTTCGCGACGTAGAACATTGAGCTCTTCAACTGTTAAACCTTTATATTCGGTCACCACTGCTGCAGTCGCACTGGCAAATCGACTCTGCAGGTCAATAACCGTTTCTTCCTTTGTTTGTCGGTCCATTGTTTCTCTTTCGTCGCGCCGGGAGGAATAGTGCCGCTTTTCCTTGCCTTAACGGGAGGAACCAGCCGGGTCGACTCGGACTCCTGGCCCCATGCTGGTACTCACCGTAATACTCTTGAGATAGGTGCCTTTTGCCGAGGCAGGTTTCGCGCGTACCAAGCTCTCAAGAAGAGACTGGGCATTGTCAATAAGCTGCGCCTTTTCAAATGATGCTTTACCGATAGGCACATGCACATTGCCCGCTTTGTCAACCCGATATTCAACCTTTCCTCCTTTAAGGTCTTGAACCGCCTGGGCAATATCTGAGGTCACCGTCCCAACTTTCGGGTTTGGCATCAGGCCTCGCGGCCCGAGAATTTTTCCGAGTCGCCCAACGACTCCCATCATGTCCGGAGTAGCAACCGCCTTATCGAACTCCAGCCAGCCTTCATCACTAATACGCTTTGCAAGGTCCTCACCACCGACAACGTCAGCACCCGCCGCCTCTGCCTCTTGGGCCTTCTCCCCTTTTGCGAAAACGGCAACACATACGGATTTGCCGGTTCCATGAGGAAGGAGCACTGTCCCACGGATGTTTTGGTCGGCCTTCCTCGGATCAACACTGAGTCGTACCGCGAGCTCGACACTCTCATCGAACTTGGCGCGTTTCGTCTCGCTAGCAAGGACGAGCGCTTCCTCTAAAGGGTAGCGCTGAGTCCGGTCGACCTTCTCCTGAGCAGAACGATAGCTTTTGCTTTTTCGAGCCATATCAGTTCACCACCTCAAGTCCCATGCTGCGCGCCGTCCCTGCAATAATACGTATTGCACCCTCAAGGTCTTTCGCATTCAGATCCGGCATCTTAGTATTTGCAATCTCTTCAATCTGTTTTCGGGTCACGGAGCCTGCCATCTGCTTCGCCGGTTCACTGGAGGCTTTTTCCAGTCCGGCAGCCTTTTTCAGGAGCGTGGAGGCAGGCGGCGTCTTGGTGATAAAAGAAAAGGAGCGGTCTGCATAAACGGTAATCACGACCGGAATCAGCACCCCTTGCTGGTCCTGAGTTCTCGCATTGAACGCTTTACAGAACTCCATGATATTGACCCCCCTTTGTCCAAGGGCAGGGCCAACGGGCGGGCTGGGGTTCGCTTGGCCGGCCGGAATCTGAAGCTTAATCGTTGTGTCTATTTTCTTTGCCATTGCTTCTCACCACTACTCATGCTTTTTCAACTTGGACAAGATCAAGCTCAACTGGAGTGGCCCGCCCAAATATACTAATCAAGACACGCAACTTCCCCTTATCCGGCTTCACTTCCTCAACAACGCCAGTAAAATCCTGAAAAGGGCCATCAACAACTTTCACGCCCTCTCCTGTCGCAAATGAAATTTTTGGCTTCGGCCGCAAGGCCCCCTCTTCAACTTGCTGGTGAATCTCGGAAACCTCGGCTTCTGACACTGACGGAATAGTCTGGGGGTCATTTGTTCCACCAACAAAGCCAGTCACTTTTGGCGTTGCCCGGACGACATGCCAAGTCTCATCATTCATCTCCATCTGAACGAGGATGTAGCCTGGAAAAAATTTCCGAGCCGATGTACGCTTTCTTCCTTTTACTAACTCAACGACCTGCTCCTCTGGCACTAACACATCCCCAAACGCTTCCTGCTTCCCCAAAGTCCGAATACGTTCCTCTAAAGCGGCTTTCGCTTTACGTTCGTACCCGGAATAGGTATGGACGATATACCATTGCTTGCCCATAACCTCAGCCCCCTTTATGCCGATAGTTAATTTCCAAGGAACGAGCGAAACAGCCACGACAGCACAGCATCGACCGAGAACAAGAACAGTGCAACGATTGCAACAAGGAGGAGCACAACCAGGGTCGCAGAGCGAACCTCTCTACGGCTCGGCCAATGGACCTTCTGGGTCTCTGCCCATGCCTCTTGGCAATATGCCCGTGCTGTTTCAAACGCACCCATATAGTACTACCCTCATCCCACTAGAGGAAATGCACCTCCCCAAAGGAGACGGGTCAGGCAGGACTCGAACCTGCAACCCCCGGATTTGGAGTCCGGTGCTCTATCCAATTCGAGCTACTGACCCTCCTCTCTCACACCTTTACTTCTTTGTGCGAGGTATGAGAGCGACAGACCGGGCAAAATTTCCGTCGAACAAGTTTATCGGGAGTGAGCTTCTTATTTTTGGTTGCGGTATAGTTTTTATTTTTGCACCGCTCACAGGAAAGTCCGACAAGGTCTCTCATAACGACTTCTCTCTTCTCTTACTCCAAGATTTTGGTAACGACCCCCGCACCCACCGTGCGGCCGCCCTCCCGAATCGCAAACCGCAACCCCTCATCCATCGCAATCGGGGTCAATAACGCCACCGTCATCTGGGTGTTGTCCCCCG
>MPMI01000071.1 GCA_002238415.1 Desulfurellaceae bacterium bin18 | reverse complement strand
TGAGCCCGGCCTTGTCAAGCAATGCGCGGTCTTTCTGTTCCATGTCGCTCCCTCCTCCAACAACGTTTTTTGAGCCTGAAGGGCTCACCAGAGCCCGGCCCTTCAGGTCAAAAAACATTTCTCCTCCGCGCGCCGCGCGCAATGTTCCCCGGATAGGGACGTACTGGTCCGAACTCGTTGTTTGAACGACTGACAAAACTGGAGGCTTGGCGGAGGTTTTGGCGGGAGTGAGTCACCCGCACGTCTCGGCATAGGTGGATTGCTGACAGGATTCTTCTTTTCCTTGCCCATGTGTTCCCAGCCCACTTTGCTATCGAAGCGCCTACTGGTGTCCATTATTCATCCGGAGCGGGACTGACCGCTTGCGGAAATACGGCCGAAGCCCATAGAGAAAACGAGTCCGGCCAGGGCTGGCAAATCTTCTCTCCACGATCCCCTCGCGTTCAAGCTGCTGGAGCCACCGGCCGGCGCGACACGCCGAGACCGGCGGCCAAAAGCGTCTGCGTCCACCAGAATTCATCGCCGCGGGTCCGCATGAAACCGACGAATGTGTATTTGGTCGGCTTCCCTGTGAGCAAATCCGACAAGTGAGACTGTTGCTTGCTTCTGCTTATGGGCAGGCCTCCTTGCAGGCCAAACGAGCTCCCAAGGCGGACCAACGCTGCGGGAATTGCTCGCCCAGGCCCTCGCCCTGTGTGACGGTGAGCCGCGCCATGTAATCTATGAGTGCTTGCATAGGTTCTTCAGCTATGTAGCTCTTCGTCTAGACGCCGTATCGAAAGAATTATTCCCTCCAGCTCATCTATCTCACTCCTCTTCCTTCCGAGATGTGGATTCCCTTTATAGGCATCTAGCAAGCGGGCCACTTCGGCCAGGTATTCATCGGGGTGCTCACGCACGATCTTATATAGGGTGTAGATTCCACCAAGACGAATAGAAGCAATATCGTTATCGAGCATTTCTACGGCCCGCTGGTATTGGTTAGAGGCTAGACCCCTTTGCGCGATTTCGGCCTGCCGCAGTGCGGTTTCGGCTTGCTTCTGAGCGACTTTGACTTGCCTCTCCGCAACCATGCTGCGCCAAAGCGCTAAGAGTATCGCCAAGGGCGTGCCCCAGATCAGGACAAGGTTTCTGAGCACCCCGAGATCGTCCCGGAAGAGGAACGAAAGAATTACCATCACGATGCCGATCACGATGCCGATTGTTACTCCCATCCCGCTTCATCGTCCTTCCCACGGCTCGCTGTTTGTTTGCCTCTAGTATTCAATAGAGGCCCGGTCAATAAACACGGGGTATGGATAGCTCCGCCTCACCCCGTTTCGCAGCGTGACGTTGCTAATCTCGACCTCATAAAGGTGTCATATTCCCAGCCTTCGACCTGCTAACTCAGGACGTTGGGCACGCCCCGCACCCGGGTATCTGTATACCGGTCAGTGATTACCAGACTCGCTTCGTCGGACGTGCGGACCACGCTAATGGTCGCGTTCTCGAAGTAAGCATATTGGTTGCCCTGTATAGTATATTACGCTTGTCTTCGACCACGCTGAAGCTCCACGGTGTGCCCTCCTCTACAAGATGAAAGGGGTAGGTCTCATACGGGCAGGCAACATAATCGACCTCAACCTGCGGGTTGATATCGGGCTCACGATCGAAGCCGAATACCTTCTGCACCGTCCAGCCGCTCACTTGACCATAACTCACATAGGTCGCGAAGGGATTGAGCAGCCAGCGCCGCCTCCCGGCCCTGGCTGAATTAGAGCTAAAAGCGACGTGGGTCCAGCGGATCATGTTGGCGACCGGATAAGTATGAAATCTTCCACTACCGAAAGATGAAAGACTTGGTGCGGACATTGCTTGAACGGGAATGCGCCCCATCTTGACCGCGTGCGGTGTTGTTGGCGGCCGCCAAATCCGCTAGGGCAGAAATATGAATTGGACAGAACTTGCCCCGTTCCTGGTCGTCCTGGGGGGGCTGGGCACCATGTGGTGGCGGCTCAATAGCCGCATTGATACCCTGGACGCCAAAATCGGCCGGATTGACGCGAAATTCGACGCGAAATTCGATGCCCTCAATAAACTCCTGACGGACAATTTACTGGTCCTCAACCGCGATGACCGACGCAAGGGAGAAGATCGCATGAGCGGCCTCAAAGTGCTGGACTTCGTGGCGGAAGAACTGCGGGGACGAATACTCACCGTGTCGTCCCTGTCGGCCTTCGTGGCTGCGGAGAGGGCTGCGAACTCCCTGGATATGGCGGTGGTTTCGAGGCAGGCGGCGGAGCTTGCCGTCCTATTGCCGAAGGGCCCATTTGACCGCGTCCCAGAAGCGTTCGGGGCGCCGGTTGCCGAGATCGTCAAGGCGCTACGAAGAAGCGGCGCGTCCTCGACGATTGCGCCCGAGGCAATGTCGCTGTACGGGCGGTCGTCCAACGACCGGATATGCAGGGACGCTTCGATCGCGGCTATTGCAGCGGAGATTGCGGTCGCGTCGGCAGAAGACCGCCAAGAGCTGGCAACTGCACTGGACCTTATGTCCGCCAAGGAGCGCGACGCTGGACGGCAGGCATTCGTCGAGGAGTTGCGCGAGCGAATGTCCGGCGCTGGCGTGGCCGAGGACGGAGCGGCGGGGCGAGGCGGTCGAACGCGGGTCATTTCGATCTCAATGGACGTCTGCGGATCGACGGCCGTCAAAGCGCGAATGAGGCAACGCGCGCGGGACGACGAAAAAAAGCTGAGTCAGTGGTACGAGGATTTCCATCAGCAGTTCCTTTGGGCAGAGTGGCGCTTCTACGAGTCGCTATTTTGCGCGGGCCCCGGGGAGATCAACTGGGACTGGAAGCGCGCGTTTGTCGTGAAAGGCATCGGCGACGAGATCTGGCTCTTGTATGAGGTCGGGGAGGATGACAATTGGAAGCTGCCCGCGCTTGTAGCACGTTTGTTGCGCGGGGCGCTGGACGCGGCGCGCCGACTGATCTCCTGGACGGCGGCGACGGACGAGGATGAAGAGGACGAGGTCCGCGGCGACAAGCCGCGGGAGATGAAGGAGCTCCCGCTCAAGTTCTACGTCGACATCATCGATGACGCGTTCGAGATCACCGGTCCGCGGCTCGACTTCATGATGAAGCGATTGCCCCAGATCCTCGGAGAGGAGGACGCTTGGGCGAGCGAGGACTTCATTGAGTTGGGAAACCGGCTGCATGCTGGCAGCCTCCTGAGGGACGGGAGGATGTTGGTGACGGGGACCCGCACTGACTACATCGGCTGGGAGGTGGACCGGTTCTTCCGGATGACGAAGTATGCGTTGCCGTGCGTGGTCGCCGTCGGACAGAACCTGTTCGAAGAGGCCGTGGAGGGGTCGCCGTCGAACGCCGCTCGGATCGGAGGGACCGAGCTGTGCGAGGCGGTGTTCGCGTGTCCCACCCCTGAAAGAACGGGTACGCGGTACGACCGCTTCCGCTTCGTAAAGGAGGAGATCGACGCCGAGTGTCTAAAGGGGGTCGGCGAAGAGTACGCGGTTTACCGCGTGCTGGGGGAACACGACCTGCTCGGACTGCATCACACTGGCGCGGATGAGGAGGTTATGAAGGACACGTACAAGGTGTTCACCAAGGAGATGGAGGACGCCGTACGAGCCGCGCGATAGCCATATTTCGTTCACGGACGAGCGCGGAGCACGTGTGGACCCCCCGCCAAATCGGCTAGGGCAGAAATATGAGATGGACAGAACTGGCTCCCTTTCTTGCGGTCCTGGGTGCCTTGGGCGCGATGTGGTGGCGACTCAATAGCCGGATCGACACGCTGGCAGCGAAATTCGACGCGAAATTCGCTGCGCTCAACAAGCTGCTGACCGACAATTTGCTGGCCCTCAATCGCGATATTGGCGAGTTGCGAGGGCAGGCCCACACCCACGCCGAATAATATTCGGCAGCGCCCAGGCCCCGCCGCGGGGAGGCCGGCCGGCCCGACCTGAACGGCCCGGCCGGCCGCTCTCGAAACCCGACCTTAAAATCTTCGGAGAGCTGGGCTTTCTGCCAAACATTC
Source organism: Desulfurellaceae bacterium bin18 (assembly GCA_002238415.1). Classification (GTDB taxonomy): domain Bacteria; phylum Desulfobacterota; class Binatia; order Bin18; family Bin18; genus Bin18. The sequence goes on along the minus strand of MPMI01000071.1, from coordinate 9,055 downwards.
GCAAAAACCGCGCGCCGCGCTTTACGCGCCTGTTTCAACACCGGCCTTTCCGGGCGAAATCGCCGGTGTTGATATTCTCGGCCGATCCGGCCAAAAACCGAAGCCCATATTGACCGGATACGGGCCGATCTCACTTGGCCGAAGGGGAACGGACCTGGGTTTTTGGCCCCTCTGGAGAGCGGCCGTCCTCCTGCCCCATCATTTTGGCGGCCATCTCCTTGACGATCTCGTACAACTCTTGGGGGGTCGTCCGAAACCACTCAGTGCCGAGTGCCTCGTCTATATGGTGACCGCGCTGATCCAATTCCAGGTGCAGCCATTTCTCCAGCACTGCGGCGTGTTTGATCTTCCACACAAACCCAAGCTTGGGCTTCTCCGGCGCGGTCCCGATATGGACGCGCATCCGTTTGGAGGGATTCGCCGTGGTGGTCCCCACCTTCATGGGAAAGCGGTCCTCCTCCTTGAGCGTGGCCAGTTCGCGGTAGGTGGGCAGATACCAGCCGTACACCGATTCCGGCCCCTCCCCTATGCTGATTTCCGCCGTTGCCTCGGTGGCCGCCTGGGCCGCCTCATACGTGGGGAGGCCGTCTAGATCAACGAGGCCCCGCCACCATCCCTCCCTGACCTCCTCCATCAGCCCTTCGGTGGTGAGTTCTTCGAGAACCTCACCCACGAGGACCTCTAGCTTTTCCTCTTCGTCAGTGGTCAAGGTGCGGCCACTCTTCCCCTCGAAGGCCTTCGAGATAAACCACGCGAATTGGTCCGCTGAGTAGGCGACCAGCATTCTCGCGTCGTGGGGCAGTTGCTCGACTCCCTTGTCGCGGAGCACGAGATTCAGCTTCAGCAGCAGGGTGCGAACAACAGGCCGAGTGAGGGGTGTTTTCGTCCAGTCCATGGGGTCTCCTTTATAGGGTCCGAACCATAGGTCAAGATAAATGGGGGCTATCATTGGCGGTGACAAAAAAGAATTTCCCCCCCACCCGCTCTACCTGAGGGAAGACCTCAAACCGGTCGAATATCCCGGCCGATGAGGTGAGTGGTGTCAAATATATTATTCCTTTACCATTCGTCTCGGTACTCCTGGCGGTCGCGTTTGGCGATAAGTTTGTCAATGAGCTTGCTTGCCTCCTCTTTGTTATCCGGGTCAAGATGGTAACGGGCTGCCAGATCGTACAGTTCCGTGTCCGTGTCGGCGCAAAGTTTGTCCATGAAGGCGTATTGTCTCTGCGTCGTCTTCAGACTCTCCCGGTATGCCCTTACAAGAGCCTTTGACGTAACTTCGTTTCCCATCTTTCTCAGTATCTCCAGCACAAGGCGACAATCCTGCTCTGCACGATGGCCATATCCTCTGGGGACCGTAATTCCTTCTCGGCGTGCAGAGGTGGTCAACTGGGCGTTTTTGCCCGGTCTCATTGACCTGTACTCGGAGCATAGGTCGCGCCACGGAAAGGCCGCTGCATCGAAGTGACCCCCCTGTTTTGCGACAGTCTGGGCCAGTAGCCGAGAGTCAAAGTCGGTGTTCCATCCGACAATGACCGACGCTGACCGAAGGGACATGCCTAATCTATCAACGATGGACTCCCAGGGCGGTGCATTGTTTTTCTTCAGAAATGCCCTGGTCAGACCGTTGATAGCGGAAGCGTCTGCCTGAATACGCAGTCTCTTCGGTGGGGCTACTAGTGAGGAAAAAACGGTCGCACCCATCGTATTGACAAGGGCTATTTCCAGAACCTGCGCCCCCTGGCCGAGTCCCGATGTTTCCGTATCGCAGATGAGAACATCACTCCTATCAAGTAGGTCTGCCCACCCTGACGTTCTTGCTTCTGGTGCAAATATCTTTTTTAACCAACTCCAGACCATCCTGCCCTCTCCAACGCCATCGTTTTTGGCGTAGACATGACAAAGGTACTCACGGCCATTGTCGGGCGAGTTGACCCTTCTCCCCCCGGAGAAACGCAGAGGTCAGGCGGGAGGTGGGGTTATTCCGCGAAGAGAGACTGGAGATAGTCCGGCAGGGTCGCCTGCTCCCAATTTACGGCCTCCCGAACCTGTTCTTCTGTGAGATTCTCTACCTTTCTCAGGTGGGCCTCGTGCAGGTCGGCCCCGTACAGGTTGGCTCCACTCAGGTTGCCCCCACCCAGGCTAGCCCTGCTCAGGTCGGCCAGGTGCAGGTCGGCCCCGTGCAGCTTGACCCCAGTCAGGTTGGCCCCGCTCAGGCTGACCTCGTGCAGCTTGGCCCCACTCAGGTTGACCCGGATCAACGTGGCTCCGCTCAAATCGACTCCAATCAGCACGGCCGTGCTCAGATTGACTCCGTGCAGCTTGGCCCCGCTCAGGTCGGCTCCGCTTAGGTTAGCATCGTATAAAGCGACCCCGGCCTTTGATCCTGCTACAACAGGACAGAAGTGTCCGAATGGCAACCGCCGTCTCGTGAGGCGCCCGGTTCCATTTTGCCACCCTGTCATTGAGCATCCGCGACACAGATTCCTGAAAGGGGTAAATCACACACCTCTTCCCGTCTTTGGTCCCCTGTCCTCCCCGTCTGGTCGCAGTGTCATTTCCCCTCCCCTTATCCGGCATAGGACGGCGACTGCGCTGGGCCAGGGGCCGGTTACTTTTATCCAACTCCGTGTGTGTTGACACGACGAGCACGAGGCGGCCCCACCTGCCTCACCGAGCCGTGCGCCTGTGCGGCTCAAAGACCAGTTCCGGCACGACCACCTCCCAGTCATCACACTGGAGGCGGTCCTGATAGCCTGGTTCCGAGGCGTCGCGGCTCCAATCCACAATGGCGAGGACACTGGCCGAGCTGCACCGCACCCCACCCGGGGGCGTAAAGCCTTTCGCCAGACGCCCCACCACCGTTCCGGCTCGGTTCAGCAATGCCCAGCGTCCTGACTTCTCCACCCGTGCTGTCAGCGGGTCGCCGGGCGACAAGGCCGTAATGGCCCGATGTACTGGATGGCGGGCCGGATAACGTCCGGCAAAGCCGAGATTGATCTCGTGCAGACCGGGGCGGCGATACTGGCGTGCAAACGCCGGCGCATGCGCCACCGAGCCGTCGACAGTGCGGCGGAGGACCGAGCGGCTGTCTGGAAAGGCCTGCGGCAAGGGATGCAAGGGCTCCACAGCGTCTCGCGGCGGAGGGCCTGCAAAGCGTGCGAGGACAAGGGTCTGCCGAGCCCGCGTCATGGCCACATAGTAGAGCCGGCGCGCCGCGTCCGGATCCTCGTCCCTGTTGGAACGACCCCAGCCGCCATCCAGCACCGCCACGTGATCGAACTCCAATCCCTTGGCGCCGTGCGCGGTCAACAGCAGGAGGCCGCGTTGGCGCCGCCGCACCTCTCGTCCCCACTCCGCCACCCCCTGGCCCCGGCCCGCGCCAAACGGGGGGCCCCCCCGTGCCCCCCCCCCCCCCCCTCCCCCCCCCCCCCCCAGCCACTCGATACAATGGCTCACGGGCATTGTGGCCCCGCCGGTTTCGAGCGCATAGTCGTCCACCGCTTCCTGCAGGAGCGCGATCCAGGGGCCCGGAGAACAGGTCTCCAGCCACGCGCACAGGGCCGCCGTGTCCACTAACCGGCTCTCGCGTCCGCGCAGCCATGCCACCAGCGCCCGGGTCTCCCGTAGCCGCCAGAATCGCGGGATTTCTTCGCTGCCCAGGTGCACGGGAATGCGGTGGACCTCACAGAACGCGCGCACCGGATCCAGATAGTGCCACTCGCGGGCGATCACCGCGCATGTTGCCCAGTCCCACTCTGGCGACAGGGCGGCCAGGCGCTGCAATTCCGTCATGACGGCCTGCGCCTGGGCAATCGGATCGTGTTGCACTGCCAGCATCTGGACACGGCCACGGGCCACCGGGTCCCGCTTCTCCCAGACCCCACCGGGCGCCTCTTTCGCACGCGCCCGGTTGATGCCGATGGGATGGTCGGTCTTCATCCGCTGGCGCGCCGGCGCGATCCAGGCATTGGCCGCAGCAATGATGTGGCCGGTGGAGCGGTAGTTGTCGGTCAGAAAGGCCGGCTTTGGCCCGTAGTCCGCCTCAAAGCGACGGATGAACTCCACCGACGCCCCGTTGAAGGCGTAGATGTTCTGGTCATCGTCGCCGACCGCGAAGAGAGTGAGCTTGCGATCCTCGTCCTCCAGGGTGCGGCCAGCCAGGGCTGCGATGAGCGCATACTGTTCTGCGTTAATGTCCTGGTACTCGTCCACCAGAATCCAGCGAAAGCCGGCCAGCAGCCGCTCTCGCTGCTCATCAGCGTCCTCCGGCAGCAACCCGTCTCCACGCAGCAGGGTGATCGCCTGGCGTATGACCTCCCGAAACACTTCCTGATCCGGCCGTTCTCGTTCTGCCCGAGCGGTAAAGCTGGCACCGACCAGCCGCATGGCGAGCGCATGACAGGTGAGCACGGTCACCCCTCGGGCCTCATTCCCGATCAGGTCCGTCAAGCGGCGGCGAATCTCGGTTGCCGCATGCCGATTGTAGGCCAAAGCCAGGATACCGCGGGGATGCTCACGCCGGACGCGGATCAAGTAGGCGATGCGATGCACCAGCACGCGCGTCTTACCGGAGCCGGGACCGGCGAGCACCAGCACGTTCTGCTCCCGCTCGTCCGTGACGATCTGTCGCTGGGTCGGATTCCGCAGGCTCTCGACAATGGCCCGCCACGATTCAGGGGTGGTCTCCCGTACGATCTCCCTGGCCCGGGTCGGCAGCCAGCGGCGCAGGAACTCCTCCTCCTGCATGCAGAAGTAGTCCATAGCGAGCTGCAGCGCTTCTGCCATAGTGTCGAGGCCCCGTCGTGCAAACTCCATCATCACATGGACTTGGCGGACCCGTCCGTCATAGTAGAGCCGCAGCGGCTCGAAGTCGGCTTTGGCAAAGCCGCGTCTGGGCTGTTCCTGTGCCAGCTGAATGGTCATGGCCTGCCGGAAGACCGACAGACCCCGGTGGAGGTGGATGACCTCCTGCTCGTGCAGCCACAGCAGGGCACGCTCCAGCAGCTTCTCGGGCCGTTTGCTGCGGCTCTTCAGCGCGGGATCGGCCGTCAGTGCCGCCAACAGCCGGCCGAGGGTGGTCTCGGCCAGCAGGTCCGTGCCCCGACTCCCGGACGGCAGACAGGTGAGCAGGTGTTCCAGCAGGTGCTTTGCCGCCGCGCGCCGGCGCGTGGCCATCTCCTCCAGCGTCCGCCACGCGCGGAGCAGCGTCACCTGCACGGTCTCCGCATCCCGCTTGCGGACGGTCAGGCTGCCGGCGTCGCCGCCTTCCCCACGGCCGTCAGAGGCCAGGCTGCGCAGGATACGCCAGAGCCGTTCCGGCAGGGGATTGGCGATGTCCGCGTCTCGCAGGACCTGGGCGGCAACCCGTAAATGCAGGAGCGAGGTGTCGCCTTTGCCGAGGTCCGGGGCGGCTTGACGTAGGTGGTCGATCAAGGCGGTCTCCAGGCTTTCCGCTTCCTCGAAGCGCTTCTGCGAGCTGCGTTCCACCCAGGTGTGGACGAAGGCGGTCAGCACGGTATCGTTGCTGGCAATGCCGAGCCGCTCCAGGTCGTACAGGACACTGCGCACCTCTTCGGCCCGCAGCCCCGAGACGCCTAGCAACTCGTCGGTGGAGATGCCGTCGTCCGGGTCCGCGTCGATCAGCCTGGCGGTCACTGCCAGCTGCTGCTGGCGATAGGCATCCGTCATGGCATGCCGAGTGAGCTTGGCGCGTGCCTCCTCTAGCGATTTGATCCGGAGGGAGGACGGAAACACCTGCACGCGGTTCTCCTCCCGGGTCAGCAGTGTCGCATCCTCCAGCCAGGCGATGGCGGTACGCACACGAGTATCATCGGTGACGGCGTCTCGCTCGAATTCCTTGTCCTCGTCTTCGGTGAGAATCTCGCCAGCGGTGGCCACAACCTCCCCGTCCAACCGTTTCTTCCGGTCCAGATTACGCAGCGCTCTCAGGACGCCGTGGATCTCTCGCCGGGTGAGCCGTGAGCGCGCCGACATGCCGAACTGCCGCTCAACATCGTCCGGCGCATAGAGGAGCACGCAGCGCGCTGTCTGTCGGTCGCGGCCGGCGCGGCCCGCCTCCTGCAGGTAGTTCTCCAGCGACCCTGGGATGTCGGCGTGGATCACCAGGCGCACATCCGGCTTGTCGATACCCATACCAAAGGCGTTGGTGGCCACGATCACCTGCAACGCGCCGCCGATGAAGCGCTGCTGGACACTCTTCTTGGTCTCGGGCGGCAACTTGGCGTGGAAGAAGTCGGCCGCTACATCTTGGTACTGCAGAAACTCCGCTACTTCTTCGGTTCGTCGGCGCGTCGCGCAGTAGACGATGGCACCGCCGGGTGTGTCCGGTGGCAGATCGGACAGCAGGACTTGGTGGATATACGCAAGCTTCTCTCCGCCGGTCGTCGGGATGACCATAAAATCCAGGTTGGTGCGCTGAGCGCCGCCGTCGAAGACGGTCAGCGCAATGCCGAGTTCGTCCCGGAAGTGCCGGGTGAGATCCTCCACCACATCGGGCTTGGCGGTCGCGGTCAGGCACAGGATCGGCGGGACCGGCTCCTGTCCCGCCTTCTCGCGGATAAAGCGCCCGACGTGGCGATAATCGGGCCGGAAGTCGTGGCCCCACCGTGAGAGACAGTGGGCCTCGTCCAGCACCCACGCGCCGATCTCGCGTTGATGCAGCACCCGGCGAAAGGACTGGCTGCGGAGCTGTTCGGGGGAGACGAGTACGATGCTCGCGTCCCCGAGCCGAACCCGGTCCAGGGCATCTGCCCGCTCGGGCAGAGACAGGAGCCCGTTGATGGCCACGCAGGAGCTGATGCCGTGCGCGTCGAGGCCTGCTACCTGATCGGCCATGAGCGCGACCAGGGGCGAGATGACGACGGTCAGAGCACCAGTCTTGTCGTAGCGGGACAGGGCTGGGATCTGGTAGCACAGCGATTTGCCGGTACCGGTGGGCAGGATCCCCAGGACATGCTCTCCGGCCAGGGCGGCCTCGACGATAGCTTGTTGCATGGGGCGACCGTCTGGTTGTGCTGGCTCTGAACGAAAGTCAGCAAAGCCGAACCAGCGGGTGAGTTCCTTACGGGCGTCGTGTCGTTCTCGGCACCAGGTGCAGGCGGGATCGGGGCAGGCCGTGTCCCGTAAGCGACGCACCAACTGGCCGGCCACTGGGAACTGGTGGCGGACCCAGGGCGGCATGACGGAGTTGCTGCCGGACACCGACAGCCAAGCCAGGGCGTAGGCCAGTGGCCAGCCGAGTTGGGCGGCCTCCTGCATGATCGCGCGACCGTGGGTCAGGCCGGCCCTCCCCTCCAGCCGTTTCCTGATCGCGGCACGGGCCTCGGTGTCTGCGGGGCGGTGTGTGCGCCGCAGATTGGAGAAGACACGGTTGAAGCCGGCTCCCTGCTTGTCGGCCGTGGTCAGCCAGTGCCAGGCCAACAGGAAGTCCGGCGATGCCTTGCGCAGGGCCTGGCATTGGTCCCGGAAGACGTCCAGTGCGAGCCGAGCGTCCAGCTCCGGGTCGTTCAATCTGCCGCGTGTGAGCTGGCCGTCCTGGTAGTGCTTGACGAGGTGGTGGTAGGGATTGCGGGGAAAGGCTAGCGGGTTGAGCCACAGGGTATCGACGGCCGGCAGCTGCAACAGCCGCAGATCGGACTTGGCCGCGGCCAGGTGCGGGAGATCGAAGGTGATCAGATTGTGGCCCAGCAGGAAGTTGGCTCCCTGGGCCAGCGCGTCTAACTGGGTCAATGCTGCGGTTAGATTCCCGCCACCAAAGATCAGGCGCTGGTCGGTGTCCGGGCGGACGGCGCCGAAGGCGTGAATGCGAGAGTCTTGGGTGCCGACTTCAAGGTCGAGCGAGAGACAGGGTGGCGTAAAAGGGGCACTGGTGTCCAAATGCGAGGAGCGGTCTATGGTGGTGCCGGGAGCCGACGGAGGTGGGGTTTCGCGGGCGGCACCTGGGCGTATTGTCATCCGTCATGCTCCATGTGACTGCACAGCGCCAACAAGGGAAGCCTCAGTGCTTTCCCAGCCTTTTTTCGGCGGAAGGCTTCTGAGCCACATCTCTGCTATCACGTCGGTGTGGGGGCGTCTTGTAGACCAGTAGGGGAATTTGTCCGCGAACACCCCGGCTCGCTGACGGAGCTGCCGCGCCGTCCGGGTGAGGTTCCCCCTCATACGGCGCGGTGTCCCATTTTTCTGGCGCGTCAGTAAGTATATGCCACACAGATTCCCAAGACGGGTCAATAGCACACGTTGTCCAGTCCTCGTCCCCCTGCCCTGCCCTTCTTGCTGCTGTGTCACAAAATCCCCGTTTCTAGGTCCTGAGCCTAAAAATCGAGAGTTTAGGTTCTTCTACATTCCGGGGTAGAAGAACAAAGAACCATTCTGGCCTTTTTGGGATCAAAACCAGCCGGAAATTTTGTATCCTGATCGTAATAGGCACCCTTTAGTTCGGCCGCCTCTAGCGATCTTACTCCGCTAAGATCGGTTCCAAGCAAATACGCTTTTGTGAGATCCGTTTCAAAAAAATTGACGTTGTTAAATGTCGCTCCGTTAAGTTCTGCTCTTTGAAGATCTGCTGAACCGAAATCCCCATCGATAAAAGTGGCTTTTTGGAGTTTGGCCCTTCTGAGAGTGGCATAGCTGAGATCAAAGGATTCAAAAGTTGAATCGACGAGATTGGCTCTCTCCAAATTGGCGTTCATAAAAGATGTCTCACGGAAAGTCTGACCCTCAAAACTGGCCCATTCCAATTGACACCCCGCACCAGTCTTCTTGAGCAAGTTTAATCTTTTTTTGCTTGCACCGCGCTTAACATAGCTTAGGTAGTTGTTTTCATCACAGGAAAGCTGATCCGAAGCCTCGGCTTGCCGGGCAAGGCGTAAAAGCCTTTCCAGGGTTTCAACGTCCAAAATCGGGTCACTCCCATCCCGGCAGATTCCCTGGTTTGCAGAGAGGGCCGGCACCGTTACCAATAAGCTGAAAAGTGCGACAAACATTCCCGTTTTTATTGTCCTCATCTCCATTTCCCCTGGTAAAAAACCGACGT
>MPMI01000070.1 GCA_002238415.1 Desulfurellaceae bacterium bin18 | reverse complement strand
GCGCACGGTCGCCCGCTTGTGGGGCGCCGTTGGCCCCGCCCTCTCGGCCTTCTCCCCTGCCGAGTGTGCCAACTACTTCCGCCACGCTGGCTATCGCCTCGCTACACCACCATGAAAACTGCTCTAGGGAGAGAAGCAGGGTTTTCCCAGGCAGCACGATATGTCTTACGCCAATCTCAGGAAGAAATTCGGTATCGGAAAGCGTGTCAGAGCCCTTCGGAGAGGTGACTTTAAAGGACTATTACACCGTAGATGAGCACGGTGATCTGAAGTATATTCCAGAGCGCGTGGTAGACCCGGTAATATGCGTAAGGTCGGGACAAGAAGGTCCAGGAAATCTGAGCGAAGGAGACGCCGTGTATGTGGCGTACGGCGAGCATCATGAAAGCGACGGAGAAGCTGTAGGATGCGCGAAGAGTTTTTTGAAAGAGACCCTCGACTTCGGCTGGCGATCTCGGGAAAATTGCGATGGGGCTGCGCGTGTATGGGTCGATTCGAGTTCCTATTTTTTTGAAACACGCGAGCAATGTCAAGAGACGCTTGCGTATCGGATGGACGATACGGCCTTGGAATTCGGAGACAACGACACGAACGATTACGAATCGTGGACGCGGACATTCGTATGGTACAGATCCTACGAGGAGAGTGAGGTGCAGAGTCTGTTCTGCAAACGGCATCCCCCGATAGACGGAGAGGGAGACGAGGACGGAGGTCTTATACAGCAGCCGTTCCCGCTGGAAGGTCCATGGCCTTCTGCCGTATTTACCGACTCCCCGGGAGCCCCGTCAGGAGGAAGTCTCACTGGTAATACATTCGGCCGTGGCCGCTTACGGCCCCCAGCGTGTCGGGGGGGCGAGTGCCCAAGATAAGAGACCGCTTCCGATGGTACAGAGGCACCAATAAAGAGCTATTCACCCGGCGGTTCCATCCTGAATTCCTGCAGCCAAGAGCTGGCAATTCTTGCGGGGTCCACCCGGCGAGGCGTGCGCCAGCTCGCTCTCTTGAGGAGTAATTCTTAGAAAAGATGACACAATAACGAGGAGGACATATGAATTTTAGTACGTCTATCGCCGCCATCCGGGAAAAAGACAAGAATCCACCTGAATTGCATGTGCATGGTTCTGTGTGGGTTTATACCGAAGAAACTGAAGTCTGCCTGGGCCGTGCAGAGTCTCAAGGTATCAATCCCACTATCCTGCTACTGAACCTGACCATTATCGAGAAGGACGGACCAATGAAGGGAACTCTTCGCCCTTTTTGTTATGAGGAGAAGGGCGATCAAGTTCTCGAATACTTAAAGGTTGATGTAAGGGGTATAGAGAACTCGGAGGAAGATTTGTTGTCTGTCGATATCACCGACGCGTAGCAGTGACCAAACTCTACAAGTGACCGTGTGGCTATCAAAAGACGGTTAGGAACAGTCCTGGGAGTCGGATTAGCGAAGGGTAATCCGACTCCCCTCTGATATGTCCGCTCTCGCCCCAATACTGGCTGTTTACCCCCTCAATCTTGTGGTCTTTCCCGCAATCGGTGGGAGCCTGAACCCACAGCAGGAACGGACTAGGCTCGACAGGCTGGAGTCCAGCCTATGAGCCAAACGCTGATTAACACCCTCCGCTTTGCCGACCGCCTCAAAGAGTCCGGGTTTGCCGGGGCGCAAGCCGAAGCCCTGGCCCGGGTGCTCGGCGACGAGTTGACCGAGCAACTTCCGTCCAAGGCGGACTTCCAGACCTTACAGGCCGACTTCAAGACCCTGGAGGCCAAGTTCGATGCTTTGGAGGCCACGGTTGAGAGCCTGCGATCCACCCTCAACATCGTGCTGGTGTTAGTCGGGCTGCTCGTGGCGCTCGGGCCGGTTGAGCCGGTCTCGAAGCTGTTTGGCTCCTGAAGCCCCGGAGCGTGGGTGAGCGAGGCGTATCATAGCCGATACTCGAAGCCCATGTAGTAGAACGCGCCGTTGAAGCCGAACGGGGCCGAGCGGCGCGAATAGCGGAACACCCCTGCCGCGTCCACGATGGTGTTGCCGTCCGTGTCTATGATCGTACCGCCCCGCGCCTGGCCGATGCGGTTTCTTTCGGGCTGAACGTCGAACAGATTGTTCGCCCCGGCTTTGAGAATCCCGAACCTGCCCAGGGCTATAGCCGAGCTGAATATCGGTCAGCCATTTGGCATTGTAATTCTGGATAAAGTTTCCTCCACCCTCATGCACTTTGTACTGGCCGTAGCGGTGCAACGAGATTGAAACCGCGAACTGCTCCAGGCGACACATCCCGTTCAGCAGGAAGTGACTCTTGGGCTGCCAGTCCTCCAGAATGCCACGGTCAGTGGCAGTGAAGAGCGAGGAGGGCAGGCCGGACGGCAGGTTGACCTTGCGAATCTCGGTCTTGCTCATGGAGCCGACCGTCTTGCGAACCTTCCAATTGCACCCGGATGCCTGGAAAGGCTCTCCGGCAGGTCTGGGCGACCCTGTTAGTGCTGGAATGCGTTCCATATGTATGATAATTATAATGCGTGCCGTATGTATGATAATTGCGCAAGGGGGAGTGTCAGTATCGCAGGCTGCCCCGGGACCGATTGAAAGGAGAAGATATGGCCAACCACGACATCAAAGACGCCGTTCGGGACATTGAGTGTCCGGTATTTGAGAGCCCGGCATTCACTACACCCCCCACTGAAAGACGCTGAGGTGCGGCACGATCTGTAGTTTTTCCTGCCGTCCATGGACTGACTCATGGCTAACACCGGAATCTCCCAACACCCCTCTATTATGGCTCCTCCGGGGACGTGGCTGCGTCTCTTATGGGAAAATGGCGGGGTGGCCCCGGCCTACTGGGGAAAAGTGGCCCGCATTCTGCTGGTCACCACTCTTGCCAGCCCTCTGCGCCTCGCCGAGTGGTTAGGCTATGGCAGACAAGTCGCCCAAACAAAGATCGACAAGCAGCCGGTGTTCATCCTGGGGTTTGCCCGTAGCGGGACGACGCATTTGCACAACCTGTTGCAGCACGACCCCCGGTACGGGGTGGTCTCGACCTTTCAGACGGTTGTACCGACCTTCTTTCTGATTGGGCGTGGCTGGCTGAAACGCCAGATGGCCAAGTCCCTGCCGGCCACCAGACCGATGGACAATGTGCAGGTATCCCTTGATGCGCCCATGGAAGAGGAAGTGGCGGTGAGCAATACCTGTGCGCTGTCCCTGTACCATCATCTGTCGTTCCCGCAGCGGGCACGAGGGTATTGGGACAAATACCTCCCCATGCAAGGACTGACGCCGCAAGAGTTGGCCCGCTGGGAGCGAGTCTATCTGGACATCCTGCGCAAAGCGACCCTCGATAACGGTGGGCGGCCTCTGGTGCTGAAGAGTCCGAACAATACCGGTCGGATTCCGCATCTGCTCCGTCTCTTCCCCGAAGCGAAATTCATCCATATCGTCCGCAATCCCTACGTCGTGTACCAATCGATGCGCCACATGTATCAGGCGACTTTGCCTCTGTTTCAGCTCCAGAAGATGTCGGTGGAAGACATGGAAGAGCATATTCTGTCCTCCTATAAGATGACAATGCAGCACTACCTGCATGATCGGGCCTTGATTCCAAAGGGGAATCTGGCGGAAGTGCGCTATGAAGATCTCGAACAGCAGCCGCTGGTCGAACTGGAACGCCTCTACGCCGAGTTGGCCTTGCCGGGCTGGGAAGAGGCCAAAGGTCCCATACGCGACTATCTCCATACCCTATCCGGTTATCAGAAAAACCGCCTAGAGCTTGCCCCCGCCGCTATTGAGCGCATCAAAGAGGAGTGGAAGTTCGCGCTCGATATCTGGCCGTACCAGCCATCCGCCTGAGCCCGCAAACAAGACAAGAGACAAGGAGCCACAGACATGCTGCGGTTTGCCGAAGAAATCGTTCTCCTGCTGCTCGACGAAGAGCGAGGCGCTCTCATACCCTCTCTTCCCCCCCATTCGTTGGATATCGTCCTGGCTGGTGCCGTGTTGATGGATTTGGCCCTCGAAGGCCGCATTGATACCGATCTCACCCAACTCAGCGTGGTTGATTCGACGCCGTTAGACGACAATTTGCTCGACCCGGCACTGGCCGACATCGCACAATCAGCCGAGACACGCGCCATCAGCTTCTGGCTCGTCCGCATCGCAGAGCGGGGGGGCGAAATCCGTGATCGGACGATCACTCGCCTCATCACGCGGGGTATTCTCGAAGCCGAGGGCGACACTCTGATCTTCTTGACACGTCCGGTGTCACGCTCGCGCCGCTATCCGAGCATTGATGGCAATGTCAGAGAGGAAGTCAAACTCCGCATTATGCGGGTATTGTTCAGCGAGGAGATTCCCGACCCACGCGATATCATGCTGATCTGTCTGGCGGATGCCTGCGGTATTTTCGAGAGCATCCTGTCCAAGTCGGAACGGGCCGAGGTGCAGGAACGGATCGAGGTGGTGCGGAAACTGGACCTGATCGGGCAGGCGGTCACACAGGCGATCCGAGAACTGGAGCCATCCCCGACACCGGCTCCTCCCCCTCGGCGACACAGGGATATCCCACAGGCACCGGGGCTTCCGCTTATTGGTAATGTCTTCACCATGGTGAGCGATCTTCAGGGATTTCTGGTACAACACTACCGCACATTAGGCCCGATCTTTCGCGTCCGAGCTTTCAATACTCACTTTACCGTTCTCGTCGGCCCAGAGGCGAATCGTTTTGTGGCACAGGACAAGCGGTATCTCCGCAATTATGAATCGTGGCTCCCTCTCAATGCAGACTTGGGCATGACCCACCTGCTCATTGGCATGGACGGTTCCGAACACACCCGGATGCGCCGAGCGCATGCGGATTACTTTTCGCGTAAGCTGCTTGAACATCGTACGGACGAGGCGGTTCACATCATGCGGCAGGAGATGGCCGAATGGTCGTCGGACCAAGCGATTCCGGTTCAATATGCCTTTCAGCGTATTGTGACCAGGCAATTGGGGGAGCTGATTACCAACACGGATGCAACGGCATACTTGGATGACCTCATCTTCTTCTTCCAGGCGATCATGAGACTCTACTTCTCTCGGCAGTTGCCCCGATGGGTGAAATATCTGCCCCGTTTTCGGCGTACCCGCAAACGGGTAGAGGAATTGGTGCAGAAAATGTTGGCGACGCATACGCCGGAGAACCGCCGCACCCGGCCCCCTGATTTCATTGACGATGTCCTGGAACTGAACCGTACCGATCCCCATTTTATGCCTGAGACGAATCTGTTGCTGACCGGGTTGGAAGCGTTCATGGCTGGGCTCGATACCATATCGACTATCTGTACCTGTATGACCTATGAGTTGTTGAAACACCCGGACCTGCTCACACGCGCAGCCGCCGAAGCGGACGCTCTTTTTGAACGGGACTCCCCCAGCCTGAAGGACTTGCGCCAACTCGATGTCATCCACCGCGTGGCGCTGGAAACGTTACGTCTCTATCCTCTCAGCCCCGCGACCAAGCGGACCGTCGCCAACTCGTTCGAGTTTGCCGGCTATCATGTACCGGCTGGTGAGCAGGTCTTGATTGGCTACGCGGTGCCCCAATTGATGGAGGAATACTTCCCGGAGCCGCGACGGTTCGATATCGAGCGTTACACGCCGGAACGCGCCGAGCACCGACAAACAGGAGTCTATGCGCCCTTCGGTGTCGGGACACACCAGTGCTTGGGGCGCAGTCTGTCCGAAGTGCTGGTCGCCCTCAATATCGCGACCCTCGTGCATAAGACCGAACTCGTCCTGGACCCGCCCGATTACACCCTGAAAATCAAACGTCTGCCCGTCGCCCAACCTGATCGTTCTTTCAAATTCCGCGTGGCGCGCCGACGTATATAGCCACAACTGAGGCCGCGAGACGCTCGGACCGGAGGCGGAAACAATTTTGAATATCCACATGCTTTCTGATATAGCAGCCGGGGCATTACCGCCTCGAAAACTATATTCCGGCCGAAAGGAGAAAACATTGCCGATCATACGCCCGCGGCCTGGGCCGGGCCGCGCTGGTTTTGGGACTCCACCCAAGCCGGCAGGGCCATTCGTACAGCGCAGCAGGCCATGAAAGACGCGGAGGTGCGGCACGATATATGGTTTTTTCTGCTGCCCATGGACAGCATGCAGAGCTAAGGGGGAGCTATGGCGTCTTTTTTATCAATGGACGATCCTCAATTCTGGAAACAGTATCCAGAGGAATTGAAAGAGCTGGTCGAGTTGCCGCTGGAAGGCGTGACCGGACTGGCCTATTTTTTACTCGGCGACCGGAAGGATAACCCGCCTACCGTGGTGACGCTGCGGATGGGCCCGAACTGGACCCTGCCGCGGCACGCCCACGACTGCCATCGGTTTGAGATTGTCGTGCAGGGCACGCTGGACGTGGGTGAGCGCATCCTCAAGCCCGGTGACGTGATGATGACGGAGCCGGGCGTGGCCTACGGCCCGCATATCGCCGGACCGGAGGGCTGCACCACCTTCGAGATTTTCAGCACTCACCGGGGGTCCTACGTTACCCTGGTCGACACCCCGGAGGGTCGGATCGAGTGTGATGTCTCTACCCGAGAGGGCATGAAGAAAATGGAACAGGCCATGCTGCGCGATATGGAGGCGAAAGGGCAGGCGTAATCCTCTTTCGCATGCCTCTTTTTCCTGCGCTCTTTTACGGTTGGGTCGTCACCGCCTGTGCTTTTTTTGTCTTGTTCGTGACCTACGGGGTGCAATACTCCTTTGGGGTGTTCCTGCCCGCCATGCTGGATGAACTGGGCTGGCAGCGCGCCAGCTTGGGCGGGGCGTTTTCGCTCTACACCATGGTCTATAGCGGCTGTAGCTGGATCAGCGGACGGCTGACCGACACGGCCGGCCCCCGCTGGGTCGTCACCGCCGGCGGGCTGCTGCTGGGCAGCGGCATTATCGCTACCAGCCAGATGACGGCCCAGTGGCAGCTCTACCTGTGCTATGGGCTGATTGCCGCGCTGGGCATGAGCAGCGCCTATATCCCCTGCAATACGACGGTGGTCAAGTGGTTCCAGCGCAAACGTGGTCTGGCCCTGGGATTGGCGGCGAGCGGCAGCAGTTGCGGCATCCTGCTGTGCCCCTGGTTGACTGCTAGCTGTATTGCCCGTTGGGGTTGGCGTCCGGTTTATTTTGCGTGTGGCCTCATCATCCTGGTCCTGCTCATCACTCTCGCACGCTTTATGGTGCGCAATCCGGAACAGCTCGGGTTGACGCCCGACGGTGATCCTTTAGCCCAGAGCCCGGCGCCGCTGCTGGGCGGCCCCCCCGCCGCTCTCAAGAGTTGGACCCTGGCGGAAGCCTGGGCCACCCCGTCGTTCTGGTTGCTCGGCTTCAGCCTGTTAGTCATGTTCCTGACCATCCCCGTGCCCTTTGTGCATATTGTGGCGTTTGCGCAAGACTTGGGGATCTCGCATACAAACGGAGCCCTGGCGGTGAGTGTCATGGGGGTGAGCGCCTTAGCGGGCAATCTCTGCCTGGGGCCGTTGTCGGATCGGATCGGCCGGAGGAGCGGCATGGCCGTAAGCCTGAGTGTCCACATCGTAGCCTATCTCTTCTTTTATTCGGCCCAGGGTCTTGGGGTGTTATACGCGGGCGCGGCCGCCTTCGGGTTTTTCTACGGCGGCCTGACAACACTGCTGCCGGCCCTGGTCGGCGACTTCTTCGGCCGGTTGCACGCCGGGTCCATTACCGGGTTTCTCTTTGCCTGGGCCGGGGTGCTGGGGGCCTGGGGGCCGATGATTGCGGGCTATGTGCGGGATGTCAGTGGCAGCTACCAGCCTGCTTTTCTGTACGGCGCGGCGGCCGGGGGTCTGGCCTTGGTCCTCCTGCTCCTGACACCGCGGCCGGCGGTTTCTCGTTATGAAATGTGAATACAGCGAAGCGGTTGCCTGTCCCTGCCTTCCAGGGTAAGACCGAGCGATCACCATAACCGAGAGGGATGATAAGCATGGCATCAGACATTACGTTTCACTACTTCCACGGGAGAGGCATCGGAGAGCCGATCCGCCTGCTGCTCACCGTAGGTGAGATAGCATTTACGGACCGGCGCTATAGCGTAGACGAATTCGCCAACATGGCGGCGTTCAAAGCCCAGCTCCCGTTCGGACAAATGCCCGCTCTTGAAGTGGACGGCGTATTCCTGGGTCAGACTGACAGTATCGCTCGTCTGGCCGCGCGCCTGGCTGGCTTGTATCCGTCGGACCCCATTGAGGCGGCGCGCAGTGATATGATCGTCGTGCATCAAGCCGAAATCCAGTCAGCCCTGGCCAAGATGAGCTTCGAGGGTGTACCCGGCACTCCGGGGATGAAAATGGTGCCGCAGGAAGAGCGGCAGAAACGCATCGCCGCGTGGCTTGAGACCACCCTGCCTGGCGCCCTACGGCGTTTGGAAAAGCTCTCACAGGAGGGCTGCATGGTGGGCTCACAGCTCTCGTGGGCCGACATTTGCGTCTTCAACCGGTTGAATCAACTGCTCGACATAGATGCAGACGTGCTACACGCTGATTTCCCGAAACTCCAGGCGGTGTACGAAAGGGTCGATGCGTTGCCGCAAGTCCAGGCCTGGATACGGGCGCACCAGGATGACTATCCCAGATTCAGAGCGGGCGGCTAGAGCCATTAACCATTCTGTGTAGCCTTGCAGGTCGGGTTAGCCGCAGGGTGCAAATTTCCAAAATTCGGGTGCCATTTTTTTCCAAAATTCGAGTGCCACTCTGGAAACATGAGAAATCGTGAAATATTTCATGGCGAAATTTCGTGATTTTACCCCAAAATTTCATCAAAAATGGCCTAATATCGCGGATTTGCACCACTTTTCATGGGGTATGAAATTTCAGGGTCATGAAATCCCATTTCTCACGAAATTTCATGATCTCTCACGCCTAAACGGCCTTTAAGGGGGCATTTTTCAGCCCTTAAGCGGCCTCTAATTTCTGGTTTTGGAACGGTGTTTGAGGGGATTTCAGGGGCCGGCTTGCCAGACCAGGACTGCTCCGAGAATGACGCCCAAAAGGAAGACGCCGACGTGCGTGGCGACCAGGATTTGCATCAGTTTATCCATATTTCACCTTGGATGAAATTTCACGGTTTATGAAATATCGGGCGCATCCTCAGCCGGTCATTTCCCCGCCCGCGTACATCTCGGACAGGGGCAGAATGGGGGGCTGGTTGTCATGCTATGGAGCCAGGCGCGGCGGGTCGGCCAGGCGCTTTGCAGGGCCTTTTGCCGTGCTCGGGATTCGCGCATTTTGGCGGCCATGTACAGCTTGTCTGGCTCTCGTGGGGTGGTCATGTGGGGGTCTCCTGAGATGGGCCGGGGACTGCCAGACTCGGTCCCCGTTGGCCTCTTTGAACGGCTGAAGATCGATGGTGGTGGTCCCGCCGTGCTCCCATATCCGCTGAAAGACGGCCTGAAAATAGGGGTGCTCAGTCGGCATTAACGAACCTCCTGACGTACAGGCAGAGGTCGAAATCCTGGGGCGAGAGGCGGCGGGCCTGGATGGCGAGACTGAGCCAGGCGGGGTCGATCTTGAGGAAGCGAAAGGGCTCGTCCTGGTTGTCGGGGTTGGGCGCTTCGGTGATCTCGGCTACGTCGATCAGGGTGCGGTAGGCCGGATAATACTGCTCGGGCAGCGGGAAGGGGCATTCTTCGCACGGGAAGGAGGCATCGGGGTCGTCTGCGGCGGCGAGTTGGCAAGTGCTGCATTGGGGTATCGTGCCGTGGCCGGTGTTGAGCTGGAAGGCTTGCTGAAGGGCGGTCAGGACTTTTTTTTATCCTGGGTCTCCTGGGCCTCTTTGTCGGCGAAGACGCGCGGATTATTGGCGGTGTTGCGCACCCAAGAATAGAAGTCGAGACTGGCGCGCATCAGCTCCAGGCAGGTCTGGTTGCTGTAGGGGATAGGATCGGTCGGATAGGAGGGCAGGACGACAATCGAGGGGAGGGCCTTCGGGTCGATTGTCCAGCCCTTAACCGCCGCTTTAGCCATCGTTTCGGCGTGGGCATGCCAGTACTGGATGGAGTCGCTGATATCGCCGTCCAGGGCCTCTGAGGTCTCCCGTTCGAGCATGATCCGCTCATAGTCGTTGATGTGCCGGAGGAGGACGGTTACTTGTGGCTGGCGCTGGATGATCGGAGTAAGGTCGTGGTTGCCTACCGCTTAGGCAAACGCACGGCGGAAAACGCCAAGGATCTCCTGGCTGATCTCCGCGGTCGGCTCCGTAACCGGCCACAGATTACCACGGACGGCTATGCGCCCTACATCGACGCGGTAGAGGAGGCATTTGGCAGCGAGGTCGATTATGCCTCAATCATCAAGGAGGCCGGCTTTCTCAAACGGGTTCACCAGGGGAACCCCGATCTGGAGACGGTGAGTACGTCGCTGATAGAAAGATGCAATTTGACCGTGAGAATGCAGAACGGGTTATCTCCGCCCGTGTCAAGTCCATCACCGTTTTTCTCCAGCCGGGGACGGCCATCCCTAGGCTGGAGGGCGTTCGCAATTCCATTCAACCCTTGGTGCGTGAGTCTGTAGCCGCAGGCCCACGCGGATCAAAAGGAGTCTTCAGTGAGCAATATAGTCGAGAAGGAGTTTGAGGAAAAGATCGAAAGTTTGAAAAACCTTCCACCCGATCAGGGGTTGCAGGAATTCACCCGTTGGGCCATAGGGGCGCAAGTGCGATGGGAATTCGAAGAGGCCACCCGCCCGCCGTGGCATCGGCCTCAGCGGTTTCGGACGACACAGGAATACCAGAATCAGTAAAAATATGGTAGATCAGACGGATGATGCCCGAGTCCAAGCGATTATAGAGCGGAGGAAGAGAATGGATGAAATCAGCACTCTTCCCCCAGAAGAGCAGTTGGAGTTCGAGCGGGGCAGGCATGCCACCTACGTGCTCTGTATTCGGAATGTGATGAAACTTGGTCTCACAGAGGAACAGATAGGCACACTATTGAAGCCTGACTGGACAACAATCCGGCCCGTTACTGAAGAATATAATCCACTGAGAAGCGAAGGGGAAAGAATTGGAAAACAGCAAATTGAAGAGTTGATGAAAGGCAAAGCCCGTCTCAGTGAGGAGAAGGAATAGTTATGTCTGACAAGCCAGCGAAGGTCCAGGCGAATTGCAATACGTGTGGAGGCGCCCGCAGTGCCTTTATACAGGCTGAACATTCAGTAACGAAGACTCAGGCTACTAGCGACCCCGAGTATTCGGTCTGGTACGAGACAACAATATCAATCTTAGAATGTGCTGGGTGTGGTAATGTAAGTGTCCGTCGTCGCGGATGGTTCTCCGAAAATGATCCAGAGTATGATTCGCCAGATATATCCTATTGGCCCCCTCGACAGCGCTCCCTGCCTGATTGGCACTCTGACCTGGGAGACGACAATCTCCAGAAAGCAATGAAAGAGGTCTATGTAGCGGTAAGCCAGGGGATGGTGATTCTTGCATCCATTGGGGTCCGAACTTTGTTAGATCGCGCGTTCTATCTGCTCTTAGATGAAGAAGATCATGGGGCTTTTGCTAAAAAGCTCTGTGTTATGGTGCAAAAGGGCCTTCTGCTTGAAAGCGAAAAGGATATATTCCAAAGCATTGCCAGTGTGGGTGATGCTGCTACTCACCGTGCTTACGTCCCTCCTCAAGAGACCCTCGTCGAAATTCTGACTGCTGTGGAGTCCTTCTTACACCAAAAGTTCGTTCTTCCAGAGAAGGCAAGGCGTATTAAAGAAGAGACGCCCGACAAAGACAAACCCAGCAAAGACAAACCCCGTGTACTCGAAGTCCTTGGCTTATCGGAGGAAGACCTGAAAAAATGAACAAATTAGGGACAGTACTGAGGAGCGGGGAAAGTTCAAACTGTACCACCCGAGCGCTGAAAGTGTACTAGTTGGGGTGAAAGTGTACCAGCACCCACGATCCAAACGCAGCCACTCTTCTTATTCAAATGCAGCCACTCAAATCGCCCCGAGTGGCTGCGTTTCAGCCCGAATGGCTGAATTCAGCCAGTACCCACCACCACGCGCCACCACTCAGAAGGACTAGACGACCTTCTTTAATCACGGGGCCGCCCGGTCTCCCTATTGAAGGTCGCCGAACCATTGCCATCTCCTTTCTCCTCACAAGTTGAGGCCCAGCAGTTTCCTGAGTATGTGTTGCCACCCATTGGCGAACTCTTCAACAAAATCACTCTCGCCAAGCGTGTCCATGTCATCTCCAAAAAGCTCGTGATAGAGCGCCTTGGTATCCTCTTCCAGGAGGCGGACCACTTGGCTCCGTACCTGCGGGGGCTGTGCGTCGATCAGGAGACGGACGACCGTGAGGAGCGCCGTAATTTTTCCCTGGAGATAGACCGGATCGGTGGGATGATTGGTTGCCATTTAGTCGTCTCCTTATTTCCTTCGTTAGGTGGAGGGGAGAAAGATAGGTCTCTCCTTTCCCCTGTACACGGCAATTTGCCGTGATTGACCACTTGCTCTCCTAGAGCTATAGGGTTCTGAGACGCAGACAGCCCAACTCGAAAGCTGGGCTGCCAATCACAAAGCGTCAGGCTCCTTGTTGTAGCAAGAAGCCAGAAATGGAGGCCATCCGTGGCCAAGAATACAGACCCGCCCGTCGTTCGTCAACCTTCCCCGCCCATCTATGAACCGCTCTTCGTCTCACTCATGAGAACGAAGGCAAGAAGGAACGCCAAACAATCCAAACAATGTCCCAGCGGGTGCGGCTTTTGGTTTCAGAAAGTGAATGCTGGATGGGACGGCAACGAACATATGACCTGTCCCGGCTGTTCCACGATTATCGACCCAAAGACTTTTTTCGACAAACAGTAAAAGGAGGACTCATATGGCACGACCAGTGACCCGCCCCCCACTCCGCGTCCATTGGCATAAAAGTGAGAGCGGCAAATGGTTAAGCCTCAAGAATTTGGACCTGACCCACCACCTTGTCAAACAGCAAGGGGTCTATATTGTTTTCGACCCCTCCGACACGCTCTATGGCATTCTGTATGTCGGGCAAGGGAAAGTCGATGAACGGCTTGACGAACGCAAGAAGGATGAAAGAATCCTGGAACTGGCGGAACTGGACGAATTATATGTAACTTGGGCCGTCATCTCAGGAGGTAAGGGTAGGAGAGAAGGCGTGGAACGCTTCTTGGCGGATACGCTTCAGCCAGTGGTGGGCCAGCATCCTAATGTTCCGCCAATTCCCGTGAATGTCCCTTCTCTATTTGAATAGGAGACTCCCCCGGCGCTCGTCACATACAAAAGACTCGGCACTTGAAGCCAAAGTGCCGGGGCTACTCGTTGCCGAAGAAAGCGACCTCAAACGCAGCCACTCTCCCCATTCAAAGGCAGCCACTCAGATCACCCCGAATGGCCGCGTTTGAGCCCGAGTTGCCTAATTCAGCCAGTACCCTAGAAGGATTGCCGATGGAATGAGGGCAATTAGGCCAAGAGCAGCCCCATTCCCTATTATGTTTTACTTCTGTGCCTGGCCTTTGAGGAATCCCACATCACCAGTTAATTCACGAATCGCCTGGTTCGTGGATTCAAATTTCTGATCCATGTTATTCATCCGCTGCTCCATGGCGCTATATCGCTGCTCAATCTTTCGATCGACCCGCTGCTCAACCCTGCTATCGATACGGAACCAGAGGGCCAAAAACGTAATCAGGGCAGAAAAGACTGCGACCCCTACCATGAACGGATCAACGGTCATCCTTCCGCCTTTAGTCGGAGTCTCTTCAGTGACCAAGGGGGCAGGGAGACGGCTTCTTCGGAAGACTTGTCTCGTTCTAATGCGATGAGAGAGAAACGCTCCTCCAGCCGGACATCTGACATAAAACGAATACACACAGCGACCCCATCGGCGACCCGATCAATCGTCATGGATGGGCCGCCACTTTTCAGCCGGACGACATCGCCCGCCTTGAGAGACTGGGATTGTTCCATGGCTCTGTCTACCTCTCTGTAATTTTGACCATATTGAAGCGAATGTCAAACTAGGACAACCCCACCCCTCATTCAAATTAGGACAAAATCTGAAATTAGGACAAATCGCTGAAATTAGGACAGCACCGGAGGGTGACAGTGATACCGGGTGATGTGGCAGCCGTCCGGCCCCTTCAGGCGGACATTCAGGCTGTCCTGGCCGCCGAGTCGGCGCATCGACTCGTTATAGGCGGGCGAGGTCTGTAACTCCTCGGCCGTGTACTCCGGGAGGGGTGAAGAGCAGAGCGCAGCGCTACGGACAACCCCCCGATATCCGGACCTGTTGCACGCGGATTTTCCGAAACTCCAGACGGTGTACGACAGGGGCGCGGCGTTACCACAAATCCGGGCCTGGATACAGGCCCACCAGGCTAACTATCCCAGATTCAGTGCGGGCGGCTAGAGCCGTTTTCAGGGTGATGTAGCGAGGCGATAACCGGCGTGGCGGAAGTAATTGGCACACTCCGTAGGGGAGACGGCAGCCAGGGCCGGGCTCACC
>MPMI01000026.1 GCA_002238415.1 Desulfurellaceae bacterium bin18 | reverse complement strand
CAGCGAGCTGAGACAGGTGGCTGGGGGCCGTGGCCGTTTCCCACTCTATAGTGAGCGCGTGGTGTTCCTCTTGCAGGGCGTTGATGAGCTGTCGCGTATCGGCAAGCGCATACCCCGCAGAGACTACCTGAAGCCGAATCCAGAGATGGGACAGGACCAAGGCCAGCCCAACAGCCGCCAGCACGCCATATTTGCCCCATCCAGGGAACTTCATCCTCCTCCTCCTTCGCATCGCTCAACCACGCGCAGGCGCGCACTCCGCGCCCGTGTATTATCCATGACCTCCTGACTGGTTGGTGTCAGCGGCTTTGGGGTTAACACCCGGACCTGCGGTTCCCAGTCACAGGCACATATCTGGAGTTGGGGTGGACAGATACAGGCCGAGGCCCAGCGCCGGAAGGCGGCCTTCACCAGACGATCTTCAAGCGAATGATAGGCGAGCACCACCATGCGCCCTCCAGGCCGCAGCAATGTATACCCCTCGCGTAAGAAGAGTGCCAAATGCTGGAGTTCCTGATTCACGGCGATGCGCAACGCCTGAAAGGTCTGGGTTGCCGCATGGATTCGAGGCCGCTGATGACGGGCGGGCCGACGGACACTGCGCTCGATAATTTTCGCCAGCATCGTCGTCGTAACGATTGGCCCGCGGGCACGTTCCTGGAGGATTGCCCGGGCAATCGCTCTGGCCGCCCGCTCCTCTCCGTATTCTCGGAGCATACGGCGTAATTCTTCTTCACTGGAAGAATTGACAATATCCGCAGCGCTCTGCCCGCCGCTTTGGTCCATCCGCATATCGAGTGGCCCTGGGCGTAAAAAACTAAAGCCGCGCCCGCCGTCTTCGACCTGGAGTGAGGAAAAACCCAAGTCAAGGAGTATGCCATCGACTCCTGCCCATCCCAACCCACGCAGGACCGCTGCCGCTTGGCTGAAATTCGTCTGAACGATGACATGCTGACTGACAAACGGCGCTAAGCGCTGCCAGGCGACCGAACAAGCGGCCCCACCCGCTGCCGCGCGCCCGGCAGCGCGCGTGGGTCACGGTCAAGCCCCAGCAGTCTGCCTCTGCCACGGCCGGCCTCCAACAGCGCCGCCGCGTGTCCGCCTCCCCCGAGCGTGCCGTCAAGAATATCACCGCCAAGACAGGGTTGCAGAAAGGAGAGGACCTGCTCCAGCATGACCGGGATGTGCACCGGTGCGTGGGTCGGCTGAATCGATTCTGAAGGGAGAACTGTTGCTTGCATGGAGGCGCTACTTGTCTTTGACCTGTGCTATATGTCTGCCACACCCGCGTTCAAATTACTGAATAATCGTGGGTCTTGAGCAAGGTCTTTTTCAGATTCTTCATTAAATTCTTGCCATACCGCCTTGTCCCATATGCGAAATTTCTCAAGCGCAGCGGCAAACATGGCGTCCTTCTTCAGGCCAGCATATTCTCTGAGGAGCGGGGGAATCAAAATGCGACCTTGTTTATCAACGGTACATTCCTGAGCGTTAGAGAGATAAAAAGTTTCGATTTTTAAGAAGTTTTGATCAAAACGAGGCTTTTTCCTCAAGTCCTGCTCGAAGTTCTCCCATTCCGCATAGGGGTAAACATCAAGACAGCGAAAGGATGCCAGGATGAATTTGGTGACAATCAGTCGAGAATCGTTCCGCCCAACCAATATCTCTCGAAATTTCGAGGGGATACTGACTCTTCCTTTCTCGTCAATAGTATGTTCAAAACTCCCGCGAAACACGAATCTACCCTCATCCCCACTTTCTCCCACTTTCTCCCACGACTATAGTATGCGCCATTTTTCGTGTCAAGCGAAAACCAAAGACTTTTAGGCAGGTTAGGCGTGGATAAGAGGGACAGGGAGGAGCATTGACTCCGTCTCACCGCTTCGATACATCATGTCTTTACCAAGGAGGGAGGGAGAGCTGACAGCCTGGATACGGGGAGCCCATCCGGGCTTTTTTATGCGTGTAGCGTGGGCATGCCGATGTTAAAGCGATATTTACTCACTCCGGGGCCGACTCAAGTGCCGCCTGACGTCCTGCTGCGCATGTCGCAGCCCCTTATCCATCATCGTACCCCTGAGTTCAGCCAACTCTTTGCCGAAGCGCAGCGCAGCCTCCAATGGTTTTTTCAAACCACTCAGGACGTGCTCATCCTGGCGGCCTCAGGCTCTGGGGCGATGGAAGCGGCCATCACGAACACCTGCTCGCCCGGAGATTGTGTCATTGTGGTTAATGGCGGGAAATTCGGTGAACGCTGGCTGAAAATTTGTGCGGCGTTTGGTGTCCAAACTGAAGAAATTGGGGTCGAGTGGGGTCAGGCCGTGACGGTTGAGGCGGTGGCACAAGCGCTGAGGCGTCAGCCTAAAGCCAAGGCTGTTCTGATGCAAGCCAGTGAGACTTCGACAACGGTCCTGCACCCGGTCCAAGACATCGCCGCCCTGACGCAGAACTCTGAGACCCTGCTCATTGTCGATGGCATTAC
The DNA here is from genome assembly GCA_002238415.1 of Desulfurellaceae bacterium bin18. Lineage (GTDB taxonomy): Bacteria > Desulfobacterota > Binatia > Bin18 > Bin18 > Bin18. Next base: position 83,349 of record MPMI01000026.1, on the reverse strand, counting down.
TGCGGTTGGCGCGACTGATATCCCCATGGACCGCTCCGGGATTGATGTGCTCATCACCGGCTCACAAAAGGCCCTGATGTTGCCCCCGGGGCTGGCGTTTATCGCCCTCAGTCCGAAAGCCTGGCAGCACACGGAGCAGGCACAGCTGCCTCGCTTCTACTTTGACCTGCAAAAGGAGCGCCAGGAACAAGCCAAACATACGACCGCCTACACTCCGGCTATTTCGCTGATTACCGGCTTGCACGAGGTTCTCCGGCAGCTCCAGGCGGAAGGGCTCGAACAGGTCTGGACGCGCCATACGGTGTTAATGACCGCGACCCACGCCGCTGTACGTGCCCTGGGTCTGCGTCTCTTAGCCGAAACCCATCCAAGCCCGGCCGCAACCGGCGTGTGGCTCCCGTCTACGGTTGATGGCGTGCGGTTGCTGACCTATATGCGTGACCGTATGGGTGTTGATATTGCGGGTGGACAGGACCATCTCAAAGGGAAAATCATTCGCATTTCTCACCTTGGGTACGCTGGCCCTTTTGATATCATCACGGCGATTAGCAGCCTGGAAATGGCCCTGAGTCGATTTGGAGTTGCGCTGACGCTGGGCAGTGGCGTCCGGGCCGCTGAAGCCGTTCTCCTGCCACGCTGGCCGGCCGTCGAATGAGTGACCTGGGCGACGAGTAGCAGTATGTCACATAAAGTGCTTATTACCGACCCGCTCGCCCCGCAGGGAGTGGCGCGGCTGCAAGCGCAGTCGGATATCGACTTTGCCGTCCAACCGGGACTGACCGAACAGGAACTTGCCGAGCAGATCGCTCTGTATCAGGGTCTGATTATTCGGAGCGGGACACGCGTTACTCCGGATGTCATTGCGGCGGCCCAAAACCTGCGTGTGATTGGCCGGGCTGGCATCGGTGTTGATAATATCGATGTCGAGGCCGCCACCAGACGTGGCATCGTTGTCATGAACACGCCTGGCGGGAACAATGTTACCACGGCCGAGCACACCATCTCGCTACTGCTCGCCCTGGCGCGCAATATTCCGCAAGCCACCGCCTCGCTCAAGGCTGGCCACTGGCAGCGCTCGCAATTCACGGGAACCGAAGTCTGTAATAAAGTGCTCGGTCTGGTCGGTCTGGGCAATATCGGAACCATTGTCGCCGAGCGTGCCCTGGGGTTGCGGATGCGCATCGTTGCCTACGACCCCTTCGTCACCTCAGAAGCGGCCGCCAGAATGAATGTCGAACTCGTTCCGCTCACCGAGCTATATCGGCAGGCGGATTTTATTAGCGTGCATACACCGCTGACCAAGGAAACGCGTGGTCTGATCGATACCCAAGCCTTTGCGCAGATGAAAGACGGTGTGCGCGTTATCAATTGCGCGCGGGGTGGGATCGTCGACGAAACCGCCCTGCTTGCAGCGCTGGAGAGCGGCACGGTCACGGGTGCAGCCCTAGATGTCTTTGTTGACGAGCCGCCCCCGGCCGACCATCCCCTCCTGCAGCGACAGGATGTGATTTGCACCCCGCATTTGGGCGCCGCAACGGACGAGGCCCAGATCAACGTCGCGATTGCCATTGCCGATCAAGTCGCCCATTTCCTCCAGCGCGGGGTGATTCAGAACGCGGTCAATTTCCCCGCTCTGAGCCAGGAGCAGCTGACCATTTTGGAACCCTATCTTTTCCTCGGCGAAAAACTCGGCAGCTTTCTCGCCCAGATTACGCCGCACGCTCCGCGCGAGGTCCACATCGAGTACAGCGGGGAAATTACCGCCTATGAGGTTGCACCCGCCACCGCGGCAGTCCTACGCGGGCTGCTCAGTCCGATTCTCGAACAGGCGATTAATGTGGTCAATGCGCCGCTGGTTGCGCGTGAGCGGGGCATTCGCGTCGTCGAGTCGCGCAGCAGCACGCCAAGTGATTTTCTGAATTCCATCGATGTCAGCGTGCAGGCCAGGGACAGCGCCAATTCTGCCGCGGGAGCGGTCTTCAGCAATCAGACTGTGCGCCTCGTGCGCGTCAATGATTTTCATCTGGAAGCCGTTCCCGAAGGAACGATTCTGCTGCTGAACAATAAAGACGTTCCTGGTGTGGTCGGCCAGGTGGGCACCCTCCTCGGCACCCTGGGCATCAATATTGCCGGGCTGGAACTGGGGCGGGAGAAAATCGGCGGAGAAGCCATCTCCCTGATTCATGTCGATGACCAAGTCTCGTCTGAGGTCCTGGCCGCCTTACGCAGACTCGACCCCATTCTGTCGGCCCAACTGATCCGTTTATGAGCTTTGATCGGGAAGAAGGAGCACACAGCCAATGAGCACCCTCGTTGTTGTCGGCGTCCAGTGGGGCGATGAAGGCAAAGGCAAGGTGGTGGACCTGCTTGCACGCGAAGCCGACGTTATTGTCCGTTTTCAAGGTGGCAACAACGCAGGTCACACCCTGGTTGTCGGGGGTCAGAAAACTATCGTCCGGCTCATCCCGTCGGGCGTGCTGCACGACGGCAAGGTGTGTGTGATCGGCAATGGCGTTGTGGTCAATCCCGAAGTCCTGGTTGAAGAAATCGATGCTCTCCAGCAGCGGGGCCGCCTGTCTGACCCGGAATCGCTCAAGATCAGTGAAATCGCCCACCTGATCACCCCCTACCACAAGGCCATCGATCTCGCGCGGGAACGGCTCCGCGGTGAGGGCAAGATCGGGACGACCGGCAGAGGGATCGGTCCCACGTATGAAGACAAGATGGCTCGCGTCGGGATTCGCTTCGTCGATCTCTTGGACGAAGACGTATTCGCCCAGAAGTTGGAGCGCAACCTCGAAGAGAAAAATATTTACCTCGGTACCCTGCTGCAAGAACAGCCGCTTGCGTATCAAGACATCTTCGACCACTACCGTCGCCTGCGCGACCGCCTGGCTCCCTATGTCACCAACACGTCGCGCTATATTCACGACGCGCTCGAAGCTGGCCAGAAGGTGTTGTTCGAAGGCGCGCAAGGGACCATGCTCGACGTGGACCACGGCACCTATCCGTTTGTGACATCGTCCAACACCGTTGCCGGGGCGGTGTGCACAGGGGCGGGGATTGCGCCGCAGCAGCTCCGCAACGTCATTGGTATCTCCAAGGCGTATACCACGCGGGTCGGCAGCGGTCCTTTTCCGACCGAAGAGCACGGTGCGGACGGTGAAAAGCTGCGTCGTGATGGCGGTGAGTTTGGAACCGTCACCGGCCGGCCCCGACGCTGTGGCTGGTTCGATGCCGTCGTGGTGCGGACGGCGGCGCGGCTGAGTGGACTGAATGCCATGGCGCTGACCAAGATCGATGTGCTGAGTGGCCTGTCTACCCTGCGGGTGTGTACGGGCTATCGCTACCGGGACCGGGAATATGACGAGGTGCCGGCGAGCGCGCATACCCTCGACCAGGTCACCCCCATCTATGAAGAACTCCCCGGCTGGACCGAGCCGCTGACCGATATGCGTAGCCTGGACGCCCTGCCGCGCAACGCCCGGCAGTATGTCGAACGCCTCGAAGAACTGGTGAACGTCCCGGTCAAAATGATTTCCGTTGGCGCCGGTCGCGAAGAAACTATTTTGATTCGTCCCACGTTTTTTTAAGCGTCGCGGTCGAGAAGCCTACCTCCGGGAATACGAGGAAGGCTAGGCCGCCACATATATTTGCTCCCAGCACAATGGCGCTCCAGACCAGGCCAAAGGCGAGTGCCTCGTCCCGTCCAGTTCCCCACAGGGCGAGACACAGGACATAGCCACCCTCTCGTATCCCCAGCCCGCCAAAACTGACGGGCAGGGCGCTGAATATTTGGACCACAGGGATAAAGAGGACGAGGTACCACAACGGGACCGCCAGCCCGAGTGCGGCGGCTACCACCGCGTGTAAGCCGAGCTGAAAGAGATGGAAGCAGACAGACAGGCCGCACACGGAGCCGAGCAGGGCCAGGTCCGCGCGGTAGGGCAGGCTGAGCCGGTCTACAGAGCGCCGGACGATATTGCCCGGCGACGTGCAGCGTTCAAGCAGACAGGGGAGACCCCACCATATGACAATGCTCCCGCCGGTCGTGGCCAGCACGCCATAATACAGTTCAACCGGCAGCACGCTCGGACCCCACAGCAGAAAACCTCCGGCACTGACCCAGACCAGCATCACCAAGCCGCTCACCCGGTCAGCGAGGACGGAGTGGAGCGCAGCGCCCAAACGGGCACGGCCGTGCGCCAGCAGATAGCCCCGTCCCACATCCCCGGCTACGACGCTCGGGGCAAACAGATTCAGATACATGCCGGCAAAGTAGTAGGCGATAAAGGTTTTCAGCGGTTGTCCGAATCCGAGCGGACGGGCCAGCAGACGCCAGCGGTATGCGCTGGCGACCTGTCCCAGCAGGTAGCCACAGAAGGCCAGGCCGACATAGTCAAGGCGGGCCGCCCGCAACTGTCGGACGAGGTGAGCCACCTCCACGGAAGAAAAAAGAATAAATAAAAGTCCGAGACTCAGGCTGACTTTGAACCAACGCGAGGACAAAAAATGTAACAGACTGATATCCTCAAATGAGGGGTTGGGGGTTAGGGGCTCGGTTTCCCCAACCCCCAACCCTTAGCCCCCCATCCCTCATGTGGCTCTGCGCTAGGCGTCAACCGTCTCACCGGACAGCACCGCCCCGTTGAGATGAGTCGTACTGTTAATCGTGTGAATCTTCGCCTCTCCGCTTGGAAAGAGCGAGACTTCGCTGATGCCGGTATTGCCAATTTTTTCAATCTGGCCGAATTGGCTCATGTTCAGACCACGACAGTGTAACAGGAAGGCTCTCACCGCCCCTCCGTGGGTCACCACGACGATCTGTTCGCCCCTATGGTCTCGGACAAAGCGTTGACTCGATCGCAGTAAGCGGCCTTGAAACTGGGCAAAGGTTTCGCCTCCGCCGCGCGGCAGGTCTTCTCCCTGCCGCAGCCGCGCCCATTCCTCGGCGTGCCGGGTCGCCACCTCGGCGGTTGTCAGCCCACTCCAGGTTCCAATATCCATCTCGCGCCAAGCCGTCGCCTCGATCAGCGCGACACCTAATACCTGGCCAAGAATAGCTGCCGTGTCACGCGCACGCCGGAGGTCGCTGGTGTAAATCGCCTGAATACGCCGTTCTTCATGCTGGAAGCGCCGGGCGAGTTGCCGCGCCTGGTCATAGCCCGTCTGGCTGAGCGGCGTATCGGCCTGACCCTGCCAGCGGTTTTCCTGATTCCAGATGGTCTCTCCATGTCGGACCAAGAGAACACGAACACCCGCATCTATCCCTGAAGAGTAAACGAGTTCAGCATCTTCATGGTATTGAGGAACACGTTTACTCTTTGCATCCCTGACGTCACTCGGCATGGCTGACCTCGGTACCGCTCTGTAGCATGTCCACACGGGGATGGCTACAAGACCCGAGGCTCTCCAAATCGGACCGGATGCCCTCAGACGATTGGTATTTCAGCTGAGGGTATGGTAGCAGGGGATGGATTTTCTGCCCGCGGAGGAGAGCTATGCAGTACGGTGCGTTTCTTCCCCACCTTGGGCCACTGGCACAAGGGGATGTCCTCAACCGCCTCAAGACCACGGCCCAAACGGCCGAAGCGCTGGGTTTTGATTCTGTCTGGGTTGCCGATCATATTATTACGCCAAAACAGATTGCCTCCCGCTATCCCTACAGTCCGAACGGCAGCTTTCCTCTCGATCCGCAGGCACCCCTGCTCGAACCTCTGAGCGTATTGAGCTTTGTGGCCGCCTGCACCCACAAGGTCCGGTTAGGCACGGCCGTACTCGTGCTGCCGCACCGCAACGCGATTGTTACGGCAAAGACGCTGGCCACTCTGGATGTCTTATCCGCCGGGCGGCTCATCTGCGGCGTGGGTGTCGGCTGGATGGAGGAAGAGTTCAACATTTTGAATGCGCCCTTTGCTGACCGCGGCCCGCTCAGCGAAGAAACCATCGCGGTCATGAAAGAGTTATGGACCAACGAAAACCCCTCGTTTACGGGTCGCTTTCACCAATTCAGTGAGGTCGGCTGTGAGCCACGACCCATCCAAAAACCCCATCCGCCAATCTGGATTGGGGGCCATACCGGCCCGGCGTTGCGACGTGTGGTCGAATACGGCGACGGCTGGCCAGCCGTGGTGTTCAGCCCGCAGGAGTTTGCCCAGCGGGTGGAGAAACTCAAAGAAAAAGCGGCCCGGGCCGGCCGCGACCTCTCCGAGATTACCCTGTGCGTGTCCCCCCGTGGCAAGAAGCCGGACGAGATCCTTGACGATATTCCCCGCTATCAGGAACTCGGCGCAAGCTATCTGTATCTGGCCTTCTTTAATTTCGCCCGGACGTATGCAGACATGATGGCCATGATGGAAAAATTCGCCCGGGATGTGGGCTTATCCTAGTTCGGCGGAGCGTGTTTGCCTCATAGCTCTCTTTCTCCCGTTCCCTCCGAAACGCTCCACACAAGAAGCAGGACTGCGCAGGTATGCCGACCCCAAATGAGGCCAAGACGAAAGCAGCCCAGACCTATAACGCGGCGGCCGACGCCTTCGACCTGAGCGCCAACTCGTTCTGGGACCGCTTCGGCCGGCGGACGATCGATCGGATCGACCTGTCGTCAGGCGCGCGCTGCCTCGACGTTTGCTGCGGCAGTGGGGCGTCGGCAATACCCACGGCGCAAAAGGTGGCGCCCAATGGCTCCGTGCTCGGAGTTGACCTTGCCGAGGGGCTACTGGAGTTGGCGCGCGCTAAGGCCACCCGCCAGAGGGCCAAGAATATCGAGTTCCGGGCGGGTGATATGTTAGACCTCGACCTGCCCGACGGCCACTTCGATGCCGTGGTCTGTGTGTTCGGCATATTCTTTGTCCCCGATATGCCGGGGGCGGTCAGGGAACTCTGGCGTATGGTCGCTCCAGGCGGAGTGCTCGCCATCACAACCTGGGGGTCGCATTTCTTTGAGCCTGCCAACACGGCGTTTTGGGAGGCCGTCGCAGCGGTCCGCCCTGAGCTCTACAAAGGCTTCAACCCCTGGGATCGTATCGCCGATCCCGGCTCTCTTCGGGCCATGCTGGAAGAGGGTGGCATTCGCGACGTACAGGTCGTCAGCGAGACCGGCGTCCATGCCCTTCGTTCACCGGAAGATTGGTGGGCGGCCGTTCTTGGCTCGGGTTACAGAGGGACGCTTGAGCAGTTGGAGCCAGCCGAGCGTGAGCAGGTCCGCCAGGCCAACCTCGCCTTTATCCGGGCCAATGGCGTGGCGGCAGTCGAAGCCAACGTGCTCTACGCGACCGCAATCAAGTCATGAAGCAAGAGCCCGCCCGGTTCAGGACAACACCTGAGAGGCGAGCCGTTTCATAAAATCCTGACCGCGGGTTTTTCTTCTCCGCATCCACGTGATAAGGCACAAGCACGAAAAAAGATGTGGAAATATCCTATGCCTAGATTCCTCATATTCTGCCTCTTGCCGCTTATTGTTCTCGTGGGCAGTTGCTCCGAGCCTGAGGTGTATAAACCGCTTATCGAAATCTCGAATGCGAAACTTACCCGTCCGGCCGAAGACGTCCTGCGTATTACGCTGGACTATGAACTCGCCCCCGAGGAACGCCTGCCTTTACCTTACAAGGAAATCGTGGTTTCTCCGCTGGAGCCGCAGGTAAAGATTTTTGCCGCCCTAGAGGAATTCATCCTGTCGGTCGATACCGTCATCATTAAGATCGGCATTCCCCCTCAATCCGTTGATTGGCAGGAATTGAGCGACAAGGAAGAGTGTTGTGTGGTGTCGTTAAAAGGGCTGGTAGAAGAGGGTGGGTCATACGAGCGGATCAGCAATCATGTGCGCGTCCTGCCGCCGGGGCCACCCCAATAACCGCAGGCGTATATCACTCTACAGGAGGGAGTCATGGCAACCATCATTGACGCAGACGGACACCTGCTTGAGCCGCCGCGCGTGTGGGAAGAATATACCGAGCCGGCCTATCGGGCTCAGGTGATTCAGATTGCAAAGGATGCGGAAGGGGTAGACTGTCTTAAAATTAACGGCGAGTTACGGCGCGATCGTAATATGGCGATTGCCGCGGCCTGCACACCGGGTGGCATGTCAGACGCCCACCGGGCGCGCACGATGTCCTGGGACGAAATTGTCCCCGGCGGCTACGATCCGCACCAACGGATCAAAGACATGGACCTCGAAGGCATTGAGATCGCCTTCTTCTACCCGACGCTGTGGCTCATCTACGGCGATATCACCGATCCCCAGGTGGCGGCCGCGGCCTGTCGGGCCTATAACAACTGGCTCGCCGACTTCTGCAAAGCCTACCCGCAGCGTTTTTACGGCGTGGCACCGCTGCCCCTACAGGATGTCGAGACGGCCGTGATCGAAATGCACCGCGTTGTGAGAGAGCTGGGCATGCGTGCCGTCTTTGTGCGCCCCAATCCGTTCAATGGTCGCCGGCTCAACGACCCGGCCTATTATCCCCTCTGGCAAGCCGCCCAGGAACTCGACGTGCCGGTTGCCATTCATGGCAGTTTCGGCACCAAGATGCCGACCCTTGGCCAAGAGCGCTATAAGGACCCGTTCTTTTTCCATATGGTCTGTCATCCCTGGGAACAGCAGGGAGCCTGTATGGATATTATTTGTGGTGGCGTGCTCTCGCAGTTTCCCAGCCTCAAGGTCGCCTTTCTGGAGTCCGGGGTCGGTTGGCTCGGCTATTGGCTGGACCGGATGGACAGCCATTTTGACACCATGGGCCATTATGTCCCGTGGCTCAAAAAGCGACCGAGCGAGCACTTTCGCGAGCAGTGCTTTATCTCCATGGACCCGGACGAGAGCACGATGAGCAGTATTGCCGACTTGGGGCTTGAGGAGTGTGTCATTTGGGGGTCGGACTATCCCCACTTCGACTGCACCTTTCCCGGTGTGGTCGATGAAGTCAAAGCCTCGTGTGCAAAACTCCCGACCCACGCCCAGCAAAAAATCATCGGCGAGAACGCCAAGCGCTTATATAATCTCTAGGCATTGAAGGGGGACACTCCGTGGACTTGGCATATTCCAAAGAGGACGAGTCGTTTCGGAAAACGGTGCGGACCTGGCTCAAAGCCAACGTTCCGAAAAAAGACAAAACCCTGAGCGACCTGCCGCCCAACGATCCGCAGCGTATTCAACGTGCCAAGGACTGGCAGCGCCGGCTGTATGAGGCCGGCTATGTCGCTCTCGGCTGGCCACAAGCCTACGGCGGTCAGGGCGATACCGACATCATGCGCCAGACCATTGTGAATGAAGAGCTGGTCCTGGCGCGCGCGCCAGGTCTGATCGGTGCGTCCGGTTTGACCATGCTCGGCCCCACTCTGCTGCAAGTTGGCTCCGAGGAGCAGAAACAGCGTTATTTGCCCAAAGTCCTCAGCGCTGAAGAAATTTGGTGCCAGGGCTATTCTGAGCCCGGTTCGGGCTCGGACTTGGCCTCGCTGCGGACCAGAGCCGAGCTCGTTGGTGACGAATTCATCGTCAACGGCCAAAAGGTCTGGACCTCCGGAGCTCAGTTCTCGGACTGGATGTTCTGTTTGGTGCGGACCGACCCGGATGCGCCCAAGCATCGCGGCATCTCCTATATTCTGATTGATATGAAGACACCGGGGATCACCGTCCGTCCTCTCGTTCAAATGACCGGCGACGCCGGCTTTAACGAGGTTTTTTTTGAGGATGTGCGCGTCCCGCGGGAGAATCTGGTCGGCGAACTCAACCAGGGCTGGCTGGTCGCCAACGCCACCCTGTTTCATGAGCGTAATATGTTGGGCTCGACGACCCGCACCCAGCTCATGCTGCAAAATCTCATCCGCCTGGCCCGCAGCCATAGCCGATACGGCCGGCCCGCGGCGCAGGACCCGACCATCCGTCAGCAATTGGCCGACCTGACAACTCGGGTCGAGGCCATGAAATACCACTCTTTTCGGCAGCTCACGGATGCCACCAAAGGCAGGCAGCCCGGCATTGGCGCTATGGTGAACAAGCTGGTTGGAACCGAACTGAACCACGATATTTGTGCGCTAGCCCTCGAGATCATGAATTCCTACGCCCCGCTCAACCGGAGGGCCTCACACGTGATCGACAATGGCATCTGGCCGTATGAGTTTATGTTCACGCTGGGTCTCATTATTGGGGGCGGGACGTCTCAGATTCAGAAGAATATCATTAGCGAGCGTGGGCTTGGCATGCCCAAGTCGCGCTGACGTGCACTCCAGGGAATCATCATGGACTTTGGCTTATCGGAAGAACAAGACCTGCTCCAGCGCTCAGCCCGAGAATTTCTAGCACAAGAATGTTCCCCCCAGTTCGTGCGGGCACTCTTGGACGACGAGCACGGATTTTCCCCTGAATTGCACCGGAAAATGGCAGAGCTGGGTTGGACCGGCCTGCTCGTTCCGGAAAAATTCGGCGGGCTCGGGCTTGGGTTGCTCGATATGACCCTGCTGCTCGAAGAGATGGGCCGGGCCGTAGTGCCGGGCCCGTTTCTGTTTTCCTCCGCCTTGGCCACCTTCGCCCTGATGCGTGGTGGCAGCTCTGCTCAGAAAAAGGCCTGGTTACCCCGGCTCGCCTCAGGCGAAGCCGTCGGTACCCTGGCTTTCCTTGAAGCCAGCGACCGCCTGGATGCTGCCGGTATTAGCCTCAAGGCCAGGAAAAAACGTGACGGCTATATGCTGAGCGGCACCAAGATGTTCGTTCCGTTTGCCGCTGTTGCCGACGTTTTTGTCGTAGCCGTCCGCACCAGTGGAAAAGGCGAAAAAGGCATCAGTCTGGTGCTGGTCGAGCGAGACGCCCCTGGCCTGACCATACAACCGCTGGACATTTTTGATCGGACGCGAAGGGTGTATGAGGTGCAGTTCAAGAAGGTGCCAATCTCCAGCTTTCTGGGTAAAGAAGAAAAAGGCTGGAAACTGCTGGCCCAGCTTCAAGACCTGGCCTGTGTTGCCCTGTCTGCCGACAGTCTTGGAGGTGCCCAACAAGCGCTCGATATGGCCGTCGAGTACACCAAAGTCCGCGAGCAGTTTAACCGGCCGATTGCCTCCTTCCAAGCCCTCAAACACATGGCGGCCGAAATGGTGAGCGAGATCGAACCGGCCCGGTCTTTGGTCTGGTACGCCGCCTACGCGTTTGACACGCGCGCCAGCGATGCGTCTCGTGCGGCGTCCGTTGCCAAGGCGCGTCTGTCTGAGGTCTATACGCGTACGACCAACAAGGCGGTGCAGATGCACGGCGGGATCGGTTTTACCTGGGAGCACGATATGCACCTCTGGTTCAAGCGGGCCAAGTGGAACGAGTTCGCCTTTGGCGCTGCCGCCTATCACCGCGAGCGGGTCGCCCACTTTGATGGCTATTGATGGCCCTTATGGGAAGCCCATCGGAAAATGTGAGAGATTTTTTATGCCGCTCCGCTCGTTTAGTATGATATTGCTGCTGGGGAGTATCTTCTCGTTGGCATACGCCCAATCGGCAGCGCGCCTCCCGCTCGGTGCGGAGTGGCAGTCAACGCTGGCGCAAGTAGAACAATTACCCGGCCTTGAACGCGCAGCGGATGAAAGCCTGAAAGCCGCGGCCACCATCCGCTCGGGTCCCGAAATTGTGTTGTACGCTACCTGGCAAACGCGGACTGTGACCTTTCGGATTGACCGCAGTCTCGGTTTGTATGCGCTTGGCATCGAGTTAATACCCGAAGCTGTCCAGCATGCGCTTGAGACCGACGATACCGAACTCTCTGACCTGGAATACCGTGCTCCCGTGCGTTTGGCCGTGGTGAATAAATACGGGCGGCCGCAGGGCCTCACCACCCAGTGGGACGGCCTGGATATTCGCCCTCTCCCGGATTCGGGCTGGAAGCAATCCACTGTGATCGACTGGTCCTACGCCCTGTCTTGGTTGGTGTGGAAAAGTCAGGACACCCGCATTGCCGTCGGTGAACAAGAAGTCTGGTATGTCAGTCAGGCTTGGCTTGAGCAGCGCCGCCAGGCCCGGACCTTCCTCGAACAGCACGCTGTGGCCGTCCAGGATATTGATCTCGTCCGTCAAGCCGAGCGCCAACAGCGCCTCGACCATGCGCGGGCAGCTATCCCAACGCGGGCAGCCGAGTTGGAACCATTCCTATAGGACGCCGTTCGTGCACGGCAGTCCCAAACAGCACGAAAAACAGCGGGCCGCACACTGCCCCTGGGAACGGGGCTGTCTATACTCGCTCGTCTCTCAGTCAGCGGGCTGGCAGCAGTGTGAAAGAACGGCGCGGATATGAAGAACACCCCGGACCGGTCAGCGCCTCAGCGGAATTGAGGCGCTGCAATCAGGCAGGCTTACTCCTCTTTCCCTTCCTCTTCCTCAACCACATTCCACTGATCGGGAAGAGGCTGCGGGCCGGGTCGAATCCCGGCAATATCGGGATCCTCGTCTCCCTCAGCGCGAGGGTTCGCCGCTTTTCGGGCCTTGGCCTCGCGCCTGCGCTCCGCTTTCTCTTTTTGCTTTTGCTGACGGTACTGTTCCCGTTGGCGCTTGAGAAAACTGGTTGGTTTTGCTCTGCCTGGCATACCCCTACCACCGACGTTCGCGGCGCTCCCTGGGTCGGGCTTCGTTGACCGTCAGGGGTCGCCCCATAAACTCATAGTCATGAAAGCGCTCAACCGCCGCTCGGGCTTCCTCGTCGTTTTCCATTTCAATAAAGCCAAACCCGCGAGAGCGCCCGCTCTCCCTATCCGTAATAATATTCGCTGAGGCGACTGCCCCGATTTCGCCGAATAATGCTTCGAGATCAGCCGGGGTGGCGTCCCATGAGAGATTCCCAACAAATAACTTCATCACAACAATGGCCTCCTCTGGCAAGAAAATAAACACAACAACCCAGCAGCCATACGGCCGGGTAAGTGCATTACAAATCATATTCGGACAGGGTTCGATAGGGGTATCAGAATTTTTCCAGCACTCTCGTATCAGGGCCGTCATATTTGACCAACACCCAGCGCTACATTCTCTCAGGTCGGACCTTGCCAAATGGTAACGTATAGGTTACCTGGTGTTGATGATCGAGGCCAGGGAATACATTGACGCCAAAGGACGCAGTCCGTTTGCCAGGTGGTTCAATCGGCTGAATGCGCAAGCTGCGGCTAAGGTGGTGACAGCACTGGTCCGGATGGAGCAAGGAAATCTCTCCGGTGTCAGGGGTGTGGGTGCCGGGGTCCTCGAATGCCGGATAGACTTCGGCCCTGGCTACCGAGTCTATTTCGGCAAGGACGGTGATACCCTGGTCATTCTCCTAGGCGGCGGAACCAAGAAGCATCAACAACAGGATATCGAGACGGCCCGCGCCCTCTGGCGGGAATACAAACAGCGCAAGCGACAGGAGACTTAGCCATGTCCCTGACACGACACTTCAAGGAGACGATTCAGGCGCGTATTGAGCGTGATCCGGCCTTCCGCGAGGCACTACTCAAGGAGGGGGTCGAGTGCCTGCTATCGGGCGATGTGGAGACGGGTAAGGCGGTACTACGCGACTACATCAACGCGACTATCGGTTTTGAGGAACTGAGCGGGTTGACCGACAAGTCGCCCAAGAGCCTGATGCGCATGCTCGGTCCGCATGGCAACCCGCAAGCCCGGAACCTGTTCGAGATCATCGGCTGCCTCCAGGCACACGAAGGCTTGCAGCTCAAGGTCCAGGCGGTTCGTTAGCGGTTCGTTAGCGGTTCGTTAGCGGTCCGCATCAGAACCGCAATCGTATCTCGGATGGCCTCCGGCATCCACTGGTTCGATTAACGGTGGAGTATCCGCTTGAGCGCCTCGTCGCGTTCAGTATTAAAGCGCTGGGCGATATCCGCACCAGGAGCAAAGCCGTTAAAACCGTGATAGCCGCCCGGATAGACGTGTAGTTCGGTCGGCACTCCCGCCGCCAGCAGACGCTGGGCGTACTCGATGTTCTCGTCCAGGAACAGGTCGAGGTCACCCACCGGAATATAGGCCGGCGCTAAGCCCGTGAGGTCGCTGGCCCGCGCGGCCGCGGCATACGGTGACACGTCTGCTCCACCGGGTTCTCGTCCCAGGTAGGCGTGCCAACCCATACGATTGTTTTCCCGGGTCCACACAAAGGTATCGGATAACGTCTCGCTGGCAGGAGCGACGTTGCGGTCGTCAATCATGGGATAGATCAGTAGTTGAAAGGCTAACTCGACTTCGCCCCGATCGCGCGTCAACAGCGCCAGCCCTGCCGCCAGCCCCCCACCCGCACTCGCCCCACCAATGGCAATCCGGGCGGGCTCAACGCCGAGTTCGTCGGTGTGGGTGGCCAGCCACTTGAGCGCGGCATAACAATCCTCGACCGGAGCCGGGAAGGGATGCTCAGGAGCGAGCCGGTACTCAACCGAGACCACCACGCACTGCGCGACTTTGGCCAGATGGGTGGCCAGCAGGTCGTCCCGCTCGACGCTACCCAGCACATAGCCGCCACCGTGAATCCACAGTAGCGCCGGCAGCGTGTCAGGCCGATCCTCCGGCTGATAAATGCGGACGAACACCTCTCCGTCAGGTCCGGGCACCTGCCGGTCGGCGGTGGTGATGCCCGTGATGGGGGCTGCCTTGGCCATTTGTGCCGCAGCCAGCTCATCCATCGTGCGCCGAGTGGCCGGGATATCGTGCAGGTTAAGCCCGCCTCCGGTCAGGTGAAGAAAGGTTTCGAGCGGCGCGGCCAGCTCCGGGTCGAGTCGATCTGTCATGCTCATTGTGTTCCCCCTCTTTTTCGCGTTATCAGCTTGCGCAGAGTATAATTCAGGCCGGCTGAAACGCAAGTCAAACCGGTGCGGCGACCCTGGAGCCAGCAGGTTTCGCCTGGTATAGTCGCGCCCAACATGCTGAAGTGATCGGATCGTAAAGAGAAAGGACTACCTACTTATGGCTGTTTCTGTTCCGTTGGCGGGTGGGTGTGCCTGTGGGGCAATACGGTATTCGTGTACTGCCGCGCCAATGTTTACGTGGAAATGCCACTGCCGGGATTGTCAACGCTCCACCGGAGGCGGTGCGGCCGTGAATGTGGTTTTTTCCGCCTCGGCCGTGCAGTTTACCCAAGGCGCCCCCAAGGAGTATGTCTGCACGGGCACGAGCGGGGCCAAGACCCACCGGGGGTTCTGTGCCGAGTGCGGCTCCCCCGTCTCGGCCCGAGCCGATCTGATCCCGGAGATTCGCGGCATCAGTGCGGCCAGCCTGGACGACCCCAGCAAGCTGGAACTCGACGCCGACATCTGGACGGCAAGTGCCCAGCCGTGGGACGAGCTGTCTTCGACTCTGCCGCAGTTTGAGACGACGCCCACCCCGGAGGAACTCCAGGAACTCGCCGCGCATTAAGGTGCCCAGTGTCTGGGTCTACAGTGGTGATCCGCTCGGCAGCCCGACCAGAGTGCGGCCATACGCTTCCAGCCCGGCCTCATAGTGGAGGGCGATATGTTGGCTGACCGCATGCAGGTCGCGCCAAATGCGCTGGACCGGATGCTGAAGATACAGGGAGCGGCCGCCGCTCAGCTCAAACAGCCGATCAACCACGCGGGCGGACTGCCGCACGATGTAGCTGCGCCAGGCATAATACTTGGCCCGCTCCTGGGCGCTCGGGACGCGGCCCGGCTGTCCATACTCCGTCACGAGTTCTTCCGTGTTCTGCATCATCAGCCCTTCCAGCGCCTCGATCGTGGTGGCGGCTTCGGCCAAAGCGATATGGGCACTGGCCGTGCCGGGCAGGGGGGTCTCGCCTGGGCCGTAGACGGGGGTGCGGGTTCGCGTCCACTCCTGAAAATGGGTAATGGCCGAGCGGGCCGAGCCGATGGCCGTCGGCAGCAGCGAGACGCCCAGGGTGGGGATAAAGGGGAGCTGATACAAGGCGTTCGGATGCAGTTGTTGTCCAGGCGACGTCCCGGTCCGTTCTGCCCGCTCTAACCAGTAGACCCGGTGGTGGGGTACAAAGGCGTTCTCAACCACGACCGTATTACTATCGCTGCCCTGCAGGCCGACGACATGCCAGCGGTCGTCGAGCCGATAATCCGTCTTGGGAACGAACATCATCGTCCACTCGGCTGGTGCGTCCGGCTGGGGCGGCACCCGAGCCCCGACCGCGACCCAATCGCTACACCACAAGCCGCTTAAAAAACTCCATTGGCCGTCGAGCTGGTATCCGCCCGAGACCTCTTGAGCAGACCCCGTGGGGGCGAAGGAGTCGGCCATCAGTACGCTCGAATCTTTCCCCCAGAGTTCCTCTTGCAGTTCCGGTTCAACGTAGCTGATCCAGAAGTTGTGGATGCCGAGAATACAGTACACCCAGCCGGTTGAGGTATCGCCCTTGGCAATCTCGGTCGCGACCCGTAAGAAAGTGCGCAAATCTCGCTCATAGCCGCCCCAGTGGGCGGGCTGGAGGACACGCAGCAATTCGGAGTCCTTCAGCGCCTGCATCAGCCCATCGGGCAGGCGGCGCTGCTGTTCGATGGCTGGCGCTTGCTCAGCCGCCAGCCGGGCGATCTCGCGGGCGCGCTCAAGCAGAGTGTCCGTGGTCGGAGCGGTCCGGGAATTGTCGCGCATGGCTTCCCCCTTTGCGTTTGCGAACCCAACGTCCCAGACAAACAGGACGGGTTGCGCTTACTCCTGCCTGGTGAAGACGAAGTGCTCGTCCATCTGCTGCCGGGCGTCCTGCATGAAGTGCACATAGCGGTGGAAGCCGCCGTTGTAGTTGCCGTCCTGTCGGCGGTTGGACTCGCCCTCGAAGTTGTAGTAGCCGGGCGTACAGTCCCGGTTGCGGCTGGTCTTACCCCGGTGCTTAATGACTTCCTGGACCCACCACTCCTCGGCCTCGGGAGTCGGGTCTATCGACCGATAGCCGTTGCGGCGGACATAGTCGATGCAGGCCGCGATATGATCGCCCTCGGTGTTGAGAATATCCGTCAGATTGAATTGGAACGAAGACTGATAGCCGCCCATGATGAACAGATTCGGGTAGCCCTGCGTATGCAGACCGAACAGGGTACGGATGCCGCTGCTGTATTTCTCGGTCAGGTCGCGCCCGCCCACGCCCGTGATCCGGTTGTAAATCCCGGTCTTCTGGACCTCAAAGCCGGTGGCATAGATGAGCAGGTCGAGCGCGTACTGTGTGCCCTCAAACACCGGTCCCTTTGCAGTGATCTCGGTGATGCCCTTGCCGTGCGTATCGACCAGATGCACGTTGGGCCGGTTGAAGGTCGGCAAGTAGTCGTTGTGGAAGCACGGGCGCTTACACATGAACATATACCACGGCTTGAGTGCCTCGGCGGTCGCCCGATCTTGCACGGTCTCGTCGATGCGCTGGTGAATGCGCAGCATGTAGTCGATATTGGCGTTTTCCTGCCGGCGGATAATCTCCTCGCGGGGGAGAGCGGCGCGCTGGGCCTTCTGCTCCTCGGTCAACTGGGGGTCCATGATTTTGCGCATCATGTTCCGCCGCTCGGTCTGCCAGCCGGGTTTCAGTTGCTGCGCCCAGTTGGGGTCGGTCGGATGATCGTCGCGGATGTCAATTGAGGATGGGGTACGTTGGAACACGTATAATTCCCTAGCTGCTTCTCCCAAGCCGGGAACCGCCTGGACCGCGGTCGCCCCGGTGCCGATGACCTTATACGAAATCCCGCGGGGCGCCCTCGGCCCGGAACTCACCAAGGACTACGACCAGCGGACGCAACTGGTCGGCTGGAGTACCTCCTACGGCTGGTTCGGAGGAGCCGGGTTTGCCTGGTTGACGTTGGCTTTTTTGTTGCCGGAGACGGCCGAGTATCAGGGCTCGCGGGCCTATCTGAACCCGGACGGCTATCGGGACATGGCCTGGATAGGGGGCGTGATCATTTTTGCGACCGGCATGATCTCAACGCTCGGCCTGCACCGGCATATTCCTGCCCTGCACGTTCCCGAGGACGACTCTGCCGCGGGGTTCAGCCTGCGTAAGCTCGGCCAGGAAATCGTCGAGACGCTGTCGAACCGGTCGTGGTTGATGCTGTTCGCCGCGGGGCTGGTCTTCGCGTTATACGTCGGTCTGCACAGCAATACGGACCGCTATTATGACTTGTACTTCTGGCAGTGGACGCCGGAGCACGTCCAGGTCTTTCCGGTTGTTCATATGTTTATTGCTATCAGTTGCGGGCTGCTGGCCTATCCGCTGACGCGCGGACGGGACAAGAAGCGAACCGCCATCGGCCTGTTTCTGCTGTCGGCCACACCGGGACCGCTGCCGGTCGTACTGCGGCTGCTCGATCCGCTGGTGTCTGTCGCGTTGTTTCCGGCCAACGGAACCGACGTGTTGTGGTGGTTGCTGCTTCTGCACAGCGCATTTGTGGTGTCACTGGTGGTGACGGGTTTTATTCTGGTCGGCTCCATGACCGCGGATATTGTTGAGGAAAGCCAGCGCCAGACCGGTCGTCGGAGCGAGGGGCTGTTGACCACGGGACCGGCCCTGGCCCAGAAGATGGTCAGCGCCGGCGGCGTGCTCATCGTGGGGCTACTACTGTCGGCCTTCGGCTTCTCGGTCCCCAATCCGAGCGTGGAGGCCATGCAGGAGCCGATACGCAATCTGGCTATTTTTCATGTCGCCCTCAGCCTGAGCCTGCCCTGGGCTTCAATCTATCTGGTCGGCAAATACACCATCACCCGACACGGACACGGGCAGGACATCCGCAGCCTCGGCTACGCCGAAGCGGAAGAGGCGTGACTCACACGCCCGCTTCGTCTCGAAAGAAATTGCTCATTCGCGCGTTGCCTCGTATAGTCACGGTATGGACGCGCAGACAATCGAGCGGTGGAAAGACAGCGTCGCCTTCGAGCGCAGTAGAACCGCAGCGCCGGATGGATTTCCAGCCATGCCCGACATTCCCGGCGGGCGCTACTGGGAGCCGGAGTTTTTCGTCCTGGAACGCGAGGCTCTGTTCAAGCGTGGCTGGGTCTATGTCGGCCATACGGACCAGCTACCCGAGCCCGGCAGCTTCATCGTCTGGCGCCGGACCGGCACTCCTATCCTGGTGATCCGCGGCACCGACGGCCAGATTCGGACCTTCTATAATACCTGCCGCCACCGGGGTGCCCCGGTGATGCAACAGGAGGCAGGCAAGACCGGCCGTCACTTCAGTTGCGGCTATCACGGCTGGACGTATGACACGACCGGAGCCCTCACCGCCGTCACCGACCCGCGCGACTGGGTCAATCTGAACCTGTCCTGTCGTAGCCTGGTGCCCGTACGGTGCGACTTGCTGGGCAACTGGATTTACGTGTGTGAAGACGCCGATACGCCGTCTCTGGAGCACTTTCTTGAGCCGATTGCGCGCTATTTTCGCCATCTGCCCCTGCATGATTTACGGCTCCTCCACCCGCGCAGCGGCGCGGGGCGGGGCCATTACAAAGGCGGGGTGGGAAACTTTCTTGAGGGGGATTAATTCCCCGTTTTTGCACCTGCATGATTTACGGCTCGTCCACCGGCGCAGCGTCGAGGTGCGGGGCAATTACAAGGTCGTGCTGGAAAACTTTCTGGAGGCGTATCACTTCCGGTTATTGCACCGTCACACCACCGACCGCATCTTCGACAACCTGGGGACCAGCGTACATCTGTGGGAGCACGGCCACTCGATGATGCTCTCGCCCAACCGGCGTCCGGATTGGGTTGATCCCGGAACTATAGGCATGCCCGAGATGGCCACGGCCACGACCATCGAGCGGAATCATAATCCGAGTTACCTCGTATTTCCGAATATGATTGTACCGATCTCGCCGACCGGCATTCCGGCCGTTGCCTTCTGGCCGCAGAGCGTGGACCGCACCATCCTGGATGTCATCTGGTTCGCCCCGGACTGGGGCGGTGGCGAGCGCCCTCCGTTGTGGGAGACGCGCATTGCGAATTTTGATCGGATCGTTGACGAAGACATCGCCTTTGTGGAGCCGATCCAGGAGTCGATCACCTCACCGGGGTTCTGTGGGGTTCCGCTCAACTATCAGGAGCGGCGCATTTATCACTGGCACGCAGAGTTGGACCGCCGTATTGGCGTGGAGCGCGTCCCCGAACATCTGCGCGTCCCGTCCGTCCTTGATGACTGGGTTGAGCGGGACTGAGGGCGCCGCCGTTCAGGCCGTAATGCCATAGAAGCGCAGGGCGTTCGTTCCCAGGACCTTCTGCTGGTCGGCTTGGGGTAAGGGCGCGAGGCGTTCCTTGAGTTCGGCCGCCACCCCGTAGTTGGAGTCGATATGGGGATAGTCCGAGGCCCAGACAAAATAGTCGGCTCCAATATGCTCGATAATTCGGGCGGTCAGGGTTTCGTCGGGGTCGGCCGAGACCAGGCATTGACGATAGAAGTACTCGCTGGGTTTCAGCTTGAGCACGGACCGCCCCGCCAGGGGTTCGTATTTATGGTCCATCCGGTCCAGCCACGCCGAAATCCAGTTGGCGCCGCACTCCAGGACTGTACACTTGAGTCGCGGGTATAACTCGAACATGCCCAGGGAAATCATCTGGGTAAAGGCCGCCATGACATCAATGGCCAGAAAGGCGAAGTTGAACAGGCCGAAATCGCCCTCGCCCTGAATCCAGTCGCGCCACGACGGCTCGTCGCGCAGGACGACATGAAAGCCGACCGGCATCTCCAGGTCCTGAACGGTTTCCCAGAAGCGGACAAAGGCGGGGTCGTTGAAGTGCTTCCAGCCGCGCGCCACCATATCCGGCGACAGAAACACCCCCACGCAGCCCTGCTCTTTTGCCCACACCACTTCGTCAGCCGCGCCGGCCGGGTCAATCAGGGAGATATGCGCGACCGGATACAGCCGCTTTTTATTCTCGCTACAGAAATCGATGATCCAGCGGTTGTAGGCCCTGGTGTAGGCGGTAGCGAGTTTCGGATCGGTGACCCAGCCCTCCCAGGCGATGCCGACGGTGGGGTAGAGGAGAGAGATATCAATGCCCTCACTGTCCATGACCCTGAGCCGCGGGACCGGGTCATAGCTGCCCGGCGGACAGCCATCGGCATAGGTACGCTGGCCTGGGGTGAAAAAGGCTTCGGCCTCTTCGGGGTCCGAGCCCACCCCACCCAGCGCGCCCAGCGCGCCGCGAATGACGTTCAGGGGCTTATTGTCGAACATGAGGACTTCCCAGCCGTTGTCGTCATGTTCGAGGCGCACGGCCCGATCTCGATATTGAGGGTCGATATACTTCTGCCAGGTATCGAGTGGATCCAGCACGTGCCCGTCGGCATCTACAACCGGACCCAGACTTTCCGTCGCCATACAGCACCTCCTGTGGGTGATGTTCTCCTTTACTGCCCCGCGCCTAAGGCTGTCAAGAAACCGGTCTCTCCGACCTGCGTACTGATCTCCTTCCCCATTACTTGACAGTCTCTGAGCAACTGGTTAGGTGGCATCCTTGCGATGACTGCTCTCAGCCGGCCGGTCCGGGCAGGGTGCTCGGACGAGAGGGCCACCCGGGTCTGTCACCGGCTGCAATGCAAACTGATCGCTGACCACAGGAGGTTCTGATCGTGACCCAGCACTATGACGCGATTGTTATCGGCGCCGGCGTGTCCGGCCTGTATGCGCTGTATAAACTCCGCGAGCTCGGCCTCTCGGCACGGGTGTTCGAGGCCGGCACCGATATCGGCGGCACCTGGTACTGGAATCGCTACCCAGGCGCCCGTTTCGACTCCGAGAGCTATTCCTACCAATACTCCTTTTCCCAGGAACTGATCGACGAATGGGAGTGGAGCGAGCACTTCTCGGGCCAACCGGAAGTGGAGCGATATCTGCATTTTGTTGCGGACAAATTCGATCTGAAGCGTGACATCGAGTGCAACGCCCGCGTTGTGACCGTCGTCTACGACGAAACAGACAAGCACTGGGAGATTACGACCCACAACGGTGTGCGGGCTCGGGCGCGCTACATGATCTGCGCTACCGGGCTGCTGTCGGCCCACCAGTTTCCGGACTATAAGGGCGTTGAAGACTTTGCGGGACGGTCGCTGCACAGCGCCCGCTGGCCGAAAGAACCGGTCGATTTCACGGGCAAGCGCATCGGCATCATCGGTACCGGCCCGACCGGTGTCCAGATCATTCAGACCATCGCCCCCGAGTGCGAACAGCTGACGGTTTTTCAGCGCACCGCGAATTGGTGCACCCCGCTCCGCAATCGCCCGATTACCGCAGCGGAGCAACGGGAATTCAAAAAGAACGCGGACGAGATTTTCGCCCTGTGCAAACGTACCTGGGCTGGCTTCATCCACGAACCGGACACGCGCGCCGCGCTGGACGTGCCAAAAGAGGAGCGCCTGGCCCGCTATCAGGAATTGTACGACCGCGGCGGGTTCGCGCTGTGGCTGGGCAATTACAGCGACTCCTTTATGTCACAGCAAACCGCGGATGAGGTCGCCGCGTTCCTGGCCAACAAGATTCGCGAACGCGTCACCGATCCGGTGCTGGCCAAAAAGCTGATCCCGAAGCACACCTTCGGCACCAAGCGCTGTCCGGGCGAGAAGAATTACTACGAGACCTTCAACCGTGACAATGTCAGCCTGGTTGATCTGCGCGAAACGCCGATCACGAAGATCACTCCTACCGGAGTCGCAACCGGTAGTGCCTTGCACGAACTCGACGTGATTATTTATGCCACCGGCTTTCATAGCGTGACCGGCGAGCTGCTGCGGATGGATATCCGTGGCCAACACGGGCGTAGCCTGCAAGAGCACTGGTCCGACGGGCCACGCACCAACCTGGGCGTGCAGTTCTCGGGCTTCCCGAATCTGTGGGCGATCATGGGACCGCACAACCCGGCGGTGTTCTGCAATATCACCCGCTGTGCCGAGAGCAACGTCGAGTGGATTGTCGACTGCATCCGTTATATGCGCGAGCACGGGTTCGAGACCATGACCACAACCGCCGCGGCCGAAGACGCCTGGACCCAACGCTGCTATGACTCGGCCCAAGGGCTGCTCATCAATGAGATGCAGGATTCGTGGTTCTTCGGCAGTACCAATCCCGAGAACGTGCGCGGCCGCTTCCTCCTATTTGCCGGCGGCGTGCCGCTCTACCGGGAGATATTCGCTGACGTTGCGGCCAAGGGCTACGAAGGCTTCGAATTGCGCTAAAGCGTCCCGGCGTGACGGGCAGAGTTGTTGCTCGATCCGAAGTCACGGCCTGACACGGGAGGGGTAATGAAAAACATAATCGGAGTCCTGGCCGGACTCGTCCTGCTGCTCGGGCATGTCCTGCCCGCCCGCTCCGCCATGTACGATATGGTAACCGTCAAGCTCCAGGAAGGCTGTACCCTGGACCAATTATCAAAAATTGTGGACGACGTAGCGGCCTATGCCAAAGACAACGGCGGCGGGACGTATGAATTGCTCGCCCCCCTTCACAGCTCCCAGCAGGGTGTCTTTATCGTCCTTGAGCGCTTCCCTAATGCAACCGCGTTTGGTACGTGGACGGATCATTTCGGAGGGCAACCGGACGACAGTGTTGCAGGTAAAATCCGCACGCGGGCGTATGAATGTGTCACCATCGTGAACCATACGAGCGCACTCTCGGTACAATAATAATCGCCTGCCTCCGCTCAGAGAAAGAGACAAATAGAGAAAGAGACAAGTATGGCGGAACAGCGGATATTTACTGAACGCGACGACCGCTTTCACTCTGACGAGATGGTCGGGGACTGGTGGTCAACGGAGACGGCCTGGTTTTCATTCGCTCACCCGGAGCGGCGCCTGGGCGGCTGGTTGTATACGCTGGCGCGGCCCAATATCGGCACGGTCGCGGGCGGGGCCTGGGTCTGGGACGACTCGGCCCATCTACCCTGGGAAGTGCTCTATTCCGCAAACTACACCGCCCTGGAACTCCCGCGCGATCAAGACCTGCACGATATCAGCCTGCCGACTGGGGTTTCGATCCGAGTGATCGAACCGTGCATGTCCTATGCGCTGGGCTATAGCGATGCATCGCGTTTGCAGGCCGCGCTGCGTTTTGAGGGCGTGATGCCGCCCGAGCCGCTGACCAGCACGGGTTCGACCTTTGGGCGCTCGCACCATTTCGATCAGATCGGACGGGTGAGCGGAGAAATCATTCTGCACGGTGAAACGATCCCGATCGATTGTCTGGCCGTGCGCGACCGCACCTGGGGACGGCGGCGGGAGGACCGCCCGCGTCAGGCGGCCTATGTCACCGGGGTAGCCACGGCGCAGCACGGCTTTCTCGCCGTCACCAACGTGGAGGAAGACCGAAATCCGGTCGCGTATGGCTTTCTCCACCGCGATGGGCGGACGCGACCCCTGACGCAGGGCGAGCGCCGGGTTGAGAGAGATGGGAGTAACGGCTGGATCACCCGCGTCGAGATTCAGGCGCGGGATGCAGAGGGACGCGAACTGTTGGCCGTTGGGACACCATTGAGTCGGATCGTGATCAATCGTCACACCTTTATCGATGTCAACAGCCTGATTCAGTGGGATATCAATGGCGAGGGCGGGCATGGAGAAGACCAGGACATGTGGCCGGTGCATCGTTGGTCTCGTATGCGTCGCACCGCTCGGCCTGCAAACGGAGGGGGGGCCTGATGGCGGACTACGTGCAACTGGCTCCAGACGAACTCTTGGAACGCATCGCCCGCACGCTCAAAAAAGAGATCGGCCCGGCGGTTGAAGCCGCCTACCCCAAGACGCAAGCCTTCATGGCGGCGGTGGTATTGCAAAAACTTGCCGGTCAACTGCGCCTCGCCGACGACCACGCCGCGGCGAGTCAGCGCGACCTGCAAGAGCTTACCGAAGAACTCAGCCAGCTCGCTGCCTCGAATGCCATCCCAGCGCCCCTTGCCGAGGCGCTTCGGACGCTCCGCCACGACCTCGATGCGGCGAGTGTGTCACGTCTGATTGAAACCCTATATGCAACCCGGTCCGAACTGGGCGAGGAGCGCTTTAACAGCCTCATCCGTCGCGTGCGCACCCGGCTGCGCGCCCGCGTTGACCGCGAGATGGTGTACGCCGCATGACACAACAGGCCCCTGACGATCAGGCTATGGCGGAACGCATCCGCCAATATATTGAGACACAGCTACCGGACGCCTCGGACCTGCGCCTCGAAGCAATGGAGCGCATTGCCGTGGGCTGGTCGCATGAAACCTGGCTGTTTGACGCGCATTGGACCGAGGGCGGCGTCTCAAAAACACGGGGCCTGTGCCTGCGGCGCGATCCCGGCAATGCCCTGCTGCGGCATTTCTCCGATCTCGGGGTGCAGTTTCAGGTTCTGCGGAGTCTGGAGGCCACGCCCCTCCCCACTCCCAAACCGTACTGGTACGAGAGCGATACCAGCATTCTCGGCAAACCCTTCCTGGTGATGGAGAAAGTTGCCGGGACCTGTCCCAGCCCGTGGGGTTCGGCCGGTCGGCGCTTTTACGCCGAGGCGGCCGCGCGCGGTACGCTGCCGAAAAGTTTTACCGCCGCGCTGGCCAGCCTGCACAGCATTGATTGGGAAGCGGCGGGTCTGTCCTTCCTGGGTGTCCCCGAGTCAGATAACGACTTTGCGCTGCGTGAAGTCCAAAAATGGTGCGAGCTGGTAGAAATCTCTCAGCAGGAACCGCATCCCATCCTGATAGACCTGATCGGTTGGCTCAAGGCCAACGCGCCGGAAACCAAGCGCCTGACCCTGGTTCACGGTGCCTATCGAACCGGCAACCTGTTAATCGACAACGATCAAATATCGGCGGTGCTCGACTGGGAGCTGCAAGTCATCGGAGACCCGATGTACGACGTGGCCTATGTCCTGACCGACCTCAACCGTGAGGGCAGCGCGTTATTGTCTCACCTCGTTGAGCGGGATGCTTTTTTCCGGGAGTATGAGCAAGCCACCGGAATCGAGATCGACGAAAAGGTCTGCCAGTACTACGGCATGCTGTATCAGTTGCGCTCAGCCGCTTTCTGGATGAGTGCGGCGGGTTTATACGCTTCGGGCCAGAGCGACGACATTCGCCTGGCGCGCACGGCTTGGTCCGTCCCTTTTGTCCTGGAAGGCGCCGCGCGGGCGTTGGGCTATTAGGCGGGGCGGATGTGAAACCCGCTCCCACCGCTTAATGGCCAATCGGACAGAAAGACACGTCCCCGACCTGCGTCTGGGTGTCATCATCCACGTCTGTCCGAAACGTGGCGTGCACCCGGTTGACGAATGCGGCCAAGGCCACGGTCATGCACAACTCCAGCAGTTCCTTACGCGGGAAGCGCGCCTCAAGCTCCGCGTACAGGGCATCATCCACCCGATTCTCCTGAGTCAATACCTCCGCGTAACGCAGCACCAGGCGGTCCGTGGCGTCAAACAGCGGTGTGGTTTCCCAGTCCGCCATGGCCGCCATCTCCGCATCCGTCAGTCCGACGCTCCGACCGAGCATCACATGTGTCGGCACTCAGTAGTGACAGGAATTGAGCTGCGAAGCGCGCAGGTAGGCGAGCTCGCGGTGGCGCGGCGCGAGGTGTGGATCATGATACAGCGCCGAGCCAATAGCGGTCAGCCCGGCCAGAAGATCGGCATGGTTGCCAAACAGCTTCATCACATTCAGCACCGGCAGATTGGGTCCTGCAAAACGCTCATACAGGGCGCGGACTTCCGGCGCGGCGTGTTCGGGCTCAACAAGGGGGATACGTGACATACGACCTCCGGGAAAACAGGGGGTTCTGTACTCGGCCCTGTGGTCAGACCGGCAATTTGGTCAGGATCTGAAGCGTCTCGTCCTCAACGATTTCCTCGATGACCGGCACCCATTTCTGCCATTCCGGGTCTTGGGCGGCTTTGTCCAGGGTGGACTGAACCGCGTTCGCATCCGGCAGCTCCCAGACATCGACCACGGTGTTCATCCGGCCAATCGAATTGAAATAACTGCCCAGCAGTTTCCAACCACCCAGCCGGCCCAGCACGGGTGTCACGCCTTGCAGCAACTCGGTAAATTGACCGACGCTGCCCGATTTCAGCTTCACGCTCGCAAACAAATAGACCATACGCATCCCTCCTCTATGAATTGAATGCCGGGAGCGTAACCAGCAGAGAAGCGTTGGTCAAGCGAGGCAGGAAGGCGGGATATGGCCTGCGCTGACTGCTGCTGATGGGTTCGGCAACGATGCGCGTGCTACACGAAACTCAATGACCAATCGGACAAAACGCCGCGTCACCAACCTGGACACGGATGTCATCATCCACATCTGGGCTGGTGACGCATACCCCCTCGCTGCTCTGCTCAGTTACGCAGCCGCGTTCGTCCCGTTCAACAGATCGTTCGCTTCCAGCAACCACTGGCCGCTGGACATCTCATCTTGGACCATTGAGCGCAGCAACTCTTTGGTCTGCTGATCATCTTCAATCTGGTCAATCACGTCAGTGATAAATTTCAGCGCCTTGGGAAGATCTGGAATTTGATCGGCAAGGTATTGGAGCTTTTCGGCATCCGTCTTGTCTGTGGCGGCGTACACGGCCATTTCTTTTTGGCGCTGTTCGGTCGGCACCGCGCACTGCACGCTCCCACCGATTTCCTTCAGCCGCGCTTCCAGCAACCGGGCATGGAAGGCTTCGCGCTGCTGAATCGTACGCAAGCCACCTTTGACACACTCCTCCATACTCACATCATTCCAACCGCCCAGATATTCCGACGCAAAGTTCTCGGCACAGCGATATTCATCCAGAAAAGCGACCAGCATCTCGCGTTCGCTGGTGTATGATTTTCCGTTAAAGACGTACTCGCCCGCGCCATTGTCATTCCGAAGTTCGCTCATCTCTGATTCAAACAGTTCATCTGAGATGATTCCCTTCCGATACGCCTTGAGTAGTTGTTTGACCTCAAAGTCGTGATTTGCTGCCATATTCATCTCCTCTCTCTATTGGGAATGTTTATTACCCATTAAAAAACAGCTTCAGATTTTCATCAGGAGCTCGATGAGCTGCTGACATTCTTTGGGGAACAATCGGATATTATGTCCGATGATTTTTTCGTCCGCCTGCTGATGGAGTTTTCGTCCCCTTTCTGTAAGCGAGACATACACCACACGCTGATCGTCCTTCAACCCTTCTTTTTTCACCAGCCTCTTCTCCACAAAATTGTCAATGTCTTGGGCAGTACAGCCAATGAGTACCGCCGCTTTATCACGGGCCAGAAAGTTTGCGTCGTAGACTTGTTGTTTGTTCGCCACGGGGTCCTTAGAGACTTCCAGTTCTTATTATGAATTTCCGGCTTCAGCAGCTAGCGGAGATTTAGGCTGCCATGAATGCCGGCGGAGCAGCCGCCTCTGTGTCAAACAGCGGATCATCACCAAGCTTACGGAGTTCCGGCATAACCTCTTTGGCAAAGAGGCGCATGATGGCCTGCGCCAGCGTCAAAAGGCATGCCCCCGAACTTGAATGCATTGACGCTGGCGCAGCATTGCGACTGTTCGTAGATATGTTTGATGCGGTCGTAGCACTGCTGCGGCGTGCCATAGACTTGGAGTTCCATGAAAAAGTTAGTCAGGCCATCTGCACCTTACCAAAGAAGTAGAGTCACTCGTTTTCGCAATAGTGATACACGTTCGCGTGGAGAATGAGGCTTCCATAACTTGACAATAATCGAGCCACGCAGAAAGATGCACGCGGCAGCAGACTTGGGCAACCCATCTCCAGATGGGATTGCATGAATGACCCGCTCCCGCTATGAGCCAGCGGGGCGATAGATATATCCAGTATGGACTACGACCAATAAAGGGGACCTTACTATGAAGCTCGCGCTGTATCTGCCGAATCTCCGAGACAAGATCACGGTCAGCGAAATCGTAGACCTGACACGTGAAGCGGAGGACCTTGCATTCGACTCGGTGTGGTCACTGGACCGTATCGTGGTACCCGAAGCCTCAGACCGCCAGGAACTCGAAAAGTCGTTTGGTTTCATGTCGGAATTTCCGAAGGCGCTACCAGTGAGTGCGCGGGCGGAGTTCCTGCATGGCATGCCGCTCATTCCGTATCTGGCGGCCATTACCAAGCGCGTGCGGCTGGGGGTCAGTATCATTGTCACGCCCTATCGTGCTCCCGGCGTGTTGGCCGCAGAACTCGCGACCTGGGATCACCTCTCGGGCGGGCGTCTGAACGTCGGCGTCGGCTCGGGCTGGATGCCAGAGGAGTTCGCCGCGTCAAGCGCCGCTCATATTTATAAGAAACGCAACAAGCATGTGAGAGAAACGATCGAGGTGATGCAGGGGATCTGGACCAACGAGGTGTTTGAGTACCACGGAGAATTCGCCGACTTTCCAAAATGTGGCTTTGGCGTGAAGCCCGTCCAAAAGCCACGGCCGCCGATGTTTTTTGGAGGCTTAGGCCGGCCCGATCTCGCGGCAGCGCGCGTTGCCAAGTATGGCCTTGAAGGCTGGATTGGGATTATGGACACCCCGGAAGCGATCGCTGCCTGGCGGACCGCCATCAAGGACGAGCTGGAGAAGCTCGGCAACGCGCATAGCATCGACGACATCGAAATTTCGAGCATGCTGCCGTTTGAGATTACCCGCGACAAAACGGATCAGACGCCACGGGGCAAGCTGACGCCAACGCTGGTCGGCACGGCCGAGCAGATCACGGACAATCTCAAACGGTATCGGGATGCCGGGCTGACGATGCCCCTCCTGTGGCCGCCGTTCAGTGGGACGCCAACCGTCAAGACCATCGGGGATATGCGGAGGCTCGTGCACGACATTCTCCCCAAGGTCTAGGACCGGTGCGGCGGGCCTGTATTGTCAAGTTGTGAGCCTTTAGAGAACGAGGCTTGGACCGCCGTTCTTGCCCCAGTGTTCGTTGTCGTAATACTCGCGCCATTCGTAAATCTTGCCGTCCTCGGTCAGCTCGAACATGCCGCACACCGGGAGTTGGAGCTGCCAGGTGCCGCTGCCGTCCCAGTCCCATTGATCCAGGCGCTCGGTGATGACCCGGTCGCCAGAGCCGAAGACGTTGAGCAGCTTAAACTCGGCGCGTTTGGCCGGGGCGAAGATCGAGGCGATCATCTTGCGCACATTGGCCTTGCCGCGAATCGCCTCCAGCGGCTGGTTGAGATAGCACATATCGTCGGTGACCTGGGCCATACAGGCGTCGACATCGAGATCGTCCCAGCCCTTGAGAAAGGCGCGGACCACGCCTTCGTTGCGGGCGATTTTCCAATTCGTATCGGTGCTCATAAGCGTTTCCTTTCTGGGTCGTATAGCGGCCGCGGGCGGTCAGTCGAGATGCAGGGTCGGACCGCCGTTCTCGAACCACATCCGGTTGTCGAAATAATCCCGCCAGCCACAGATCTTGCCGGCTTCGTTGACATCGAACATGCCGATGCAGGGTAGCTTGAGTCCCCAGCCATTGCCGTCGAAGTCCCAGCAGTCGAGCCGTTCGGTAACGACCGTATTGCCGTACCCGAAGCAGTTGCGCAGCTCCCAGTGCACCCGGTGCGAGAGCTTCATGATGCCTGCGACAATCTTGCGGACATCCTGCTGGCCGACCACCGGTTCGATCGGTTGGTTGATATAAACGATATCGTCTGACAGACAGGCCATGGCCACGTCCGGGTCAACCGCCCGCCAGGCGTCGATGAACAAGTGCACTTTGTGAACGTTGCGCTCAACGATTTCATCCTGAGTCATAGGGCCTCCGTTGTGATTTTTTGTGATTCTGACATCCCGACTATCCGGCAATCTTCTTGATAATTCGGACTATCTAGCGCCCAGCGAGAGAATGGTCAATTGCGCATGTGCCCAGAACCGGAACCGGCCTGAAGCCGCTCAACGGCAGCGCTCCCGAACCCGTCTCGGACCGCGCTGCGCTCGCCGTGTAGGAACGCCCCTACCGATGCATGGACCGATCGTTTAGACCATTATCCAAAAGGCGGTCGCTTCTCGCATGCGGCCGCTCTTTCAGGCCGTGGCCGTCACCCGTTCGTTGATGGCCCGCACCGCCGCATGAGCGGCCAAAGCGGCCCCCTCCTGCCAGCCGGGCAGGGCGCTCAACTGATCACCCGCAAAATAAATCGCCCCATCGGGCTCGCGCAGACGCGCGGGTGCCTGATAGCTGGTGGGCCAGCCGCCCCGCTGGAAGCGCACCTTGGCCCAGGCCCGGCTGACCCCCGCTTCTATCTCTGCCTCGTAGCCGGGATGGAGGGCCTCGCCCTCGGCGATAGCGGTCTGTAAACGCTCGGCCGGGCTCATGGCCGCGTATCGCAGGCCGGGCTCGTCATCCCAGATATAGGCCCCCATGATGATCCCCTTGGCCCGCTGATAGCCGTAGGGCGGATACCAGATCTGCGTAATATCCTGGTCGGTCCAGGATATTACGCCATAGATACCGTGATCTTCCTCCCAGAAACGCCGACGGGCCTGGAAACCGATTTTGACTGCATTGCTGAACTCTATCGACTCAATCGCGGCTTGTGTATCGGCTGAGAAGTCGTTGGAAATGTCCTTCAGGACGGGCGCAGGAATAGTGCAGATAGCAAAGTCCGCATCCAGGATGCTCAGACCGCGCCGACGCCGACGTCGATACACAATGCGAACGCCGTCAGCTGTCTTCCGAATCTCCTTTACGATGCTCCGATACCGGGTCAGATGCTCCAGACGCTCCTCGAAGGCATCAACAATGGCGTCCATCCCGCCGACGGGCTGTAATAAGGTGGGGTTTTGATCGAGAAATTGGCTAAAGTGGAGCTTGTATTCCCAGAAGTCCGAACTGAGCAGTTGGCTGAAATCGAGGGGGTCGTTCACCTCCCCAGGTGCAAGACCGGCATGGACCTGCTCCCCCTGATACCCACCACGATCTGAGCCTGTATAGAGATCGTCTGCGACATCCAAGTCGCCATAGCTCCTGAGCAGGTCAAGCAGGCGCTCCTTATCCTCACCCGCTAGCACATCGTCCAGGGCAGTGCGGTGTACCGCCTTGGCCAGGAGTTCGGCGAGATACCCGCGCGTATCCGTCATCACTTGTCGCGCCACTACGGGTTTGCCATCGAAGCCTTCCAGATTGTGGAAAAAGGCCGCCCGGTTGTCGTTGGTAAAGACTTCGAGATCAACGCCGAATTCTTTACAGTAGCCGAGTATAGTTGTGTGGTGGTGGGGGAGGCGGGCCGGCCCGAGATTCGCGTACAAATGCTCCTCGGGGTCAAAGCCTACCCATTGCCGACTGTCTTCCTCTCTGATGATATCGCCGCCACGGGCCGTCAAGTTGCGCCCGCCCGCCCGATTAGTAGCCTCCAAAATCGTGCAGTCATAGTCTGCTTTTGACAACTCATAAGCGGCCACGAGGCCGGAGATACCGGCCCCCAGGATGACAACGCTCTTCCCACCGCCCGAGCCGGGCGACAAATCGAGTGTGGCTGCCTGGGCCGTGTTTGCTCCTACAAGGCCCAATGCATTCATGCTCCGATATACTGCGGCCACGCCGGCTGCGGCTCCGATGGATTGCAGGAATTGGCGTTTCGTCATCTTCGTCGTCATGCTGTCTCCCTCGTTCACAGACAACCATACCAATCGCTCTCCCAAGCAATGCGTGCTGTTAGTATGATGAGTGCCTCTGGCATGTCAACTGTCTCAGTTGAAGGGAGGCTGGGCCGTCGAAAAGACCACACGCAGAGCCAAGGAGGCGAGTGGTCAAGCGGTCTCAATATGATATGAGGGAATTCTCGTAAGGAGGAAATGATGCCGACGTTCAGAACCGAAGACGGAGCCGAACTGCACTATAAAGTCGAGGGCAAGGATAGGGGCAACCCCGACCTGATCTTCATTCACGGTTGGTGCTCCAATCTGAACCACTGGGAGGAGCAGGCGACCTACTTCCAAGACTCCCACCGTATTCTCCGCATGGACCGGCGTGGCATGGGCAAATCGACCTCGCCGGGTTTCGGCCATACGCCCCAGCAGCACGCCGCGGACATCGCGGCCCTGGCCCGCCACGAAGGCTTCAGTAAAGCCGTGGCGATTGCGCACGCCGGTGGCGGCCCGGCGGGTGTCGCCTTCAGCCATGACTACCCGGACCTGGTGCGTGCCTTCACCCTAGTTGACTCTGCGGTAATGCCCGGAGCCGACCTCGATAACCCTACAACCGGGACCGAGCGGTTTTACGCCGAGATGGTAGAAAAACTGACAGCTCCAAACGGCGAGAGATATTTTCGGGAGCTGTATACCAGCTTTTTCGGTCCTCAGGCTGACCGCGCGATGGTCGAGACGGCGGTCGGTGAGGCATGTCGCACGCCCGTAGACGTGCGCGTCAAAGAGATCAGCCTGATGGCTTCTGACTCCGCTACGCCAGCCGCTGCCATGCCGCAGCCGACGCTGGTCATGGTCGGCCCCTGGATGGCGGACGCTTTTCCGCAGGCCGCTGACCTGAAGCATCTGAAATCCTGTTTCAAGCAGGTCGAATTTGCCCAGGCCATTGGTGCGGGCCACTTCCTCCAGCTCGAAGTCCCGGACCAGGTGAACGCTTTTATCAAAAGCTTTGTATCCAGACTGGCCAGGTGACTATTTGAGAAAAGGACGAGGACATGCCGATTCAAAAGTTCGCTCCCATGACCAAAGACTTCCCGACCTTTGACTGCGACGCCCATGTAACCGAGCCGCCCTGGATTTGGGAGCGGGCCAAGGATTGGCTGACCAAGGACGAACTGGAAGCCCTCAAGACCACCATGTGGTTCGATGCCGAGAGCAAGCAACTGATTGTGAACGGCGTACCGGGGTCGGGCATCGGCTCCCAACTGATTGGTGGCCGGCGGGGCCGCATCCACGCCATCTCCTTTGCCGGGCCGGGGCTCAAACACGATATCCAGCGCGCCCTGTACGTTCGCAACCTGAACCCCGAGACTGCCCTGACGGCCGAGCAGGCCGACTATCTTGACCACAAGGGCTCCTATAAACCGCGAGAGCGGCTACGGGATATGGACATCCAGGGCATCGACCAGGTGATGATTATCCCGACCGATATCGACACCTATCCGTGGCTGCAAAACGCGCTCGGGGCCAAGGCCATGTGCAAAGCCTATAACGAGTGGGCGTATGACTACTGTCAGGAAGACCCCGAACGGCTCTATTTTGCCGCCATGCTGCCCATGCAGGACCCGAAATACGCGGCCCAGGAAGTCTATCGGGTGGCGGCAAAAGGCTGTCGGGTGGGTCTGGTCCGACCCGTTGACGCCATGGGTAATTACCCGCTCCAGCCCAAGTATGAGCAGGTGTGGCGGGCTATGGAAGAGACCGGCGTGGTGTACGGTATGCACCCCTTTCCGGCCTTTGGCTCGCTTAAGCCGGCCGGTTATGCCGAACAGTACTCGGGCGCGGAGTTGGTCGCCCGGACCATTATCTCCGCGGGTCTGCCGCACTCGTTTCTGACTAATGTGCAGAACTTTCAGGCCGAGGCCGCGCTGTGGGTCACCATGGTCCTGATGTCAGGCTTTTTTGAACGCCATCCCAAGATACGGGCCGCGGTGTTTGAGGCTTCCTCGACCTGGCTGAGCTTTCTGCTCGACCGCTGCGATAAATTCTACAAGCTGTACCGCAACGAGCGCGAGTTGGCGCCGCTCAAGCGCCTGCCGAGCGAAACCTTTTTCGCGCACTGCGTGACCGGCTTTGAAGGCGATGAGGCTCCGCCCTCGCGTCTGCCCGAGTTTTATAAAGACATCCTGGCCTGGTCGTCGGATGTGTATCATCACGACGGCGACGATGTGTGGCGGGCGCTTGAGACCATGCGCGCGTGTGAGCTGCCAGCGTCCTACCAGAGCAAATTCCTGGGAGACAATGCGCGCCAGCTCTACCATATCGAGGCCCCGAAAACCTTCATCCGGGAGCGGGTGACCGAAATTGAACGGCCGGACTGGTGGCCGACCGAGGATGAGGTCAAGCACGCCCTGGAGCCCGAGGCCGCGCTCATCCGGCCTCCGCGGGAACGCGGCAGACAGCCCAACGGAAACGGCCGGGCCGCCGAGGGAGCCCGGGTATGACCAAGCGTTTTGCCGTCTTTGACGCCAACTCTCATATTGTCGAGTCACCCGCGATCTGGGAGAACTATTTAGAGCCGGACTATCGCGCCCTGGGCAAATTCTCTCTGTGGCGGGAAGACGGCCAGTACGCCTCCTACCTCAAAATCAACGGCGAGGCCCACCACGACCAAGTCAATCCCAACATCCCCCGCTACGCCATCTGGCGGCCGGGCATGACCTGCGAGCAGATCGGAGAGCTCGACCCCGATACCCGGCACGCCATGACCGAGGGAGCGTCTGACCCTCAGGCGCGGCTGCGGGATATGGATGCTATGGGCGTGGATCAGACCCTGCTCTACCCGACCTGGTTTGCCGAGGGCTTCCCCCTGGTCAAGGACCCGGACAGCGCTAACGCGCTCGCCCAGGCGTATAACAACTGGATCGCCGACTTCTGTCAGGCCGCACCCGACCGCTTGTACGCCGCGGCCATGATTCCCCTGCAAAACATGGATTATGCGCTGGCGGAACTGCGACGGATCGTGTCCATACCGTGCTTTCGGGGTGTGTTTCTCCGACCCATGTTCGTGCAGGGACGCTATTATACCCATCCCTACTACGATCCGTTCTGGGCCGAGCTTGAGCGGCTCGACCTGACGCTCGCCGTTCATCCAGCCAGCGGCTTATGGAACCCGGAATGGACCTCCCACGCCCCGTTTATCGAGAAGGTCAACCGTCGGCTCACTCAGGTCACCCTGTTCAGAGAGGTCGGCGGCGGCCCCTTTGCGGGCGGTGGTAACGGGCCGAATTTTACCTTCGGCGCCCAGCAGCCGATCGGCCATCCGGTCGCTCCGATCCTGTCCCCGTGGCTGGATAATCATATGTTCGTGGCTGCGACCCTGATCGGTTTTACGGTCATGCAGCGCTACCCGAAGCTGAAGGTGGTCATGGCCGGCGGTCAGGCGTCCTGGATGGAAGAGGTGCTGGAGAAGATGGAAGCGTCCGTCCTGACGATTCCGCCCCTGCACTACTACCCGGTGCGGACCGATGTGGAAGACATGTGGGAAGAGGGCCGGGTACTGCTCGCCTTTGACGCCGAGGAGCGGCTGATCCAGCAGTTACCCCATACCTTTGCCCACAAGATCGTCTGGGGCTCGCGCTATCCGCAGCAGGATACGACCAGCGCCTGGGAGGCGATTGAGACCCTGAGCCAAGCCCGCATCGACGAGGCCAGCATGGCCCGTATGCTGGGCGGCAATGCCGCCGAACAGTTCGGTATCGAGCTGGTGCAAAAGGTGGGGTAGGGACGAATTTCCCGGACAAGAGACAAAGGAGAAACTGTGGCCGCTTCGCACCGCCCGTTTCATCATGACGTTTTTCCTGCCCACATCCGTTATCCCGTGTTGGGGTTGACCTATGTCCTCATCAAACCGCTGCTGTGGCTGGTCGAGAGGGCAGGGTATGCGGATCGCTTCTGGGCCGCCGTTGGCCGCAAGATGAAGGCCAAGATGCTGGCCGGGCATGATTTCGGCGACTACCGTCCCAGCCGGCACGATGTGGTGGTCTGCACGTTTCCAAAATGTGGCACGAACTGGACCATGCAGATCGCGTATCAAATCGCCATGCGGGGCAAGGGCGAGTTCCGGCATATTCACGACGTGATTCCGTGGCCCGATTTTGCCAGGCAGGACCTCGTCGTGCCCCTGTCGGACGATACCGCCCGCCAGGCCGCGCCCACCGGCCTGCGGGTGATTAAAACGCATCTGGAGTGGGAGCGGATTCCCTACACCCAGGACGCCCGCTACATCTGTATTCTGCGCGACCCCAAGGATGCCTTTGTGTCGGGTTATCTCTTTATCCGCGATGTCATGTTCGGCCCGCTGATGCCGGCTGTGCCGCTCTGGCTGCGGCTCTTCTTTTCCGATGCCACGCCGTTCAGCTGGTCCGAACACCTGCACGGCTACTGGAAGGACCGCCACCTGCCCAACCTGCTGATCCTGACCTTTGACGAGATGAAACAGGACATGGCAGCGGCCGCGCAACGCATCGCCGCGTTCATGCAGGTCGAGTTGACCCCAGAGGAGTTTGCCGTGGTATGTGAGAAGAGTTCGTTTGCGTACATGAAAAGCATAGACGAAAAATTCAAGCCGCCGGCACTCACCCCGTGGTCGTCGCCCAACCGGCAGATGATCCGCCGCGGCGTCAGCGGGGGGTCAGCCGAGCTCTTATCCCCCGAACAGCAGGACTTCATTGATACGACGTGCAGAGCCGAGCTGACGCGGATCGGTAGCGACTTTGCGTACGATGCCGTGTGGGGCAACCAAGCGGGCGAGGAGAACACGGTGACCGCCGCGCCGAGCGTCGAACAACACACCGGGTAACGATATTTCTCGACTATTTCTCAATATGGGCACCAGTGGTAGAGTGACCCCCATGCCGAGAGCACAGTCCCTGGAAAAGCCTCAAACCTCTCAACCGGGCGGACAGGCACTGTATGAACAGGACTT
Organism: Desulfurellaceae bacterium bin18; assembly: GCA_002238415.1. Taxonomy (GTDB): domain Bacteria; phylum Desulfobacterota; class Binatia; order Bin18; family Bin18; genus Bin18. The sequence goes on along the minus strand of MPMI01000026.1, from coordinate 45,899 downwards.
CTCCGCCTGGGTTGAAGAACAGGTGAAAGCGCTACGGTCCGGCCAGACACACCGGCTGGACAGCGAGAACCTGGCTGAGGAGATTGAGGACATGGGGAGAAGCCAGCGCCGGGCTGTGAAAAGCGCACTCATCATCATCCTGAGTCATCTCCTGAAGTATCGCTATCAGCCAAACCGTCGGACCAATAGTTGGCGGGCAACCATACGAGAGCACCGTCGCCGGGTGCGGGACGAACTGGCCGACAGCCCGAGTCTGCGACCGTATAGTGAACGCATTCTTGATGATTGTTACCAGGACGCGCGTGAGGCGGCCGCGGATGAGAGCGGTTTGCCCATTGCGACGTTTCCGGCCGTTTGTCCATTTGTTTTGGAGCAGGTCCTCGATCGGAATTTTTTGCCGGAGTCGGACTGAGAGGAGCATGTCAATGAACGTGATCGATGGTGACAGCCACTTTATGGAGCCGCTTGATCTCTACCCGCGCTATATTGATCCGGCATTTCGGGAGCGGGCCATGCGGGTGGAAAAGAACCCGACCAGCGGAGAGCCGACCATTCTGGTGGATGGCAAACCCCTCAAGATGGTCAACGCCACCGACCTGTTGGCCGCAGTGGTGGCCTATGGACAGAAAGAAATGGGCCGGGACGTCGGCCATTTCGATCAATATCTGGCGCTCAGTCCGGACTGGCAAAATATGGACAAGCGGGTCGAGTTTTTGGATGCCGAAGGTATTCATGCCCAGGTCATCTACCCCACGCTCGGCCTCTTATGGGAAGGCACTGTGGAGGACCCGGTCTTTGCCGACGCCCTGAGCCGGGCCTATAACACCTGGGCGTTTGAACTGTGCGCCGGCCATAGCGATCGACTTTTCCCTGCGGCGCATATCTCCCTGCGCGATGCCGAACTGGCCGTGCGTGAACTTAACCGGGTCGCCAAGCTGGGCTGCCGGACGATATTTGTTGCCGCAGCTCCCATCAACGGTCGTAGCTTTGGGCACCCGGATTTGGACCCCATTTGGGCGGCGGTACAGGATTTGGACCTGAGCGTTGGCATCCATTTGACTGGGCATAAGCATTCGACTGGGCGCGAATGGTACCGCGACCGCGACCCCGGCATGATGTTCGTGACCATGAACCTGATTCAGGATCCGCGCATGGCGTTGACCACCATGGTCTACGACGGTGTGCTGGAGCGCTTTCCCCGCCTGCGGGTGGCCACCATAGAAGCCATGGTCGGCTGGATTGGAGAATGGCTGGAACGGCTCGACTACCGGTATAAATACATGGGTCATACCTCGCAGATGGAGCGCCCGGCTTCCGAATACTTCGAGCGCAATATCTGGATTAACGGTGATCCCGAAGAGAGGATGTTTCCCCTCATCGTCCAATTCGCCGGGGACGAAAAATTCTTCGTCGGCTCCGACTATCCCCACGCCGAGGGCTTTGTTGAGCCTGTGCGCAAAGCGCGCGAAACCTTGTCTTCGTTGCCGTCCGAGTCGGTGGATAAAATTCTGGGGGGGAACGCCAGCCGTTTCTTCGGGATTTGACGGGCCACCGCGATCGTAGACAAGTAAGGCAGGGTGACGGTCCCAGCTTGTGCGTCTCTTCGGTCCAGATGGCTGAGCGGCCGGGCAATGCCGCGCGTGCAGCAGTCACCGAGAGGCAATCATGACTCCGAGGAGGCTCCTTGGAATTGTCCTCATTCTTAGTGTGGGTAGCGGGAGCATGGCAGACAGCGGAGGCGCACTGAACCCATCGGTCAAAACTTTCCTGAAAACACAGAAATTGATCTCTGTGGCCACCCAGCGCGCCAATGGTGACTGGAGCCGTCCGGCTCCTATCTGGTTTACGTATGAGGGTGAGGCAGTCTATTTCATCACTGCTCCGACCTCGTTCAAAGCCCGCCGGATTCGGAGGGGGAGTCCGGTCCTGGTCTGGCTGGACGAGAAGCGAGAGCCCGCTTTTAGTGGGGAAACCCAGATCGTGACCGATCCCGAGGTCCTAGATCGGATCAACGCGGCGTATAAGAGAAAATACTGGGTGGCCTGGTTGACGTATTGGGCTATGCCGTTGGCCGGACGGGTTCAGGCTGGCAATATGGTTGCCGTTCGAGTTACACCCAGCCGATAGAGGGTCTCCGTATGACAGAGTTGTGGCAGGACAACAGGGGCTTCCGTTCACTCTGGATGGTGCTCGCCGGTGTGGTCATCGCATCGTTCGGCGCGTTGCTCTATTACGGCCGCGAAGTCTATCAGATGGCCCCGCCGGTTCCGGAGCGTATCGTCGCCCCTGGCGGTACGGTTGTCTTCACCGGAGACGATATTCGAGGCGGCCAGGATGTGTGGCGCTCAATTGGCGGACACGAACTGGGGTCCATCTGGGGCCATGGCTCCTACACGGCACCGGACTGGACCGCTGACTGGTTGCACCGCGAGGCAGTCTGGCTGCTCGACCACTGGGCACACGAGGAGGGGGAACGCGGCTACGAAGCGCTCGCAGGAGAACAACAAGCCGCACTACGGGCGCGGCTCCAGCATGAAATGCGGACGAATACCTATGATCCTGCGGCAGAGACGATAACCGTATCCGAGTTGAGGGCGAAGGCCATCCACAATGTGCAGGCGCACTACCTTGGCCTGTTTGGCCTGGACCCTCAGTATGACGCCCTGCGCGAGAGCTACGCGATGCCGGCAGGGACGGTGGCCACACCTGAGCAAACTCGCCAACTCACCGCCTTCTTTTTCTGGGCGACTTGGGCGTGCGTGACCGAACGTCCCGGCGAGGTCATCACGTATACAAACAACTGGCCGCCCGAGAGGCTGGTTGGAAACGTTCCAACGGGGACGATGATCGTCGTTTCGGTGGCGAGTTTCGTCCTGCTGTTGGGCGGCATTGGCGGGCTTGCCTGGTTCTACGCGGCGACTCGGGAATTCTGGCGTAATATGCATGATCGGCCAGCCGTCGACCCCCTCCGAGAACTGACGCCGACCCCCTCAATGTATGCAACCCAGAAGTACTTCTGGGTCGTTGGGGCGCTGCTTATTGTCCAAATGCTGATGGGCATCGTCACTGCCCATTATGGAGTCGAAGGAACCGGCTTCTACGGTATCCCCCTGGCCGACTGGCTGCCGTACTCGCTGGCCCGGACCTGGCACGTTCAACTCGGCATCCTGTGGATTGCAACGTCCTGGCTGGCTACCGGTCTGTGCCTCGCTCCGGCCATTGCCGGACGAGAGCCCGGCCGCCAACGTCTGGGTGTCAACTTTCTTTTTGTCGCTCTTGTTTTTGTTGTCGTCGGCTCGATGGCGGGCCAAGCCCTGGCAATCCATCATCATTTAGAGGGCGGAATCAACTTCTGGTTTGGGCACCAAGGGTTTGAGTATGTTGAGCTGGGGCGCTTCTGGCAGATTCTGCTGCTTGTCGGGCTCTTTCTCTGGGTGAGTCTGATGCTCCGCGCCTTGTGGCCAGCGCTGCGCACCTCCCAGGGAGCAAACAAACAGTTGCTCGGCATCTTTGTCCTGGCCGTGATCTCTATTGCGCTGTTTTACTCCGCGGGGTTGATGTGGGAGCGGCACACGAACCTGGCCATTGCGGAGTATTGGCGCTGGTGGGTCGTCCATCTGTGGGTGGAAGGCTTCTTCGAGGTGTTTGCGGTTACGGTGATTGCTTTTGCGTTCACCCGATTGGGACTCGTCCGGGTGCGCTCGGCGACAATGGCTGTATTATTCACCACGATTCTATATCTGACCGGTGGTGTCCTCGGGATGTTTCATCATCTCTACTTCACGGGGACAACGCCCATCATTCTGGTCCTCGGTGGTACGTTCAGCGCTCTGGAGCTCATGCCGCTGGTTCTCATCGGCTTTGAAGCCTATGAGAACTGGTCGCTGGTCCACCTCACGCCTTGGGTCAAGCACTATAAATGGCCGATTTACTGGTTTGTTGCTGTAGCTTTTTGGAATCTGGTTGGGGCTGGCCTGTTTGGCTTTCTCATTAATCCCCCCATCGCGCTGTACTATATGCAGGGCCTCAACACGACCCCTGTGCATGCCCACACGGCTCTGTTTGGCGTGTACGGTATGCTCGGGATAGGTTTGTCACTGTTGAGTCTCCGGCTGCTCACCATGCGGCAGGAGTGGAACACAACAGCACTCGGATTTGCGTTCTGGGCGATGAATATCGGCATGGGGTTACAGGTGCTCCTCAGTTTACTGCCGGTCGGGCTGGCCCAGACCTGGGCGAGCGTCGAACACGGGATGTGGTATGCTCGCTCGGCTGAGTTCTTACAGACACCTGTGCTCGATACGTTTCGGTGGCTGCGAGTGATTGGGGACACGCTTTTCGCGATAGGGATATTGGCGTTCGGCTGGTTTCACCTTGGTCTCTCAACGGGCTGGTCAGTCAAAGGGAAACGGACCGACATCTCCGCCGCGGAAGTGTAAACGACGCCCTATTCTCTCCGACGTGGGCGCGGATGGGACGGTGGAGGGGCTGATGAGTTTTTGGGGAGAGCCCTTCATGGCCCAGCATGTGGGGAAACAGGTGCCCCGGTACATCTTCCGTGTGCGGCGAAACTCAGAACTGATCGCGAGGCTGGTCGAGCTTGTCCGCCAGCACCGTTTCACGAGCTAATACCTACGGAGAAGCGGTTCCCTATTCCTCCGGGGAAGTTGCCGCGGCAAACACGTGGATAAAGCCGGTGATGCGCTTTCTGTACAGGGTGGTATCTTTCCAATCGCTTTTCGCGCCAGTCGACGCAGTGACAAGCAGGTCTGCCGCTGCTGTCGCCGTGAGTCCTGCTTTTTTCAGATTCAGCTCACCTTTTCGGGTGGCATCTTGGAGAGCGGCGGAGAGCCGTTTACAGAAATTTTTACGTCCTTCGCGATACACATCCGCTGCTAATCCAGAGCCCGCTTGAATAATATCGTCAGCATGCGGCGCTGCCGCAATCATCTCTAAGGGCTTTACCGACCAGGCTTCAAAAGCGGAGATCACACGCTTCCAGATTGGGCCGGAATGCTGGAGTTCCACTTCTGCCTCTTGTAGCTGCGATGTTATGATAGAACGTGCTAAGGCCAGAAAAATAGCCGACTTGTTCTCGAAATGCTCGTACAGCGCGGGTCTTGAAATATGGGCGAGACGGGCGATGTCCTCCATCCGTGTCCGCTCCAAGCCGTACTGAAAGAAGCAGGTTTGAGCGGCCTCTAAAATCGCGGCGCGGCGGCTTTTGCTTCGCGTTTGTTCTGCAGCCATACTCATAGTCGAGACATCATGACAGACCCTGCCGGCCTGTCAATTTCCTCATTCGCCATGAGAAAGGAAATAACTTGTTGACGTAACAAGTCAATATGTCAGAATGTTATCCCTCAACAGAAACGGTAAAGCCAAAGGAGGACCGATCATGGCGTGGAGCGAAAAAGATGTTCCGGATCAAACCGGGCGTATTGCGATTGTGACCGGTGCGAATAGCGGTATCGGACTTGAGACGGCCCGCGTTCTCGCGCAAAGAGGCGCCCAGGTGATCCTTGCCTGCCGGAATAAAGAAAAAGGTGAAGCCGCGTGTGCGGATATTCTGCAAAGCGCTTCGCAGGCCAAGATCGAATTTCAACCACTCGACCTGGCGAGCTTGGAGTCCGTTAAAACGTTCGCCGAGAATTTTACCGCCGCCTATCAAAACCTCGACCTGTTAATCAATAACGGGGGTGTCATGATGGTGCCCTCTTTGGAGCGGACGGCAGACGGTTTCGAGCGGCAGTTTGGCACGAATCATCTCGGTCACTTTGCGCTGACCGGACGCTTACTGACGATATTGCTCAAAACGGAAAACTCACGCATCGTGACCGTGAGCAGTATCATGCATCGGTATAGCCCCATGCATTTCGACAATCTGAATGCGGAAAGGAAATACTCACCGAACAGGGCGTATGGCTATAGCAAGCTGGCTAATTTGCTGTTCATGCGTGAGCTGCAACGTCTCTATCACACGGAGAAAGGCTCTCCGCTCTCTACGGCGGCCCATCCTGGTTCGACCCGAACCAATTTACAGCAGCATAAACCGAGTTTTCGGTTTTTCATGAGTTTTCCGTTTGTGGCACAGGACCCGCCTGCCGGTGCGCTGCCGACGCTCCATGCAGCCACGGCTGGAGATGTCATCGGAGGTGATTACTTCGGTCCTGGAGGCCCATTTGAGATGACCGGGCCGCCGGCCAAAGCGTATATGAGCAAATACGCCCGTAATGACGAAAACGCCAAAAAACTGTGGGCACTGTCGGAACGGCTAACCGGAGTGACCTATGCGAAATAGAGATCGAGGAAAACGTATGATCACTATTATTTCCATAGTCGCTGGCCTCTCCGTACTCGCCGCGGCCTACCATCCTCTGATGCCGATCATCCTGCAATCCGAGCAGCACGCGCTGTTCAGTGGCCGCACCATGCTCATCACGATGAAGGACCGGGAGACGGCGCAGATGAAAACGTTTCCGGTGAACTACCTGCGCGAGGGAGATATGGTCTACATCGGAAGCGATTTCGGGTGGGAGAAACATCTTGAGGGCGGTGCGGAAGTCACCATGCTCATTCAGGGAACGGAGTACACAGGCTGGGCCACCCCCATTCTCGATGATCCCGAGCGAAGCAGCGCGGGGTTCAGAAAACTCCGTCCGTGGACCTATATGCGGGCGGAATGGACCGGCGCGGTTTTCGTTGAAGTCAAAATTCAAGACCAAACGCAGGACAACAAAAGCTGACCGGGACCTATACGGGCCAGCCTCCGGTTTCATAAGCGGGACGACCGCTGGGTCGAAGCGGAGTAAAGAGAGAACGCCATGCAAGATTTGAAAGAGAAAGTTGCGGTCGTTACCGGCGGAGCACGGACAGCACACACGCACACAAACAGATCCCCGCGCAGACCAGGAACACGTCCTGGAAGGCTGGCATAAACGAGTCTGCATACGCTCCGGAGCCGGACGCCGCATACACCATCTTGCGGCTGGCAAACAGCGTACTGGCGCCGGTTACGCCGAGGACGACGCCCAGCGTCCGCATCATCTGACTCATCCCGCCCGCGACCCCCTGCTGGTCGCGGGGAATCGCCCCCATCACAAAGCTCATATTGGGCACCTGGAAGAGTCCGACGCCCGCCCCAACAAGGCCGAGCGTCAGCACGGCCGGCAGGGTGGTGGTTTCGCCGTGCAGGGCACTCATCAGCCACAGCCCGCAGGCCTCGAGACCGAGCCCCACGGAACTCAGCAGCCGGGTCCCCAGCCGGTCCGTGAGCGCGCCCGCCAGCGGAGCCACCAGGGCGGTAGCCAGGGGGGTGGCTACCAATACCAACCCGGCGGTGGTTTCGGGATGCCCGAGTACCTGCACGGTATAGTGGGGGACGAGGAGCCAAATCGCAAACATGGCGCCGTTCGCCAGCACGTTCAGGGCGTTGGCCAGCGCAAAGGCCGGTCTGCGGAACAGGCTGAGGTCCACGACCGGTGGATTGGCCTGCTGTTCGGCTTTCACAAAGAGGGTAAAGCTCAGGCCGGAGAGCCCCAGCAGGGTCAGGACGAGGGGTGAGGTCCAGCCCGCGGTCTGGCCTCGGCTCAGGGCCAGTAGCAAGCTCGCGATACCGCCCGCCAGGCTGAGTATACCGAGGGTGTCAAAGGCGGGCCGGGCGGTTTGCTTGGTAGCTGACGGGGTCTGCCTGAACGCCAACCAGCCCAGCACCAGGGCCGGTCCGACCCGAAACAGATACACCGCCCGCCAGCCAAAGCTGCCGACCAGGAGGCCGCCGACAAGGGGCCCCAGGGCAAAGCCGACCGCCGCGCTCATCTGAAAAATGCCGAGGACACGCCCCCGGGCTTGTGGCGGAACCGACAGCGTAGCCAGCGCTGGGGCCGCGGCAAAAATAAGGGCTACGGCGATGCCCTGCACAACTCGGGCTCCGAGCAGCAGGGGAAAGGTGGGCGCCAGGCCGCACAGCAGCACGGCGACGGCACTGGCGCCCAGACCCCAGCTCAGGACGCGGCTGTGACCCCACACGTCGGCGACCTTGCCACAGCCGAGCAGCAGGCTGGCATAGGTCAGGACATAGCTGACCACGACCCACTGCATGGCGGTGACATCCAAGCCAAAGTCGGTCGTAATCGCCGGGAAGGCGATATTCACGGACGTATCGAGCGAGACCAGCACGGCGCTGGCACTGGCGATAAGAACCGGGGGCTGGAGGACGTGGCGTGACATGGATCATGTCCCGAGAGAGCCGATACGGGGTCGAGAGCACGATACCCGGTGAGTGGTGAATGCGGCAAGAGCGTAGTAACGCTCGACGTTCCCTTCGTTGACAGCAACCGGAGCGGACCATAAAAAGGGACCCGCCCGGCGCGGGCCTGACCCGACGGAGGTTTCGATGGGACAGATAAAAGAATTTGGCGTGAGCTTCCAGCATCTGACGGCCCGGGAATGTATGGCGACGGCCCGGCAGGCTGAAGCCGACGGCTTTGGGACCTATTGGGTGCCGGAAGACTATGTGCACCGCGGGGCGTTCAGCCTGGCCAGCGCCATTGCGGCGTGCACAACCTCGCTCCGTATCGGCATAGGTGTGCTCAACCCTTATACGCGCCATCCCGTACTGACGGCTATGGAGTTGGGTTCCCTGGAAGAAATATCCGACGGCCGCGCAGTGTTGGGTATGGGCGCAAGCGTCGCCCCCTGGATTGAGGGACAACTCGGGATTCCGTACACCAAACCGGCCACCTCAATGCGGGAAGGCGTGGAGATTATCCGGGCGCTCTTTCGGGGTGAGGCCGTGACGTATACGGGACAGGTGTTCCAGACCACGTCCGCCTGCTTCAATTTTCAGCCTCCCCGGACGGACGTTCCGATTCACTTGGGGGTGATGGGCCCGCAGAACCTGACGCTGGCCGGCCAGATTGCCGATGGGGCCCTGCTGGCCGTGTTGCTGAGCCCAGCCTATGTGCGCTACGCGGTGGAGTGTCTCAGACGAGGAACGGACGCCGCTGGCAAAGCCTGGGCCGACTTTGAAGTGGGTGGTCTGCTGACCGTTGCCATTGCAGAAGACGCGGCTGCCGCCCGTGAGGCCGTCAAGCCCTTTCTGGCCACCTGGATCGGGCTGTTAAGCGGCCAGCCAGAGCACCCGCTCTTCTCCTGTCCGGGTCTTGCCGCCAGAGATGTGCAGCGTTTTGGCGAACGGTTTGCCGCAGGTGACCTGGCCGTCGATCTGGTAACGGATTGGATGATCGATACCTTTGCGATTGCCGGCGACCCGGAGCACTGCCGCCACAGGCTGGCCGCCCTCGTCGATGCCGGACTCACCAGTCCGGTCGCGTTTGAGGTGCCGGGCATCAGGCCTGCGGTCACCCTGGACGCGGTAAAGACCCATCTCATGCCGCACTTCTTGTAATCCTGCGCGGCCACCGGCCGGGGATGTCGCCGGAGGTGATTACTTTGGTCCCGGTGGCCCGTTCGAGATGACCGGACCGCCGGCTAGGGCGTATATGAGTAAACATGCCCGCAACGATGACAACGCCAAAAGGCTTTGGGAACTGTCAGAGCGGCTGACCAGAGTAACCTATGCGCCATAAAGGTTGGGGAAAACGTATGATCACTATTATTTCCGTATTAGCTGGCCTCTCTGTACTCGCTGCGGCCTACCATCCGCTCGTGCCGGTCATCCTGCAATCCGAGCGGCATGGACTGCTGAGCGATGGCGTCATGCTCATCACGATGAAGAAGCGGGACTCGTCGGAGATGAAAACGTTTCCGGTGGATTATCTACGTGAGGGGAATATGGTCTATATCGGGAGTGACTCCGACTGGTGGAAACACCTCGAAGGTGGCGCAGAAGTCACCATGCTCATTCAAGGCGCGGAGGTCACCGGCTGGGCCATCCCCATTCTCGACGATCCCGAGCGGAGCAGCGCGGGGTTCAAGAAACTACGTCCGTGGACCTATATGCGAGCGGAATGGACCGGAGCGATTTTTGTCGAGGTCGAAATTCAAGATCAAACGCAAGACAACAAAAGCGGACCGTGACGATAACCGAAACCCATACAGACCAGATTCCAGTTCCATCAACTGTTCTGATTATTTCCGCACCATCTGAATCCTATTCTCGCCCGCCCAGCCTTCCTTGAGTGGGACCATGAAGTACGGCACCAGGGTCATCTTGCGAAATTTCCACTGCCCATTTTCGCGGATATATTCGTCATCAAATCGAGCGGCGACCAGAAAGCTTTCTCCGTTAAAGATAGGTTTGGCCTCTAAATAGCTGAGCCCAGTCCCAGTATCCCCCTTCAGCGTAATAATGTGGTTGTGAATGAACTGTTTGACAAACGGTACCAAGTCGGACAGAGCTTGCTGGTAGAAGGTATTCAGTCTCGACCTACCCGACGCTTTCCCCAGGTGGGCAAAGTCAATCTCCCCGTTCTCAGCAAACAAGTCCTGAATCATTTCCGGCTTTTTCTCATTGACAGCCAAGTGGTACCGAAAACGGAGTTCTTGAATCTCGTTCCGGCTCTGCAATTCTTCGACTTTTGCTTCAAGCGCTTGTACGCGTGCGTCAAGGTCTCCCATGGTGTCCCTCCTTAATAAACAGGCCACTCTTAGCTCGTGTTCCGCCGGCGTACTACGAAACGCGACCAAGCGTCAAGCTGTATATACACTCTACTGTCCTGAAAAAACCGATGGATCGTACAACTTTCCACCGCTGGGGATGACTGCGGCGTTGAAATCATAGTGGGGATTGTACAAGATCGGCAATGTTGAAATACGGCATTCATTTTTGTACGCTCGCCCCTTGGACTCTCCCGAATCATCGCTGCTCCAACCCCATGATGTCTATCCGATCGGCCATCTCCATCAGCATGCGAACACGCCCATGCTCCTTGTCTGCGAGCACGCGGGAAACGCCATACCGTCACAACTCGGCACGCTCGGGCTCTCGCCGGCTGAACTGCAAAGCCATATTGGCTGGGATATCGGCGCTTTAGCCGTTGCGCGGGAGTTGGCGCATAATTTTCCAGGCGAACTCATCTATCAAAAGTACTCACGCCTGGTGGTGGATTGTAATAGACCGCTTGGGGTGCCGGATTTCGTTCCCGAAGTCTCAGCCGGGATCAGTGTCCCGGACAACGTGGGTCTTTCAGACGCCCAACGAGCGCAACGTATGCGTGAGATTTGGCAGCCTTTCAGTGCTGTCATCGAGAAGACATTCGACGACCGAGAGCAACGCTCAGTACCAACTGTTTTGGTGTGTATCCATAGTTTTACTCCAACGCTGAACGGAGTCGATCGACCGTGGCATATGGGGCTTTTGTTCAATCACGATGACGAGCTGGCGACAGTGCTGGCCCATCACCTGCGCGTCGAAGCACCCGATACCGTCATCGGTATGAACGAGCCCTACGTTGTGGCTGATGATGAAGACCATACCATTCCGAGGTTCGGTGAGGCACGTGGTATTCCTCATGTGTTAATCGAAATACGGAACGATCTTATTCGTAACGCAGCGGGGCAGTCGCACTGGGGACAGGTATTGACCCGCTCGCTTCAGCGTTGTCTTGAGGAGCTGCGGCTATGAACCTGAGTCGTGATCTGCCGCTCCGCAGAGGCGAATCGGCCTTTCTCATTATCGATGTGCAAAATTACTGCGCGCATCCAGATGGAGAAGAGGTCCGTTCGATACCGGAAGCGCGGAACGCGGAACGCGACTTCTTCTTTGCGGCCCTCAAACCCGCCGTCAAGAACATTGCACGTCTACAGCACTGCTGCCGCGCCGCTGGCATAGAAGTGATGTTCTGCGTTATCGAAAATCTCACGCAAGACGGACGGGACCGTGGCCTCGACTATAAGATTACCGGCTTTAACGTACCGAAAGGCTCCTGGGACGCCCGAGTCCTGGATGACATTGCCCCGGTGGGCGATGAGATTATCATCAGCAAGACGGCGTCGAGTGTTTTCAACGCAACCAATATCGATTATGTGCTGCGTTCTCTCGGAATCAAACAAGTAGTGATTGCTGGCATCGCAACCGATCAATGTGTGGAGAGCGCCATCCGTGATGCCTGTGATCTTGGCTATCTTGTCACCATGGTCACGGACGCGTGTGCCACATACTCAGCAGCCCGGCAGCAAGCCAGCGAGCAGGCGATCAAGGGCTACTGTCGGCAAGTCGTGACAGTGGACTTGATTGCCGAAATTGCGCACCTCAGTACGGGCCGCGATGATTAGCGAAGACATCATTATGGTCGTCTGCGCGGACCTGGCGAACCAGGTTCGTGGCAAGGGCTTCCCCGCCAGCGAGCGAGAAACGCGGGTTCGCCGCGGGGTTGGTTGGGTACCGACCAATAGCTTAATCACCTGTTTCAACACGATTGCGGATGGTCCTTTTGGGTCTCTCGGCGACCTGTTGCTCATTCCGGACGAGCGTGCGGAAGTCCGGGTTGCTTTTGATGACGGCAGTGCTCCGGAGCATTTCATGATTGGGGACATTCGGACTTCGGACGGCACGTCCTGGAATTTTTGTCCGCGGTCGATCTTACAAAGTGCCTTGGCTGACTTGCTCTCTGAAGCAGGCGTACAACTGAAAGTGGCCTTTGAACATGAGTTTTGGAGCGTTGCAGATGAGGCAGTACCATGGTCGAGCTTCGGTTTAGGCAGCTTCAGACACAGCGCAGCGTTCGGACGGACGATTCTCGCTGCCTTACGGTCAGCTGGCCTTAAACCCGATACCTTCTTACCGGAATATGGTCAGGATCAATATGAGGTCACGGTTGCGCCTAGCATGGGCCTCCGTGCAGCCGATGAGTGTGTCATTGTCAGGGAAATGGTCCGTGCCGTCGCCAAAAGAACAGGACGAAAAGTGAGCTTTTCTCCAGTTGTGGACGAGGGCACCGGCAACGGACTCCATATTCATATCAGTCTTGTCGATCGGGACGGTGTTCCCTGTACATACGACGCCAACAGTCCTTCGCGCTTGAACCCCGTAGCTGGGAGCTTCTTTGGCGGTATTCGGAAATACCTGCCAAGCCTGCTTGCGCTGACGGCATCCAGCGTTGTGTCGTATGAGCGCTTGCAGCCGCATCGGTGGAGTGCTGCTTTCAATAACTTTGCCGAGAATGACCGAGAGGCAGCGCTGCGCGTGTGTCCTGTGATCGGACTGGAAGGGTTCACAGCAGCGTCGCAATTCCACGTGGAATATAGAGCCGCAGACGCAACCGCCAACCCCTATTTGCAACTGGCCGTTCTGGCTAGAGCTGGCTTACAAGGTATTCGAGACAACGAACCGGCACCAACACCGACGACCGGTGACCTCAGTCTGCTGGCGAACGGCCAACTGGCGAAAATCGGTGTCGTCAGATTGCCGTCCGACCTTCAGTCTGCCCTGGACCTTCTCGATAATGAGCGGCTGCTGCGATCATGGTTCCCAGGGGAATTCGTCGATGTGTTCCTGGCTCACAAGACTGGAGAGATCGCATTTCTTCAAGACAAAGATGCAGCCGACATCCGGCGCATGTATGCAGATGCGTACTAATGCGCCGCACGGTTGAGAAGCCTGGCGCTCGTCTTCGAACCTTACTTTATGCCTTCGCCGCTGGGGTCATCGACGATGAAGAGCCACGTCCCGTCTGCCTGCTTGCGCACCACCTCTACGCTGTGCAGCGGCGTCGTGACTGGATTCCCGTCCGGACCCGGACTGGTACTGCTGCCCTTCACCCGCGTGACCGCCACCGTCCCGTCCGTACTCGGTACCGCCGTGACCGCCTCGACGTTAAACGTAGCCTGGGCGTTAATAAAGCCCTGCATGACCTCACGGATGGCCGCGTGGCCGGTGACCACCTGGTCGGGCGACACCACAAACGTGGCATCCGGCTCATACAGCGCTATGGCCGCGTCCAGGTCGCCCGCCTTCAGCGCTTCGAGCAATTGCAGATCGCACTCTTCGGGTTTGTGTGCTGGCATATCCGTTTCCTCCTTTGATTTGACTCACAATCTCAGACTGTCTTAGGCCGCACTGTCAGGCCGCTCTCCGTCGTAATACGGCGAGCGGCCCGGTTTGTCTTTGAGATGGACGAAGACCTTGTGCGAGAACCACTCGGTATACTCACGGACCGTCACCGGTCGATACTGGGGCGGATGCTCGGCGTCGCAGCAGGTCTCCACGCACTCAATCAGGGTGTCCGGGCTGGGACTGTAGAAAAACGGAATCGCATAGCGGTCGCGACCCGAGCGGTTGATGGCGCGGTGAAACGTCGCTCGAAACCGGCCGTTACTCCACAAGCGAAGAATCTCGCCCGCATTGACCAGAAACGTCCCGTCCAGCACCGGCGCCTGAATCCATTTTTTCTCCGAGGTACGCAGCTCCAGACCCGGCACCTCGGACTGGGCCAGAAACGTAATAAAGTCGCCGTCAATATGCGGCGAGGCATTAAACTGGTTTTCCTCACAGGGGGTCTCGGGATAGTGGGACAAACGTAGAATCCCCATCGGTCGCGAGTGCAGAAAGGCATCATCAAAGAAATGCACCGGCAGGCCCAGGGCGGTGGCGTACACCGGCAGCAGACGCAGGCTGAGCGCTTCCATAGCGTCGAAATACTCGACCAGGGTCTCCCGAAAGCCGGGTAAATCTTCCGGCCACTGATTGCCGCCCTGATACAGCGGGTCGGACGTACCGCCGTCCTGACTCCTGGACTGGGCCTCACGCCCGATGAAAAACGCTTCGCCAATATCAGGCTTACGGGCCGGTTCGTCCTGCTTGTATTTCGGATGCTGAAGCCCCGGCGGCATATAGCCGATGCCCTTGCCATCGACCTTGACGGACAGTTTACGCGCAGGCAGCAACGCATGAAAACGGGCGTTTTCGGCGAACACGCGGTCAACTAACTCCTGGGACACGCCGTGGTTTTTGACGAAAAAGAAGCCGATGTCTTCAAGCGCCTGGCAGACCTCCTGACCCAGGCGGGCCAGCGCGCCGGGGTCTCCGGCCAGAAACGGTCCGAGGTCCAACACCGGGATGATATCTTCAGCACGCACCGGATGCGATTTTTTTACGAAGACGCGGTCCGTGTTCACCTGGCTCATATATTCCTCTCGTCGTGCGTTTCGCTCCAAGCATACACAACCAGCCCGCCCGGAAGCAAGAACAAAGTCGGGGCATGGTCGGCTGAATTGGTGAATGTCTGGAACGGCTCGATTATCAGTTCAGCCGTCGTCGCGGCCTCACGCCGCAGGCTTGCCGACGGCAAGCGAAAGAACGGAATGCAACGCAGCAGGAAGTATTGTCTCCTGTATAGCCGGGTCATTCAGGGGTCTCGGCGGACGCTTCTGCGAGCAAGCTGTCGTACCAGGTGAGAGCTGTTTTCACGCGTTGCTGTAGGGCCTCTCTCTGGGCGTTCCAGTGGAGGCGGAGCCACTCGGGCGACAGACTGTCTTTCTCGTGTTGCGAAGCCCAATCGATTTCCAATGAGACCAGCGCTTCCAGGACAGCCTTGTAGCGCGCGACCAGCTCCGGGACTCCCTCTTTCTTCCAGCATCGCTTGTGACCGTCGACGGCGATATAGACGGGCGCGCTGTGCGCCACTCCCATCTCCGAGCCAAAGGCACGCACGGCCAACCACAGACTCGTTTGGGGCTGTAATTCATGGAGCAGTTCCACCGTCTCGACGCCGGGCTTGGCTTTCGCTGTCTTGATCACGTCGCCGTGCACGACGAGTTCCAGACGGTCGAGCGAGCCGAAGTCGGGATTCTGGCGCGCAACCGCCTTGAGCCTGATCGTCTGTCCAGGCTCCGCCTGGAGTTCAGCTCCCATGGACTGCCCGCCGACATCCAGCTCAAGCAGAGGACCGTTGGTGACAAAGAGCCGTCCGGCTTTCATGCCGTCAAAGAATGCTTGAGGCGAGAACTCGCCTGCAACCTGAATGTAGTAGCGATCAGCGCCTGGCAAGCTCAGATAGGGCCAGTCCGAGCCGGCTGACGGTGTGAGCCGAAACCCCAGATTGAGGAAATCGTACCACAGTCCCGTGCCTAGCTGTCCGAACTGCAAGACCTCCACAAAATCGACCAGTCCGTCCACCAGATCCAAGGCCAGGCCGGCGGGGGCGCCGGAGAGCTGGGCAAAGAAGTCCAGCCCCGTGTGCGCATACCCGAACAGCCCGCCGTCCTGCCGTACCGCTGAGGCGGTTTTGTTATACAGGAAATACGCTAATGGATGGTGGTACTGCGTACCGTTCAGGCCGATAGTATGGCCGAGCTGCATGGTGCGCGGAGATTCCTGGCCCGTCACCAGGGCATACTGATCGAGCAGATACTGCCCGGTGGGTCCAAAAGCGTATTGCGAGAAAAAATACCCACTCGGATTGCCCATTTGCAGCAGGTTTGCGACATGGACGTCCTGCGCCCGCATGAAGGCTGAAATCCGGGCGTTGTCTTCGGCTGTGCGCTGCACATGGATATGATCGTCCCCGGAATACCAGCCGCGGGCTGGCATATCTATCCAACGTGGGAGCGATACATCAAGCGCGGTGCGCTCGCCCGCAGTGACCGTGATCTGGCGTTGGAGAACGTGATACTCAGGCCCCTTGCCAATCACGAGATCATAGCTTCCGGCCTCAAGTTCGGCTTCGTAGGTGCCGTCAATGAAAAAGACATACCGCCCGTCGTGCGGCCATTTTTCGACACCGGGAATCAACTCGCTCTGGGAGATTGTCTCGTCTTCCCAGCGCGTAAACGTCAGGGCCGATTGACTTGGCAAGGGTAGACGACCGTGCGCATCGTACAGACCGATGCGGGCCGGTGTCAGCGCGCTTTTTACCCCATCACGCACCTGGAGCCGCAGCGTCCCTTTTGGGCCGGTATGCAGAGCGGGCTTCCCCTCCCGTTTGAGATGCAGGTCACAGACGGTAATCTCTGGCGAATCTCCAGGTTGCGACCCGGTCAGGTCTATCCCTGGCGCAGCCAACGCAAAATCAGCTGCGGTTAATAATCGGTTGGCAAGGCGAGCATGCTCCAGGGTGAGCGTCACGCTCGCCCAACGTGGCGTATCCTGGGCAAAGCGGACCGTCTCGGCCTGGGGGCGACGGCCCGCCCGGTCGTGATAGTACACCAAACCGGTGCTCGTTTTACGGTCCAGGACGAGCTCGATGGTCACGGTTTCATCAATATTAAACGCAAAGGCATCATCGACATCGAACATCAAGAGTGCGCCAACGACACACTGGCGGCCGTCACGCTGCTCGACTCTGGCTGCGTCGGTCGAGCGGAACGGTGCCGCCCCACTCGTGCGGGCGTCCATATCGATTGCGGTGACCGTGTTGATATGCTCCGTCCGCCAGGCGAGTTGCAATTTTCCGTTCGGATGGCGCTGATGGGCCGCTACCTGCGTACCGCCTATGAGGAACAGTCCTATCAGCACCGTCCCGCCAACGAAGAGTCCACCAGACCTGTGACGATTCATCTCGCTGCCCTCCTTATCTCTTCGCTGTATCATCTTACCCAAGGGCAAAAAACTCTGGACCAAAGCGGTCCAGAAGCGTAGGCTTACACCTCGTACCGGTAGATAAAGAAAGAGGACGATGGCTGATCCAGATCTTCACGGCGCCTGCTTTGTCTGTAGCAGTCCAGAAGCGCCGGGCGAGCACGCCGAAAACAGTTTCACCCGCCGTCAGCTCTTGGTACACGGCAGTCTTGCGGGTGCGGCTTTTGGCGCGCCGGCCTCTCACCGCCCGTCTCCTCTTTTTGCCAGCCTGCTCCCACTGCAAGAAAAACCACCCCACCACGACTGTATCATCGAAGCGCCGTGGGGGCTGGTTTTTCACAATGGACGCTTGCAGCTTTGGCCGGACTGCTCGGTTCGGGTACGGAGAGACCGTATCGAGGAAGTCAAAAGTGGCCAGCTCCAGGGCGATACGCCGCGTATCCGAGCTAGCGGTCAACTGTTGCTGCCAGGTTTTATTTCGGGTCATACCCATGTCTGTTCAGCCACCCCGACCCGGGGGATTATTGAGGGGGGTCGCTCGTATGCCCGACCACTTGAGTTGGTCGAGTCTCTGAGCACCGAAGACCTCGATGCCTTGACCGCCTATAACGTGGCGGAGTTGCTCCGCTCGGGCTGTACAACCCAGGTTGAAATGAGCCTGAGTTTACGCCAGGCAGAATCGTACGTCCGCATTGCCGGGCGTTGGGGCGTGCGAGGCTATCCCGGCGGTATGATTCCCGGTATTGCGCGGCTGTTTCCCATCTGGTTTCGGAATTCGGATCAAGTCCTGATCGACTCAGAACAGGAGACCTTGGCTGAGATTGCGGCGAATAGACACTTTGCCCTGACCCATAACGGCAGTGAAGACGGGCGGATTCGTCCCCAAATGGCCCCACATGCCACGGATACGCATACACCCACGACGATGGCGGCCATTCTGGCCGCAGCCAAAGAAATCGGCAACGGGATTCATATTCACTTGTCACAAAGCGCCCAAGAGACAAAAACAGTTCAGCGCTTATGGGGTAAACGGCCGGCGGAATGGTTAGACGAACTGGGCTTTTATTCCGAGCGTATCTTTGGTGCCCATTTCACCGGGATTGATATCCAGCGCGACCTTCCGTTTTTAGCCGGCAAGCAGTTGACCTATGCTCACTGTCCGTCTGGTAATGGCGCTGGCGGCAGTAGTGGCACGCAGCCCTACCCCGAAGCCCTGGCTGCTGGTGTCCGCACCACGATTGGCATCGACACGCACTCAAACGATTATATCGAAAACCTGAAACTCGCCGTGCTGTACGGACGTGCCCGCGCCCTACTCTTACAGGCGACCAGCGCCGTCCCGTTACAACTGCCAACCATTTGGGATGCCGTCCAAGGGGCAACCTTGGGAGCTGCTCAGGGCCTCGGACGGGACGATCTGGGCCGTATTGCGCCGGGGGCCAAAGCGGACCTGTGTACGGTTGATGTCACCGGTTTCCTGACTGGCAGCGGAGCCGTCCCGCCCGAACCGCTCAACAATCTTCTGTATGCCCATGGCCTGAGCGTTCGGCATGTGATGGTCGACGGTCAATTCCAGATTTTTCACGGTCAGTTTGTGAGTGATAACGCCACACGGGTGCAGCACCAAGGCGGGGCAGCGGTCCAAAAAATCTGGGCGCAACTGCAAGCTGAGAACTGGTTCGCCTGAAGGCGTATCTTTGGCCGTCTCTTCCGCCCTGCGTCAAATCTGACTTGACGCACTGGCCGATGCGCTTTATCTAACAGACCCGTAAGATATCAGCAGTTGTCCAAGGAGGGGAACTTGGTAATGTATCGAGGCGTTCGAATCTTGTTCAGTTGGTGGGTTGGGCTTGTGGTGTTGACCGGGGGGATTGGTGAGGCCCAGGAAGCCGGTCCCCAAGACGTGCCCGGCCCAGCGGTGCCGACGGAACTCAGGACGTGGTTGACGCAGACCGCCACCCAGCGGACGCTCCCGCCCGGTTCCTACCCGGCTGAGGAGCTAGTTGGAGTGCTCCCGCCCAATGCGCCCCAACTGCTGGCCTCCGAAGCGACCAATGGCACGGCCCCTGCGCTCGATGTGGTCGCCTCTCGTACGTATGATGTCCTGGTTTCGGACAGCGTCCATCAGCTGAAACCGAACGGTGAACTCGATGACACCACGCGTTGCGGGCGAGAGCTGCCCTTTCCAGGCCTCGCTCCCGACGCGAGCCGCGCCGGACTGAAATCCGTCTGGAACCTGTTGTGTCGGAATCGGGGCGGGAGCTTTGAGTATCTCGGGCATACCTTTCGTGGCTCAGGCCCAAATCCTCATCGGACCCTTATCATCAATGGCTGGAACGGCTGGGGGCCGCAGGGCTTCGGCCTCCGCGCGCTGACGCTGGCTCCAGGCGACCAAAAGGACAACGAAATGATGGGTTGGCTACCGTGGGCGCGGGACAAAGCCGAGAGCTTTTATGTGTATAATATGAAGATGCGTCGGCCGCGCCAGGGGTCGACCACGCGGGGCGATAAAATGGCGGGGACCCAATTCACCCGCGAGCATGCCTTTGGCTGGGAAGGACAGTTCTTTTTTTATGACTGGGAGATGCTGGGTGAGCGCCCGGTCTTGACGGCATTCGACAGTCGGCACGAGTTTCCCCAGTATTTGCCCGCCAATCGCTGGTTTGCAGACGACCAGTGGATGCTCCGCCCGGCCTTCCTGGTAGTAGGCAAACGCGCCCACAAAGGGGCCGGCTCGGGGTATGTGGCGCTGTGGCTCGACACAACCACGTTCGAGCCGTTGTGGACGGTATTTTATACAGAGGCCGGGGTCGCCCGGAATATCCTGGGGCTCACGTTCAAGTGGGATACGCAGTCCCAGCGACACGTGACTCTCGGCATGAGCGCGGTAGACTTGGACGCCAATGGGGGTCCTGTGACAGGGACGGTGTTCGAGGCACATTTTTGCAGTATCCTGCACCACCCGGATGCACCTGCTGACCCTGCGAGCTACAACGGTCAACTGTTGGGCAAGAAACCCTTCAACTGGAGCTTCCGCCCGCCAGGCTGTGAGGAAAGTGTCGAGTATGAGTCTACTCAACAAGACGGCTAAAGGCGCACATCCCCGGCGAGCTTGATAATTGCGCCTGTGTGTCCGCCTCCTATTACTAGACAGTCCCGGCCATTGACTACGCTCGCGAGTGACGACACAGGTAGCAGCGCATGGACAGAACAAGTGGGACATTATCCTGTTCCACACGACCCGAGAGGAGAAGCATATGACAACAGAGGTAGCCCTGATCGTCGGGGCCGGTCCGGGAACGAGCGCGAGTTGCGCCCGGCTTTTCGCCCGCGAGGGCATGCAGGTGGCCGTTGCCGCCCGCACCCCGGATAAACCCGTACTCAAGAAACTGACGAGCGAGTATGGCGTGCGGTGCTATGCGTGCGACGCGCGCGAGCCCGAGGCCGTGGAGGCACTGTTTCAAGCGGTGCAGGCTGACCTTGGACGGCCCACGCTGGTCGTACACAATATCGACGGCCGGACCCCGGAGATTTTCCGTAAAGACCTCGCCGAGGCTGACCCAGGTCTGGTACGCGACACCCTGCTGAACTCCGCATATAGCGCCTTCCTCGTAGGCCAACAGGCGACAAAAAGCATGCTGGCCAGCTCGCCCGGTGCCGACGGCCACCGGGGCACCATTATCTTCACCAATGCCAGCGCGGCCTATAAGGGCTACCCGAGGAGTGGCGCGTTTGCGATGGCCTGCCAGGGCAAATCGGGTCTGGCAGAGAGTATGGCCAGAGAACTCATGCCCAAGGGCATTCATATTGCCCACGTGCCGATTGACGCGGCGATCGGTTGGACTCAGGAAGACGGAACCCGCTGGCATCGCCTGGCCGGGACGACGGTGGACGACAATATGGCCGACCCGGATTCCATTGCCGAGACCTATCTGCAACTCCACCGTCAGCCTCGCTCGACCTGGGCCTTTGAGGTCGTGCTGCGGCCGTGGGTTGAACCGTGGTAAAGAAGACATCCATCGAGAAAGGAAAGCAGGTCATGACAACCCACGTTATCTCAGCGGATTTTCCCTATGCCTCCCAGTACGTGGAGGTACACGGCTCGCAGATTCACTACGTGGAGGAAGGCAGCGGTGATCCGATTTTATTTCTCCACGGAAACCCGACCTCCTCGTATCTGTGGCGGAATATCATGCCGCACCTGCAAGGGCACGGGCGTTGCATTGCCATGGATCTGATCGGAATGGGGAAATCCGACAAGCCCGACCTGGACTATTCTTTCTTCGATCACGTCAAATATGTGGAAGGCTTTATCGAGAAGCTGGGCTTACAGCGTCTCACCCTCGTCATACACGACTGGGGTTCAGCCTTGGGCTTTCATTATGCCATGCGCAACGAGGCCAATGTGAAAGCACTGGCCTTCATGGAAGCGATTATAATGCCCATCCCGAGTTGGGATGCCTTTCCCCAGGATTTGAAGCAAACCTTTCAGGCCTTCCGGACGCCCGAGGTAGGCTGGGACATGATTGTGAATAATCATGTGTTTGTTGAGCAGATCTTACCCGGCGCAGTTGTCCGTCCGCTGACCGAAGCCGAAATGGACTATTACCGGGCACCCTATACCGACCCACCCACCCGCAAGCCGCTGTGGCGTTGGCCCAATGAGATTCCCATTGCCGAGGAGCCGGCTAACGTGGTGGCGGCGGTTGGGGCGTATAACGTGAAGCTCCAACAATCGGACCTGCCAAAGCTGCTCTTCTCCTGCACTCCCGGCGCACTCATTCCCGCTCCAGTAGTGGAATGGTGCCAGCAACATCTCCCGAATTTGAAAGTGGTCGATATTGGGCCGGGCATTCACTTCGTCCAAGAGGACAACCCACATCTCATCGGGACGGAGCTGGCGAACTGGTACCGTAGTTTATAAGCTCAGGACGAAGGGGCAGGGCTCAGGGAGAGCCTCATCCCGGACTGCTGCACAGGTCAAACATCTTTACAGGCCGTAGACCTTCGTCACGTTCTCTCCCAACACCTTCTGGCGGGTCGATTCTGACATCGGCGCGACGAGTTCACTCAGCTCTTCCATGTAATTGTCGGGGTGATCGGGATGGGGGAAGTCCGAGGCCCAGAAGAATTTGTCCGCACCGACAAAGTCTACGACGTGGCCAAAGGCTTTTTCGTCCGGATCGCCGGAAATCCAGCACTGACGCTGAAAGTAATAGCTCGGCTTTTCTTTGAGCCGCACCGTATCACCCAGCGGACTGTCATACACGGCGTCCATCCGATTGAGCAGATACCCGGCCCAGCCTGCGCCTGACTCTAAGACAATGACTTTAATATGCGGAAAGCGCTCAAACAGGCCGTATTGAAACATGGCCGTAAACGCCTGGAGCGGGCCTTGGCCGCCATGCACATTAAAATGCCACATGGCCCATTTCTGCATGTCTTTGAAACGTTGGTGGACGCGCTTGGAGGGTGGCTCGCCAGCCGGATGAATACCGACCGGCACATCGAGTTCCTGGGCCTTGGCCCAGAACGGGTCGTAGTCCGGATGGGCGTGGGATTTATCCGTCGGTGTGAACGGCGCAAAAAATGCCCCTTTGGCTCCGGCTTTGACCGAGCGTTCCAGCTCCTTTGCGGCCTCATGGGGATCGCCCATGGAAATATGGGCGACCGGAATCAGCCGGCCATTGGTATCCGCACAGAACTCCGTAATCCAGCGGTTATACGCAGTCGTCAAGGCAGCCTGATACGCCAGATCGCCAACTTCTTCAGTCTCCCAGATCAGCCCGATACTGGGATATAGGATAGCCTTTTCCAAGCCTTCTTGATCCAGTCGCCGGACTCGCTCCTGGGCGTCCATGGACCCAAACGGTGCCTCGCCGACATAGGTCATATTCGGGTCCGGCTTGTCTCGGTCGGGCGGCTTCTTGCCCATGGCTCCAAAGGCAGCCAAGGAACCTGCGGGCATATATTTAAAGGGCCGGCCATCGATTTCCAGGTATTCCAGGCTCTGCTCATTGGTACGCAGGCGGATGGCCCGGTCCCGATACTGGGGGTCAATATATTTCTCCCAGATGTCAGGCGGCTCAAGAATATGGCCATCGGCGTCTATTGCCCCTGAGTAGGGGAATGTGGTTTGGGTTGCCATGCACTGTCCTCCTCAAAAACAGACTGACGAATACCGTGTATGCGGAAAGGACACCGGCGCTTTGTCCAGACGTTCGTAGCCCTGCTGATGTGTCTATCTGCTTGCACTCAAGAGCGCTAGGTCCGGGGTGAGGCAGGTTCGCTTGCGAATATGCAAGTCAGGAGGGCAGCGCTTATCCCTCTTTCATCCTTTTACCGCTTGACTCTCCTGCGGAATTCGCATGAAGTGCGGAGAGCTTTCAATGCAAAGGAGGAGAGTATGAAATTTGGTAGTGTCATGTTCGCTACGGATTACGCCGTCCGTCCTGACGAGTTTGCCAAAGAGTGCGAAGACCGCGGCTTTGAGTCGGTCTGGTATCCGGAGCATACCCATATCCCCGCCAGTCGGCGCAGTCCGTGGCCGGGCGGCGGGGAGCTACCCAAAGACTATTGGCATACCCACGATTTGTTCGCGTCGCTGATGGCCGCCGCGGCTGCCACGACCACCCTCAAAGTCGGCAGCGGTATCTGCCTCGTGCAGGAGCACGACCCCATCAAGCTCGCCAAGGAAGTGGCCACGGTAGACCAGCTCTCGAACGGTCGCCTGCTGTTCGGGATCGGCGGTGGCTGGAATGCCGAAGAAATGGAAAACCACGGCACGCCCTTCGATCGCCGCTGGAAGATTCTGCGCGAAAAAATCGAGGCCATGAAAGCCATCTGGACTGAAGAGGAAGCCGAGTATCACGGCGAGTTTGTGAACTTCGATCCGATCTGGTCCTATCCCAAACCGCTACAGAAACCCCATCCCCCCATTCTGCTGGGTGCCCACACCCCAGGCGGTTTGAATCGGGTCGCCAACTACTGCGACGGTTGGATCCCGATCGGGCCACGAATTCCTGACCTCAAGGGCTGGATCGGCGATATGCACGCGCGGGCGGAAAAGTTCGGTCGTCAGGCCTCGGACCTGGCCGTGTCCGCTTTTATGGCTCCTGCCGAGGAGGCAGTTATCAATCAGTATGAGGAACTGGGGATTGAACGCTCCATCTTCGCTGTTCCGTCCGAGAGCCGAGACAAGGTCTTGCCGATTCTGGATAAGTACGCTGCGTTTATGTCGAGTATGAGCTAGACGAACAAACCCTCAGGAGGAAGAACCTATGATCGATTTACACTACTGGCCCACCCCGAACGGTAAGAAAGTTACCATTCTATTGGAAGAGTGCGGCATGCCGTACAAGATGATCCCGTGCAATATCGCCCAGGGCGATCAGTTCACGGACGAGTTTCTCAGAATCTGCCCCAATAACCGGATGCCGGCCCTGGTAGACCACGAGCCACTCGGCGGGGGCGAGCCGATCAGCATTTTTGAGTCCGGGGCGATGATGATGTATATCGCTGAAAAGGCCGGACAGTTTTATCCCCAGGATGTCCGTGGCCGTTACGATGTCAATCAGTGGGTGATGTGGCAGATGGCCAACCAGGGACCCAAGAGTGGCGAGTGCGGCCATTTTCGCCGTTTGGGCGACGACCAGGGCGATCAGACCTACGCGGTCCGGCGTTTTACGGATGAGGTCAATCGCATGTTCGGCGTGATGAACAACCAGTTATACCGGCAGCCCTATCTGGCCGGGAACGAATACACCATTGCCGACATGATCTGTTACCCCTGGACGGTTAACTGGGAGTCCCAGGGTCAGGACATCAACGAGTTCAAATACTTCAAGCGCTGGTACGAGGAACTCTCGGAACGCGAGGGCGTCAAAAAAGGCATGGCCGTCGGCAGCGACCTCGGGTTCGACGTCACCAAGCTCTCACAGGAAGAGAAAGACCGCCTACGCAAAATGCTCTACAACCAACGCGCCCGCCCCGTC
The DNA here is from genome assembly GCA_002238415.1 of Desulfurellaceae bacterium bin18. Lineage (GTDB taxonomy): Bacteria > Desulfobacterota > Binatia > Bin18 > Bin18 > Bin18. The sequence continues at coordinate 20,426 of MPMI01000026.1, read as the reverse complement.
CCGGAATAGTTAGGGTGTCGGGTGAGGCAGTGCCCACCTGAACCACATTTTTGATCTGATCCATCAATGCACGTGAGACCCCGGGGTGCTTTCCTCGGGGTCTCGTCGTCTGTGGTATGTCTATTGATGGTACAGCGCCTGACCGGACGAATTGTCTATATGTTCGCCTTCTACGCTGCGTCGGTCGCCGAGCGGCAAGACGGACTGGGACGATATTACAAGTCATGAGATACTGACAACATAGAGTTAAGCTGAAGACATGTCATATGCGACACCACTACATACCCCAATTTCTTTTGAGGGCCTGGGCCGGTGCGGACGAGAAAATTGAGGTGTTCTGGGTTGATCCACAGCATCTTCGTTCGTCACGTCTGGCGCCTAAGTTTACCGGCTATGAGGATGACCTTTATGCTTTGACAACGTCCGAGGTTGCTGGAATGGAGCAACAAGCTGTGGGGACAAAATTCCTGCAGCGTCTCGACGATTTGGCAGCTAGGGTATTGCAAAAGATGGCAGCCACGGGCTTCGCTGACCTGACGCCGGAGGACCGCTGTGTTTGGGTGTATTTCATAATGTCGCTTCGATCGCGTACTCCAGAAGTTGTCTCGCAACTTCACATGGAAGGTTCCAATTCCTTGAAAGACTCGTTGGATGAAAGGCCGGAAGAATATGAGGCAATATCGGAAACTACTGATCCACCCACACTGATGGAGTGGTCTGAGCAGCAGTTTCCAGGCCTCATCGAGAATTTTGGCACGATGTCCTTTCCAAGTTTTGTCTGTAATCCAGATATTGGTCAGAAGATACTCGACATGAAGTGGCGGTTATGGGATTTCAGAGGGCAGAAAAACCACTTGTTGCTTGCGGACCGACCCTGCATCTTTACGACGGGCATTGACGATCCTGACTTGGTGATTGCGTTGCCAATTAGCCCATGGAAGGCGTTCATGGCAAACAAGACTGACCGTCTCGCTAGCATCATGAGGCAGCAGCGTCCAAAGGATTTGTTAATGCGTATGAATGAGAGTTCGCTTAGCCAAGCGAAAATTCGTGTTTATGCTCGAGATGCAACTCCAGATCGTTTCATTTGTAACCGCCTGAATGTACAGGATTCCGCCCAGGATTAATGTGAAGGCCCTGTCTCAGAGGTTCGAGACGGCAATGAAAGGCGCGAGGAAGAGTTCGGCTCCCGCCCGGTGACATGGGCGGGAGCCAAGAGAACGGAAGGGAGGCTTAGGCGACCGCTTTTTGGTCCAACTGCTGCAAGCGCGGCATGACTTCAGCCGCGAACAGCCGCATGCTCTGCTCGCTGTCTTCATACGGCATACCGCCGTAGCTGAACACACCGGTGAAGGCATCGCAGCCGATCTTGGAGCGGATCTCAAGGACTTTTTCAAAACACTGGTCCGGTGTGCCCCAGACCTGGAGGTTGAGGAAAAAGTCGGTCACGCCTTCGACACTGCCCATCGCTTCAGACATCTTGCCGTAGTATTCGTAGCCCTTGGTCTTGGCGAAATGGTCACCACCAAAATTGTAGTGCTTCATGGCCGACTGCCAGTAGGCGCCGATGTAGCGCCGGGCCATCTCTTCGGCACGGCCGGCATCCTTATCGCAGAAGACCCAGCCGCCGGCGACCGGCGCCGGTGCCTCGGCCCCGTTGGCCTCACGGTAGACCGTCCGGTACGTCTCCAGCTCTACCGCCACGTCTTCCCACGGCTTCTGGGGAATGATCAGGATGCCGACGCCCAGGCGAGCCATGATCTCGGACGACTCGGGTGAAACCGCAGCGGCATACGTCCGGCCCTTAAAGGATTTGAACGGCTTGGGACGGATGTCTTTCTTGGGCTGGGTATAGTACTGACCCGCATACTCGCAGTAGCCCTGTTCGAGTCCGGTCAGGACCATATCCGCGGCCTCGACAAAGCGTTCGCGGGACTCACCCATATCGACCCGGAAGCCCTCGAACTCGACCTGCCCGGCGCCGCGGCCGAGCCCTAGAATCAACCGCCCGTCACTCATATCGTCCAACATCGCAATTTCTTCCGCCGCCCGCATGGGATCGTGCCAGGGTAGCACGACGACCATCGTACCCAGTTTGACCGTCTTGGTCCGACCCGCCATATAGGTCAGGAACTGGAGGACATCGGGCACCATGGTGTAATCGGTAAAGTGGTGCTCAACGCTCCAAATCGAGTCAAAGCCAAGCGGCTCGGCCAAATCGGCCAACCGAATCTCATTTTTGTAGACCTCATAGTCCGAGATCTTCTGGGCCGGGTTTTGGCAGATTGCGGCCATGCCGATCTGCATCGGTGAATCGAGTTGTGTCATGCTGTGTATCCTCCTTCGGGTAGTAGCAATCTTCTAACGCCCGTCTTCAAAGGTCCGGCAGCATAGCGCAGGTGAAAAAAGAAAGATAGCTGGCGATCCGCTGTCACGCGGAGGCTGAAAACTACCCTGCAAGATCGAAGAGCAGTTTACGCTTTACATTCAGGATGCGTCGTATAGTAGGTTGCGTATAGGAGTGAGCGTATGAGCAAGCGACAATCTCGACAGGTATTGTTCGGAACACTGCTGGCGGTCGTCCTCGTGTGGGGTTCTCCGGCCGCTGGACAAGAATGGACGCAATCGAAGTGGGGGCCGGAGGATGAGATCGGAAGCGCGAACTACATCACACCTGAACGCGTGAAGCTCGCGGCCAGTCTGGTCAAAACCGGCAAGACGTACGCGCTCGGGATGGTGACCGGCCCCGATACGCCGGCCTATCCGCCCCGCCACTACAAGGTGTACGTCTGGGATACCGTGCTGGGGGGACCGAACGAGCTTACCACCACCGACGACTTGGCCGTTACCTGGCTCGGGGTCGGCAGTCAAATCGACGGGTTCGGTCACGTCGGCATCGATCATGTGCATTACAACGGCTGGAAGACGCAGGACTTCCTCTCGCTCACGGGCATCAAGAAGTTCGGTGTGGAGAACATCCCACCCATCGTGGCGCGCGGTGTGCTGCTGGATATGACGAAATACTATGCGGTCGACATCGTGCCTAACGGTACGGCCTTCAACAGCAAGGAGATCGACGAGGTCGTAAAGAGACAAGGTATAGAAATCCGGGAAGGCGATGTGGTGCTGTTCCACACCGGCTGGCTGGAGCAATTCGCGCAGATGGGTGAGGGCGAGCCGAAGCTAGGCTTTCCTGAACCGGGTATTGGCGTCGAGGGCGCGCGCTACCTGGCCGGGAAAGGCGTCGTGGCGGTCGGGGCGGACACCTGGGCGCTGGAGGCCATCCCGTTCGAGAAGGAGGCCGAGCGCTTTCCGGTCCACCAGGAGTTATTGGCCAAGAACGGCACCTACATCCTCGAGAACATGAACACGGCTGCGCTGGCCGCAGATGCGGCCTACGAGTTCATGTTCGTGCTCGGCACGCCACGCATGGCCGGGGCGGTACAGACGATTGTCAATCCCGTTGCGATCCGCTGAAGCAATACGGAAAACCCGCGGCGTGTTTACCGAGGTTACCTCAGTTAGTGCGAGAGCGTTGACGTACCCCGTCGCCGAAAGCTTGTAAATCCAGAGGTGTAGAATGGAGATTTATTCGTACTCAGAAGCCAGACAGAAACTTTCCAGCGTGCTCGACGAGGCCGAATCAACGGGCAAAGTGTTCATACGTCGAAGAGATGGTCGGACCTATGCTCTGGTACCGGAGCGTGTGCCTACATCGCCCCTGGATGTTCCCTCTGTCAACACGAATATCTCGGCACAGGAGATCGTTGCCGTCGTCAGGCGTGAGCGCGGCAGAATAAGAGGATTGAGACGGCGCACCTGACGGACAGGGGCAGGGGCGCGATGGCAACATCGGCCATTTACTGAAAGCGGCGGGCGTCTTCTCCGGCGTAGCGCGCAACCAGTGTATCAATCCGTGATGTCTGTTCTACTCTATCGAGGACCTCAGCCAGACGGCGGGCGGGAATGGTGCACGTCATCTCGGTGGCCTGCATGCCGGTTCGCGCCCGGCTCAGCGCGCAGCCGACACTCACGGCGACCTGGCCGTCTTTCGCCATGGCCACGATATGACACTGCGGCTTACCCTCGATCTTGAGATCGGGTAGGGCGTCCGAGAGCACCATGGCGGCGTGCGGGTTGATGCGGAGCAGCACCACGTCGGGATCAAGCGGCGTTTCCGCCAGTGGCCCATAGGTAACGGCCCCAGGCTTGTCCGCCACCGTTGGAATATGAGGGAAGACCTCCTCCGCCACCCAGCCGCTTTCCAGCAAGGTCGCCACGTCCTTGCCCTGGGCGGCCTCTTCCAATGTTTTGAAACCGTGGGTGAGACTACCCACGCTACAGTTGCCGTGGTCTTCGGCAACCGTGCTGAAGGTGCGTTCCCCGGCTTTGATCCAGAAGACACAGCCGGCGGCCACCCGCCCGGTCCGCCCATCCGGCGTTGGTTCGGCCAGCGGCTCGTCAAAGTCCGGGATGTTTTCCGGTCGGGCCGGGCTAAAAGTAATCGCCAGCGGTGCGGCCACCGGGCGCAGCGCCTTGGTGAGGCGTTCGGCTAAGCCGTTCCAATCTGCTGTAGTCATGGCCTTTACTCCTCTGGTGAGCACACGGTCTCACGTTTCAATAATCTGGAACGCATGTACACCGATCTCGGTTGAGACCTCAATCTCGCCGCCCTGCACGCTCCAGTTGTCCCACGCCTGACCGTCCATGAGCACCCGACAGGTACTCGGCTGCTGCAAGTTCTTGACGCGAAAGCTGGTCGGTCGTCCCTGGGCGGCCGGGTCAGCCGTATAGGTCCGTAAGACCAGGGTCTTCTCCTCTTGGTCGTAATACGCCTGTGACAAACCCATGTTTGGAAAGTCCACCTCGTATACGGTGGGCTGGTCGAACTTCTCCAGGTTCGGCTCGGTATAGATGCGGGACCACGCACCTGGGCCACCGACCTCAGCCACCATCAGATTGGCGTTATACTGCCCGCGCGGATAGGGTTCGTTCAGTCCAAAGCCATAATAGAATTCCCCGGCGTCCCGATCCCAGGTTGGCTCGTAGTTGGCCTCGGCATGGGAACGTATTTTCCTGGCCGTCTCCGTGTCACCCAGATCCTGAGCCAGACTCAGGGCGCGGACCGTCATATATGGATGATCCTCGGTCGCGCCAGGCGCGAAGGTTATATACGCCGTGCCGTCCGGCTTTTCGACCAGATAGTCTCGTTTGACGGTCTCATAAAAGCGAGTGGCCATGGCCCGGTCGTTCGGCAATAGGTAAAACCCCCACATAATCCAGCTAAAGACGGCGGGCAGGGTGTTATTGTAATCAATCAACGGGTCGTAATAGATGGTCACCCACTCGGGCAGAAGCGGGTCCTCGGACGGGGCAATATAGTTTTGCTTAGCGTACTCGTACCACTGCTCAAACGCGCGAAACGTGTTGCCGTTATAGAAGGTGTCGTAAAGCCTCAGACCGAGGCTGGTGACCGTGAGTCACAGCGGCCACACTTTGGTGTTCTCTCAATGCGAGCCCTCGGGTCTGCTACACCACTGGTCGCTGATGTACTCATTCATGCTGGTGTGGGTGTAGTGAAACGTATGCTCGCCATTATTCACGACGCTGAAACCGTCATTATATTTTCGGTCACCCGACACATACAGGTGTAAGCCCATGGTCAGCGACAGAAAGCCTTTGTAGTAAATCGCTCCGGCGGCCTTGATCGGGTCGGGCTCATAGCCCCACGGCTCAACCCCGTTTGCAGCCCAGCCCGGCGTGTCGTATTCCCCGCGGAGCTCGTTGGGAATGAGCAAGGGGAAAAACTCATCCGGATAGTGCTCGCGCTGCGGGTCGGGGCCGATCTGCTCGGACCAGTCATAGGTCCCCCAGTAGTCGGTAATCCGGTCAACTAGGCTTTCCAGAATCTTGCTGTACACCTCGCGCCAGGCCGGCGTGATGTCGCTCATCATGGCGACCGCGTAGGACGAGTCTACGGCATCGAAGCGATGAAAATTCCCCATGGGGGGCAGGCTTTTATCGTCCCACATTTCAGATGGCCGACCGTCTTTGGACCAGTCGTCGTCCACCATGGCCTTGCGGTACAGGTATTTGAGCCAGCCGCGCGCCCTTTCGGACAGCTCGGTCTGGACCGTCTCGTCTGCCATACTGCCCTCCTCTCGTTTTGCCGCTCGTATTATTAGCGTACGACACTCTGCATTTAGCCACGTACGCTTGAGAAAAACAATCATACCGGTCTATACTCAGCGCCAATTACCTATCGGTATTCTGCGGACCCGACTTTAACGACGAGGAGGGGATACCCATGCCCAACGCTGATCTCTCACCGCTGTTCGAGCCCATCAAGATCGGCAAGTTGAACCTCAAGAACCGGATCGTGATGGCGCCAATGTGCTCGCGTTTGCCGACGGCGGACGGAGAGGTCACGCAGGCATTGATCGATCACTACGCGGTGCGCGCGAAAGGCGGCGCCAGCATGCTCATCATCGAGTTCGCCCACATCGACGAAAAGCTCTCGTCGGCGGAATGGGGCATGCTGAGCGCGAGCAGCGATCGCTATCTGGTGGGCCTGAGCCTGCTCGCCGAGACCATTACCCTAAACGGCGCGCGGGCGTGCCTGCAGCTCGCGCATGCCGGCCGTCAGAGTTCGTATGCGCAACCCTGTCTGTCGCCGTCCGCAATTCCGGACAAGGTATACGAAGCGCTCTACAGCGATCACTATCGAGTCCGGGAGATCACGCCGGACGAAATCGAGGAGGTGCTCGACAAATTTGCCGAAGCCGCGCGGCGCGCCAAGAACGCCGGTTTCGAAGCGGTCGAGATCCATGGCGCGCACGGCTATCTGCCCGGTACGTTTCTGTCGCCTTACGGCAATAAGCGTACCGACGAGTGGGGCGGATCGCTCGAGAACCGGGCGCGCTTTTCGCTCGAGATCGTGCGCCGTTCCCGCGCGCTGGTCGGTCCCGATTTCCCGATCATCTATCGGTATAACGGCGACGATTTCTCGCCCGAGGCGTTCGCCATAGAAGAAGCCCGCGAGTTCGCCCTGATGCTGGAGGCGGCAGGCATCGATGCGCATCACGTGTCGGGGTCGATCGGAGAGAGCTGGGAGGAGTGCTGCGCGCCCATCTACGCGCCGCGCGGCAACCTTGTGCATCTCGCCGACGCGGTCAAGCAGGTCGCGACCTTGCCGATCATCACCGTCGGCGCGATCGACGTTCCGATGGCGGCGGAGGTGGTGCGTGACGGAAAAGCCGACATCGTCGCTATCGGCCGCGGTTTTCTGACCGATCCAGAGATCCCCAACCACGCCGCAACGGGTGACGTCAGGGCCGTCCGGCCGTGCATTCGCTGCAACGAGAGTTGTCTGAACGGCGAGATGCTGGGACGCCCGCAACGCTGTGACGTAAATTTCCAGTGCGGGCGCGAAAGCACCTATCCGATGCGCGCCGCCGATGCGCGCCGCCGCGTGGTCGTGCTCGGCGGCGGCGCTGCCGGCATGGAGGTGGCGCGGGTCGCCTGCCTGCGGGGACACGAGGTCACACTGTTCGAAAAGACGGATCGATTGGGCGGCCAGCTGCAAATAGCCGCGCAGCTCGGTTTCAAGGACGACCTGCGCGCGCTGATGGATCACATGGCCTACGAGGTCGCGCGCCTGGACGTCGATATCCGCATGGAGACAGAGGCGACGCCCGAGCTGATCCGCCCGTTGAATCCGGACCTGCTGATCGTAGCCTGCGGCGTACAATCGAAGTTTCGCGACGTCACCGGTGTCGATCTGCCGCACGTCTCCTTTCCCGTCGACCTGCTGGAAGAGAGAGCGACGGCGGGCGACCGTGTCATTGTCGTCGGTGGCGGCTGGCTGGGCTGCGACATCGCGGTCTACCTCGCCCGTCTCGGCAAAAAGGTCGTGTTGACCACCGTCAAGGAAGCCGCCACCGATCTCATTCCCGATCTCGAGCCCTTCAGCCGCAAGGTGTTCATGGACATGATGATCGGCAACGGCGTCGAGATTAAGGGCAACCACCGCATCGCCGAGATCACGGAGCGGGGCGCTCGGTTCACCGGCGACGACGGCCAGATCATCGATCTCGAAGCTGACACCATCGTGCCGGCCTGGGGTTTCCGGCCCGATAGGGAATTCGACGGCGTCGCACAAGCGCTCGCCCCCGCGTCGCGCTTCGTTGGCGATTGTGTGCGGCTCGGCAACCTGCGCAGCTGTATCTGGCCGGGGTTTCTCGCCGGGTACGAAGCTTGAGGGCTATCCTTAAAGGAGGAGTAACTGATGGCTGCACGACGCTATACCTGGCCCGACGGGCACTGGGACTGGCCCATACACGTGACGCATAAGCACGGGGTGCGGTGCGGCGAGATGATCTTCTTCGGCGGCCAGGTCGATCTCGACTCCGCAGGCAACGTCCGCAATCCAGGTGACCTCACCACGCAGACCCGGGCCGCGATGGAGTACATCCGCGTCATTCTGGCCGAGCTCGACGCGGACATGGCCGATCTCGTCAAGCTCATCTGTTTCTACGTTCACGAGCGCGACGAAGACCGGGACCGCCTGCTCGCGGAAGTCGCGGCGGCGCTCGGTGAGGGGCCGGGACCGGTGATCTCCCTCGTTCCATTGCCGGCGCTCGCTTATGAGGACATGGTCGTCGAGATCGAGGGCGTGGCGATGCGCGGCGCCGACGGTGCGCGTCTGGCGCGAACGGTGTCCAACGCCGGCATACCGACACCTCTGCCCGCGCCGTTCAGTCACGCCTTGCGATGCGGCCGCATGCTGTTCGTCGGCGGACAAACGGCGCTTGACTCCGATGGCGGCGTCGCCGAGGCCGGCGATCTCGTCGTGCAGAGCCGCCTGGTCACGGAGCGCATCGGCGTGCTGCTCGGTGACCTCGGGGCCGGTTACAACGACGTCGTCAAGCTCAACCGGTACTACGTCGCCGGCGGCACGGCCGCAGAATGGGAGGGCTCGGCGCTGGCGGTCGCGAGTTACTTTGTGGAGCCCGGTCCCGCGGCGACCGGCATTCCCATCCCGGCGCTCTTTCGCGGCGGATTGATGATCTCCGTCGAAGTGACGGCCGTGCTGGGTGAGGATGACGGCCCTCTGCCGCGCCAGCACGCGTGGCCGGCAGGGCATTGGGACTGGCCGGTGCACCTGCCCTATAAGCACGGCGTCAAGCACGGGCACATGGTCTACGTTGGCGGTCAGGTGTCGATCGATTCGAAAGGCGCGGTCATCGATCCTGGCGACCTCGTCACGCAGACGCGCACCAGCATGGCGAACATCGCCAGGGTGCTCGGCGAGTTCGGCCTCGGGCTGGACGACGTCGTCAAGGTGACGGCGTTCTACGCGGGCAATGCGTCGGCCGAGATCCTGCACGACAACTTAAGTATCCGCTCGTCCAGTTTCACCGAACCCGGGCCCGCCACAACGGGCATCCCGCTGCCGTGCCTGGCCTACGAAAAGATGGAGATCGAGATCGAAGTGGTGGCCATGACGGATTGACGGGCGTCTTCTCCGGCGTAGCGCGCCCGTCTGCGATGTTCGTTCGACTGTGTCGAGAACCTCGGCGAGACGGCGGGCGACACCCGACTATTTCCCGCCTCTGGTCTGGTAATAGCCGAAGGCGCTCCAGCCGCCGTCGATAACCATGACCTCGCCGGTCATGAAACCGGCGTCCTCGCTGGCGACAAAGCGCACGGCTTTGGCAATGTCCGCATTCGAGCCAAGCCGCCGTTGGGGTGTGCGCTTGATTAAATCGATCGCGGTCAGCTTGCCGTCGGCCTCAAGGCCGTCGATCATGTCCGACTCGATATAACCCGGCGCGATACAGTTGACGCGAATGCCATACCTGGCCCACTCGATCGCCATGACCCTGGTCATGTGATCCACCGCGGCTTTCGAGGTACAGTAACCGAGCGTGGCCGGGAAGGCGTTGCGGCCTAAAATCGAGCCGATATTGATAATGCAGCCGCCGCCGTGCTGCGTCATTTGACGCGCCGCTGCTTGAGAACACAGGAAAATGGACTTCACATTGATGTCCATATGCTGGTCCCAGTTCTCTTCGGTCATTTCCAGCGTCAACTGCGGACGGGTGATGCCGGCATTATTGACCAGAATATCGACTGGTCCGAGTTGTTCCTCGATCGCGGCAAACAAGCGTGTGACCTCGTCCGCCCGCTCGACATGACAGCCAAACGCGCTCGCCTCTCCGCCCTGACGCTTGATCTCGGCAACCGTCTCTGCCGCGTTTTCGGCCTGCGTCGCCACGCAGGCCAGCCGTGCGCCGGCTTCTGCCAACTCAACCGCAATGGGTTTTCCCAGGCCGCGGCTGGCGCCGGTCACGACGGTGACTTTTCCCGTAAAAATACCCATGCCCTATTGCCCGCGTGGATGTTCGGCATTGTACTCGCGAATGGCTTTCAAAATCGCTCCACCCGCCTTGTTCATCAGCTCCTTCTTGTTTGCTGATACCCGCTCTGCCGAGGTCTCCAGCCGCCGCAGTAATCCCTGCGTGTGGGGCATCACGTGCCGCGCCAGGAGGTCATAGCTCTTGCGGGCCAGGTCCAGCGGCGTCCAGTCGTGGACAAAGCACAACAGCGTACCAAAACCGCCCGAGAGTTCCTGGAGGTGGGCGATTTTTTCAAGCGCGTCTTCAGGCGTTCCGAAAATACCCCCGCCATGTTCATCCAGGCTCCGCGCCGCTCGATAGCCATCTTCAAACGGCTTGCGTTTTGGCGTGCCGAGGGTGCCGACAATATACTCGTTCTGCCAGCGCTGCAGCCCGTCAGCCACCTCGCGGTAGGCCTGTTCCTTTGAGGAAGACAAATGAAAGGGCATCACAATGCGCCAGTCCGCCCGGTCGAGACGCTGGCCGTGCTCATGGGCGGAGGTTTCGCCCCAGCCCCACTGTGTTGGCAGCGCGGTCAGTCCCTCTTCCAAATACGACGCAATTGACAGCACGCCGACGCCATACTTACCCGCGGCTTTCATGCCAGCCGGGGAGATCGATGAGGCAACGGCGACGGGAATCTCATCCTGGAGCGGTCGCAATTGTAAGGCCGCTTCGTTCAGCGTGAACCAATCGCTTTCTACCGTAATCGGCTCGTCATCGTTCAGCAGACGCAGGACAACACCTAGCCCCTCATCCATGCGGTCGCGTTGCGTGCTTGGGTCTATACCCAGCATCACCGCGTCAGACGGCAAGGCACCCGGGCCCACGCCGAGGATGGCCCGGCCGCGACTCAGGTGGTCGAGGTGGACGATACGCTGGGCGATATTAAAGGGATGGTGGTACGGCACGGAAATCACACCGGTCCCCAGCCGGATGCGCTGCGTCCGTTCCGCGGCCGCGACCAGAAACATTTCCGGCGAGCCGATTGTTTCCCAGCCGGCCGAGTGATGTTCACCGACCCAGAACTCATCGAACTGGAGTTCGTCCAGAAAGGTGGCTAATTCGAGGTCGCGCTGAAACTGAAGGGTTGGATGTTCCCCCAGCGGATGATGGGGAGCAAGAAAAGCACCGAAGCGAAGGCGTTGACGCATAATGGCTCCATTCCTCAAAGCGTTGGGCTGAACTGTACCAAACCCGTTCCGTGGGAGCCAGGGACGGTCTCGGCAATAGCGGCGCCCTGCCTCACGCTAGGGCGCGTTCTCAGCCACGCAATGGCCGGAAGAAAGCACGGATGTCTTCGACCAGCCTGTCCGGTTCTTCCATGGCGGCAAAATGTCCACCTGAGGGCATTACGGTCCAACGCTGGAGATTGTAATAGCGCTCAGCCCAGCTGCGTGGCATCAGGGCCACTTCCTGGAGAAACACCGCACAGCCGGTTGGTGCTTCTACGACCGGAGAACGATCATGGGATGGCTGCCATATATTGTGGGCGGCTTCATAGTAATAGCGCGCAGAGGTCCCGAAACTGTTGGTGAGCCAGTAGAGCATCACGGTATTCAGGAGATCATCTTTACTAAAACGTGACTCGACGTCGCCCTGGCAGTCACTCCATGCAAATTTCCATAATTCGAGTGCCACTCTGGAAACATGAGAAATCGTGAAATATTTCATGGCGAAATTTCGTGATTTTGCCCCAAAATTTCATCAAAAATGGCCTAATATCACGGATTTGCACCACTTTTCATGGGGTATGAAATTTCATGGTCATGAAATCCCATTTCTCACGAAATTTCATGATTCCTCACGCCTAAACGGCCTTTAAGGGGGCATTTTTCACCCCTTAAGCAGCCTCTATTTTCTGGTTTTGGAACGGTGTTTGAGAGGATTTTAGGGGCCGGCTTGCCAGACCAGAACTGCTCCGAGCAGGACGCCCAAAAGGAAGACGCCGACGTGGGTGGCGACCAGGATTTGCATCAGTTTGTCCATATTTCATCCGGGGTGAAATTTCACGGGTTATGAAATATCAGCCCGCCCGCGTACAGCTCGGACAGGGGCAGAATGGGGGGCTGGTTGCATGGTTATGGAGCCAGGCGCGGCGGGTCGGCCAGGCGCTTTGCAGGGCCTTTTGCTGTGCCCGGGATTCGCGCATTTTGGCGGCCATGTACAGCTTGTCTCGCTCTCGTGGGGTGGTCTCAGTCGGCATTAACGAACCTCCTGACGTACAGGCAGAGGTCGAAATCCTGGGGCGAGAGGCGGCGGGCCTGGATGGCGAGGCTGAGCCAGTCGGGGTCGATCTTGAGGAAACGGAGCGGTTCGTCGGTGTTGTCGGGGTTGGGCGCTTCGGTGACTTCGGCTACGTCGATCAGGGTGCGGTAGGCCGGGTAGTATTGCTCGGGTAGCGGGAAGGGGCATTCTTCGCATGGGAAGGCGGCGTCGGGGTCCTCTGCGGCGGCGAGTTGGCAAGTGCTGCATTGGGGTATCGTGCCGTGGCCGGTGTTGAGCTGGAAGGCTTGCTGAAGGGCGGTCAGGACTTTTTTTTATCCTTCGCCTCCTGGGCCTCTTTGTCGGCGAAGACACCCGGATTGTTGGCGGTGGTACGTACCCAACTGTAGAAGTCGAGACTGGCCCGCATCAGTTCCAGGCAGGTCTCGGTGCTGTAGGGAACCGGATCGGTCGGATAGGAGGGCAGAACGACTATCGAAGGGAGGGCCTTCGGGTCGATTTCCCAGCCCCTCACAGCCGCTTTAGCCATCGTTTCGGCGTGGGTATGCCAGTACTGGATGGAGTCGCTGATATCGCCGTCCATGGCCTCTGCGGTCTCTCTTTCTAGCATGATCCGCTCATAGTCGTTGATGTGCCGGAGGTGACTCCGCTATATTACACTCTTGCCTATTCCCTATTGTTCCCCTATATAGCTGAAAAATAAAGACTTTTTTACATCTTCGGTCTTGCTCATTCCGCCGTATTCAGCTATATTCCTTGTAGTTTTAAGGGGAAGAATAGGGGGAATAATTGTCAAGGCAATCCTCATACCTTGGTGAATATCCCACAGAATGAACGGAGGAACGATCTATGTCGATGGGCACGCAGCTAAAGCAGGGCCGGAAGAAACAGGGCCGCCATCCTGAGCGCGTCCTGTCTGCCGGCTTTGTCCGTACCGTGACCAAGCCGGGGCGCTATCTGGACGGCCTGGGCCTCTCGCTGCTCGTGACGAAGACGGGCGGACGCTGCTGGATACAACGCCTCACCATTGCTGGCCGTGTGCGGGAGTTGGGGCTGGGGGGCTATCCGCTCACGTCCTTAGCGCAAGCGCGAGAAAAGGCACTGGAAAACAAGCGGCTGATACGCGAAGGCGGTGATCCGCTGGCGGAGAAGCACAAAGCCCCGATTCCCACCTTTGCCGAAGCGGCGGCCGCCGTGATCGATCTCCACCGTCCCGGCTGGCGCAATGCCAAGCACGCCGCCCAGTGGGAAGCCACGCTCAGTCAGTACGTTTTCCCGCGTCTAGGCGCTCAGGGCGTCCATACCATCACGACGGCGGATATTTTAGCCGTTTTGGCGCCAATTTGGCACGAAAAAGCGGAAACCGCACGGCGAGTACGGCAACGGATAGGGGCAGTCATGAAATGGGCGGTCGCGCACGGATTTCGCACGGATAATCCGGCAGGGGATATGCTCAGTCAGGCGTTGGGACGCCAAGCCGACGTAACTCAGCATATGCGAGCGCTCCCGCACCGGGAGGTCGCAACTGCCATCCACACTGTCCAGGATTCACAGGCCGGCATGAGCACGAAACTGGCCTGTGAGTTCTTGATTCTCACCGCCGCCCGTTCGGGGGAGGTGCGGCTGGCGACCTGGGAGGAGATGAACCTAGAAGACAAGGTGTGGACGGTGCCAGCGGAGCGAATGAAGGCGAAGCGTGCACACCGGGTGCCGTTGTCAGAACGCGCGGCGGCTATCTTACGGGAGGCGCAGGTGTTGGCGGACGAGAGTGGCTTGGTATTTCCCTCCACCACGGGTAAGCCGCTGAGCAATATGACGCTCTCGAAGCTCCTCAAAGACCTGAAGATTCCGGCGGTGCCGCATGGCTTCCGTTCCAGCTTTCGAGATTGGGGGCAGGAGTGTACGAACGCGCCTCGGGCGGTGATGGAGGCGGCCTTGGCCCACACTATCCCGGATAAGACGGAGGCAGCGTATGCCCGCTCGGACTTGTTCGAGCGTCGGCGCACGCTTATGGAGCAGTGGGCGGCGTATTTGAGTCAGGCAAGCAATAAGGTCGTGCCGCTGGTGCGACGGGGGTAAGGCGGCCAATCTAGCCCCTCCAGGGCGCTCGGATTCGTAGAGATCGCTTTCCGGTTTCAATCCTTACCAGTCCATTAAGAATTGCCGCGAGGTCGGAGGCTCTTTGCTAAACAGATCGTCCTAGTGATTATCTGGACTGTGATTTACCCCATCTTGCTCTTACCGCTCTCTCTTCGTAATTGGTAAAGAATGCCTCGTATAGAATACGATTGGAAGCGGTTCTGGTCTCCAAGAGGAGAGTCTATCAACCTTTCTTATGATGGGTACTTACCAAATCCCGATGACAAATGGGATCGGCATTACAACTCCAATATTGTTCCCTTTGAGGCCATATCAGAGACTTCGTGTCTAGCTCTTCTTGGGGAGCCTGGCATTGGGAAAAGCTACACTCTGGAATCCGTACAAAAGGCCATGGAAGCCCAAGTTGCGGAGGACGACACTAAGGTGTTGAACCTGAACCTCCGCTCCTATGGCAGCGAGGACAGGCTCGTTCGAGCCCTCTTTGAAAATGGAACCTTCGGAGATTGGCAGAATGGCGATTATCGGCTGTATATTTTTCTTGACAGCCTTGATGAATGCCTCTTACGAATCGATACTGTCGCAACGCTTCTCGTTGACGAACTCAAAAGATTTCCCGTCAATCGCCTGTCTCTCCGTATTGCCTGCCGGACTGCAGATTGGCCAAACAATCTTGAAGAAGGACTGAAGGAACTATGGGGAGAGGAGGCTTTCCGAGCATACGAGCTAGCTCCCCTCCGAAAGCAAGATGTTATCGAGGCTGCGCAAGTAAATAGCTTAGACTCAGAAGCCTTCATGGAAGCGGTTTCCGCTGCAGCCGCCGTTCCTTTTGCGATAAAACCCGTCTCCTTAGAATTTCTTATCAATACATACGGTCGCCGTAAGCAGCTTCCTTCTTCTCAAGCAGAACTATACCTCGAAGGCTGCCGTCTCCTCTGTGAAGATACGAACGAAGATCGTCATGCTGCTCGCCTGACCGGCGATCTCTCTACCGACCAGCGGTTTAGAGTTGCAGCACGCATAGCGGCAGTAACTCTCCTCTCCAACCGGGACGCAATCTGGAAAGGACTCGATCTCGGCGAAGTACCGGATGAAGATATAGTCCTGAAGAAACTGGCCGGTGGAACCGAACAAGCTAATAAGGACGAATTTCCAGTAACTGAAGCATCCATTCAGGAAGTCTTGAACACCGGTCTTTTCTCCGCACGTGGTCCGCAGCGTATGGGCTGGGCGCATCAGACCTATGCGGAATATCTTGCCGCGCATTATCTCTCCGACAAGATGACGAATGACCAAATCATGAGTTTATTGACTCATCCTGATGACCCTGAAGGACGGCTAGTTCCTCAACTGCGTTCAACTGCTGCTTGGCTAGTGAGCTTGGCACCCGGCCGTTTCTTCCAAAACTTCATGGAGGCCGACGCCGAGGTCTTGCTTTATTGTGATCTGTCTACAGTGGGTGAAGAGGATAAGAGAGCGCTCGTTGATACTCTCCTATCACTCCACGATGAGGAGAAGCTGCTTGATGACGATTGGGAATTGGATAAACAGTACGCAAAGCTGCATCATCCTAATCTGGCCGATCAACTCAGGCCCTATATTTGTGACCCAACCAAAGGATTCCTTGTTCGGAGAGTCGCGATCAACATTGCCAAAGCGTGTAAGCTACGAGCCCTCCAAGATGATTTGCTTGAGGTCGCGCTTGACGATTCTCAGCTCATAGCGACCCGCGCTGAGGCAGCCTGCGCAGTTGTCCGCGTCGGGGATAAACCTGTACGAGCGAAGCTAAAACCTCTGGCCACTGACGGAGGAGATAACGATCCGCGAGATGAATTGAAAGGTTACGCTCTTAAGGCCATATGGCCGAATCTCATAACGGCAAAGGAATTGTTCTCCGTTCTTACTCCACCGAAAGCTGAGAACTTTATTGGAGCGTATTCTAGTTTTCTTACCAATGATTTAGTCCCTTCTCTCCAAGAGGCTGACTTGCCTATCGCTCTCCAATGGGCGGGCAAAGAGGAAAGTCTCTACCGGGATGCTGATCTAAAGGGGGAGAGTCTACGGCGGGATATTTACCTGCATGAAAGAGTTATCGATGCCATCATACTTAAGGCGTGGAATAATCTCGATCAGCCAGGAATAAGCAAAGGTTTTGCTAAAATCGCCCTACTGAGACTAGAGCAACATAGAGACATACTAGACAAGATAAGCAACCCGGACCACGCAGATATTCTCGCGAGTAATGAGGAGAGACGCAGAAAAGTTCTCCAAGTTATCCCTTCTCTCATCGCAGACTCACCAGACTATCCAGTGTTTGGGATAGCGTCCTCTATGGCGCGTCAAAAAATGATCTTGAAGAAAGACGTTCCATGGATGATTGAGCGTCTCAGGGAGACGATCTCCGAAAAAGAGCAAACTATCTGGGCAGATTTTGTAGGGATGATATTTGACGGGGAAGATGCTGAACAGGTGGATTTAATTCTGACGACTTGTCAGCATAACACAGTACTTTCAAAGGCATGTCGCTGGCTTCTCAGAACATGGAACCTCTCTTCCGACGACACTCAAAAAGAGAGAGAACGATACCGAAAGAGGAACAGAAGGGAGGAATCTCACCATAGTCATCCCTTGTTTGTTCTCCCACCTGCGGAGCGGATTAAAACACTTGTGAAAGCCTGTGAAGAAGGCAACCTTGACAATTGGTGGCAACTGAATCGAGTAATGACCCTTGAGTCTACCAGTACTCGTTATGAAAACGAGCTCGAATCAGACTTGACATCTCTTCCCGGCTGGAGGGATGCGGATCGGACTCTAAAAGCACGACTGGTGGCAGTGGCGAAGCGGTACATTCAGGAGAGGGACGCAAAGCAAGAAGAATGGCTTGGCACTAACATTAGCTACTCCCCAGCACTCTCAGGATATCGAGCCTTCCGGCTCTTGTTACAGGAGGAAGAAGATTTTGTAGCTCGTCTAGATCAGTCCGTATGGAAAAAGTGGGCAGCCATTATGATCGGCTATCCTCTTTTGAACGCTGCAAGGACAGAAGAACCCCATAATACTCTTCTTCGTCTAGCGTACGCTGCTGCACCAGAAGAAATCATTGAAAGCCTGATGACCTTAATCGATCAAGAGAATCGCGAGCTCCAGTCTGTTTGGATTGTTGAGAGAATGCAGCACTGTTGGGATGAACGTCTGGCAAATGCGTTATTGTCCAAGGTTAAGGATACTCAATTGAAACCTGGAAGCATGCAAAGGTTGCTGGACGAATTGATTCTTCACGGCGTCCAGGAAGCGCGAAATTTTGTAGAAGAGTTGATCCAGTCACGACATAGTCACGATCAAGAACAACAAGCGAAGGCGGTCCGGGCCGCCGTATCTCTTTTTCTACATTCTGAAGATGTAGGTTGGCCCATTATCTGGCCGTTAATCGAAAAGGAGCCTAGCTTCGGGGAGAAGATATTCGAGGACATTGTACGGGATAGACCTCATTCTCTAGGTCAGAATTTAACAGAAGATCAATGGGCAGATGTATACATATGGCTCTCTTGCCAATATCCACATGCAGAAGACCCGCAGGAAGAAGGAGGACATTTAGTCACGCCTCGGGAGAGCATTGGGAATTGGCGAAATTCAATCCTAAACTTTCTTCAGGAGTTGGGGACAGTTGATGCTTGCAGGGCAATCCAGAAAATTTATGAAACTTTACCTGGATTAGACTTTATTAAATGGGTGCTGATTAAGGCCCGAGAGAAGACGCGAGCAAAAACATGGATTCCCCCTCAGCCGGAAGAAATCCTTCAACTCTCCAGGGACCGAAAATCCTGCTTGGTACAGAATGGAAGCCAGCTTCTTGCCGTCCTCATCGAATCTTTGAAACGAGCAGAAGAGAAGCTCCAAGGCGAAACACCCGAAGCCAAGTTTTTATGGGATAAGGGCAAAGATGCCTACAGCCCCAAAGACGAGAATTCGTTTTCTGACTGGATAAAGGTTCATCTTGAGAACGACCTGAAGATGCGAGGCATTATCGCAAATCGAGAAGTCGAAATCCGCCGAGGAGAAGGAACGGGACAAGGAGAACGAACGGACATCCATGTAAACGCCATAATTCAGGAACATCCAGAGAAGAATCTCTATGAGAAGATCACCGCCATCATCGAAGTAAAAGGCTGCTGGAACCAAGAACTCAAGGATTCCATGCAAACGCAACTCGCCGAGCGTTATCTAAAGGACAATCAATGCGATCATGGCTTATACCTTGTTGGCTGGTTCCCTTGTGAGCAGTGGGACGAAAAGGATTGGAGAAAATCACAAACTCCGAAGATGACGCTCGAACAGGCCCGTGAAAAGTTCGCTTGCCAAGCCCGAGAACTTTCACGAAATGGGAAGACGATTGAGTCTTTTGTAATGAATACTGCCCTCCGATAATCCTATTCTTCCTTCGCACACGGCCGAACTACCAAAAATTACGGCTTCAGGCAGACCTCGACATTGAAGATAGGAAGGGGAACCATGTTACCAGTCAAGCAGGTTTTGGACCGAGAGTAATATGGCCCCTGGTATACCTGCCCCCTGACCGGACTTGCTAGCCTCTGCTAATGCAACTGCCAACTCAGAGTCGTCTTTGTACTCGTTCTGAAGGTATTGATCACCATGAGGAGGCCCCCTCAAGTCCCACCCCTGGGAGGCCAGTAATAGGTTACTGCCCGTCCGCTGATGTGGTGCAGATTCCTGTAACGAAACGAAGGATTCCCCCTCAGCCCCGAAAGAAGCCGGCACTCAAAGCGAGAGCGGGGCTTCTTTTATCGACCACCGGCCCTCTCCCTGCGGCACCAGCCCTACTCATCGCCCCGCACTGCGCGAAGCGTCGCACGGCCCTCGCCTGTAATGCGCAAGTGGGAGAACGCGCGGCCCTCGAACGCCCGCACGAAATTCGCGTGGACCAGCCCCTTCCGGTGGAGGGATTCTACATAGTCGTAACATTCCTGCGCGGTTAGATTAACGGCCCGCTTTTTGAGGAGGTTATGGAGTTGCGGCTCGATGAGAGATTCTTTTTCGTGCTCCAGCGCCGAGAGAATATCGGCTTCGGGGGCACTGATTGGCATAGTTGCTGCTCCTTTCTGAGGATGAGTCCTAGTACGGGATACCGGGTGCCCCGCCTTGGCAACGGGGACATTTCCGCTGAAAGATGTCGGAGCCGTTCGCGCCGTAATGGTGTCCACATTTCAGGCATTCCAACTCATACGCCTTTTGCAGATGGTCGTTGCCGCTAACCCCTCTGGTCCCGAGATTCTTCTGCCGGTTCCGATTCACGTAGCTAGGCGCGGTTGTGTTCTTGCTCATTCCTCCTTCCTTCTTAGCGACCAAAGGTGTCCAAGATGGCCGCGTGATTGGCGAGCACTTCCTCCCGACTAAGCCCAAAACTCGGCGAGAAGAAGGCCACCTCATCGACGATGCCCTCGTAGCGAGAGAGGGCGTGGCGACATTCCTGTGGTGTCCCGGCCAGGGAGAGGAGGTCCACCGTTTCCTCGCTGACCCTGGCAACCGCCCCTGCGGTGTCGTTCCGCGCCCACGCCTCACGAATGCGCGTTTTTTCCTCCGCGAGCTCGTGCTGGTCCGACACAATATCGTAGGGGAAGGTCGTGTACAGGGCGATCTGTTGCTTTGCTCTGTGTCTGGCTTTCTCGCGATCGGGATCAACGGAAC
>MPMI01000069.1 GCA_002238415.1 Desulfurellaceae bacterium bin18 | reverse complement strand
TTTCCTATTGGCCCGCCGCTGAGCGCGGCTCGTAGCGCTTGACCTCGATTTCATCTTCACGCGCTCGCGCCTGTGCAACATCGTAGGCCGCCTGCAAGCGTATCCACGTCTCCGTTGTAGAGCCGAAAGCTTTCGCGAGCCGAACCGCCATGTCGGTAGACATGCGGGCGCGGCAGTTTACCAGGTTCGAGAGGGCTTGGCGACTGACGCCCAGCACCTTCGCGCCTTCGGTGACATTCAATCCGAGCGGTTCCAGACAGGATACCCGGACAACCTTGCCGGGGTGTGGCGGATTCTTCATCGACACGGCGGCCCTCCTTTCCGTTAGTGGTGGTCTATCAGTTCCACCTCATAGACGTCCCCGCCTTCAAAGCGGAAGATGATGCGCCAGTTTGCCCTCACCGTCACCGACCAATACCCTTTCAATCTGCCTTTGAGGGCGTGCAGCCGATAGCGGGGAAGACGCATCGCTGAGGGCGTGCAGCCGATAGCGGGGAAGACGCATCGCTTCGGGGGAACTCGCAACATCAAGCTGGGCCAGCATGACTTCCACCCGGTCGTGCAGATCGGAGCGGATAAGACTCCGGTCACCACGCTCATAGAGTCGCTTGAGCCCACGGTGTTGGAAGCTCCGTATCACGGGCAAGGTGTAATGTGTCTATCGACACTTGTCAACAAGAGGGTATGCGGGAAACGCAGCCGATAAGATGGTATGTGTCAAACTTCAGCCGACAATCGCATGACGCTGGCGGCTGCCGGGGTGGCGCTGGCTTACCGTGGTGCGGTCCGTTCGATCAGCGTCCGCAAGGCTTCCCCTTGCTGGTGTAAGGCCAGCATGCTTTCCTCATGCCGTTTCTCGGCAAGGTCCGTTTGGCGTTGCCGGTCGGCATTGCTCCGCTGCATCATCTTCAAGCCGTAGGCAATCAGGCCGCATTGTACCAAGCCTACCAGCCCCGCGACCCCGGCCTGGGCATAGGTTGCCCATAGAGAAGCATCCCGGAAAGCAATCGTTGCATTCTGGAAAGCAGTCGTCGCTGCCTCAAACTCACTCATGGGGTCGTTTTCTCCTATGCCCAGTCCCGTGTCAAGCCGATTGTCAACGCGGTTATCGTCCGGTAGATGAGAGGCGGAGATTCGGCAAAACAGCCGATAGCAATCACCGCGCGCGCGTGCAGACAATCACAGAACCGGGCTGCCGGCGGCCTCAGCCCGGCAGCAACTTGAGCAGGGCTACAATCACCCCGCCCTGGGCAATCAGCGCCCCCACCATCCACTTGATCAGGTCGGCCTTGACCTCGGCGAGATTGGCCTTCGTCTCTTGGCGCAGGACCTCGATTTCCTGGCGGACGGTGGCGATATTCGCTTGCGTCCCCTGACGCAGGGCTTCAATCCCGGCCTTCGTCTCTTGGCGCAGGACCTCGATTTCCTGGCGGACGGTGGCGATATTCGCTTGCGTCCCCTGACGCAGGGCTTCAATCCCGGCCTTCGTCTCTTGGCGCAGGACTTCGATCTCTCGCCGGACCTCGACGATATCTCGTTGGATCGCAGCGGTATCCTGGTGGATGGCGGCGATATCGGCTTGGGTGGCCAGATTGGAATTGAGCAGATGCACCTGCTCGTCGGCCAGAACCTCGGCCTGCTGCTCGGTAAAGCCGTTCTCGGTCAGATGCTTGACGAACCGATGGGTGTCAAACGCGATCGCTTCGGACATGGAACGCGACTATAGCATAGTCCCGGCGTGCGGGGCAGACCCGGCGGCGGCCGGTCGGCAGCTTTTGGCGGGAGCCGGGCGCGTGATGAATCAATAGGCGGGCGCCCGGTATAAAAGACGCCCGCCCCTGTTTTCATCGGGGGGACGTTCTTGATTCACCCTCCGCCGGCCCCGTAGAGGCGGCGGTCAACCATCTCGCAGATCACGTGGCCAATCAGAATATGGGTTTCCTGAATCCGGGGTGTGACGGTTGTGGACGAGACGCACAGGCAGTGATCGACCAGGGCGGCCATCTCTCCTCCACTGCCGCCCGTCAGCCCGATGGTCGGCATGCCGATCGCGCGACAGCACTCCAGGCCGCGCAGCACGTTTGCCGAGTTGCCGCTGGTCGAGAGCGCGATAGCGATATCGTTGTCTTTGCCAAGCGCCTGTATCTGCTTGGCAAAAATATCGGCGGGGCCGTAGTCGTTGGCAATCGAGGTCAAAGCCGAGGAGTCGGTTGTCAGCGCAATGGCCGGCAGCGGCGGGCGATCGATCAGGTAACGATTCACGAACTCGGCGGCCAAATGCTGCGCGTCGGCGGCGCTGCCGCCATTCCCGAACAGGAGGATTTTTCCACCCCCACGCAGCGTCCGGATAACCGTGTTGGTTGCGGCGATCAGTTCACTGCTGTGCGTCCGTAGGAATTGTTCTTTGGCCTCGATACTCGCCTGAAAAATATGTGTGATTGCTTCTTTCATGGGTAAAGCTGCCGGTCTTAAGAGGCCGCTTGTACTGCGTCAAGCAAGCGGACGTCGATGATTCAGAGAGAAGGGTATAGGCGTCAGTAATGGTAGCGTAACTGAGCTATAAGAATTGCGCCATCTACGATTTTGCAAGCTCTGTCATGGCTTCAACTAAGCGCTTCGTATTCTCTGGGCTTCTGAGGAGGTAGGCCGTTTCTTCCAGAGCCTGATAGTCTTCCATGGAAATCATCACGACCGCTCCTTCCCCCTTCCGGGTAATAGCGACGGGTGCGTGATCATTACAGACGCGTTCCATGGTTTTCGCCAGACTGTTTCGAGCCGCAGTATAACTGATGCTGTCCATTCTGCTACCTCTGGATCCCTACAGGAACTTTGCATCACGGTAACGACGGATACCGGGGGCGTCAACCAACGCGGGCGCGGCTCCCTGCCGGATTACGCTCCGCTCATCCGACCTGCGGAGTGCTCGCGGAAGGATTCATCGGTTGTTGCGGACCTCCATTTGTAGTAATCTACCTACAAATAGGCAGAAAAATGGAGGTCCAGGACATGCGGGTCACGACCGTTACCAGCCGGGAGTTTAATCAGGACGTGAGCAAGGCCAAGCGGGACGCGGCGGGGGGGCCGGTTTTTATCACCGATCGTGGCCGGACGGCGCACGTCTTATTGACGATTGAGGACTACCTCAAGATCACCAAAACGGAAGCAAGTATCGTCGAACTACTCGCCATGCCGGAAGCGGCAGACATCGATTTTGAGCCGCCCCGCTTGGATGGGGAAATGTGCAGAACAGCGGACCTCTCCTAATGTATCTGCTCGATACCAATGTCATTGCCGAGTTGAGAAAGGCGAAGTCCCCGAAAATCGATCAAAACGTCCTGGCGTGGGCCAATAGTGTTTCGGCAGCGAGCCTCTTCCTATCGGTGATTACGGTTTTGGAACTGGAAAAGGGCATCCTTTTGATCGAACGTCGAGACCCGACCCAGGGTGTAGTACTCCGCTCTTGGCTCGATACGCATGTGTTACCGACATTCCGTGAGCGCATTTTGCCTGTCAATACCGCAGTGGCCCAATGGTGCGCCAGACTGCACGTCCCTACCCCACGCCCGGACCGTGATGCGCTCATCGCAGCCACGGCCCTGGTTCATGGGCTGACGGTCGTCACTCGAAATATCGCTGATTTTACACCGACAGGTGTTGAGATAGTCAACCCCTGGAAATAGAGGATAATAAAGAAATGCTTTCTCGGCACGTGGGAGGAAAACAAAACTCTGCCTCAAAATCCCCTCCTTGGAGGGAAAGAGGAAACGTGTCCCGCATTTACTTGGCTGGTGGAGGACACGCTTCCTCTTTGTGCCGCGGAGCGGCGGGGTGGGTTTCCGCGTATATGCGTTCCAGGAACCCACCCCGGCCCTGCGGGCCACCCCTCTCGGGAGGGGATGGGGGAAGGCGGGAAGCGGGGTATACGGGCAGAAGGGCTTTTCGTTGAGGCTCCGGCCTAAGCCGCTGTGAATCTCTCCACCGTCAGTTGCTCAGCACGGGACTGGGCCTGCCAGAGGTCATAGGCCATCTGCATCCCCAGCCAGGTCTCCGGGCTCGACCCGAACGCTTTCGAGAGCCGGATGGCCATTTCTACCGAGACGCCCGCTTTTTCGTTGACCAGATCGGACAACGCTTGCCGGGTCACCCCGAGCCCTTGTGCCGCCCGCGTGACCGAGAGACCCAGCGGCTCAAGACACTGCCGTCTTACCACGCCGCCCGGATGTGGAGGGTTGTACATGCCGTGCTCCTTTGTTTTGCTTGTGGGATCATCCCTTCCTTAATGGTAGTCCGTATAGTTGATATCGACCGCATGACCGTCCTCGAACCGAAAAATCACCCGCCAATTGCCCGATACCGACACCGCAGAATACCCGCGCAGGTTGCCTTTCAGGGGATGCAGCCTAAACCCCGGGAGGTCCATATCCGCCGGGCTCCGGCTGTGATCAAGCGTGGTCAGAATGTCTCTCAGCTTCGAGATGTGTTGCGGTGGCAGCCTCCGCGTCTCGCCCTTTTCGTACAGGGCCTGGAGTCCACGATGTTGAAACGACTTATTCACCGGCTCCGACTTTACAGCGCCTCTCCAGTGCGGGAATCACCCCGCTTCACCAACGACAGGTCACGCTAAACTGTCGCCCGTCACTTGTCAACTGTCACCCTCTCGTGTCTTGCTCCTCGTCCTGTCTGTTCTTCTTTCTCCTCTCACCGAACCGCCCGCGCTCGGTTCTTGTCCGTGACAGGAGGCCAGGAGTGCGGGCTTCCAGGCAGCGGGCGGGCGAGTGGTCCGAGGCGGGGGCCGCCGGACCGGTCCCGGGGGGCTCAGGCCACAATTTGCATCACACGTCAGAGGGGGGAGGGAAAATCTGCTCCCTCTCCCCTGGAGGGAGAGCCTGTCCTGAGCCCAGTCGAAGGGGGCTGGGGTGAGGGGGAACAAGCAAACTGAACCACGACCAGAAAGGCGGGAGGCTTGACACTCCGGGGTGAGGTGGGTATTAAACATGACTGGAAAAATTCCCCGGTCTCAATGGCGGAGGGGCCACACCCGTTCCCATCCCGAACACGGCCGTTAAGCCCTCCAGCGCCGATGGTACTACAGCGCCATGCTGTGGGAGAGTAGGTCGAGGCCGGGGTTTTCTTTTTCAGCCTTTTTCAACGTTTCTCTCCCGGCTTTGTTGGGTGGAGGGCCAGACAATAATCCTGAGCGGGCGTAATTCAGCGGTAGAATGCCAGCTTCCCAAGCTGGACGTCGCCGGTTCAAGTCCGGTCGCCCGCTTTTCCGTCCCACTGAGTAAACGTGCCGACATCCCGTGGCTGTTGGGGGGTGCGTTTACCCATTTCGTGAAGTGATCTGTTATGCCGATAGTCAGATGCCCGCTGTGCCGCAAGGAAACGTCGTGGCAGGACAACGTCTACCGTCCTTTTTGTTCGGAGCGCTGCCGGACGCTGGACCGCGGGGCGTGGGTAAGCGAGACGTATCACCTTCCTGGAGAGACGGCCGACCCGACACACCCGGAGAACGACAATGAGTAAGCGTACCCGCCAAAGATCTGCCGGCGGAGCGCCCTCCCTCCCTGACCCTCCCCCTCAGATGGGGGAGGGAAAATCTGCTCCCTCTCCCCTGGAGGGAGAGCCTGTCCTGAGCCCAGTCGAAGGGGGCTGGGGTGAGGGGGAATAAGCAAACAAGGTTCAAGACCCTCGCGTGTCCGGCATGGCGATCCATCCGACAGCCATTATTTCTCCGCAGGCCGATATTGATCCCGGCGTTGACATTGGCCCCTATGTCGTGATCGACGGCGCCGTCCGGGTCGGGCGCGGCACGCGGATTCTGGCCCATGCCGTCCTGACCGGCTGGACCGAAATCGGCCAGGACAATGAAATCCATATGGGCGCGGTCATCGGCCACGTTCCGCAAGACGTGTCGTACTCGGGCGCAAAGAGTTATCTCAGAATCGGTCACCGCAATATCATCCGTGAGCACGGCCAGATTCACCGCGGGACGCAGCCCGAGAGCGCTACGATTATCGGCAACGATAATTATCTCATGCAGCACGCCCATGTCGCCCATAATTGCCGCCTGGGCAATCAAACCATCATAGCCGGCGGCGCACTCCTGGCCGGGCATGTCGAAGTCGCGGACCGGGCCTTTGTGTCGGGCAACTGTGTGGTGCATCAGTTTGTCAGGATCGGGACTTTGGCCCTGCTGCGGGGGCTGTCCCGGACCAGCCGGGATGTCCCGCCCTTTTGTATTATGGACGGTACCCATACCGTGCGCGGACTCAACGTCGTCGGCCTGCGGCGGGCCGGTTTCAGTCGGGAGCGCATTACTGCCCTCAGACGGGCGTTTGCCGCCCTGTTCCGCCAGCGGGGAGACATGCGCCCCAAGGTCGAACGGCTGTTGGAGAGCGATCCGTCCCAGGATGTCCGGGTCGTGCTCGATTTCATCCGGAGCTCGGAAAGGGGGGTGTGTTTTGGGCCGCGGCGCTCTTCCGGACCGCAGCACGGAGACCGGACTGAGGAAGGGTGACAAGGCGGCGACCGGATTCGAACCGGTGAATGGAGGTTTTGCAGACCTCTCCCTTAGCCACTTGGGTACGCCGCCGCGTCGGTGCTGCCGTGAAGCAGGATTTGTCAATCTATCCCGCCCCTCACCTGCTTGCAACACCCTTTTAATGGACTGAAGGACTGGATGCAGATGTCGTCCATATGATACATGTGTCGCCAGATAACAGGGATGGGGAATGAAGCTGATGACTACGTTTGAATGGCTGTCCATTACTGCCTACTATCTCCAACTGCTCATCATTGGCGGGGGCCTCTGGATGATGCGGGAGGCTGGACAGCGACGGGATCGGCAGCTTGATCAGCAAGCGCAAGCCTTGGAGAAGATGGGTGCAGGGATCGAGCGCCTCCTGGAGCACACGAAATGAAGAAGAAATCCCCATCAGGAGAAATCGGCTGGTTCATCTCCCTCTCCCCACAGTAGATGGCCGCTTGCGGGCTGGAAGCCCGCACTCCTGGCCCCCTGGCGCAGACAGGCACTGCGCAGGGGAGCGCGGGTTCCTGGGAATCAATTTTTCCCATAGCCGACAAGCGGAAACCTGCGTCGAAACGGCAGCATATTCGCACAGTTCAACCGCTCCCTCTTTGGTCGTTGCTGAAGTTCTGATAACACTGCGCTCATGATCGAACGTTACACCCGGCCGGCCCTGCGCAAGATCTGGTCGGAGGAGAACAAGTTTTCCACCTGGCTGGAGGTCGAACTGCTGGCGTGCGAGGCCCTGGCCGAGCGCGGCGACATCCCGGCGGCGGTTATTCCGCGGCTGAGACAACACGCCCGGCTTGATATCGGCCGCATGCAGGAAATCGAGGCCGAGGTCAAACACGATGTGGTTGCCTTTGTCACCGCGGTGGCCGAGAGCGTCGGCGAAGAGGGCCGCTATCTGCACCTCGGCCTGACCTCGTCGGATGTGATTGATACCGGCTTTGCCGTGCAGTTGTGTGAGGCGACGGACGTGATTCTGGCCGACCTGGATGCCCTGCTCGACGTGCTGCGGCGCCGGGCCCGGGAACATCGACACACGGTCATGATCGGCCGCAGCCACGGCGTGCATGCCGAGCCGATTACTTTCGGCCTCAAAGTCGCCCACTGGTTCGCCGAGATGGAACGCAACAAGGACCGCCTGGAGCAGGCCCGGCGCGAGATTGCGGTCGGCAAAATCTCGGGCGCGGTCGGCACCTATGCCAATATCGATCCGGCGGTCGAAGCCGCTATTTGCGCGCGCCTGGGGCTGGTGCCGGAAACCATTGCCACCCAGGTGGTCCCGCGTGACCGGCATGCCGCCTTTTTCTCGACCCTGGCGCTGATCGGCAGCTCGCTCGACCGGATTGCAACCGAGCTGCGCCATCTGCAACGCACCGAGGTCTTTGAGGTCCAGGAACCGTTTACCCCCGGCCAGAAGGGCTCGTCGGCCATGCCGCATAAGCGCAATCCGTGGCAGTTGGAAAATGTGAGCGGACTGGCCCGCCTGCTGCGCGGCTATGCGCTGTCGGCCCTGGAGAACGTGCCCCTGTGGCATGAGCGGGATATCAGCCACTCCTCGGTCGAGCGGGTGATCGGCCCGGACGCGACCACGCTGCTCGATTTCATGCTGGCCCGGCTGACCGCGCTGGTGGACCGGCTGGTGGTGCATCCGGAGCGGATGCAGGCCAATATGGCCGTGCTCGGGGAAGCGATTTATTCCGAACATCTGCTCCTGGCCCTGGTCCGCAAGGGCATTTCCCGCGAAGAGGCCTATCGCTGGGTGCAGCGTAACGCCATGAAGGTCTGGGAAGACCAGGCCTCCTTTGCCGCCGAGGTGCGCCGGGACCCGGATATCACCCGGCTGCTGGAGCCGGCTGAAATCGATCGACTCTTTGACGCAAGCCACGCCCTGCGGCATACCGACCGCATCTTCGAGCGCGTGTTTGCACGGTCGGAATGAGGCGGAGTATGCTGGCCAAAGTCTACGTCACGCCGAAAAAAGCCATTCTCGACCCCCAGGGGAAAGCCATTGCGCACTCCCTGCACGCCCTCGACTACCCGGAAGTCAGCGAGGTCCGTATGGGCAAGTATCTGGAGGTCCGGCTGGCGGGCCTCTCCAAACAGCACGCCGAGCAGCGCGTCGAGGAGATGTGCCGGCGTTTATTGGCCAACCTCATCATTGAAGACTTTCGCTTTGAGATCGTCGAGGAGTAACACCGAGTGAAGTGGGGTGTCGTCACCTTCCCCGGCTCGAACGACGACCGGGACTCCCTCTACTGCCTGGAGCGCGTCCTCGGGCAGGAGGCGGTCCCGTTATGGCATAAAGACCGGGATCTGCACGGTGTCGAGGCGATTGTGCTGCCGGGCGGATTTTCCTATGGCGACTATCTCCGCTGCGGGGCGGTCGCCCGCTTCTCGCCGGTCATGTCCAGCGTGGTGGCGTTTGCCCGCGCCGGCGGGCCGGTGCTGGGCATGTGTAACGGCTTTCAGATTCTGTGCGAGAGCGGGCTCCTGCCGGGAGCGCTGGTCCGCAACCGTTCGCTGGCGTTTATCTGCGAGTGGGTCTCCGTCCGGGTGGAAACGACGCGCACCCGTTTTACGGCCCGGTATGCGGCGGGCGAGTGCCTGTCCCTGCCGATCAAACACGGCGAGGGCTGCTATGTGGCGGACGAGGCGACCCTCACGGCCCTCCGGGACAACGATCAGATCGTCTTCCGCTATGTGAATCGGGCCGGCGAAGCGCTGGACGCGGCCAACCCGAATGGGGCCGTGCAGAATATCGCCGGCGTGACCAACGCGAACGGGAACGTGGTCGGACTCATGCCCCATCCCGAACACGCCGTCGAAGCCCTGCTGGGAGGCGAAGACGGGCGTAGACTCTTTACCTCGGTCTTTGCGTAACCCTATGGCATCCATACCGGTTGATCTGCAACTCGCTCACGACCACGGCCTGTCAACCGACGAGTACGACCGCCTCGTCCGGACCCTGGGACGCACCCCGACGTTCGAGGAGTTGGGCGTGTTCTCCGTCATGTGGTCGGAGCACTGCAGCTATAAAAGTTCCCGGCGCTTTCTGCGGCGGCTGCCGACAACCGGACCGGCCATCCTGCAGGGGCCGGGCGAGAATGCCGGCATCGTCGATATTGGCGACGGTCTGGCCGCGGTCTTCAAGATCGAAAGCCATAACCATCCGTCTTTTATCGAGCCCTATCACGGGGCCGCCACCGGGGTGGGCGGTATTCTCCGCGATGTCTTTACCATGGGCGCCCGCCCGATTGCCTCGCTGAACTCGCTCCGCTTCGGGGCGATAGAGCATCCCCGCACCGCCCAGCTGCTCAAGGGGGTGGTGGGGGGTATCGGCGGCTATGGCAACAGTGTCGGCGTGCCGACCGTCGGTGGCGAGGTCTACTTCAACCCCGGCTATAACGGCAATATCCTGGTGAATGCCTTTACCCTGGGCATTGCCCCGGCCGATCGGATCTTTCGGGCCACGGCCGCGGGGGTGGGGAATCCGGTGATCTATGTGGGCTCGCGCACCGGTCGGGACGGGATTCACGGCGCGAGCCTGCTGGCCTCACGGGAATTTGACGACAAGTCCGAAGAACTCCGGCCGGCCGTCCAGGTGGGCGACCCGTTCACCGAGAATGTCTTGATTGAAGCCTGCCTGGCCCTCATGCGGCAGGACCTGATTATCGGTATTCAGGATATGGGGGCTGCCGGCCTGACCAGTTCGTCGGTTGAAATGGCCGACCGGGGCCAGGCCGGCATCGTCCTGGACCTGGATACGGTCCCGACCCGCGAAGCCGGCATTACCCCCTATGAGTTGCTGCTGTCCGAGTCCCAGGAGCGGATGCTGATCGTCGCCAAGGAGGGCTGTGAAGAGGCGGTCACAAACGTGTTTGCCACCTGGGACCTCCAGGCCGTCGTTATTGGAGAAGTCACGGATGACGGCCTGTTCCGCACGATGTGGCAGGGAGAGGAAGTCGTCCGCATTCCGGTCTCGGCCCTGACCTCGCAGGCGCCGGCCTACGAACGCCCGGCGGCCAGACCGGCCGACCTGACGGCGAAACAACAGCTCGACCTCGGCACCCTGCCCCTGCCGAGCGACTACGCCGCCGTCCTGACCACCCTCCTCACCACGCCGAATCTGGCCAGCAAGGAGTGGGTCTACCGGCAGTACGATTTTCTGGTTGGCGGGAATACGGTGGTTCAGCCGGGCTCGGATGCGGCCGTCATGCGGCTCAAGGGGTCGGATAAGGGGCTGGGCATCAGTGTCGATTGTAACAGCCGCTACTGCGCGCTCGACCCCTACCGCGGGGCGGCGATTGCGGTTGCCGAGAGTGCGCGCAATCTCGCCGTCAGCGGAGCCAGGCCGGTGGCCCTGTCCGACTGCCTCAATTTTGGCAACCCCGAGAAGCCGGAGGTGATGTGGCAGTTCGTCCAGGCCATTGACGGTATGCGGGCGGCCTGCGAAGCCCTGGAAGTTGCGGTAGTCAGCGGCAACGTCAGCTTCTATAATGAAACCGATGGTCAGGCAATTCCTCCGACTCCGACCGTAGCCATGGTCGGGATTGTGGACACGGTCACGCACCATGTCACCCAGTGGTTCAAGTACCCGGGCGATCTCGTTGTCCTGTTGGGAGAGACCCACGAAGAACTCGGCGCGAGTGAATATCTGGCCACGATCCATAAGCAGGAATGTGGCCGGCCCCCCCGGCTTGACCTGGAGCGGGAAAAGCTCCTCCAGCAGGTGTGCGTCCGGGCCGCCCGGGACGGGCTGTTTTCCTCGGCCCATGATGTGGCCGAAGGCGGCCTGGCCGTGGCCCTGGCGGAAGCGTGTATCAGCCACCCCCGGCAGACGCTTGGAGCACGGGTGACGCTGACCGGCGATCTGCGCCCCGACGCCTTGCTCTTTGGAGAAAGCCAATCGCGTGCTATTGTTTCTGTCCGGCCGGCCGACTGGGACCAACTCAAGGCGCTGCTCCACACGCATCGCTTACCCTTTACTGTCTTGGGTGAAGTTGGCGGGACGGATCTCGAAATCGCGGGCTATATGAAAATCGCAACAGCGGCCTTACGCCGGCAGTGGCAAACGGCGCTGGCTCAACAGCTGACACATGAGTAAACGGGCCGCCATCTGCGGGTCTGTTGAAGGGCACGTTCACTCATGCTGAGCGGGGGGGATAGCGGGGTGCACGATACAGCCGGTGCGGTGTTCGATGGTTTCCACGAAGAGTGCGGGGTCGTGGGCATCTATGGTCATCCGGAGGCGGCCAACCTGGCCTATCTGGCCTTGTATGCCCTGCAACATCGGGGCCAGGAGTCGGCAGGCATTACCTCTTCAAACGGCCAGGTCCTGCTGACGCATAAAGGCATGGGCCTGGTGGCCGATATTTTTGACGAGAAGTTGATTCGTCGCCTGGAAGGGTCAAGCGCCATAGGCCACAACCGCTATTCCACCGCCGGCTCGACGATGCTCAAGAACACCCAGCCCCTGCTGGCCAAGTATACGCTCGGCTCGGTGGCGATTGCGCATAACGGCAACCTGGTCAATGCCGAAGAACTGCGCGTGCGGCTCGAATCGGGCGGCTCGATTTTTCAGTCTACAGTCGATACCGAGGTCATCCTGCATCTCATTGCCGCCTCGCAGGCCGGGCAGCCGGTTGACCGTATTATCGACGCCTTATCGCAGGTGCGGGGGGCCTATTCTCTGGTCTTCCTGAGCGAGGGTCATATGGTTGCGGCGCGCGACCCCTACGGGTTTCGGCCGCTGGTGCTGGGTCGCATCAAACACGCGGGCCAGACGGGCTATGTGGTCACGTCCGAGACCTGTGCGCTGGACCTGATCGGGGCGCAGTATGAGCGGGAAATCCAGGCCGGAGAGGTCATCCTGTTTGATGCCAACGGCATGACCTGCTACAGCCCGTTCCCGCAGGCGCCGGCGGCCCGCTGTATTTTCGAGCAGGTCTATTTTGCGCGACCGGACAGCACCATGTTCGGGCAGAATGTCTACCAGGCGCGGAAGGCGTTCGGGCGTCAGTTGGCGCGCGAGGCCCCGGTCGAGGCGGATGTCGTCATTCCCGTTCCGGACTCCGGGGTGCCGGCGGCCCTGGGCTATGCGAAAGAAGCCCGGCTGCCGTTTGAAATGGGCCTGATCCGCAATCACTATGTGGGCCGGACCTTCATTGAACCCCAGTCGTCCATCCGCCACTTCGGGGTCAAGGTCAAGCTCAACGCCCAGGCCGAGCTGCTGTGCGGCAAACGGGTCATCGTAGTGGACGACTCCCTTGTCCGCGGGACGACCAGTCGCAAAATCGTCAAGATGATTCGTTCAGCCGGAGCCCGAGAGGTCCATGTGCGGATCAGCGCCCCGCCGACGATTTCTCCCTGCTTTTACGGGGTGGATACGCCGACCAGACGGGAATTGATTGCCTCCTCCCATTCGGTCGAAGAGATCAGCCGCTATGTCACCGCCGATAGTCTGGCCTATCTGAGCGAGGCGGGCATGTACGCCGGGCTCCAGGCCAACGGGAACGGCTTTTGCGATGCCTGTTTCACCGGCCGCTACCCGCTGGCGCTGGGGAGTCGTCCCAAAGGCAGTCAGTTGCAGCTGTTTGACGAGCGGGTGTAGGGCCGTCCAGGCTGGTTACTTAGTGGCATCGGCCAAGATTTCACGAGGTAAAGGTGAACTGTCGCCTCGCTGCCTACAAACTCGCTCTCGTTTTCTTCCTGCTGGGAGTATGGGCGGTCAGTGCTCCGCCCGCCCCGGCCCAAGCCGCGCCCCTCACCGGCTGGTTCAGCTTCACCGTCGCCGATTATCCGACCGAGTCCGGTCTTGCCGCTGAGATCACCTACACGTTGACGGAGGATTCAGGCGCACGGCATGAACTCCTGGTCGCTATCGAGCTGATGGAACCGCTCGGCGGCCCGGTGGCGTTGAATCGCAAGCGGGTGACAGTCGAGGGAGAGTGGGAGCCCGACCCGGTCCGGTTCCGCGTCCGCTCCATCGAGTTGACTGCGTCACCGTCGACCGCTGCGCCAGGGGGGGCCTTCGCCGCCGATGTGTCTCCAGATGAGCCTCCCCCACCCAGGTCGGCGCTCCCGGCTGCGACAACAAATTCTCGCACGCGTAGCTCCCAGGTCTGGGTGACGATCTTATGCCGGTTTGCCGATGCAACCGATGTTACCCCGCATCCGGTCAGCTTTTATGAAGGGATGATGGGCTCGTCCTATCCCGGCCTGGCGCATTATTGGAAAGAACTCTCATACGGAAACATCCCGAATCTGGCCGGCAGTCGGGTGGTCGGTTGGTACAACCTGCCCCAGCCCCGGTCGTATTACCGCTCCATGGACGAGGACAGATGGGAAAGCTTTCCGACCGACAGAGCACGAGACGATTGCACGGCGGCCGCCGATGCTGATGTGTTCTTTCCGGATTTTGATGGAATCAACCTGGTCTTTAATTACAGTGATGCTACCCGCGGTGGCAGCAACGGTGGTAGCCAGCGGCTGACCCTGGATGGGCAGACGCGCTTCTGGGGGATCACCTGGATACACCCCAGTCATGTTGAAGAAACATATCACCACACTCTGGCCCACGAGATGGGCCATGCCCTGGGCTTGCTGCATTCCTCCGGTCCCTATGGCCAAGATGATCCCCCATCTAGTCCCACCACCTATGACTCTGACTGGGATGTGATGAGCGGGCTCTCTGTGATGTCGTCCGACCCTGAGTACGGCTACCTGGGCGTGCATACCATTGCCTACCACAAGGACTTTCTGGGCTGGATTCCCCCAGACCGGAAGTATGTGGCCGCGCCCGACAGCACCCAGACCATTACCCTCGAACGGCTGGCTCAGCCCGGTGCCGAGGGCTACCTGCTGGCCCAGATTCCCATTGGAGAGTCACCGACCGACTTCTATACCGTCGAGGTGCGGCTGTTTGCCGGTTATGACGAGGGTATCCCGGACGAAGCGATTGTCATCCATAAAGTCGATACCACGTTAGAAGACCGACTGGCCCAGGTAGTGGACGTGGACAACAACGGCGACCCGAACGACGAAGGCGCGATGTGGACGGTCGGCGAGATTTTTACTGATGCCGAGAACAACCTCCAGGTCTCCATCGACGCGGCCTATACCAGTGGCTACCGCGTGACCATCAACACGGATCCTGACACGTTCCGCACCTGTATTGATTTTCTGTCTACTTCCTCTCATGTCTTCGGATCGGGACGGGACAGCGCCAGTGTCCAGGTAGCGGCAGCGAGCGATTGTCGCTGGTCCGCCACGAGCAACGCTGAATGGATACGCATCACGTCCGGCGGCACGGGAAGTGGTGCCGGCAGTGTCCGCTATACAGTGGCGGCCAATCCCAGCTCCGCTGTCCGGACCGGCAGGCTGACGATTGACGGCTGGACGTTCACGGTGACTCAGGCGGGAACTAATGATCGCCTGTTT
Organism: Desulfurellaceae bacterium bin18; assembly: GCA_002238415.1. Taxonomy (GTDB): domain Bacteria; phylum Desulfobacterota; class Binatia; order Bin18; family Bin18; genus Bin18. Next base: position 571 of record MPMI01000069.1, on the reverse strand, counting down.
GCCGACAATATGGAGAGGGGCACAGGGGACTGGACTGAGGCCTCTTGTGAACCCCTCCCCTGTTCTAGCGATTCTCCCTGGGCACTGACCAGTACCTCTTCACGGAGCGGGACCCAGGCCTGGACGGACAGTCCTGGGGGGAATTATCAGAATAACCAGAATGTTACCCTTTGGTCTCCGATTATTGATCTGACAGGGGTGACTTCCGCCACCCTGACCTTCTGGCAGCGGTACGACGTTGCCAGTGGCGATCATGGCGGTGTGTGGATCGCACGGCAACAGGCGGATGGAAGCTGGAGGACAGAGGCACATTTGCGGTCTGTCATCGGCACGCAGCCCGCTTGGATACAGACATCTCTTGACCTGAGCCCTTTCGTTGGGGCACGTATACGCCTCGCTTTCGGTCTCTGGTCCGACGCGAGCGGGACCGCGGACGGGTGGTATATCGACGACGTAGTCGTGTCCGCAACAGACTTCGTCTCTCCCGTGACCCTGGAGAATCCCCGGGCCGCCTCCTTCCAGAGCGGGGTGGGCGTCATCTCGGGCTGGGCGTGTCACGCCCACGAGATTG
>MPMI01000068.1 GCA_002238415.1 Desulfurellaceae bacterium bin18 | reverse complement strand
GCGGTGGTACACCCAGCAGAATCTCGAACATGACCAGACCCGACACGAGTTGGCCGGCCAGATAAAAACACAACAACAGGGAAAACAGCGACACCAGCACCCGAATGCCTTCGGACTGGTAGCGGTCGCCGAGGTACTCGGGGATGGAGCGGTTGCCGAAGCGATGTCCAGATCTCGTAATCAGACGCATGGTCAGCAACATGCCCAAACCGAGGCCGACCGGGGTCAGAAAGACGGTCCACATGGTGGTCAGCCCCCAGGTGTAGCTCAGTCCCGGCATGCCCAGGAAGGTGGCCCCGCTCACGGTGGTGGCGGAGAAGGCCAGGGCCAGAAACAGGGGGCCGTACGCGCCACGCGCCGTGGCAAAGTCGTCGGCATGTTTGACCCGCCGCTGGGCCACAACCCCGATGGTTATCATGCCGCCGATATAGATGACGAGGAACAACCACGACCAAGTAATGAGCGTCATGGGCAGGTTTCCTTAGCTCACGGATTCCTGACACATTCTGCAGCAGAGGCGAACGCTGCTAACACCGCTTCTCTGGTCAAGCGTGGATGAGACTCCAAAATCATCTCGACCGTCTCTCCTGCCGCCATCTTCTCCAAAAGCAACTCGACAGTCATGCGGGTTCTCACGATTACGGGTTTACCCGTCATCACTGAGGGGTCAGAGTGTATGAGGCTGGTCTTCATAGGACCTCGATGATATCTTATGGACGTACGGTACCTATTGACGGAATGCCCTTATCGATCGGCCGTCATCCGCAGGGCGACCCGTAAGTGTTGGTATTTCCACTCCCCGTTGACTTTCACGTAGTCGTCGTCATAGCGCAGGGCCAGCCATTTCTCGTCGTCGTTTTCGGCATACGTCCACGGCCCCATGATATACCAGATACCGGTGGCGCGATCGCCGTTGACCTCGATGATCGGGTTCGTGATGTTGTGCTGGGAAAAGCTGAACATTCTTTGGAATTTGCCAAATAACTCGCGAATAGCGGCATGGCCCTCAGCCTTGCCGAAATCGGCACTTTCCCAGATGGCATCTTCGACGAATACCGAATTGACCCTGTCGGGGTTGTGCATATCGTCACAGATTTCGCAGTAGCGAGCCTTGAGCTGTTTGATCGCCTCGATGTCTTCGAGCCGGGTGATGCGCGCTTCCAGTTCCGATGTGGCCATACTACACCCTCCTTTTGATCGGACTTGTGATTGCATTCTTACTACACGGTTCGCCGACCATGCAGCAATGCCTTTCTTTTAAAGCGGGTGACCAGCCCCCGGATCGGTACCAACGCGAAGGGTAAGGAAAGCCACTCAAACCGTAACGTCCCCTATGTCGCTGGTCTTGAGATCACAATGCTTACCGCACCCTCGCGCACCAAGCGATGATTGAGAAAGGAACGGGATTCTCGGCAGGCGTCTGTCCTCAGTTGACGCCCCTAAAAGCTCGGCTTGGTCGAAAATGGAGTCAATTGGAGTTCGTGCGTCCAACAGGATTTGTCTTGGGTGTGTAGATAATAGTACGCCTCAGCGATCTTAACGGGGTCCATCACTACTTCAGGCCGCTTCTGGGCCATCGGCAGGGCGCGGGTGCCCGGAGAGTCGATGAGGCCGTCTATCACGATGTTGGCCACGTGTACGCCATGCTCGGAATATTCCTCCGTCAGCACCTGCGCCAGCGTGCGCATCATCACTCTCGGATAGTACAACGACTGTCCTGTCAGTCGCTTTCGTCCGCGCAGGGACGCCGCGTTATTAGAAATGAAGAAAGAGCCTGCGCCTCGCTCCCGCATGGCGGGCAATACCTCCTTGGCGACTAGGAACGGTCCCCGGCTGGAGATATGCTGCGCGGTGTCAAAGAGTTCGACCGGGATGTGTTCAAGCAATTCTTTCTCTGGTGGCAGGTCGCGTCCCTCCAGGTAGCCCGCGTTGAAGATCAAGACATTCGGGTCACCGGCTTGCTCTCGAATCTGGGCGAACGCCTGTGATATGGAGTCGTGCGACACGAGGTCCAACTCGACAATCATGCCTTCGCCACCTTGCTCCTGGATTGCCTGCTCTAACCCGGAGGCATTGGTGGCATTCCGGGTCGTCAACACGACGAAGAAGCCTTCTTTGGCAAACTTCTGAGCGACGGCACCGCCGATGCCCCAGCGCGCACCGAGGGGTAGATCGCTGTCGTCGATCGCCTTACCGTGCGCGAGTTTGGTATTGCGGCCATCTGACTGCCACTTGGATGTTGCTCCCACCACCACGGCGACCGGTTTACGGGTCGAGTTCATATCGGATTCCTTTGCCCTTGTTACAAGTCCCCCAAGCGTAAGGAAAAACAGCCGCATTCACAACGGCGAACAGAATTATCTTAGTTACGGTCCAGGGGATTTCCTTTGGTTGTTGCTTTACGTCCCTTCAAACAACACTTTCACGTGTGATTCAGGCAGCGGCTGCGTTGCTTTGGATACAACATAAGTACAGGCGACCGACATGAGTTCCCCTATCGTTGCGCAGGAGAACGGGCTCGGTCCCTCGGCGTACAGCCAAGTGGCGGCGGTGTGTAGCATGCCGGGCGCAAACCAGGCGGGGTCTATCATTTGGGTGTGCAGCACGAGGAAGGTGACGAAACCGCTGACCAGACCGGCATAGGCGCCTTTGCGGGTGACGCCGCGCCAGAGAGCGCCGACCACTAAAGGCCCGGCAAAGGCCGCCATCATGCCCCCGTTCCCGATCCAGACAATCAGGGCGATATTGGTCTCGACCAAAGCCCAGGCCAGGGCGGTACACAGCACCAGCACGACAACGGTCGCCACCCGACTGATGGCTAAAACCCGCTGGTCCAGTTGTTCGGCATTCGGAGGATTCTTGAGCCTGGGCACGATGGACCGACGGTAGAGGTCGTTGGCAATCACCTGGGATGAGGAGATGACCAGCCCATCGGCGGTGGACATGATAGCCGCCAGCACGCCCACCCCAATGAGGGCGGCGAGCCAGGTTGGGAACAACTCGATGAAGAGGAGGGGCAGGGCCTGATTCGGGTTCGCTCCCTCGGCATAAAGCGCATCGCCCAATATCGCACGGGCGAGGAGGCCGCCCAAGCCGAGCATGCCCAGCGTCAGCCCAAACGTGAAGGCCAGCTTGATAAACGATTTCTGTTGGTTCACGCTTTTCAATGCCCAGAGCTTGTTCCCGAGATGGGGCAGCAGGCCGAGCGGTATGTGCGAAATAAAAATGGCGACAATCGACCACCAGGAGTGATACAGCGCGGTCTCGGCATTAAGCACGCCGACCAGGTGCGCGTCCTGCTCGGTCAGGCTATCGATGATGCCCAGTATACCCGCTCTTTCGCCGTCCACCCCAAATCCGGTCAAAAACAGGACGATCACCATCAGCGCGACCAGCAGCATCATGAAGCCCTGCACCCCATCGGTCAGGATGTCGGCATGCGCGCCGCCAAGCACGACATAAATCAGCAACACTGTGGTGGTGATGAGCAGCGCCCACAGGGGGGACATGCCCAGCATAATCTCGAACATCACCAGCCCGGACACCAACTGCCCGGCCAGGTAGAAAAATAGCACTAGGGAAAAGACCGAAATGAGGATCCGAATGCCTTCGGATTGGTAGCGGTCGCCGAGGTATTCCGGTATGGAGCGGTTCCCGAACCGATGGCCCGAGGTGGTAACCAGGCGCATGGCGACCAACACGCCGACGTACATCCCGGTCGGGTACAGGAAGCAGCCCCACATCGTCGGCAGCCCCCACTCGTAGCCCAGTCCTGAGCTACCGAGAAAGGTGGCGCCGCTGGCCGTGGTCGCGGCAAAGGCAAACGAGAGAAACAACGGTCCGTATGCACCACGCGCGGTAGCAAAGTCGTCAGCGTGCTTGACCCGTCGTTGGGCAAACACGCCGATGGCCAACATGCCGCCGATATAGACGATGAGAAAGATCCACGACCAGGTAATGAGTGACATGCGGGAAGTGTGTGCTAAGTGGCTTCAGATCGCGCCCTCGGTCCGGGCTGCCTCAACCTCTTCGTCATTGTAGCCGACCAGTTCCCGCAGGATTTCCTGGGTATGCTCGCCAAGGCGGGGCGAAGTCGTGACCTCGACCGGTGAATCGGACAGCTTGAGCGGACAGCCGACCGTCTTGAACCGTCCGCGCTCCGGATGCTCGACTTCGGCCACAATATCCCGCGCGGCCAACGACTCATCCTCCATCAGCTCTTGCATATCCAGGACCGGACCGCAGGGCACGTTGGCCGTGTTGAGGCGTTGCATGGCTTCGTACTTGGTATGCTTTTGGGTCCAGGCTTCGATCGTGGCGAAGCAGTCATCCAGATGGGAGAGACGCGCCTCCGGTGTGGCGTACTCCGGGTTCTCAATAAGGTCCTCACGGCCGATGAGCTTCATTAACGGTTGCCAGACCTGGGCCTGGACGACCACATAGATGTAGTCGTTAGGGCCGCCGGGTTTGCATTTGAGGGCGACCCCTGGATGGCCACCCCCGGAGGCGTTACCGGAACGCGGTACGGCTGGGCCAAAGGATTTGGCGGGATATTGTGGGTACTCCTTTAAGGGACCGTGCACCAAGCGTTGCTGGTCGCGCAGCTTGACCCGACACAGGTTCAGCACCGCGTCCTGCATGGCGACCTCAACCCGCTGCCCGGCCCCGGTTTTCTCGCGCTGAAAGAGGGCTGCCAGAATCGCGGCCACCAAATGCATGCCCGTACCGGAATCCCCAATCTGGGCTCCCGTGCTGGTCGGCGGGCCATCATCCCAGCCCGTCGTGCTCATGGCCCCGCCCATGGCCTGGGCGACGGTTTCGTATGCCTTGCAGTCTGCGAACGGACCGGAGCCGAACCCCTTGCCGGAGGCATAAATTATGCGCGGATTGATCTGCCGTACGACCTCCCAGCTGAATCCCTGGCGGTCCAGCGCACCGGGCGCAAAGTTTTCGACCAGCACGTCACACTTCTTGATCAGCTTCCGAAAAATCTCCTGTCCTTTTGGGGTCTTGGTGTTAATGGTGATGCTGCGCTTATTGCAGTTGAGCATGGTGAAATACAGGCTATCAACATCAGGCAGGTCCCGGAGCTGCTGGCGGGTGATATCGCCCCGCCCCGGCAGTTCGACTTTGATGACGTCCGCGCCGAGCCAGGCGAGCATCTGGGTGCAAGAAGGCCCCATCTGGACGTGAGTCATGTCAAGAACACGGATGCCGTCCAAAGCTTTTCCCATGGTTTTCTCCTTGCCGGACGTACTCTGAATATTCCCCCTCACCCCAACCCTCTCCGGGGGAGAGGGAGCCACGACTGCCTTGCGGTTACTTGTACCGTGTCTGATTCCCGACGCAAAGAGGGGCGCAGGGCTGCTCCCTTGCCGAGGTCAGGGCCATCCAATATCATGCCGCCTGCAAAAACGCCGGGTAGAACAATACCGAAAAATGAGATCAGCCGTATGAGCAAACAGACTTCACCTGCAACAACAACCGTAAAATCAATGGACCCCATTGTCTCGCTATGCCGACGCCGCGGGTTTATCTTTCAGTCGTCCGAGCTGTACGGCGGCATCAACGGGTTTTGGGACTACGGCCCGCTCGGCGCCGAGTTGAAGCGCAACCTCAAGGAAGCCTGGTGGCAGGACGTAGTCCGTTGCCCGGCCCCCGGCCCGGACGGTCGGCCCATCGAGATCGTTCCCGTGGACGCGACCATTATTATGAACCCGAAAGTCTGGGAAGCCTCGGGTCATGTGGGCGGGTTCTCCGATTTGATGAGCACCTGCCGTCACTGCAAAAAGCTCGTGCGGTTCGATCACATCGAAGAGATGATCCACGAGAGCGACTGGTATGCCTCGCTGAAAGAGCTGCATAGCGCGGGGAATGTGACCGTCAACAGCGTGAAACGCTGGGGAGAAAAGACCGCAAAAAAACTCGCCCCGAACCTGGCTCTTGTCCGCAAGCCAGCGGAGACGCTGGCTCTCCTGACCGAGGGGCGGGAACAGGAAGAGGCGCCGATTGACATTGGACTGGAGCAATTGGTTCAGCATCTTGCCAACGAGCGCGTTACTAACGAATTGCAGCCGCCGTGCCCGTTTTGTGGCGGGGAGATTACTGAGCCACGGCCTTTTAACCTGATGTTCAAGACCACAACCGGCGCGGTCGAAGACCCGTCCGCGGTCACCTATCTGCGCCCGGAGACGGCTCAGGGAATTTTTACCCAGTTCTGGAATGTGCTGGATAGCAATCGGGTGCGGGTGCCGTTTGGGATTGCGCAGATTGGCAAAGCGTTCCGCAACGAGGTCACGCCGCGTAATTTTACGTTCCGGTCGCGTGAGTTCGAGCAGATGGAAATCGAGTTCTTCATTCATCCCAGTGAAGCAGCCGAATGGTATCAGTACTGGCGCGACACCCGTTTTCGCTGGTGGCAGTCTATTGGTCTGGCGGGCGAGAACCTGACGCTGCGTGAGCACGACCAGGACGAACTCGCCCATTATGCCAAAGAGGGGGCGGGTACGAGCGATGTCGAGTATCGTTTCCCGTTTACCGCGCCCGGCTATGGGGAATTGGAAGGCGTGGCCCATCGGGCGGACTATGACCTGCGCCAGCACGCCGTCCATTGCGGTCAGGGGGACAAGCTGCGCTATTTTGATGACCAGCGTAATGAACGCTATTTCCCGCACGTGATTGAGCCGAGCGCCGGTGCCGACCGTGGGACCTTAGCCGCATTGTGCGAAGCCTATACGCCCGACGAGAGCCGGCCGAGCAAGGTCTATATGAAATTCCACCCCCGGCTGGCTCCGATCAAGGCAGCAGTGTTTCCCCTGGTCAACAAAAGCGGCATGCCCGAGGTGGCCGAGAAGCTCTACCAGGAGTTGCGCCCGAAATACGCCGTGCAGTTCGACGTGAAGCAGAACATCGGCAAACGCTACGCGCGCATGGATGAGGCCGGCACACCCTACTGCTTTACGATTGACGGCGACACGCTTGCGGACCAGACCGTGACCGTGCGCTATCGTGACACCCTGGAGCAGGAACGCATCGGGATTGATAAGGTCAGTGCGTTCCTGGACGAAAAAATGGGGAAGTAAGTCGGGATATTCCTATCCCCTCCTTGGAGGGGTGCCGCGTAGCGGCGGGGTTGGTTCCCCGTTCATTCAACACTCAGTTCCACTTCGCCCAGCCCATCCATCGTCAACTGCACCGTATCGCCCTGACTTACAAACTTGGTCGCTACTACGCTGCCGGTCATGACGACCATGCCTTGAGACAATCTCTTGCCTTGGGCGGCCAGCGTGCTCGCCAGCCAGGCCAGGGCATCGAGCGGATGGCCCAGCACATCCCGGCCATAACCTTCTCCAACGGCCTCACCGTTGATGCGCATGGTGCCGTGGATGGCTGCCAGATCGAGCGACTGCCAGTCTGTCAGCGGCGAACCCAGAACAATGCCGCCGTTCCAGGCATTATCCGCGAGCAGCGTCAATATATTGTCGGCGATTTTGGTATAGTCAGCGTGGCGATCATCAACCAGTTCAAAGGCAGGCATGACCGCCCCGATTGCCTCGGCAACGCTGTCGCGCGTATAGGGTGCCCGCTCGGCTGGCAAATCATGCGCAAGCCGCACGGCAATCTCACACTCGACTCCCAGACGACCGAAGTCGCTCAGGCGCACCCGAGCCGGCGTATGATGGACGGTCTTTTCCATGATGGCGGCAGCAATGGGTTCGTCAAAACCGACCATTTTTTGCATCACTGGGGTGGTCAACGCAATTTTATGCCCGGCGATAGGGCCGTAGGTCTCTGTCAAGAGTTGCTGAAGCTCTACCTGAATGGCATAGGCGTCTTCAAGATGGCGCGGCGTATGCGGCTCCGGGATGGGGACAAAAGGTCGGCCGGCCTGGCGTTCGTTCCATAAAAACCGGGCGGCCTCGTGATACGACTGTGTGTCGGCCATTACGATGTCTCCTCGTCTGCGTCCCACGCTATTGAGTCTGAAAGAAGCGATTCTCCGGCCGGGGCAGGCCAAGGTTTTCACGCAGGGTAGCGCCTTCGTATTCGCGCCGGAACAGGTCGCGGCGCTGGAGTTCGGGCACGACTTGGTCCACAAAGTCGTCCAGTCCGCCCGGCAGATAGGGGAACATGACGTTAAAGCCGTCCGACCCTTCGGTCATGAGCCATTCCTCCATGTGGTCGGCGACCATGCTCGGCGTGCCAGTGAGTTCCAGAGTGCTGAAACTGCCGCCCACATACTGGGCAAGCTGTCTGATGGTCATATTGTCCTTGCGCGCCATATCAACCAGTTTCTGCCGCCCGGATTGAGTGGCGTTACTTTCCGGTATGTCGGGCAGCGGACTGTCCAGGTCATGGCCCGACACGTCGTGGCCCAGCAGGACGCAGAGTGTGGCCATGCCGCTATCCGGGTGGACCAGGCTGTCGAGCTTTGCCTTCTTTGCCCGCGCCTCGGCCAGGGAATCGCCGATAACAACAAAGGCGCCCGGCAGAATTTTGAGATGATCGCGACAGCGCCCGCAGGCCTCCATCCGGCCTTTGACATCCGCGTAGTAGGACTGGGCGTCCTTCAGATTGTTGACCCCGGAAAACACGACCTCGGCGGTCTCGGCTGCGAGCTGACGGCCGGCCTCTGATGCGCCGGCCTGGACGATGACCGGCCAGCCCTGGACGGGCCGGGCGATATTCAGCGGACCGCGCACGGACAGATGCGGGCCCTTATGGTCGAGCACGTGCAGCTTGTCGGGATCGAAATACACGCCGGCCTCGACATCACGGATAAAGGCATCGTCCGCCCAACTGTCCCACAGGCCGGTGACCACATCGTAGAACTCGCGCGCCAGACGATAGCGCGCGTCATGTTCCATATGGGCCTCGCGCCCGAAATTTAATGCCTCGTCCGGGTTGGCCGAGGTCACCACATTCCAGCCGGCTCGCCCGCCGCTGATATGGTCGAGCGAGGCAAACTTCCGCGCTACATGGTAGGGATCGTTATAGGTGGTGGAGGCCGTGGCAATCAGACCCAGGTGCGTGGTGACCGTGGCCAGCGCAGGGAGGAGGGTGAGCGGGTCGAAGGAAGTGACCGTCGCGCTGCGTTTGAGCGCTGCCATTGGCATATTGAGCACGGCCAGGTGATCGGCCATGAAAAAGGCATCGAAGCGGCCACGTTCCAGGGTCTGCACAAAGCGCTGGTAGTGCGCAAAATTGAAGTTGGCATCCGGAAAGGCGCCCGGATAGCGCCAAGCCGCAGTATGAATGCTGACCGGCCGCATGAACGCGCCCAGCCGCAGTTGTCGTAAATACGCCATAGTTGTCCGTCCGGTCTCCTGTGTGGTCTCGGGTTAGACGATAGCGTAGCAAATCGCCGGGTTATGGCTATCCCAGCGATTTCCAGAATCCTGATATTCTGCTTCTGTCTGTTTTCTTTATCTCTCGTGACTTTAGAATGTGGACTAGTTATAAGTCTAGACAGAATAGGCCATAAACGCTTGGAGCATGTATGATCAAAACATGGCAGGTACAGGACGCGAAGGCGCGATTCAGCGAACTCCTTGAAGCGAGCCTTGCCGAAGGGCCGCAAATCGTGACCAAACGAGGGGTAGAGGCAGCGGTTCTGGTCTCCATCGATCAGTGGCGGCGGTTAGAGCAGATGGCTAGGCCCAATCTTAAAGAATTGCTCCTCGCACCCGAAGCACGGACTGATACCCTGACGCCACCCCGAGAGAGACGTCGTCACCGCAGTTTGTCGAGTTTCGAGTAGACTGGTGTATCTTCTTGATACTAATGTCGTTTCGGAACTGCGCCGTCCCAAGCCGCATCAGAGTGTTCTGAATTGGCTCTCGGGGGTAGCCGCCGACCAGCTTTTCCTCTCCGCAGTAACCGTCGGAGAGATCCAGGCAGGTATTGAGATCACCCGCGAGCAGGATTCCGCCAAGGCGGAAGAACTGGAAGCTTGGCTCAGCCGGGTGCTCACTTCCTACAGCATCTTGCCAATGGACGCGGCTGCCTTTCGAGTATAGGCTCGACTCAAGCACCGACGGTCGGACACCTTGATGGAGGATGCCATGATTGCGGCGACAGCCGTAGTTCACCGCCTGATCGTCGTGACTCGCAATGTCAACGATTTTGCCCAACTTGGTGTGGACATATTGAATCCATTCGAGAGTGGAGAAGAGAGATAATACGGGGGGGTAGGGTTGGGCTCCGGCTCTTGGCGAACGGTGCAGGCGAAGGTGGGCTATTTACGGGAGTGGGTGCGGACGTATGTCACTGAGGCTCTAACCCAAGTGAGAATCGCAATCAGCAACAGTATCCACTCAAACATTGTCGTTTTTTATCCTCATGGCAGTGTGACACAGGAATCCGAAAAAATAATCGTATCTTCATTGGGGTAGCTGTGGGCGGTTTTGAGGGTCACTCGCTGGCTCGGCTTGTCGAGCATCGCCCAGACCAGCGTTTGGGGAGCCGGGCCTCGGGGGGTTGCTGGAAAAGAATAATCCAGACCAACGCTCGATGAGAATGCCGTGTCCGCACTCGTATGGACAATGCGCTGTGCCAGTGCCTGAAAGGCGGGCTGGCCGTGCTGGCTGTCCGTCCGCCGGGCTGCAAAATGGTAGTGCAGTGCGGGCGTGAGCTGGAGGTCGATAGGACGAGCCAGATTTACAATCCAGTCCGAGAACGCTGGTTGTAGCGCGGGAGGAATATCCGTACAGGCCAGGATTTCGCAAACGTGCTGAGTATTGTCATACGCTATGTGGATGATGTGGCTGGCCCCGATAATACTCGTCTGTATCTGGAACCGGGGCTGTTCCAAGCGAACCGTGGCTAGCGGTCTGAAGTGCTGAAAATCCACCCTGCCGGCGAGAACGTGAAGCCGCAGCTCGGCGGCGGATTGGTCTTTGTAGGTGAGTGTGCTCATGCGGTGGTTAGAGCGTTTCGCGATAGGTTCTCGCCGTGCTATTGCGCTCTCGTCATGCCGGACTCGATCCGATATCCAGAGGCTGGGGCTAGGGGCTGGATTCCCGCTTGCGCAGGAATGACGGGCGGTTACACAGTATCGTAATTTGCTCCAGCCTTCGGCAGAGGTCAACATACGTCATGGCTGGGATAGCGCCAACAACGGGCGGAGTCTCTCCCACACTCCGAGTAACTGGAACGCCATGACCACTATTGTCCCGGCCAACATGATCCGAATCCAGCCTTCGCCCTTGCTGACTCCCCAATGCGCCCCAAACCACGCACCGATGCTGGACGTTACCGACAGGATCAGACCCGCACTCCAATCGACTTTTCCGTTCAGTGCAAAGACGCAACAGGCAATGCCGGTCAAGCCCATGACAATAACGACCTTCACGCCGTTTGCCAGCAAGAGATTCAAGCCGCCCAGAGTGCGCAGCGCCACCAGTATAAAAATACCGACCCCAATGTGCAGTAAGCCACCGTAGAGGCCGAAACCGAAAAAGAGGACTTGGAGCAGCCGTCGCCCCCGGCCTGTCTCGCTGACAGCCAGCAGTCTGCTATTGAGGACCGGCTCAAACACGACCGGGATGAGCAGGACTATCATGGTGATGGCCAACAAGGTCTGGAAGACCGTATCGTCCAGACGGACCGATACCAGCGCGCCGCACACCGAGCCCAGCATGGCCGGGATCGTGAGCGAAACGGCTAAGCCGGAGTCGGTTTGCTTCAGTTTTTTATACGCAGCCAGGGCGGTTAGGCTTTGCATGACCACGGCCAAACGATTCGTGCCGTTGGCCACTCCGGGCGGCAGGCCGATCAGGATAAGGGTAGGCATGGTCAGCATGACTCCTCCGCCGGAAACCGCGTTAATAAAACCGGCGGCCAGACCGCTGAGGCTAATGAGGAGAATGTCGGTGGGTGACAACATAATAAAAGGGCAGCCACAGGGGGCTGCCCCTACCGTTCGGTACCTGAATTATGGGGCGATTGTTGCCTGTCTCAGTGAGAGCGTCAAGCAGAAGACGCTGGGCCGGACAGATTTCCTTGACCCCTACCGTGTCTCTGCCTATGATCCGAGGACGCTGGCCAAAGGAGGGCGGACATGCCTGCGGGGAACCTCAAAGATGTCGCGGCTGTGTGTGGTGTGGGCCATACGGCATACGGTCGAAAAATGAATCGGAGTCAGATCGACTTGGCCGGTGAAGCCATCCGCAACGCGCTCGATGACGCCGGGCTGGGGCGAGACGATCTGGACGGGCTCATCGTCAGTTTTGGTACGCCGATTGGAGCGGATGCGGACACCCTGGCCTATGCTTTGGGATTAAAGCTGCGCGCGTATAATCAGACCTGGGCGCACGGACGGTTTACGGCCAGCAGCATACAGTGGGCGGCGATGATGGTCAGCGCCGGGCTGGCCAATGTGGTGGCTTGTATGGCGTCGATCAGCTTCTCCGGTTTCCGTAAGCCCATGATGGGCGGGTCTGGAGACGCCGAAGGTGGGCGGGAGGCCGGCGGCGGGCACGGCGAAGACCCGGTGTTCGGTATGACCTCGCCTGGGGCAGGGGCCGCCCTGGTCGCCCGGAAGTATTTTGATCGCTTTGGCGCAACGAGCGAGCAGTTGGCCGCGGTGGCGGTGGCGTTTCGGAAGCACGCTGCCATGAATCCGAACGCCATCATGCGGACACCGATCAGCGTCGAAGACCACCAGAACTCGCGTTTTGTGTGCGAGCCGCTGCACCTGCTGGACTATTGCCTGATTAACGATGGCGCGGCCTGCGTCCTGGTCACTACCCAGGAGCGCGCGCGGGATATGGCCAAGCGGCCGGTGTGCATTAGCGGCATGCAGAGCCTGCCCGCGGGACGGGAGGAATTTATCTGGACCTATCCCGGCTTTGGAACCTCTCAACAGACTGTCTTTGATTATGTGCCCGGCCCGCAGCCGGTGTATGAGATGGCAGAGGTTTCGCCCAGGGACCTGGACGCGCTGTTTACCTATGATGCGTTTGCGATCCTGGCCTGGACGGCGCTGGAGCGCTTTGGGTTCTGTGGGCAGGGCGAAGCCGCGGCATTTACCCAAGACGGGCGCATTGAGCTGGGTGGGGAGCTCCCCATGAACACCAATGGCGGGCTGATGTCCGAGGGCCACATCATGGGCTGGAATCATCAGGTCGAGATTGTGCGTCAGCTGCGTGGGGAGTGTGGTGAACGCCAGATTCCGAATGCGCAGCTCATCCAATGGGCCAACGCGTACGGAGATTCCTTAGTCTATCGTGCGGGCTGAAAAAAAGGAGAGGGCATGGCCGAGTATACAAAGCCGTTACCGGCGATTTCGACGCTCAACCAGCCGTACTGGGACGGCCTGAAACAACGGCAGATGGTGCTGCCCTACTGCGAGGCGTGTGAGGCGGTCTGGTATCCTCCGACTCCATTTTGCCCGGACTGCTGGTCGCGCGATTTTCGCTGGCAGGCGGTGAGCGGCCGGGGCGTGGTGAACTCCTGGGTTGTTTTTCATCAAGCCTATTTCTCATCATTCAAGGATGACATTCCGTACTCTGTGGCCGAGGTCGAACTGGAAGAGGGTCCCCGTTTGCTGACTAATCTGGTCGAAGTCGCGAACGAAGACATTGCCATCGGCATGCCGGTGGAAGTGGTCTTCGATGATGTGACCGACGAGGTCGCGCTGGCAAAGTTTCGACCCCGGAAAGGGTAAACAGACCGGAACGGCTGCACTGAAGGAGGCGTTATGCCCGGTATTCTCGACGGTATTCGCGTGTTTGACCTCAGTATCGCCGCGGTCGGACCCTGGGCGTCCAAATTGCTGGGTGAACTGGGCGCGGATGTGATTAAGGTGGAGTCGCCCGGCGGTGAACTCTCGCATGCTATCCCGCCGCCTATTAAGGGTACGGCCGTTCTGTATATCTCGGCCAATTTCAATAAGCGGAATATTGTGCTCGATCTCAAAGAGGAAGGGGATCGGGCCATTGCGCTCAAGCTGGTTGAAAAGAGCGATGTGTTTGTTCAGAACATGCGTCCGGGCGCGGTCGAGCGTTTGGGTCTGGGCTATGACGTGGTCTCTCAGCTCAATCCGCGCCTGGTGTATGTGTCTGCGTCTGCGTATGGCCGGACCGGTCCGATGGCTAAAGAGGCCGGGATCGACCCGACCGTCCAGGCATTCGGAGGCTGGTGCAGTATTACCGGTAGGTCCGGTTCGCAGGGCGAGATGTTCCGCCACCTGGCCCATCTCGATATCACGACCAGTACCATGATTGTCGAAGCCGTTTTGCAGGCATTGCTGGCACGAGAGCGCTCGGGCAAGGGACAGCATATTGAGATCGATATGGTCTCAGCCGCGATGTCGCTGCAAACCAGCCGCCTGGCGGAGTATTTTGCGACCGGCGAACAACCTCAGCCCATGGGTAGCGCCGTGGCAACGACCGTGCCGCACCAGGCCTTTCTGTGTGAGGATCAGGAATATCTGGCGGTCGGAGTGGTGAGCGAGGACCAGTGGCCGCGCTTCTGTCGCGCCATCGGCCAGGAAGCCCTGTGCGACGATCCGCGCTTTACGACCAATCCGAAGCGGGTCGAAAATCGGGCCGCCCTCGTCGCGCTGCTTGAAGACCATTTCAAGACCAAGCCGACCCGCTGGTGGAGTCTGCGGCTGACCCAAGCCGGCGTGCCGAATACGCGGGTGGACCGGACGGTCAATTTTCAGGCACTCCGCGCCGACCCCCAAGTCACAGGCAATCAGCATATTGTTGACCTGGAGACGCCGCATTGGGGTACGCTCAGCGTCGATGGGCTGCCGTGGAAGTTTGAGAAAACTCCGGCCGGTCCGGTTCGTCCGGGCGGACTGCAAGGCGAGCAGACCGAGGAAGTCCTGCGCGAGTTTGGGATAGCGGCAGAGACCCCGGAGCGGAACGGAAGAGGCAAGAGACTGGAGCCGTAATGCCCGGCGCACTCGACGGTTTTACCATTATTGACTTCACCCAAGGGCTGTGTGGACCGTTTGCCTCCATGCGTCTGGCGGACGCTGGGGCCGAGGTGATCAAAATTGAGCCGCTGAGCGGCGATGCCGCGCGGAGCATGGGACCGCCGTTCATCCAGGACGAGAGCGCTGTCTTCCTGAGTCTCAACCGCAATAAAAAGAGCGTGGCCCTTGATGTCACTACGTCCAACGGCCGAGAGATTGCGCAAAAACTGATTGCGCGGGCCGATGTTGTCCTGGAGGACTTCGGACCGGGCCAGGCGGAAAAATTAGGGCTGGGCTATGACGACCTCAGTCAGAGGCAGGCGACGTTGGTGTATTGCGCGATCAGCGCCTTTGGCGAGGAAGGACCACTGCGCGACCAGCCGGGGGCGGAGTTGGTGGTGCAGGCTCTGGCCGATTACACCCATTCGCTGGGAAAAATCGGAGAGGCCCCGGTTCGCTTAGGGACGGACGTGGCCAGTCTCAACACCGGCATCATGGCCTCACAGGCGGTCACGGCCGGGCTGTTTCATCGCGTGCGCAAAGGCGAGGGGCAGCGGGTTGCGGTTAGTATGCTGGGGACCCTGCTCCATATGCGCGGCATTATGTGGACGTCCATGACGGACCCGGACGAGTGGTACGGCTTCCATCTCGACCATTACACCCGTCCGCCCGACGAAGGTTATAAAACCAAGGACGGTCATGTCTATTTCGGCTTGCGGCGGGGCAATAGCGAAGATTGGGACCGGCTGATGCTGACGCTGGGCTTGGCGGACTATATTACTGATCCGCGTTTTGAGGGCTTCGGACGAGAGGCGACCAGCATCGGCCGCTATGCGCCCGAGGTCAAGCCGATTTGGGAACAGGCGTTTCAGCAGTTGACGAACGCTGAGGTGGTCAAACTCGTCCACGAATTCCGTGGGGATGCCGTGCCCTTTAACGATTACCCCACGTTATGCGCCCATCCACAAGTGGCCGAACTCGATATCCTGAAAGACGTTGACCTCCCGGCAGGGGGTCGCTTTCGGACCATTGGTCCGGTCTGGCATCTGGCGGATACGCCGGCAGAAATTAAATCTTCCCCACCGACTCTTGGCCAGCATACGGACGAAGTCCTGACCGGAATAGGGATGAACGCGGTAGATCTTCAGCGACTCAGAGCGGCCAGGGTCATCGGCTAGAGCAGTTTTCATGGTGGTGTAGCGAGGCGATAGCCAGCGTGGCGGAAGTAGTTGGCACACTCGGCAGGGGAGAAGGCCGAGAGGGCGGGGCCAACGGCGCCCCACAAGCGGGCGACCGTG
>MPMI01000025.1 GCA_002238415.1 Desulfurellaceae bacterium bin18 | reverse complement strand
CTTTCGTGATCGCCGCCGTCAGCGTCGTCTTCCCATGGTCAATATGCCCTATCGTCCCCACATTCATGTGCGGCTTCGTCCGCTCAAACCGCTCCTTCGCCATCGCTCTCCCTTTCTGCCCTGTACGCTCAACAGTGAGAAACTTGTCCTAACCTTCTCGACAGTCAAGCTTTTAGCAGTCCGTTTCTTTCGTGAAAATGGGACAAGCCCAGGAGCGGGCTTGAACCGCCGACCTCGTCCTTACCAAGGACGTGCTCTACCTACTGAGCTACCTGGGCATTGTGGTCAGTTTTCTCACTATCACAACCTACAGAATGAAGGACCTGTCCTATAAAATACCAGAAGAATTGTAGGGAGACGCCGTTCCCTCTTGCAAAATATTGGAGCGGGAAACGGGACTCGAACCCGCGACCCCGAGCTTGGAAGGCTCGCGCTCTAGCCAACTGAGCTATTCCCGCCCAAAGTCTTCCCTGTTTTATAGTGGAGAGGGAAGGATTCGAACCTTCGAAGGCATGTGCCGGCAGATTTACAGTCTGCTCCCTTTGGCCGCTCGGGCACCTCTCCATGTACACGGTTTTCATCTCGACGAAGGCTGGCGATAGGAATTGAACCTACAACCTACTGATTACAAATCAGTTGCTCTACCGTTGAGCTACGCCAGCGTTCCAGAGTATGGTTTCCCGTAGCTCAATAATTATGTGGATTTCAGGACCTTTTCAAACGAAACCTTGTTATATCTCAGAAGAGCAGCCCATCCTACCCTAGCTCATTCCAGCAGTCAATAGCAATCAAATGTCGTAATCCACTTCCTCCTGGAGAAATAAAATTCCCTTCAATTCCCACACTTTACGGATGACTAGCAAAAAAACAACCTCACGACAAGCAAGTCCGCTCTCATGAGACTTTATAGTACTATGGTTTACGAATTTGACGGAGACGTTCATAGAGTACGATGGCACCGGCAACAGAAACATTCAGAGAAGAAATCCGCCCTTCCATCGGTATTGATACTAAGTAGTCACAGGTGTTCTGGACGAGCGGGCGAATTCCCTTCCCTTCGCCACCTAGAACGAGAGCGACTTTTCCACGCATATCGAGATCATACACTGTGGAGGTTGCCTGCGGATTGAGTCCGACAAGCCAGAAATTCGCTTGTTTTAATGCGGTGAGGGCATGCTGCAAATTGCCAACTCGGCATATAGGAAGATATGCCGTTGCCCCAGTCGCTGCTTTTTCAACACTCGCCGAGAGTTGCGCAGAACGTCGTTTCGTCAGTATTACGCCTCCAACTTTCGCTGACTCCGCTGTTCTCAGCAGCGCCCCAAGATTCTGAGGATCCACTATCTCATCAAGTACCAGAATACAGTCTATCGAACTCTGTATGAGGTCAGTCAGGACAGCATACTGAAACGGACGCATCTGAGCGGCGATTCCTTGGTGATTTCCCCCGTGCGTCAGGGTATCAAGGAAAGCCACGGATTGGTATTGAACGGGTATGTGAAGCTGCCGAGCAGATTGAATTATACCCTCTGTTTTCTGCAATCGGAGAGCATAGATGGTCTCGATTGTCTCCGGCTGTGTGTGGAGGTACTCGTTGAGGGGGTGGAGTCCGTATAGTACACGCGATTTACAGTGTAAGGTATTTCTTCTAGGATTTCGTTTCATGGGCAAAATTCTGACACGCTACATCTTCTTCGAAATTACCGTGCCCTTCTGTCTCAGCTTGCTCATCTTTACCTGCATTTTGTTCACGGCTCGTATCCTGGAACTCGTTGATTTAGTCGTCAGTCGGGGCGTATCAATCCTGCATATTAGCAAAATGCTATTTTTCGTCCTTCCTTCCTTTCTTGAGGTGACCGTACCGATGGCCTTCCTCCTGGCCATTCTCTGGGGATTTGGCCGTCTCTCAACAGACAAAGAGATCATTGCGCTGAAAAGTTGCGGCATGAGTCTTTCTCAAATGGCCGTGCCGCTGTATCTGCTGACAGGGGTCCTTTTAGGGATATCTTTTTTCCTTACCCTCTCTGTCCGTCCGTGGAGTAATGCTGGACTCGATCGTGTGTTCTATGATGTTTCGAAAACACGGGCAACCGCAGGCTTAAAAGAAAAGACATTTAATAGTGAGTTTTCAGGTCTGGTCATCTATGCAGAAGAAATTGAACCGCCCGGAACGGTTCTCAAGGGAATCATGATCGCTGATAGTCGGACTCCACACAGAAAAGATACCATTTTTGCCCATGATGGCCTCATTGTTCCTAGTGCTGAAGGCAATCTGTTGACCCTACGCTTAAACAAGGGGACGGTGCATAGTATGCAACAGACAGAAAAGGGCCATCAGACAACCCATTTTTCTGTCTATGATGTGACTTTGGATACTGCTGCACTGCTCGCTCACGTGAGCGAACCGAACCATAGCCCCAAAGATATGACAATAGTGGAGCTCCTCCACCGCTTGTCTCAGAGTCAAGAGGCATCTTCACAACATAATAAAGCGCTTGTTGAATTGCATCGTCGCCTTGCCCTGCCGTTCGCGTGTGTGGTCTTTAGTCTGATCGCTCTTCCTCTCAGCGTGCGAACGACCTGGGCCTTTCGTTCGATCGGATTTGGCATGAGCCTCGGTATTATCCTGCTCTACTATCTTCTGCTTACTGCAGGAGAGACCTTTGGAGAAAGAGGGGTACTCTCTCCTGCAATTGCCCTGTGGATACCGAATGGCGTCTTAGGCAGTCTCGGTGCCTATCTCTTCTCTCGGGTGACGCAAGAAAAGCCTCTTTTCCCTCTCTTGACCTGGTTGTCGCAGGGTTTTTCCAAGCGCCCATTGTCCTCTTTGGTCATCCAATGAGTCCGACACAGGTTATGGGTCAAACCGGATTTTCTTTTCCTTCTCGACTCATCGCAGTCTATCTGTGCAAAGAATTTATTCGTCTTTTTGCACTCTTCCTACTCCTCTTTCTCGGACTTTCACTGCTGGTTGATTTTTTTGATCGCTTTAATAGTTTCGTAAAATACAAAGCGCCCCTGTCCGCTATAGGTAGCTATTTCCTTTTTAAATTACCCCTCTTTGTCACCCAAGCTGTCCCTGCCGCGGCACTCGCCGGATCGCTGCTAAGCCTCGGAATGCTCTCCCGCCATAAGGAACTCCAGGCCCTCAAGGCCTGTGGTGTGAGCGCCTGGCAGATGGCTGCCCCACTCCTCTTAGCTGCTGGTGTATTAAGCCTTGGTGGATGGGTGTGGAACGAGAATGTCGTTCCGTACGCCTTCCACAAGTCTCGCTATATCAATACCGTGGAGATTAAAGGCAAGGCTTTTAAAGGTCTCTTTCAGGCGCGAGGGTTCTGGTACCATGGAGCAAACAGCTTCTACCATATCAATCACTTTGATTCGCGCCGGAATATCATTTCCGGTCTTACTATTTATACCCTCGGCGAGAATTTTCAGGTGCAGGCTTTGACAAAGATTGCTCAAGCCTCTTGGCGAAACGAAAAATGGTATTTTGAAGGAGTCCAGGAAAGCAAGCTAGAACAAGGAGACGCGCATCATTCGCTGCCGCTATCCCTTTTGCTCAAGGAAAAGCCAGAAGACTTCTCCCTTGTTGCCATGAAATCCGAAGAGTTTTCATCACAGGCACTCAGGGCTTATATCGCAGACCTCCAACAAAAGGGTCTCGATACGACAGAGTATCAAGTAGATCTCAAACTCAAGGGAGCGATCCCTTTTGCGGCGTTCGTTATGACACTGTTAGGAGCAGCACTTGCGATACCCGGCGCGAAACAGCTTACCGTACCAACAGCGCTCGGTTCGGCGCTGCTCGTCGGATTTGGCTACTGGGTCTTTCTCGCCCTCACCGTTTCTCTGGGTAACGGTGGGATTCTTCCTCCGACTCTCTCCGCTTGGCTCGCTAATGGGACGTTAGGCTTAGTCGGTATTTATTTCCTGCTCGGCATTGACTAATTGGCCTATAAGATATTACCGCTTTGAATACTGAGGACGCTTCCGCGCCTTGTGCCTGCCATACTTTTTGCGCTCAACTTCTCGTGAGTCGCGGGTAATAAATCCTTCTTTTTTCAGGAGGGTCCGAAAGTCTGGGTTGGCTTTGAGAAGGGCACGGGTAATCCCATGACGAATCGCAGCTGCCTGGGCAGAGTTTCCGCCCCCTTGGACATTGACCTTGACATCGTATTGGTCTTCCATTTGCGTTACGATGAGTGGCTGCCGCGCAATCATACGGATCGCTTCACGGCCAAAATATTCGTTAAGGGGTTTTCTGTTGACCGTGCACCGCCCTTCCCCAGGAAGAAGGCGGACTCTGGCGATCGCAGTTTTTCGTTTTCCAGTTCCCCAACATTCTGATTGATTCTCAGCCATACAAAGCGCCTTCCTTCTCTCTTTCTCGACCCTACCCCTATCTGGCGGTTGGCATCTGGGCGGCGTGCGGGTGGGATGCGTCAGGATAAATTTTTAATTTCTTTACCAACTGGCGTCCGAGCGCATTCTTCGGCAGCATCCCCGCCACCGCTTTTTTCAGGATGTGTTCAGGAGACGATTGGATAATCTGTTCCGCAGACTGTTGTCGTATACCACCCGGGTAGCCCGTATGACGGTAATATTGTTTATTCTGAAGCTTCTTTCCCGTCAGTCTCACATGACGGGCATTAATGACGACAATAAAGTCTCCAGTGTCCGTATGAGGAGAAAAAGCGGGGTTTCCCTTACCGCGTAAGGCGCTCGCGATGTGGCTTGCAAGACGCCCAACAATTTGGTCTTTCGCATCTACAAGATACCAATGACGGGCCGGAAGCGCTTGCTCCTGGGGTAGTGTTTGAGTTTCTTTCTTCATAGGTCACAGCGCCTTCACCTAAAGGTATGGGGATGGCGGGGCCGACGAGACTCGAACTCGCGACCTCCGGCGTGACAGGCCGGCGTTCTAAACCAGCTGAACTACGACCCCACCATATGGGCGGTATCCGATTTGAACGGATGGCCCTCGGCTTGTAAGGCCGATGCTCTTCCTCTGAGCTAACCGCCCTACATACAAGGACGAAAGAGGTGAGCGGACGAGCCTTACCCTAAACGAGGCTCTGAGCTCTACCACTGCTCCCTTTCCCAGTCAATCCCCTCATGTGCATTAATGTGTCACGATCTCGGTTGATTCGGTTGGGTCAGGTGTACCTGAAGAATAGAGGGGATCCTCATCAACCACGGCCTCATTCTTTGCCAGGAACTCATCGGGCTCGGCAAGGACGAGAGCATTTCGTAGCACCGCGTCGAGATGGTCAACAGGTTCGACATGGACTGCTCGCAGGATATTCGCTGGAACTTCCTGTAAATCTTTTTCATTTTCAATTGGGATAAGTATTCTGGTTACCCCTCCACGATGGGCAGCGAGTATCTTCTCCTTGAGACCACCAATGGGGAGCACACGACCACGAAGGGTAATTTCTCCGGTCATAGCCGTATCATGTCGAACCGGGATCTTTGTCAGGGCTGAGACCAGACAGGTTGCCATCGTCACGCCGGCCGATGGACCATCTTTCGGGATAGCGCCTTCCGGAATGTGGATATGCACATCAATGTTCTGGTAAAAATCCTTGTCGAGCCCCAACTCATCGGCCCGTGAGCGGACATAGCTCATCGCCGCCTGGGCTGACTCCTGCATCACATCACCAATTTTCCCAGTAATAGTTAACTTGCCTTTACCAGGGACAATGGTCACCTCAGTGGCAAGCAGTTCGCCTCCCATATCCGTCCAGGCCAAACCGGTCACGACACCAATCTTATCTTCCTGCTCTGTCTTATTCACCCGATAGCGGGCAGGCCCCAAGTATTTTTCGAGTCGTTTCTGATTTAATCGAACATGCGTGTCTTTTCCTTTTTTGACAACTGCGACGGCAACCTTTCTACACAGCGTCGCAATTTCCCGCTCGAGATTTCTGACTCCAGATTCTCGCGTATACGAGCGGACCACGGTAGACAGGACACGGTCAGAGCAGGTGATATTATCCTCGGTCAGACCGTTTGCGTCACGTTGCTTTTTAAACAAAAAATGCTTCGCGATGTTCAATTTTTCCCACTCGGTATAACCAGGGATTCTAATAATCTCCATGCGATCCTGTAGGGGACGTGGAATCCGCTCAAGACTATTTGCCGTGCAGATAAAAAGGATTTTTGACAGATCATAATCCACATCAAGGTAATGGTCATTGAAGGTCGTATTCTGTTCTGGATCAAGGACTTCCATCAACGCGGCAGACGGATCTCCTCGGAAATCGGTTGACATCTTGTCAACCTCATCCAGCAGAAAGACCGGGTTCCCCGATCCCGCTTTTTTCATTCCTTGGATTATTTTCCCCGGCATTGCCCCGATATAGGTTCGTCGGTGCCCCCGGATTTCTGCCTCGTCGCGCACTCCACCGAGGGAGATCCGAACAAACTCCCGGTCCGTCGAGCGGGCAATGGATTTCCCCAAGGAAGTTTTTCCCACTCCCGGAGGGCCGACAAAGCAGAGAATCGGCCCCTTCAACTCGCCGACCAGGCTTTGGACGGCAAGGTATTCCAGGATTCGCTCCTTGACCTTTTCCAAGCCGTAGTGGTCCTCGTCCAGAATCTTTTCTGCATCCTGAATGTCCAGCTTATCTTCCGTGTATTCATACCAGGGCAGGACGAGCAACCAGTCGATATAGTTGCGCACAACCGTCGCCTCGGCAGACATCGGAGACATCATCTTGAGCTTCTTGAGCTCCTTTTCTACTTTGTCCCGAGCCTCTTGGGACAGCTTCTTTTGCCGAATTTTTTCTTCGAGCTCTTGCAACTCGTTCTTGAATTCGTCTTTTTCTCCGAGCTCTTTTTGAATGGCCCGCATTTGCTCGTTGAGATAGTACTCCTTCTGAGTCTTTTCCATTTGCTTTTTGACTCGGTTACGTATCCTGCTTTCCACTTCAAGTATCTCAATCTCGGAACGCGTAAAGCTCAGCACTTTCTCTAACCGGTCGGCGGGATCGATCGTTTCCAGCAGGGTCTGTTTATCTTCCAATTTAATCCCAAGATGCGCAATAATGGTATCGGCGAGCCGGGACGGGTCATCAAGCGCCGAGACCGACATAATCATCTCTGGAGGGATCTTCTTATTCAGACGAACATAGTTCTCAAATGCCGTATTAACGCTTTTCACCAACGCGTCGATTTCAGCTTGTCGTTGTGATGTTTCTTCAACCTCTTCAACGTCAGCCCAGAAGAAATCCTTCTGCTCTACATATTGGACAACCTGTCCGCGCTGTTTCCCCTCAACCAGCACCTTCACCGTCCCGTCTGGCAACCGGAGGAGTTGCACCACATGCCCAATGGTGCCCATGGAATAAATATCATTGGCAATCGGATCATTGACTTTCGCATCACGCTGAGTTGCGAGAAAAATCAGTTTATCGCCGGCAACTGACTCTTCGAGCGCCTTAATCGACTTTTGCCGCCCCACAAAGAGGGGAACGACCATATGAGGAAAAACAATAATGTCTCGTAAGGGTAAAAGCGGTAGACGCACGGCCCCTCCTTTTTCCGATCTCTCTTTATTAGTCATTCTGGAACAACATGGCTCTGCTTTTCGAGTAGGGTTGTCAGGCACTCTCGGCCGTTGCCTTTTGGTACATCACAATAGGCTGCACATTGCGCGACACCACTTCTTCGGAAATGAGGACTTCTTTGATGTTCGGCTGTGAAGGGATATCATACATGATATCCAGCATGATGTTTTCCATGATGGCGCGCAGCCCACGAGCCCCGGTTTTTCTAGCTAATGCCTCACGGGCAATCGCAGTCAGCGCGCCTTCAGTAAAGCGCAGGTGCACACTCTCCAATTCAAAGAGCTTTTGGTATTGACGAACAAGAGCATTTTTTGGCTCACGCAAGATACGGACTAACGCCTGGTCGTCCAATTCCTTGAGCGTCGCTAAAACGGGAAGACGACCGATAAATTCCGGGATCATGCCAAATTTCAGGAGGTCTTCGGGTTGCACTTCTGTAAGCAGACTCCTCCCCTTCCGGCTGGTGCTCCGAACATCTGCCCCAAACCCAAGGCTCTTCCCCCCAATCCGTCGTTGAATAACATCTTCCAGGCCGACAAATGCGCCACCACAGATAAAGAGGATATTCGTCGTATCGACCTGAACAAACTCTTGCTGCGGGTGTTTTCGGCCTCCTTTTGGAGGGACGCTCGCGACCGTCCCTTCAATAATCTTGAGCAACGCTTGTTGGACACCCTCACCGGAAACATCTCGCGTAATCGAAGGATTATCTCCTTTTCGGGCAATCTTATCGATCTCATCGATATAGACAATTCCCTTCTGACATTTCTCGACGTCATAGTCCGCGTTTTGTAACAAACTTAAAACAATATTCTCGACATCTTCCCCAACATACCCAGCCTCAGTCAGGCTGGTTGCATCACCAATCGTAAAGGGAACCTGGAGGAAACGCGCCAAGGTTTGGGCCAGGAGGGTTTTCCCTGAGCCCGTCGGACCAAGAAGGAGAATATTGGATTTTTGGAGTTCCACCTCACTTGTCATCAACTGTGAATCAACACGTTTGTAGTGATTATGAACGGCGACAGAGAGAATTTTCTTTGCTTGCTCTTGCCCGATGACGTATTGGTCCAAAACACGTTTTATCTCTGCCGGCTTGGGGACGGCTGAGGAGGCCGCCAACGTGTCTTCCTGGTCACACTCTTCCGCGATAATGTCATTACACAGATCTATACATTCGTCACAGATATAGACCGTAGGGCCCGCAATCAGTTTACGAACCTCATCCTGACTCTTGCCACAAAAAGAACAGACCAAATTTCCGGGACGATCATCGCCATTTCTGGGCATATCGACTCCTTGGATCGTTTTTATACCGTACGGTATAGGGATGCATGCTCCAGGTTAGCGCAGCGTCCCTTCGCTCGGAAGAAAAAACAGTATCCATGCTAGCTCACCTATTCGTACTGGGTAACCGACCGATACATAGTGTTACAGAGAGGAGCATTCGTCTGTTAGTCCAATCGCATGAGGAGCGAAAAAGGTCCTTCACAAAGAGCCCATACTAATCGTTTTCCTCGGCCCCAGCAACGTCTTCTTGGACCACTCGAATATGGGCCTTCCCGACAACTGCCTGAATTGCCTTTTCTCTGCACAGCCGCCCTTGCAGCATCTGACGATTCGTCGGATCAGCGTAGAACGCCTCAATCTGCTGTCGCTGTTCGATACTCGCCGCTCCAAAATCTTCAATCTTCAGATCAACCTCATCCTCCGTGCTTGAGATACCGAGTTGCTCCACGAGTGCATCAAGAAGCAGCGTCGTCTCAATCTGCCGCTTTGCCCGCTGGGAGAAGTCCTCACGTATAGCCTCAGGAATAGTCGGGTCATCAAAGCTGCCATTGCCCTGCCCCTGCATGCCCGACTCAACGAATAACTGCTGCGCTTGTTCACGAATAAGGCCAGGAGGGACCTCAAAGGGATTTTTATTGAGTATTTGGCTCAGCACAGCGTCATACATCTGCCCCTCGGCTGTTCGCTCCGCCATCTGTTCTAGATTCTCCCGAATCTTGGCGCGCAATTCTTCGAGGGTATCACACTCTCCGTGGTCTTTTGCAAATTCATCGTCTAGAAGAGGCACTTCCTTTTGAGCGATATCGTGTATGGTGACACGGAAAGTAGCGGTCGAAAGGGCCTCCTGCTGATCGGAGTCCGTCTCTTGAGGCCCCTGGGGTAATGGCAGCGAAAATTCAACAGTCTGTCCTTTCTTGATGCCAATGAGTTGCTCTTGAAACCCAGGCAGGAAAGACTCTTTGCCCAACTCAACCAATCGCCCCTTTCCTTCGAGCCCCGGAATGGCTCGCCCCTGTTGTACGGCACGGTAGTCCAGGGTAACAACATCTCCCGACTCAGCCTGATCTCGATCCGTTACGGGATGAAGCTGGGCAAAAGATTCGGCAAGTCGCGCTAAGGACTCGTCAACCTCCTTCTCCGCTACTGACGAGATCACTTTGTCAACCGCTATCCCCTCGTACTCAACATTCGCGACTTCAGGCTTCGTCTCGACAGTGGCTGAATAACAGAAAGGATTTCCCGCAACCAAACGCTCAGTCACAATTTGAGGCTTTGTCACAATGGCAAGTTCATGTTCCTCTATTGCTTTGGTCAGCGACTCCTCGACCAGAGAGGAACTCACTTCCGCAGCAATCTCTTCTCCAAAGCGACGTTCGAGCACCTGCCTTGGCACCCGCCCAGCACGAAAGCCTTTCAGTCGAACGCGGTTTTGATAGCTTCGATACGCCTTCTCCAGTCCAGCTTGGACTTGATCCGCAGGAATCTCGAAAGCAATTTTTTTCTGGACCGAACTCAACCTCTCAATCGAAATCTTCATACAACAATAACCTACTACGGATCTCTTCCTACCACCCGGATAAGACGCGCATGCGAGAGGGGGGACTTGAACCCCCATCCGCTTCAAGCGGACTAGATCCTAAGTCTAGCGCGTCTGCCAATTTCGCCACTCTCGCATATGTCCTCACCAAGGGTGATGGGCCGCCGGAGATTCGAACTCCGGACCCGCTGATTAAGAGTCAGCTGCTCTGCCAACTGAGCTAGCGGCCCACGGGCACCATAACCACTATTCCTAGTGATGGCAACCGGAGCCATGACCGCACTGATTCAGGGGAATATTACGCTCTGGAGTGAAAAGAACAGGTGGGTGAAGGGACTTGAACCCTCGACTCCTGGGACCACAACCCAGTGCTCTACCAACTGAGCTACACCCACCCTATGCGCCAGAAGGGATTCGAACCCCCGACCCACGGCTTAGAAGGCCGTTGCTCTATCCAGCTGAGCTACTGGCGCCCGCAAGGCCTCACGTGTCAGGAGCATCGGGCTTTTCCTCCTGACTATGACATCGTATCGGGGCGAGCCGATTTGAACGGCCGACCCCCTGCTCCCAAGGCAGGTGCGCTACCAGGCTGCGCTACGCCCCGACATGGTTCAGTTCCCGTTCAACGTGGAGATTGCGACGTTCTCGCTTCCCCCACCCTAACATGCCGTCAAACGCCGGACAAATCGAGTCCTGTTCCCGCTTCAACGCAGCCTCGTTCGTTAGCTGCCCAAGAAAAAACGTGTCGAACGGTCGGCAAAATCGAAAACGGGTGCCCAATACACCCCGAGGACAACAGTCGCCACACTCAAGATTGCCAATAAGGAGCCATTGTGTGGATCGAGAGCGACCTCCCCTTCCAAATCAGATGGCTCATCTAGGAACATCGTCTTTACAATGCGGGCATAATAGTAGAGGGACACGACACTGTTCAATATCCCAACCACGGCAAGCCAATAGAATTGGCCCTTCACCACCGCGGCAAAGAGGTAGAATTTTCCAATAAAGCCAGCAAGCGGGGGAAGGCCCGTGAGCGAAAAGAGGAAAATTGCCATTGCTGCCGCAGGCAAAGCTCCCCCTCTCCAGGCCAGCCCACGAAAGCCTTCTAGGTCTTCGCGACCAGTATTATTCGCCACAACCATGACGACGATAAACGCCCCGAGGTTCATCAAATAATAGACGACGATGTAGAACAGCATCGCCCGTAGCCCTTCGTCGCTGAGCACAACAAATCCCATGAGGATGTAGCCAGCGTGAGCGATGCTGGAATAGGCTAAGAGACGCTTCACGTTATGCTGGTTTAGGGCGGCGAGGTTCCCAAGCGTCATGGTCACCATCGCCACAATCAGCATGAGTTGTGGCCACTCGACGCCGGGGACGAATTGCCACATGCCGGCGTCTCCACTTTGAGAGAGCGCTGGATAGAAAAATCTCATGAGAAGAGCAAAACCCGCCGCCTTTGAGCCGACCGAAAGAAAAGCCGTCACCGGAATAGGAGCCCCGTGGTAGACATCGGGCGCCCACATATGGAAGGGAACCGCGGCAATTTTATAGCCGAACCCAGCCAACATGAGGACAAGGGCGATGAAGAGCGTGAGATGATCCGGAGCATTTTGCAGCAGCGCCGCGTTGATTTCCGCATAATCCAGGCTACCGGTCAAACCAAAGATCCAACTCATGCCATAGATCATGGTCCCCGAGGCGACACCACCGTAAATGAGATATTTCAGCGCGGCTTCTCCAGATCTTCGATTTCGCGTCAAATATCCTGTGAGCACATACGACGTCAGACTGACGAACTCTAAAGACAGGTAGGCCAGGAGCAGATTCGTTGCCGAGGCCATGAAAAACATGCCCAGCCCGCTCGCCAGTAAAATCCCATAGTATTCACCCTGATTCGGCCCGTTGATCTCCCGTGAGCCAAGAGACATCCAGACGGTCCCCACTACCGACAGGGAAAGGATCACTTTAAAAAAAATGGCAAAACTATCCAGCGCAATCATGCGATGAAACAGCCACCCCTCCCCGGCACCTTGTAATCCTTCGATAAAGCGGACGCCAAAGAAGGACAGGCCTGAAGTAAAGACTAGGGCCAGAGCGGCTCCAACCAGGGCAATATTGCCGAGCCGCTCTTTATCCTCCACACACAGGTCAACAAGAAAAATCGCCAGAATGGAGAGAACAAGAATCCCTTCAGGGTAGAGATATGCCAGGCTTTCAATACTGCCGAGGTTCATGGCATGCTTTCTCTCTCGTTCAATACGCTAGCGCAGCGCAACTGCCGCAGCATCAGAACTATTCGTGCTTGCCGACAGCACGACCTCGTTGAGCCCCTGGAGCGAGACGTCGAGCAGGTCCAGAACGGCGTGCGGATAAAATCCCAGGATTACAACAATAGCCCCAAGCGGGACCAACATACACAGCTCTCTCGTATTGATTTCTGAGAGGTGCATGTCTGCATACTCCTCACGTGGTTTTCCGAGAAACATTTGTTGGATCGTCCAGAGCAGGTAACTCGCTGTAATGATTACGGTCAGAGCGCCAAGCAAGGTCGGAATTTTATGCGTGTGCCAGGCACCGAGGAGACACAGGACTTCGGAAATAAAGGCCGATAAACCAGGGAGTCCCATGGCGGCAAAAAAAGCGAGCCCCATCACGCCGGTATAGACTGGCATCACCGAAGCTAAGCCGCCAAACCCGTCAATACGCCTATGGTGGGCCCGATCATAGATTACTCCGACGATGAGGAAGAGCATGGCGGTAATCGTGCCGTGATTGAACATCTGTAAGACCGCACCATTAATCCCTTGTGGAGTAAACGATGCCATGCCCAACATGACATACCCCATGTGGCTGATACTGGAATAGGCTACGAGCTTTTTCAGATCCTTGGGCTCAGTAAAACACTGGGCTAAGGCGCAGAAGGCCCCGTAGACGATATTCCATGCTCCCAAGGCAGCCAAACAGTACGGCGCAAAAAAGAAGGTTTCTGCCGGGAGCAGGGGATAATTCACTCGTAGAATCCCATACGTTCCCATTTTCAGGAGGACCCCTGCCAGAATAACGGAGATCGCGGTTGGCGCTTCGACGTGGGCGTCCGGCAGCCAGGTGTGGAAGGGGAAAGCCGGAATTTTCACGGCAAAGTTGATAAAGAGCGCGAGCCACATGATTTGTGGCAAAGAAAAGCCAAGCAAGAGCGGCTCGGTCTGAAAGTGCTGCGCCACGGCGGGGAGTTGGGTCAGGTCAAAAGTGTAGCCGACACCTTCGACAGCCCCGGCTTGAAAGTAGAAGACCAGCATACAGACCAACATCAGCGCACTGCCGAGCATGGTATACAGAAAAAATTTAATTGCCGCATATTCACGCCGCGGCCCACCCCATATGCCAATCAGGAAATACATCGGCAGCAGCATCAACTCCCAGAATATGAAAAACAAGAAGAAGTCCATGGCGCAAAAAACACCCGTCATGGCCGTATCCAACAGCAGGAACAGGGCGAAATAGCCCTTCTCGGCCCGCTCAATATTCCACGAGGCGAGAATGCAGATAGGACACAGAACGGCGGTCAGCAAGATCATGGATATGCTGACTCCATCGACTCCAACAAAGTAGCGGATATTAAATGATTCAATCCACGGGACATTCACAACAAACTGAAGCGCTGTGGTCGTGGTATCAAAGTTCAGGTAGAGCCAGATTCCCAAAAAGAAGGCCGGCAGGGTAAAAGCAAAAGCAGTCCATCGAATGAGATCTTTTGCTTGACTCGGCAGGCAGAAGACGGTGACCATGCCGGCCAGAGGAAAGAAAATCATTAAGGTGAGAATAGAGGACTCCATAACGGCTCCTTACCGCACATCCACACAATGGGCTTGATAAAAGGTCTGGTTCACCGGAGCTCCGAGACTCCCTCTTTTGTAAACATCAGACGCCACTGGATTCGTCTGGTGGAGAGCCACAGCGCTATTCCGACCACGATCACCAGAGAGAGAAACGCGATAACGACAGGGACTAATATGTCCGCCCCTACGCGCGGTAAAAATTGGGAGACGGCAATCGCACCAACAATGACATACAGATAAATACTGAGGTTGCCGGTCTGGATTTGGCGCAACCGATTGCCAATACCAAAGGTGACATCGGCCAGTCCGTTCACCAACCCATCAATGATATAATGATCAAATCGCCCAACCGCCCAGCCTACCACACCGGTGACTTTGGCAACGTTATTGACGATAGAGTCGATGACATTACGATCAAAGGCGGAGCATAGCCAACTGACAGCCAGGGTCCCTCGGACGGCGGTCGCATGGTAGAGTTCGTCAATATAGTATTTATTAAATACGGCTTGGTACGGGACACCGCCTCCGACCGCAGTAAACGTGTCAGCTGATACGGACTGCCGATAGTAAATCAGATACGCGAGGAATATACCGACTGCCGCAATGCCAACGGAAGCCGCCATCAGGACATACTCAATCACCTCAACATGGTGATGGGCAGTATGGCCACCGCCAAAGACGGGCTCCAACCAGTGTTCCAGGATATTACTCCCGCCAAGGGCGGGTGGCACCCCGAGAAAACCGGCAAAGAGCGCACCCACGGCCAGAACAATTAACGGGTACGTCATCACCGGAGGGGATTCGTGCAAATGCTCTTTGGTGTGCTCATCCGCACGATTCTCTCCAAAAAACACCATGAAGACCTGACGAAACATATAAAACGCGGTCATCCCGGCAGCAGCGAACCCGATCAACCATAGGAGCGGATGTCCACCGGAAAACGTCAGCCACAGAATTTCGTCTTTTGAAAAAAATCCAGCCAGTGGCGGGATACCCGCAATAGCAATAGTGGAGATCAAAAATGTCCAAAAGGTGAGCGGCATTTTCTCTCTGAGGCCGCCCATCTTGCGCATATCCTGCTCATCGCCCATCGCATGAATCACGCTTCCCGAGCCAAGAAACAGGCAGGCCTTAAAAAAGGCATGCGTCATCAGATGAAAAACAGCGGCGCCATACGCGCCCACGCCGACGCCAAGTACCATATAGCCGAGCTGACTGACAGTTGAATACGCGAGCACCTTCTTAATATCGAACTGGGCGAGGCCGATGGTTGCCGCAACGAGCGCGGTGAGGGCTCCAACTGTCGCCACCACGCCGAGCGCAACCGGCGACATGGAAAAGAGAAAGTGCATCCGAGCCATCATATATACGCCGGCGGTCACCATGGTCGCAGCATGGATCAAAGCACTCACCGGAGTCGGCCCGGCCATCGCATCCGGCAACCACACATAGAGGGGAATTTGGGCGGACTTCCCAGTCGCCCCGACAAAAAGACACAGCGCCGCGAGCGTTGCCGCCGGGATGCCCCAGACCAGCTGACCTTCTAGGTGATGAACCAGCTGGCCCAGGTCACGAAAGACCGCGGTCGTGCCGTGTCCCGCTTCAAAGAGACTCCAGAAAATAATAAAAATACCCAGCGTGAAGCCTGCGTCACCAATCCGGTTGACGATAAAAGCCTTGTTTCCAGCAGTGGTGTTCGCATGTTCCTTATACCAGAATCCAATCAGTCCATATGAGCACAGCCCGACGCCTTCCCAGCCTACAAACATCAACACGAGATTATCGGCCAGCACCAAGGTCAACATCGCCGCGGTAAAAAGATTGAGGTAGGCGAAAAAGCGCCAGTACGCTTCGTCATCATGCATATAGCCGATCGAATACAGATGGATCAGGCCGCCAATGCCAGTAACGATCAGGATCATCATGGCGGATAGTGGATCGACAGCGAAAGCAATATCGACCTGAAGAGAACCGATGTGTATCCAACGCAGGAGCGTATCGAGCAGATAACGTTCTTCGGGCGCTACGCTGGCGAGCTGAAAGAAGGCACGTAGCGCAAGGATAAAGGCAAGGCCAACAGCCGCGCAGGCAACGATGCTGATTCCATTCTTCCCAAAGCGCTCCTGGATCTTCGCCCCAAAAACACCATTGATAACGGCTCCGAGCAGGGGAAGGAGGACGATCCAGCGCAGGTAGGAGACGAGAAGCGGGTGATCCATAGACTAGCCTTGCAAACTATCGACGGCTTCGATATCGATCGACGAAAAATTCTGGTATATCCCGAGCACAATAGCCAAACCAATCACCGCTTCGGCAGCGGCGAGCATAATCACGAAAATCGCAAACACCTGGCCATCGTAATTGCCGGAAGAAAAATGTGAAAAGGCAATATAGTTGATGTTTGCGGAGTTCAGAATCAACTCCACGCCCAGAAGAATCCCGATGGCATTCTTCCGGGTTAGGACACAATAGAGGCCAAGCACAAAAACAGCCAGACTGACAAACAGGAAGTGCCGTAGCCCTATATCGAGCAGTAGTCCATCCATAATCATTCGTAGTGTTGAGGAAGGTTGTCCCGTCTTAAATGGGAGGATGAAAAAAATCAAGGGAGGCCGTCGAGGGAGCGCGCAGAACCTTGACTCAGCCATCATCCGTCGACCATGGGCCCACGCAGTTCCTTCCGTGATACGACAACCGCTCCAATCAACGCCACGAGCAACACGACTGAAGCGAGCTCGAATGGCAAGATATACGGCCCAAGGAAAGCCTCTCCAATACCGGACGTCGTCGGCTCGACCACCGGTTCAGCATGCTGTACCCATTCAGCCGCCCCAATACAGACTCCCATGACTGTCCCAACAATGCCAAGAATCAACGCCGCGGGAATACGTCCGACCGTACGATTCGAGACCTCGACATCGGCGATCCGATGGGTGAGCATTACCGCAAAAAGGATGAGCACGAGAATGCCACCGATGTAGAGCATGACCTGAATCACCGCGACAAAGTCAGCGGCTAACAGGGCGTACAAGCCGGCGACCCCCATGAATGTTCCCAACAGCGCAAAGGCGGAATACACCAAGTTGTGAGAGCCCGCGACGATGAGCGCCGACCCGATAGTCAAAGCGGCTAGCAGATAGAAAACCAACGCTTCCAAAGGCATGGCGATATCTCCTCATCCGCAACTTATGGGGCGGCCTCTTCTTGCTCTTTTTTATATTTCTTCATATCAATGGGCTCCGCCCATTCTGCAAGAAATTCCATGCCACGGTCCAAGATCGGCGCAATCAACGGATCTGTCTCCTCCCCCTTCTTCGCCTTATACGCCAATACGGGGTCCTTCACGAAACGACGGATCATGCTCTCCAGTGAGTAGTCCGCCCCTTCAAACTCGGTCGTATGATGAATCGATCCGGTGGGACAGACCTCGCTACACAGGCCGCAGTACATACATTTGGCGATGTCGATATCAAAACGACTGAGGAGCATCGCCCGAGTCACTTTGTCCTTTGGCGCGTCAATCACAATACAGTCAATCGGACACGCCCGCTCGCACGCCAAACAGCCAGTGCAAATCTCCAAGTCAACTTCAAGAATGCCGCGATAGCGCAGGGGCAGCGTATCTTGAACGCGGACCGCCGTCCGGTCAGGGTACTGAATAGTATATGGCTTACGGACGAAGTGAGACATGGTAACACTCATTCCTTCAAAAATCGTGGCAACCGCATCTTTCGCGTGCTTCAGATATCGGCCCATACTACTCGCCATAGAGCGTTCCCCTAGTAATCACTTTAGATTGCTGGATTAAAATAGAGTTCCGGCTTAGCCCGACGTAAATGGTAGAGGACACGTCGAAAGAAAATGACAATAAGAGCCAGCGTACCGACAACCATAAGATATGGTACGAACGCATTCCCCTCGGGCCAAATCACCATCCAGACCGCTGTCCCAACCAAATTCACAAATCCAAGCGGCACCAAATACTTCCAACACAACGACATCATCTGATCCACCCGGATACGAGGCAGGGTGGCACGTATCCACATGGCCAAGAAAACCCAGAAATACGCTTTGAGGAAAAAGACCGTGAGTTGCGCAATATTCAACACCACTGTGTTATTTGTCCAGCCAGTCGGGATCTGCCAGCCACCTAAAAATAAGACGGCCATAATGGCACCCGTCACGTATAAGCTGCCCCATTCTGCCAAGAAGAAGAGCGCGAACCGGAAGCCGCTGTACTCGGTCGCAAATCCAGCCACCAATTCCGATTCCGCCTCTGGAATATCAAAAGGCGTCCGGTTGGTTTCCGCAAGGGCGGAAATATAGAAAGCAAAGGCGGCAATAAACGTAAACGGGCTATGGAAGAGGAACCAGTCCCAAGGTGCCCAGCCTTGCGCTTGAATAATGCCTTGGGTACTCAACGTTCCGGTAAGCAACACGACGGGCAGCAAGGCCAGTCCAGCGGGGATTTCATAACTCACGACCTGGGCGGCAGAGCGAATACCTCCCAGCAGGGACCATTTATTATTCGATGCCCAGCCCGCCATGAGGACGCCGACGGCGGAGAGCGCAACGATTGCCACGATGTAGAGAATTCCCACGTTGAGGTCGGCAATAACGAGCGCACTGCTAAACGGAATAACGACAAAGGTCGCCAAAAACCCCCAGACCAGCAGATAGGGTGCAAACACAAACAGCGGACGGTCCGCGGCATCGGGAACCACGTCTTCCTTCAGGATATTTTTCACCCCATCAGCCAACCCTTGCAGGACGCCTTGAGGCCCAACCCGATTCGGCCCAACCCGTGACTGAATGCGCGACCAGACCCGCCGCTCAAGCCAGATGGTAATCGTCACCAGAGGTAAAACAAAGCCA
The DNA here is from genome assembly GCA_002238415.1 of Desulfurellaceae bacterium bin18. Classification (GTDB taxonomy): domain Bacteria; phylum Desulfobacterota; class Binatia; order Bin18; family Bin18; genus Bin18. The sequence continues at coordinate 70,019 of MPMI01000025.1, read as the reverse complement.
AAGACAACCAGGGAGGCGAACAGAAACATCATGGCGGGGTAGACCGCCTCCGCAGGAAGCCCGCCAAATGCACCGCTGGCAATTAGACCATCAATAAAGCTCTGCATAGCGCCGCACTCGTACCGTATTTCCCTCTACCGGTCAACTTCAGGAGCCACCACATCGAGGCTGGCAATCAACGCAATCAAGTCGGCAATCATAATCCCGCGACTGAGTTTGTCCACTATGCTCATCGCTGAAAATGAGCCAGTTCTAATTTTTGTTCGATAGGGGAACTCACTCCCGTCACTGACCACATACCAACCCATATCCCCCCGAGAGGCTTCGACACGGACATGCGCGTCGCCAACCGGCGGTTTGAGCTTCTTGGCCACTCTCGCCAGGACCGGCCCGTCAGGAATCATATCCAGACATTGACGGACGATTTTGCAGGATTCTTTTAATTCTTTAATCCGCACTATATAGCGGTCAAAGCAATCGCCCAGGGTGCCGACTTCGCCAGTCCCGACAGGCACGTCAAAGTCTAATTCCGGGTAAATCGAATAGGGCTCATCCCGGCGCACATCATACTGAAAACCACAGCCGCGCAGATTGGGGCCAACCAAGTTGTAGTTAATCGCCTCTTCTTTGCTGACCGCCGCAACATTGGCTAAGCGTTCGACATAGATCTTATTATAGGAAATCAGGTCGTTGTATTCGGCAATGAGGGGTTCAAATTGATCCAGGAAGGCCGTCACCTGTTCGGCGTATCCGGGGGGTAAATCCCAGGCGACACCACCAATGCGCATATAGTTAAAGGTCAACCGCGCACCGCACAGATCTTCAAGCAGGTTATTCACCTTCTCCCGCTCCCGAATCGCATGCGTAAATGGGGTCATACCACCAATATCCATGACCATGGTCCCAACCGAGAGCAGGTGACTGGCGATCCGGCCTAATTCGCAAGCAATAATTCGACAAAATTCTCCCCGCCGAGGAACCTCAATCCCGGCCGCGCGCTCGCAGACCATGGCCCAGCCTTGGTTACACTGCATAGCCGAGACATAATCGACGCGGTCCGTATAAGGCATGAAGCCGTGATAACCGACTTTCTCGGATATCTTCTCTATGGAGCGATGCAGATAACCGATATCAGGAAGTGCCGTCCGCATGATTTCGCCATCAGCCTTGACCACGAAACGCAACACCCCATGCGTACTCGGGTGCTGGGGGCCCATATTCAGGGTCATCTCTTCTGTTGCCAGACCATCATCACGTTGGACTTCAAACTCATACCCTGCCAGACTCATAGATGCCTCCCGCTTTGGGTTTGCATACAAGGGGCGATAAAAAAGACAACGGTGGGTTGGAACACGAGCGTGGATTTATTTCAGCAGGCTCTCTCGACGCGTGCTGATGCCATGGTACTCTTCAGGCTCGACAAAATCCTTGCGGAGCGGATGCCCAACCCAGTCTTCCGGCATTAATAAACGCCGCAAGTCCGAGTGTCCGGTAAAAACGACGCCAAGCAAGTCGTAGATCTCGCGTTCCAGCCAATTGGCGGCTTTCCAGACCGCTTCCACAGAAGGCATGCTCGGCTCTTCGCGCGATACATTCGCCTTGACCACTATCGCATGTCGATGGGTATAGGAGTACAGGTGGAGAACCACTTGGATGTAGTCCTCTTTTAAGAAGTCAACACCGGACATATTCGTTAGACAGTCAAAGGCCAAATCCGGGTCGTCGTGAAGAAATCGACATACCTCCACGATAGAGTCTGACTTGATAAGGACAAAGGGGTCGAGGGCGTCAGCCTCAAAGGCTGTAATGGCGTCGCCGTGCTGGTCTTGTAATCTTTGGTGTATCTCGGTGGGACTCATAGTTCACACACTACCGTGCCCTTCCTGATGCGCCGCTTGTCGTCAATATTTTTTATGCCGCGGCTTGCGCAGAGGAGCCCTTCACCAACCAGCGCTCCTGCATCATCTTTTCTTGGAGTTTGAGCAAGCCCTCTGTCAGGGCTTCAGGACGGGGCGGACAGCCAGGAACGTATACATCAACGGGAATCACCTTATCGACACCATCGCAGACCGAGTACGCTAACTGAAACAGCCCTCCGCAATTTGAACAACTCCCCATAGATATCACATATTTAGGGTCGGGCATTTGATCGTAAAGGACTTTCGTCCGGAGTGCCATCTTCAATGTGAGCGTCCCAGCAATAATCATCATATCGGACTGACGCGGGGTCGCCCGTGGGGCCGCCCCGAAACGCTCCAAGTCCGCTCGGGGACCGCCGGTTTGCATGAGCTCAATCGCACAGCACGCAAGGCCGAAGAGCATGTACCACACCGATGATTTCCGGGTCCAATTAAGAACCTCATCAAGCTTGGTTGTGATCACCATCTCTGGAATACTATTGATCAGGGACATGCTTCCTCCTCAGGCGGCTTTCGGCAATTCGGATTCTTTCGCTGCGGTCTGAGCTTCGGCTTCAGTTGGTTGCAGTCGCTTGAGCCATTCAAGGTCGCGCTTGGCCCAGACATAGACCAGTCCGACGACAAGAATGCCCAGAAAGATCAGAATTTCAGTGAGCGCAAAGAGCCCTTGTCCATTGAGCAACCAGGCGCGAAACGCCACGGCAACTGGGAAAATAAAGGCAACCTCGATTTCAAATATCACAAACACGAGGGCGATTAGGTAGAAACGAATATTAAAATTAATCCAGGCCCCCCCGGTCGGCGGCTCTCCGCACTCATACGTGGTCAGCTTCTTTGCTTCCGGGTTGTGCGGACGCAGGAGCTTTCCCAGCGCGAGGTGCACGGCACAGAACGCAATGGCAAGGATGGAAAAGACCAGAACATTCCCAAGATTAAACAGCACCGTACAAACTCCTTCTGTTTAACAAGTTCCTCCCAAGGTGGCCGTACTCCCAGTTGGAAAGCAGTCCACCTTTAGAGCGACGGCTTGGCAATATCAGCAATATAAGGACGAGCAGACTCTGTATACTCTCCCTGCTCGCGATGGGCAAGCTCCTCCCGCAGCCCCAGCTTATGTGCGATCTGTCCGATGGAGACATTATCCAGATACGATCCCAACAAGCGTTGTGCCTCCCCCCATACAGAGATCTGATTACACACCGGATGATAGCAACAGGCATTCCCATCTTCGTCGAGACATTCCATCAGCAATAGCGGTCCTTCTAAACACTCATACACCGCCCGCAAGCTGATATCAGACGCAGGCTTCTTGAGCGTAGACCCGCCACGCGCGCCCATATAGGACTCAACCAATCCACCAGCCGCAAGCTGTTTCATAATCTTTGACAGGAAGTGCGCAGGAATATCTTGTTTTGTCTGGATCTCCCGCCTTGGAACAACCCTCTCCTGAGGCTGAGCAGCAAGATACGTCAACGCACGAACGGCGTAGTCTACCCGCCGTCCGATGTTCATCAGAGAGCTGCGCTCGGTTGATCTTGAGGATACTCCGATACCCATAGCCTCACTTTTGCGTGCCTTGGTTGAGGCCCATTGACGTGTGTTTCCTGATCCCTACAATTCGGCTCCGCGGAATTTCTGCTTCTGGCTTTGAATTTTGCGCTGTAAAGCCATGAGGGCGTCTAAAACGTTCTCAGGACGGGGTGGGCAGCCTGGCACATATACATCAACAGGGACAATATGGTCGATGCCCGCGACGGTGGTGTAGTTATCGTAAAACCCGCCGGTCGAAGCGCAAGCCCCAAAAGCCATCACCCAGTTCGGCTCTGCCATCTGCTCGTATACGCGCTTCAGGATAGGAGCTTGGCGACACGTCACCGTTCCAATCACCATCAACAAATCAGCTTGTCTGGGACTAAACCGGGGCAGTAAAGCCCCAAAACGGTCGATATCATACGGCGTCATCGACAGCGACATATATTCCATGGCACAGCACGCCGTTGCGAATGGGTAAGGAAAAATCGAATACTTCCGAGCCCAACCAATGGCTTTATCCAATTGGGTCAGAACAACCGCATCACCCAGCAAGGCTTCTTCTCCGCCCTGTAGCCGTGTGGCCGTTACTTGCGTGGCGTTGTTTTCCATATCTTCCCCGTCTCAGTCCCACTCGCGCTGTGCCCTTGTCTAGGCGGCATTCTTCTTCGACGACGCCGCTTCCTCTGAATGTCCCCGCCAGTCTGCCACCGCGGCCTTGATCGCATCCTCCGCTAAGACCGAACAGTGAATCTTCACCGGCGGTAACGCCAACTCCTCCACGATCTGCGTGTTCTTGATCTCCCCTGCCTCAGCCACGGTCTTGCCCTTGACCAACTCTGTCACATAGCTCGAGGACGCGATCGCCGACCCACACCCAAAGGTCTTGAATTTCGCATCTTCAATCACTTCGGTCTGCGGGTTGATCTTCAACTGTAACTTCATCACGTCCCCACACTCCGGGGCGCCCACCACACCGGTGCCCACATTCATTTCCTCGGCCTCAAAACTCCCCACGTTCCGCGGCCGCTCATAATGCTCTATCACTCGCTCGGTATATGCCATCGGTTTCTCCTTATAAAAAACTGTTATGCAGGGAATCTCTCACTCATGGATTGACCTGATGATAGAGTTCTAAAGTCCAACTTGTCAACCGTTCCGCTGTGGAAGAAGTACCAGACAGATTCCTTTCTGACGGTTGTTCAACATTCTCGCTCTACCATTTTTCATATTTCACAGCCTGACGCTCGTATCCGGCTCCACGGAGGAGGTCTCTCAATAACAGAACGGACCGCCCTATCCCACAGATATAAAACTGTCGGTTGTGCGGTCTCGCCTCTTTGACAAAATGCTGCTCGACGTAAGGTAAAAGCCCCTTCTGTATGGAATACTCCTCCGATTCACACTCGGCGACGAGCGGTTGAAAGGAAAAATGAGCGCACTGGCCCTCCCACCTTTGCCACTCGGCAGCGTACAGCAAGTCCCCTGCCTGTGGCGCAGCATACAGCAACCGGGCGGTGTGATGTCCGCTCGCAGTCAGGAGACGAGCAATCATAGGTCGAAAAGGCACGACGCCAACTCGGTCGGCAATAAAAATGTATTCAGCGTCCGTTGGCCGGTCGAGGACAAAGCTTCCCCACGGGCCGGTAAAACAAAGGACGTCGGATTCTTTCCGGCTGAAAAGGTAGGGGGAGCCGGGACCACCATCAACCTGATTCAAACAAATCTCAAAACATTCCTCTTCCCCAGGCAGGGAAGCAATCGTGTATGCCCGGGTGAGCGTCTCGCCACCGACCGGGAGCAAAAACGAGAGGAATTGGCCCGGCACAAAAGAGAGTTTCCGACCATTTGCCACCCGGAGGAAAAAAGAACGGGTCTCCGGGGTGCGTTCAATAATCTTTTCGATAGTAGCGGTAAAGGTCGGCGAGGAAGACATGCGCGTGGCGGCTCTCCGTCATACCTGTTGGTTAATCGTGTAGCGGGGAATACGAATTTTCACCTCACCCTCAGCCATAACCGCCTGACAGCCCAGCCGCGACGTTGACACCAAGCCAGGTGCCTTGTCGAGCATATCGTCTTCTTCCTCTTCGTTCTCAGTCAAATGCGCCATGCCTTGGGTGACAATCACGTGGCAGGTCGTACAGGCACAATTGCCGCCACAGGCGTGTTCGAGTTCAACGCCATGGCCGAGTAAGATATCGAGTATGGAACCCGGCTCGCCATCATGGTGAAAAGGCGCTTGGGCCGGGTCAAATTCAATAAGCTGTTCAGGATTCCCGTTTTCAAACGAGACGTATAATTTTGCCATGTCGATGAACGGAGGTTGACCTATTGGAGAGTCCCGGGGCGAACAGACGATGTTTCGACCTGTTTCAGGACTTGCTGGGCAATCTCAAGAAAAGTCTGACTCTGCGGGTGGTCAGGCTGGGCGATGACAAGTGGGATGCCCGCATCCCCTCCGACGACAATCTCATGGACGAGGGGCAGTTGGCCGAGGAACGGCAGATTAAATTGTTCGGCCATTTTTGCTCCGTTGCCATGAGAAAAAATATGCGCTTCGTGCCCACAAGAACGACAGATCAGGTAACTCATATTTTCGATAACACCCAAGATTGGAACGTCGACTTCCTCAAACATCTTGATGCCCCGACGCGCATCAAGCAGCGCCACATCCTGGGGCGTCGTCACAATGACCCCGCCGGAGAGCGGAACCTTTTGCACCATGGTCAGCTGCGCGTCGCCGGTGCCAGGCGGCAGGTCCACGACGAGCACATCCAGTTCTCCCCACTCGACCTTGGTAATAAACTCGGTCAGCAGCTTATCGATCATCGGCCCGCGCCAAATGACGGCGTGGCTGTCTGGAATCAGAAAGCCCATGGACATGATCCGCATGTCGTATTTGGTAACCGGGATCAAGCGTTTATCTTCCGTGCTCTTGGGCTTCTCGTTAATACCCAACATGAGGGGGATACTCGGTCCATAGACATCGGCATCCATCACCCCAACCCGCTGGCCCGTTCGAGCCAGCGCCGTTGCCAGGTTCACCGAAACCGTTGATTTTCCAACCCCACCCTTGCCACTGGCCACCGCGACCACATGCCGCACCCCTGGAATCTGGGGCTTGGACTGAGGCGTAGGTTTTGGGGCGTCCGGCTGCTGGATGGAAATCTCTACAGGCAGGTGGACGAGCGGGCTGAGCGTTTCAATCACGCGCTGTCGAATGTCTGCGATGACCTCCGCATTGCCGGTTGAAGGGGCGAGCTCTACCGTCACCGCCGCACCGCCGACCGCAATATCCTTGACCACGCCGAAGGCGACAATATCTCGGTTAAAGCCGGGATATTTGACCTGTTTGAGGGCTTCTAATAATTCCTGGGGTGTTGGTGGTGTTGACATAGATGCGCCTTTAATGTGTCCCTTCGGGATCATCCTGGCTATGCTGACTATCTTGGCTCTCGCCTAAACTCCGCAGGTAGACATAAGTGTAAATGCCCGTTTCGTGGCCGTCATCCCAGGTCGGATTCACAGCATAATTACCGACCATATCGATACTCACAAGCTGAGGATTTTCCACCTCAATAAAGTGGCGTTCGCCACCATGCCCCTGGCAGACCGCACACGGACACCAGCCCCGCAGATAGGCGAAGGGGTAGTCGTTCAGGGTATCGTCATCCCACAGCACACGCAGGAGCTGGTCTTCAGGAATGGGCGTGAGGAGAAGGGGAGTCGGCATAGCATCCTCGTTATTCAGCCCTAGTGGACCGACTGGGGCAACTGCATTTCCTCTGCCGCGACGACCTGCCGGGCAATCCCAAAAAACTCTTGGGCAACCGGATGGTCAGGAGCCGAGACCACCACCGGCTTACCCGCGTCGGCACCAACTCGCACCTCTTCAACCAGGGGCACCTGACCCAGCACCTTCAGTCCCGTTTTCTGGGCGCCGCCATGGCCAAAGATTTCTTCTTTTTCGTGGCAGACCGGGCACTCGTAAAAACTCATATTCTCGATCACCCCAAGCAGCGGGACATTGACCTGTTTGAACATGCTGATCCCGCGCTGGACGTCAAGCAGGGCCACATCTTGCGGCGTCGTCACGATAACACCCCCGTGCAGGGGAACTTCCTGAGCCAGGGTGAGGGCAATATCTCCGGTACCGGGCGGTAGGTCCACAACCAAGTAATCCAACTCACTCCAGATCACGTCACGCAGGAACTGGCGGACAATGCTCATCACAATGGGGCCTCGCCAGATCACCGGAGACTGGTCATCCAGAAAAAAACCCATCGAGATGAGACTCACCCCATACTTTTCAACCGGGTAGATCTTTTTGTCCTGCCCCGCCCGTGGCGTGGCCTCGGTCCCCATCATCAGCGGTACGCTGGGTCCATAAATGTCGGCATCAAGCAGCCCAACCTTATGTCCCAACGACCCTAGAGCCAGGGTGAGGTTGACCGCAACCGTAGATTTCCCGACCCCGCCTTTCCCGCTGGCCACCGCCAGAATACGCCGAACCCCAGGAATATCCGCGCGCTCTCGCACAGCTTGATTCCCCGCTTGGCCCCCTTGGTGCGGTTCCCCAGCTTGAGCGGCAAACGCGTGGATATGGACGTGCACGATCTCGGGTAAGGTCGTCAATTCTTGCGTGATGCGTCCGCGCAAGTGGCGGAGGACATCTTCTTTGATACTGCTTGCCCGGATCTGCACCACCGCACTGTCTGTCTGGACCTGGACCTTGCCAACAAGTCCTAGGGTCACAATATCTCGCTGTGAGCCTGGATATTGAATCTGCCTGAGACGCTCAGTGATACGAGTGTGGATGTCAGGGGTGTTGTGTTCGTCCACTCGGTCCTCTCCTCAGCATCAAATCTGCTGCCGATTTCTCCTTAAATACATTGGCGACGACGAAATGCGTGCAAATATAGACTTGTAAAGTCTTCATTATCAAGCCCAGGTGATCCGTTCAAGAATGGTCGTGTTGCGCTTTAGAAAGGCCACGCGTCCCAAGTCATACCGTTCGTGTCCCTCACATTCTCTGGTTATCGGGCTCGGTTGTAAGGAAGCACGCACTGACGTTCGGATTCCACCGTGTCTCGGTTGATCCTGAAGGCGCCCGTCATATGAGAGTACTGAACAGTGTAAACATGTTGCCTGTACGCACGTTGAGGAGAGGCAAGAGTCAATCGAGCCCCCAGACTCTGAGCCGCGTTACCGCTTTATCCGACATAGCGCCCACCATAACGACCGAACGGAGAGGCGATGAAGACGGCTCCGAGAGGAGGCCAACGCCAATTGCAAAGGCTTAGTCGGCGTCTTCTTTCTCTTTCTTTTGGGGTGGCAGAGGGAGCGTATCCGGGGGGTTGGCTGAGACGCTCCTGAGCAAAATATACGGATCGCCACCAACGCCCATTCCCCGCGTAATGCCCATCGTCCCGTACTGATAGCCGATCAACGTCCCGGTAAACCAGTACGACTCGCCCTTGAGAGGGATATCTTTCACCAAAGCCCGGTCCGAATAGAATAGGAGCATCCGGGTCATGATACTCGCCTTCATAGAAACGGTACCGTTGCCGACAACCAAGGTCGGCAGCATCGTCATCCCATAGTATTCCACGTACTCAACCTCACCCGTCTGCCTATCTCGTACAAAATAGCGTCGTTTGTCTCGATCGGGGAAACGTCGGAAGCCACCGGTCACGATGATCTCCTGTCCGATTTTCTGGTTTGCGAAAAAGCGAACAAAACCATTCGCCCGGACCTCCGTACCGAGCGAGAGGAACGCAATGCCCGTCAGGAGGTGGAGCCAGAGCGTCGCCGCCCAACCGCCCCGCATCGTCTTCTCCTTTTGATCAAACGCTGAGCGCTCGCAATCTATGCCATTACACGGCAAAAGAAAAGGATTGCTGCCCTTGCCGCTCCCTTGCCGTCCCGCTCCTTTCAGGCCACAATAAGTGAGGGTGTGCAGGAGGCTGCAATGCGGCGACACTGGCGTGCAAAATTGACTCCTTTTCAGCAGCGAATCTTTGACCGGAGCACTGCGGTCACAACGATTAGACTTGACTCAAGCCCACAACTTCGAGCGGCGGTCAAAGCCCTGCCCGCCGCGCTCGTGGCAGAAGAGCAAGCCCGTGTCGCAGCGCTCTCCCAGACCATTGTCAATCACATCTGCTGGCAACTCAGGGTTCGTACGGTCCAGGTCCGTGTACACGGCACTCGTCCGTCGAACCAACAGGGAGAACTTCACGGGCTCTATACGCAATATGGCGGGGGCAGTAAAAATGATTCGATCCAAGTCTGGATGCGGACGGCAAAACGCAAACAAACCGTTGCGTTCCGAACCTTTCTCAGGACCCTGTTACATGAGGTCTGTCATCATTTAGACTATACTTACTTCCGCTTCCGGGAATCCTACCATACCGAGGGATTCTTTCAGCGCGAGTCCAGCCTCTTTCACCGCGTCATGTCACCAACGACAAAATCGTCGCCAGTGGCTCAGAAGCCGCCCCAATCATTATCCTCCCTAGTGCAAGAATTCCTCCCAAGTCAGAGACATCCTCAGCCAGAACAATAGTAAGCCCTGACCAAGGCTCTCGAATGTCCGGCTCGGCCTCATGTCTTCCTCTTCCTTTATGCTATAGTGCCCTTCTGAACAGCGTTCGGCGATCCAGGAAGGAAATGCTTATGCCTGAGTGGGTTTATGTCAAGGATATTGCCCAATACGAAGGGCAAGAGGTCGAGCTTCGAGGCTGGTTGTATAATAAGCGCTCCAGCGGGAAGCTGCACTTTCTTCAGGTGCGCGACGGCACCGGGACGATCCAGTGTGTAGTGTTCAAGGGCGACGTCTCAGCCGAAACCTTTGCCTTGGGCCAGGACCTTACCCAGGAGTCGTCCGTTGTGGTCCAGGGCACGGTCCGGGCGGATACGCGCTCGCAGATTGGATTTGAACTTGGCGTGAACGCCTTGCACCTCACCCAGCAGGCTCATGCCTACCCGATTAGCCCCAAAGAACACGGAGTTGCCTTTCTGCTCGACCACCGCCACCTGTGGCTGCGCTCCTCACGCCAGCAGGCACTCCTGCGTGTTCGCAGTGAAGTCATCAAAGCGTGTCGAGACTACTTCGATACGCGGGGCTTTACCCTGCTCGATGCCCCGATCTTCACCCCTGCCGCCTGTGAAGGCACAACTACCCTCTTTCCAGTCGACTATTTCGATGACACCGTCTATCTCACCCAGAGCGGTCAGCTCTATATGGAAGCTGGTGCCATGGCGTTCGGTAAAGTCTACTGCTGCGGTCCGACCTTTCGGGCCGAAAAATCCAAAACGCGGCGCCATCTGACTGAATTTTGGATGATTGAGCCCGAAGTGGCCTACTGCGACCTGGAGGGCGATATGGGCCTGGCCGAAGATTTTCTGGAGGCCGTTGTCCAGCGTGTCCTGACCAGCCGGCAGACAGAACTCCAGACGCTTGAGCGTGATATCGCCAAACTCGCTCAGGTCAGGAAGCCGTTTCCACGTATCAGCTACGGCGAGGCTATCGAACGCCTACAAGCGACAGGCGTTGACATTCAGTGGGGGGACGACTTTGGCGGCGATGACGAAACCATTTTATCCGAACAATTTGACCGTCCGGTTATGGTGCATCGCTATCCGATAGCGAACAAGGCCTTTTATATGAAGACCGACCCGCAGGATACCACAGTTGCCTTATGCATGGACGTCTTAGCGCCAGAAGGCTACGGCGAGATCATCGGAGGCGGCCAGCGTGAGGACGACCTGTCCGTCTTACAAGGAAAACTGGAAGCGCACGACCTGTCCGAAGAAGCCTTCTCTTGGTATCTTGACCTGCGACGCTACGGCTCCGTTCCCCATGCCGGTTTCGGCATGGGTATTGAGCGGATGGTCACCTGGCTGTGCGGACTGCATCACGTCCGGGAATCCATTCCATTTCCCAGAATGTTGGAGCGGGTGACACCCTAAGGAGTTACTGGGGAGCCGCAGTTGTTTTCGGCGCAGGCTCCGGCACGCGTGGAGCCTGCTCTTCGCGGATTGCCCGCAGCAGCGCGATATTGTCGCCATGTCCCGTCCGGTAGGCAGTCACCTTGCCTCGGATGGGTTGGCCTAACAGGTAGAGGTCGCCGAGCAGATCAAGAACCTTGTGGCGGACAAGCTCATCCTCAAAGCGGAGGGGCGGATTGATGATCCCTTGCTCACCAATCACGAGGCAATTATTCAGCCGGCCACCATTGGCAAGACCCATCTCTTCAAGTGCCTCAATCTCCTTGAGAAAGCCGAAGGTCCGCGCTGGCGCAATAGTCTCACGATAACTGTCAGCATCGCGCTGGACGTAGTGGAACTCCTGTCTCCCGACTGGCTCTGGGTATTCCAGACAGTAGTCGATCTCAAGCTGCTCCGAGGGCTCAATGCGGAGGAATTTCCCCGCGCTGTGGTCACCGACCTGATAGGTCCGGTCTACGCTCAAGGCCTCTACATCTTCGTCTTGTTCAACAATGCCGGCACTGTCGAGCAATTGACAGAATTCCAGCGCCGACCCGTCGAGAATAGGAACCTCACCCTGCATTTTAATGAGCAGATTGGTGATGCCATAGCCGTGCAGGGCCGAGAGCAGATGTTCAACCGTTTTCACCCCCGCTCCCTCCCGATACAGGCTGGTTGCGTAGCCGGTCGATTGGACATACTCGACGGTTGCCGGAATCATCATGTCCGAGGACAAGGGACCGAACACAATACCGCTCCCCGGCGATAAGGGATGTAAAATAATCCCGGTACGCACCCCCGAGTGGAGCCCTCGGCCATGCACGACAACGCTCTGACGAATGGTCCGAGCCGGGATTTTTCGCGTCGCGTGCCCGGCGGGGATATCCGCGTCAGCCGCGGCGGCGGTCTGGGCGGCAGTGGCGTGGCGTGGCTCTTTTCCCAGGGCACGCTGGACCGAACGGAGTAAGGTGTCTAGCGAGAAGGGCTTTTCGAGGAAATCCGCCGCGCCGAGTTTTGTAGCACGAACGGCCGTTTCGATCGTTCCATGACCGGAAATCACAATAACCGGCAATTCGGGGTCCCGGGACTGAAGCTGTTCGAGGAGAGCAATCCCGTCCACATGTGGCATCCAGATGTCGAGGAGTACCAGGCGCGGATGCCACTCGGCGACTAAGTCGAGAACCTCTTCACCCGAGTCCGCCTCAAGTGTACGGAATCCTTCATCTTGCAAAACTCCGCGTAACATCGTCCGGATTTTTTCTTCATCGTCCACGATTAAGATGGGCTCTTCCATTGACGTCCCTCCCCTACCTCAGGCTGCGTTTTCAATTGACGCTGACGAGGGCTTCTCACGTCGCATATCTGTCTGACGCGCGCCTCCACGCACAGGCATCTCAATAATAAACCGGCTGCCCCGTGGCGTATTGTCCCGTACGCGGATAAATGCCTGATGATCAGCCACCACGGTGGCAACAATGGCCAGCCCGAGTCCGGTCCCGTCCTTTTTGGTTGAAAAATACGGCTCGAACAAGCGTTCCTTGATGTCAGGCGGAATCCCGCAGCCATTATCGGCGACTTCGATGCAGGCAATACTAAGCGAGCGCAGATATCGGGTCGTGACTTCGATCCGTCCCTGAGTCCCATCCGTTCCTTCTCGACAGGCGACAACGGCATTGTCTAACAGATTGCGCAGAACACGGCGCATCCCCTCGCGATCCAACTCGAACAACGGCAGTGAGCGATCCGGCACGAAGGCAATATCCAGATCGCGGTAGGCTTCGGCGATCAGGACAATTGTCTCTTGTGCCAACGCATTCAGGTCATGCAGATTATGTTTTCCTGCCGGCAGACGAGCAAACGTGGAGAATTCGTTGACGAGTTTTTTAATCGCGTCGACTTCATGCGCGATGCTCTGCACACACTCGTCAAACACTTCGCTCCCGTCCGTAATCTGGGGACCAAACCGGCGCTGAAGGCGCTGGGCCGCAAGCTGAATCGGTGTCAGCGGATTTTTGATTTCATGCGCAATCCGACGGGCGACCTCACGCCAGGCTTCCATCCGTTCGACTTGGACGATCTGCGTCACGTCCTCAAAAAAGCATAACACCCCGAGGGCATGATCGCGGTCGTCAGGCAGAGAGGTGCCGGTTATCAGGAGGGAGTGGACGTGCCCATCACGATCCAAACGGAGCTGGCCCCGCTGTTCCTGACTGGCGACGTTGCCGTTGTCGTGTTGCACCAGAAGGAGCTCATGAACGATGCGCTGCACTGCTTGGAATTCGCTTGCAGAGAAAACATCACGATAGTCCTGCCCAACGACGCTCTCGGCGCGCAGACGCAGCAACTGCTCTGCCGCCCGGTTCAGGGTGGAGAGCCGACCATCCCGATTAAACGAGACGACGCCAGCGTTGATATTCCCGAGCAGGATCTCCATATAGCGACGCCGGGTCTCAAGTTCCTGGTGGCTCTGCTGGAGGTCAACGGTCATCCGATTGAAGGCGGAAACGAGCGTGCCGATCTCATCCTCCCCTTCTCCCTCAATCCGGTGCGCCCAGTGGCCCTGAGCGACCTCCCGTGTCGCGGCCGATAATTGTTGGAGGGGAACCGTAATTTTTTTCGCCAGATAGACACCGACCCAGATCGCCGAGAAGATGACGACGAGGGTGACCAGGAACATCGTAATCACATAATTGTTTTTGATTGGCTGCTTCAAGATTCTGAGTTGGCGATATTCACCCAACGCCTCGACCACCTGCAATCCTTGTCTGACGACATCCACAGGAACCTGAGTGCCGGCCACAACAACACCAGCAAGGTGTTCTCCCATGATGACGGGAACACCTCCGTACACCAACTCGGCCTGCTCTAGTGTCACGATTTGCTGGACCTCCTCGATCTCAGACCGGACCCGTTCCAGGAGGTCCTCGCTGAGTTGGGGGGCCGTCAACACTCCGCTCGTCTCCGGCGCATTGGCCACAAGGGTGAGCGCAGCGGAGTACACGACGAGCTGGGTCAGACCACGTTCGTGCTGCTCGCTGTTCATGCGGGCTTGCAAGCTCTCGTAATGCGTCGGCTCAAGGAGTTCCTGGGAGATAATCGTCCGGGCGATCGCCCGCGCGTGAGTGAGGGTCTCATCCGTAAGACGGGCATAGACCCCATCAACGACCTCGAGCGAGCTGCTTAACGAGCGCTCAACACGTAAGGCGAACCAATTCTCGATCGACTTCGTCATAAAGCCGATCCCGATAAAGAACAGGAGTACTGCCGGGAAAAGGGAAATACCCAAAAAAGCGAGGACGAGTCGAGAGCGCAGGTGTGCGCCAGGCAGCTTTCGACGGCGATCGTAAAACAGCTTCAGCAGGTTCCGCCCAACCAGGAAAACGAGCAAAACAAGCAGGATGATATTGAGATTGATCAGGAGGATAAAAATAAGGTTGCCGATGAGACTTTCGCTGTCGCTGAGTTGTGGAGAACGGCTCTGGAGAAAGGCGAATAAAAAGACACCCAGCCCTGCAGCGAGGATGACCAAACCCTCCCAGAACTGACGGCGTTTGTGCTCCTCCGAGCGATTTTCGTGGACCGAGGCTTCCATACTCTCTCGCCCTGCTCATATCAGCAGCAAAGACACTGGAGATATACCATCATAATCAACGTTCCACCATCATTCCTTTTGGCCGCTCTCGTCAGAACAAATCGCCCTGCTCTTTTTTTCGAGGCTGGTCAATCTGCAAATGCTGGTACGCCTTGAGGGTGGCCACCCGTCCCCGCGGCGTGCGCTGCAAAAACCCCTCCTGCAAGAGATACGGCTCGTATACGTCTTCAATGGTGTTCTTCTCTTCGCCAATGGCTGCCGCTATGGTCTCGACGCCGACCGGTCCACCGTTGAATTTCTCGATAATCGTCCGCAGAATCGCCAGGTCCATTTTATCAAATCCGGCCTCATCCACTTCAACCAGCGTCAGGGCGACATGAGCCACTTCTTGCGTCACCACGGGCTCCTTCTTCACTTGGGCATAGTCCCGTACCCGTCGGAGCAGACGATTGGCAATCCGCGGTGTTCCCCGTGAGCGACGCGCGATTTCCGCGGTTCCGCCCGCATCGGTCTCAACCTCCAGAATTGAGGCCGACCGACGAATGATCTGTTCCAACTCGGACACCTGGTAAAAATCCAGTCGAAACGTTGCCCCAAAACGATCGCGCAGCGGTGAGGTTAACAGCCCGGCGCGGGTAGTAGCACCGACTAAAGTGAAGTGCTTGAGTGGCAACTTGACCGTTCGCGCTGAAGGGCCCTGACCGACGACGAGGTCAAGTTCAAAGTCCTCCATTGCCGGATACAGAAATTCCTCAACCACATGATTGAGTCGATGGATCTCGTCGATAAAGAGAACATCCCCCTCTTCCAGGTTGGTCAGAATAGCAGCCAAGTCACCGGGCCGTTCAATCACCGGGCCGGTGGTGGCCCGAATCGTTCCATCCATTTCCCGCGCAATAATATGCGCCAGGGATGTTTTTCCCAATCCGGGCGGCCCACAGAAGAGCAGGTGGTCCAGAACATCATCCCGCTGTTTGGCGGCTTCAATCGCGATCGCCAGATTCTGTTTTGTCCCTTCCTGTCCGATGTATTCTTCAAGGCTGCGCGGTCGGAGCGAACCCTCGACACGTGGCTCGTCATGCCAGGCAGTGTCACCATCCGACAGAGCGTCCACCGGTGACACTTGGGGATTCAGCAAATCGCGCCCCGGACTATCCGGGTCGTCGTGCGTCTCTTTTGGTACGTCTTTCGCGGCGCGGCTCATGTGCTGAGCCTCCGTAACGATTCTCGGATCACGTCGGCAATAGCCGTGTGCCCATCCCGGACAACCGCGCGCACGGTCTTCTCGGCTTGCGCCTGGCGATAGCCCAGATTCACCAAAGCAGAGGTCGCTTCAGTCGAGAGTGGGCTGGGCATTGCCGCTGGCATCCCATTCTCCTGTTCACTCGCACCGACTTTCTCCTGGAGTTCCACAACCAGACGTTCAGCCGTCTTTTTTCCAACGCCCGGAGTCGCAACCAGGCGAGTCACGTCGCGCGTATGAAGCGCGCTCTCAAGCTCATTCACCGGAATGCCCGACAGGATATTGAGGGCTAGGCGGGGGCCGATACCACTCACGCCGCGCAGCAGCAGGAAATAGGACTTTTCCTTTTCTTCCAGAAAGCCGAACAACTGGAGAGCATCTTCTCGCGCATGTGTATGGATGAGCAAACTGACCCGTTCCCCTACTCCCGGCAGATGGTAGAAGGTTTGTAACGACACCAACACCTGATAGCCGACTCCGCCAACGTCGACAATGAGCTGCTCAGGGGTCTTTTCGTGGAGCACTCCGTGGAGGCGCGCAATCATAATCTGTTGCCGTGCGAGCTGTTACCGCTGCTTTTTCGGGTCTGCAGCGAGCATCTGAGCGACCGTCTGTTCAGTAAAGACGTCGCGCAAAGAGCGGGCCTTCCTGCCCCCAGACCGCCGTGGCTGCGCACCAGCCTGGCGGAGCATATCGGGCATGCGGGCAGCGCTACAGTAACAAATGGCCGCCGCGAGCGCATCCGTTGCATCCTGGCTTGACGGAAAGACCCCCGCTTCTCCGTCTGGATGGCGCAGTTGGGAAAAAACCGCTTTTTGGACCTGCATTTTTCCGGCCCGGCCATAACCGGCCACCGCCGTCTTGATTTCCGTGGGATTATACTCGGCAATCCGCAGACCGGCCTGGGCCGCAGTCAGGAGCACCACGCCCCGCGCCTCGCCGAGGCGCAGAGCGCTCTGGACGTTATGTGCCACAAAGGCTTTTTCAAGACTCAAGACGTGGGGAGTCCAGCGGTCAATCACCGTCACAAGCTCTTCATAGATGAGACGCAGGCGTTCGGGCAGGGAGCGGAAGCCTTTGACAGAGACGACATCGCCGGCACAAAAGGTCAACGTCCGGCGCGTCTTCTCAATGACACCCCATCCGGTCCGCAGGGTGCCGGGGTCTATCCCCAACACGCGCAATGGAGCCTGAGCGTTGTGAGAGTCGATGATTTTCCCCTTCCTTAGGCCGCACTGAGTCGTTCCATCTCCTCTTCCGCAATTTCTACATTAGCGGAAACGGTTTGGACATCGTCGAGTTCCTGGAGTGCGTCGAGCAGACGTAAGGTTTGTTCGGCCTCCTTGCCGGAGAGACTGACCGTGTTTTGGGGCACCATCGTCGCCTCAACCGACGCCGTCCCAATAGCGGCGTTTTCGAGCGCCTGGCGCACGTCTTCGAGACCGTCGGGAGCTGTCACAATCTCAAACAGATCATCGCCCGTTGTGACATCTTCCGCTCCGGCGTCAAGGGCGATTTCCATGAGTTGATCTTCCTCAGCCTGATCTTTTTCTATGGTGATAATACCCTTGTGGGTGAACATCCACGCAACAGAATTGGGCTGACCTAAGCTCCCACCGTTTTTAGTGAACAGATGACGCACTTCAGAAACCGTTCGCTTTTTATTGTCCGTCAGCGTCTGAAGCATAATGGCCGCCCCGCCTGGCGCATGCCCCTCGTAGGTCACCTCTTCATAGCTGACGCCCTCAAGCTCTCCGGCGCCCTTTTTCACCGCCCGGTCTATCGTATCTCCCGGCATACTAGCTGCCTTTGCCGCGGCGATAGCCGTGCGTAAGCGGGGGTTTGCTGCTGGGTCGCTCCCACCCATCCGGGCCGCAATCGAGAGGTCTTTAATCAATTTTGTGAACATCTTGCCCCGACGGGCGTCCTTGACCGCCTTCTTATGCTTAATTGTGCTCCATTTGGAATGGCCGGACATGACCGCCTCCTCCCGGCGTAAGACTTATGGGTAGGGGTAACATATTTCCGGGGGCGAGTAAACGCACGGGCACGCTGTTGGCGCGTTCGTTCTGACACAGTAAGGCCCCGCAATAATTAGACTTTCAGCTTTTCTCATTACAGCCGGACGCCCTGCGGGGAGTGGCCGGGAACAAAAAAACACGCTACACCCGAACCTCGCAGATACCTGCTTCCCGTGGGGAAAGGACATTCCGAGTGCGACTCATTACTATTCTTGCTCATACCGGTGTGGTCACCGGACTCGCCGGCTTATTTTTCGGTGGCCTCGCCTGGCTGTATGATTCTCCGTTTGGGGCCGTCATGGTTCTCGGCAGCCTCGTGCTTCTGTTCGTCAGCGGCCTGTTAGGCTGGTATTACGGTTTTAGTCCCCTGTGGCGGCCGGCTGGATGGGAAGAGCAGGTCACCCACGACGATCATCATTATGTGGTGTCAACGCAGCGCTACCCACCCTATCTCGTTCGCCAGGCAAAGAAGCAGGGCGGCATGCAGTTTGGAACCGCCGTGTATGCCGTACACGCAGCGGACCAGGAAGTGGCCGAGGAAGCCCAGGCCGTATACGGGCTGCAATGGCGGGAACACAGAGAGGCACAGGAGGGGCATCAGTGGGTGGTGCAGGTCTTGCGACAGGGCCGCCTGACCGAGTTGGAAGGGTTTCGGCCGGTGGCAGAGGACATGA
This sequence comes from Desulfurellaceae bacterium bin18, assembly GCA_002238415.1. GTDB lineage: Bacteria > Desulfobacterota > Binatia > Bin18 > Bin18 > Bin18. Next base: position 51,048 of record MPMI01000025.1, on the reverse strand, counting down.
TCTAAAGACACCCTGGTTCTACACTCTCGTTTTCAAACTCCGGCAGCATCATGCCGGAGGAGGCGTCCGTTGCGGGTTCCGCGGTGACGACCCTGCTCTATGGTGACTATTCCGTTCACAATAACCGAGTGAATGCCGGGAGGATGACGGCGCGGTTCTTGATAGGTCCCAACATCGGCAACCGTCTGGGGATCAAAGATGACAAGGTCGGCATAGGAACCGTCACAAATGAGGCCACGGTCTCGAAGGCGGAATTTTTGTGCGGGTAAGCCAGTCATCCGATGAACCGCTTCTTCTAGCGTCAGTAGTTGTGTGTCCCGGACGTATTTCCCCAGGACACAGGCAAACGTGCCGTACAGACGAGGATGCGGCTTACCCGCAACAGACGGAATACCATCAGAGCCGATCATGGTTGTAGGGTGCGCTAAAACGCGACGGACATCTGCCTCATCCATCCCGAAAATAATAGCGACCGTACTTTCTCCTTCTCCGGCAATAAGCTCAGCCACAGTCTGCTGGAGGGACTTTCCCGTCAGTTGGCAAATGTCTTCCAGCGTCTTGCCATCATACTCATGCTGGACGGGCGTTGAGGCAATCAAGACATCGCTCGGAGCGGCGCGTTCAATCACACCGCCCTGGACGAGCGCCGCCAGCGTAGTACTGCCTGCGGTATACGGATAGGCGTCAGAGGAAATATCGAGACCGCGCGCCCGCGCCTGCTCAACCAGGGCCAAAGAGTCTCGCACTTTGCCCCAATTCTTTCGACCCATAGCTTTGTGATGGGAAATCTGGACCCCCGCGCCGGACTCTTCGCCAATACGGATCGTTTCCTGAATGGAGTCGAGCAGGTGATCGGCTTCATCGCGCATATGCGTCGCATAGACACCATTGTATGCGGCCACGACTTTTGCCAAGGCAATCACTTCTTCTGTCTGAGCATAACGGCCAGGCGCATAGAATAGGCCGGTTGACAGGCCAGCCGCCCCGGCCTCCATCCCTTCTTGGACAAGGGCCTGCATGCGCTCAATATCCTGAGCGGCAGGCTCCTGCTTTTCATCAGATAGCGCTCCGTACCGAACGGCTGCGTGAGGAATGAGACAGGCCACATTGACGGCGGCTGGTCGGGATTCGGGCGCATGATAAAACTCAGCTGTTGTCTCCCACGAAAAGTCGCCCATCGGACCGAACAAGAGCGGCCCAAAACTCCGTAAAAAGTTGCGATAGGCATCATTTGCCGGAGCGGCCCCAAAGCCACAGTTGCCTATGACCTCAGTCGTGACGCCCTGCAGAATCTTGAAATCGCACAGCGGACGATCAAGCAGAGCAAAGTCATCGTGGGAGTGGACATCGATAAAACCAGGGGTAACCACACGACCCGTTGCGTCAATCGCCTGGTCCGCATCACCACTCAGGCTGCCAACAGCGACGATCCGATCGCCCCGGACCCCAATATCTGCCTGCACACCGGGTTGACCAGTGCCATCGATAATCGTTCCGTTCCGAATAACGATGTCGTAGTGCATGCGTAACCTCTACACTTATGCCAGAACCGGCCGGAACTTCAGCACCGCTATGTCCTCTGACCAGTCCTCAAAAACACTCTCGACCGGCATGCCAATCGCCACCTGCTCAGGGTCACACTCGATAATATTACTCATCAACTGCGGACCTTCCTCCAGGGTGACAAGCGCCACGACATAGGGCACCTCCTCGGCAAACGCTTTGGTCACCGGACGATAGACAACGGTAAACGATAATACCGTTCCGCGGCCGGACGCCCGCACCCACTCGACTTGCTCGCTCATGCAGGCCGTACAATAGAGACGCGGATAAAATTGGTAGTGGCCACAGGCGCCACACTGCTGGATGCGCAACTCCTGATTCCGACAGCCTTCCCAGAACGGTTGCGTTTCGCCGGTCGGAACAGGCAGGGCCTTTGCTATTTTTGCTATTGCCGTTGTCATCATCCAACCTCCTTCCCAAGAATCATGGAGCAGTGCGTGGACATAATGCCCCCCTGCGCATGAACAAAAGCGATGTTGGCATCTTTGACCTGACGTGGTCCGCATGCGCCGCGCAACTGGAAGACCGCCTCCGTTACCGAAAACATCGAGCCGGGATGCCCAGGGTGGCAGTGCGACATCATCCCGCCATGCGTATTCACCGGGAGCTCACCCCCTAACTCAATCCGGCCGCCCTCAACAAATCGCCCCCCTTCCCCCTTGGGACAAAATCCCAAGTCTTCCAGCTCAATGACCACGACCGGGGTAAAGCAGTCGTACAACTCAGCTACGTCAATATCCTTGGGCCCCAGCCCGGCCATGGCATAGGCGCGTTCACCTGCCTCTTTTGCCGCCGAGGTCGTGAGGCTGCGGGCTTGACTGATGTGTTCGTGCGAATGCCCCTCCCCGACCCCCAGCATGTAGACGGGAGGATGTGGGAAATCCCTGGCCCGTTCGGCCGAGGTAAGAATAAGAGCCGCTCCACCGTCGGACACCAGCGAGCAGTCCAGCAGGTGCAAGGGCGAGGCAATCATCCTTGAGTTGACGACATCGTCAACCGTAATCGGGTCGCGCATCTGCGCGGCCGGATTCATCGAGGCGTGCCGCCGACAGGCCACCGCCACCGCGGCCAATTGTTCGCTAGTGGTTCCATAGGCGTGCATATGCGCCTGGGCGATCAGCGCGTAAAACGCCGGGATAGGGGGACCGTAGGGTCGTTCAAACTGGGCGTGTCCGGCCGTTGACATGGCTTCAATCGCCCGATCCCGAGAGAGGCCGGACAGCATATTGTCCGCCATAGTGATGAGTACCGTGTGACACATGCCACTGGCAATCGCCGCGGCGGCATGATGCAGAATCGCCAGGGTCGTCCCGCCGCCCGTGGCCACGTTGAGACAGTAGCGCGGGAAGATCTGCATATACTCGGCGATCATCTCCGCATGATACATATAGGGCTCGACAAACGAATTGCAGGTAATCAACCCATCGACCTCAGCCTTGGTGATGCCCGCGTCTTCCAGCGCTCGTTTGGCTGCGTTGACGTAGAGTTGGGTGGCGCTCAGCTGGGGCACAACACCAACCTCAGTATCGGCCGCCCCTACAATGGCGACTTTTCCTCGGAGCGATTCCATAGCTCTCCTCCGTATGCCTGTGTTTTAGCGATTCTCTGTTCTTGGCATCATCTCGGCCCACACGCAAGGCACCAGGCGGGCCGTAGCGCGGCGTTCACGGACCAAGCAGGGGTTCAACCAGATCAATCCCCGGTGGCAACTCGAACCTGAAGAGAGTGTCGCCCAGCGCCGTCTCACGGTCGATATTCGCAAAGGATACCCGCGTGGTATTGCCCAGTGGGTCAGTAACCACAGCTTGGAGGATATCGAACGTTGCTTTACTTACCTCGATATCCAACAGGCCTACAGCCTCAGCCGCTTGCTTGGGCGTGAGACGCAGCCGGTGCACGCTGCCGGTCTCCCCTTGAAGGTGGACGGAGAAGTCCTTTTCCAAGCGTCCGACTCCGGTGAGAAACGAGATCGGCGTCTGTGAGTTGAAAGCATATTGAAAAGGTGTCTTTATCACTTGCCGCTCCGAGGGTTGATATAGCCAGAGGGCGCTGCCATCGGCGACCACGAGTTGCCGGGGGTCCGTAAATTCCCAACGCATCCGGCCCGGTTTCTTGAAGAACACCTGTCCGCGAGAGCTGAGCGTCTGTCCCAGTGTGGCCGAGGTCACCTCCTGGACAAAGTCGGCCCGAAAACCCTCGGTTTCGTCGTAACGCGCTTGGAGACGGGCCACAATCGTTGCGATCGCGGCCGTCTCGCTCGGCACTTTCGTGCCAGCAGCTTGTCCCTGGGCCTCCTCGGCCGCAGGAGCGACAAAAAAAGAGCCCTCAGACAAGACGAGCAGGAGGAAGAGCAGGCTGATCCTAAAAAAGCGCATGGACCATCTTCGCACAGTGTAAGAATAAAGCACGGAGGGGTGAGTCCCAGCCTACTCGGCCTCGGCCTGGGCCGGCACCAGAACCTCACGTGGTTTCCCGGCTTCGCCGGCAGGCGCGATGAGACCTTCGCGCTCCATCCGTTCAATCATGCGCGCGGCCCGGTTATAGCCGACGCGCAAGCGACGTTGCAGCCAGGAGATGGAGGCCTGGCGACTTTCCATCACCAGGTCGCGGGCCTGTTCATACATTTCGTCATAATCCTCTTCCTCGTGCGGACCGGCCCCCTTCTGCGCTCGCGCCGATTCGAGCGCCGTAACCAGTTCCTCGTCGAAAACCGGCTTGCCCTGCTTCTTAATTGCCACGGCGAACTTTCTGATCTCGGGTTCTGAGACAAAGGCGCCATGGATACGCTGAGGTTTGGCGCTGCCCGGCGGGAGGAACAGCATATCACCATCGCCCAGCAGACGCTCGGCACCCATGGCGTCCAGTATCGTCCGGGAGTCGATACGAGAGGAGACTTGAAAGGAAACCCGGGCCGGAAAGTTCGCTTTAATCAGTCCCGTGATCACGTCAACGGACGGTCGCTGGGTTGCCAGAATCAGATGAATGCCGGCCGCGCGTCCCATCTGGGCCAGCCGGGTAATCGGCTCCTCGATTTCCCGACCGACCGTCAGCATCAGATCGGCCAGTTCATCCACCAGGACAATCAGATAGGGGAGGCGTTGATGGTTGAGTTCAAGCTGAGCCTTGGACTGCGGTCGCGAAGGCACGGCAGTCAGTTCGTCTTCGTCGTCGTGGACGACCTCGGTCAGCTTGATAACCCCGTCGGTATCCGTTTCCCCGGTTTCAAGGGCGCGGTTATAGGCCGCAATATTCCGCACGCCTTTATCCTTGAGCAGTTTGTAGCGGTATTCCATGCGCCGCACGACTTCCTGGAGGGCGACCCCAGCCTCCTTGGGATTGGTAATGACATGCGACAGTTGGTGCGGCAGACCTTCGTATAAGGAGAGTTCCAGCATTTTCGGGTCAATCATAATAAAGCGAACATCGCGTGGCGTCGCTCGGGCCAGAATACTCATGATCATCACATTGAGCGAGACTGACTTCCCGGTCCCGGTTGCCCCAGCTACCAGCAGGTGGGGCATTCGCGCCAAGTCCGTTACCACAGGGTTACCAACCGTATCTTTGCCTAAGGCCAGCGCCAGGGGCGACTCGGTCTGTCGGCAGACACCACTATCGAGAATCTCGCGCAGACACACCTTCTCGCGCTTGGGATTAGAGACCTCAATGCCTACGACGGCTTTGCCCGGAATGGGAGCCAGGATACGGACGGACACGGCGCGTAAGGCCATTTGCAGATCATCGGCTAATGACACGACACGATTGACCTTAACCCCCGGCGCCGGTTCAAACTCATAGGTCGTAATAACCGGGCCGGGCCGCACCGCGACCACGCTGCCGGAAACACCAAAATCACCGAGCTTATTTTCCAATATCTGAGAGCTGGCGTGTAGCGCGTCTTCATCAACCTTGACCGCTAAACGGACGGGCGGGTCAAGCAGGGCCAAGCTGGGTAAGGTATACGGTCTATTGTCCGCGCCACCGGGCGGGCTTGGCGGTTGCGCCGGAGGGGCCGGCTTGTCCTCGTCCGTCGCCGCGGGTGGCCGACTAATAATAATAGGCGGCTTACTCTCTTCCGGCTCATCGAGAGCGCCGAGCGGCTCAGATTCAGGCGCCGGTTGGCGCGTTTTCTTCTTTGGCAGCGGACGGGACGGCGGCGCCTTTTTTTTGAGCGTATAGACTTCGGCCTCTTCTCCTCCACAGAATACCGGTTCAGACAGCGGTGTTTGTCGCTCCGTCCGCCGGGCAGCCCAGCGTGTCGTCACCTGTTCCAACCGGCCTGAGAGCTGACTCGCGACCTGCCCTGAGAGAGCCCGCAGCCGAGACCAGCCGAACCGCCCGAGCGCGCGTCCGCCTGTAGCCAGCCCGCTCCCCAGTTTCACCAGGGAGAGCTGAGTTGTGCCCATAAACGATACCAGCAAAACAGGAAACAAGAGCAAGTAGGCCCCGACAAGATTCCCAGCTTGACGCAGATGGAGAGCCAGGAAGCTCCCCACCCAGCCTCCGGCCTGGAAGACTGGCTGTCCGTCGAACCAGAGGGCCAGAAAGGCTGAAGCTGCCAGGGTAAAGACAACAAACGAGATACCCTGGACGAATGGGGCGACGCATCGCAGCCAGTGAAAGCGGAGGGCCATAGCGTACAGCAAGAGAGCCGGGAATAGATACGCCGTCAGGCCGAATGCCCGGCACAAAACGTGGGCGACCAAATATCCGGCCCGGCCGACCTGATTACTGTCCGTAGCGTCAGGCTGATACGAAAAAAAGGCGAGCCCCAAAAAAATGGTGAGCGTCACGCACAGAACACCAAGCCCCTCGCCCAAGGCGGAACGTTCCTGGGAAACGGAACGTTCCTGAACAGTGCTGTGTTCTTGCTCGGCATCTTTGTCTTGCCGGCGTAAGTTTTTCCTGACTGCCATTCCACCCTCCCCACATCTACATCTCCATGACAAACGGCAAGACAACAGGCCGACGCCCGAGTGTCTTGCGAAAATACCGCCGCAAGGTCAGCCGAACCTGCTCCTTGACGACACCACTATCAGTCCGAGACTCGGCCGGCAGCTCATCAAGCATGGCACGGACCGCCGCTTTGGCGGCGGCATAGCCGTCTCCGTTGGTTGATGGAAGAAAGCCACGCGAGAGCAGATCGGGGCCACTCAAGAGCTCGCCGGTCTGTTGCTCCAGCCCGATGATGGCGACCACCAGGCCGTCCTCGGCCACGTGTCGGCGGTCACGCAGGACTTCTTCTTCGATCCCGGCCAGCCCGTCAACAAACACCCGGCCGGCGGGAACCGACCCGGTCAGACGCGCGTCCCCGGCCCGTATCTCTAATACCTGTCCATCTTCGAGTAGAAAGACATTATTGGGATCCACTCCAACCTCTCGGGCCAACCCACAGTGCCGCGCCAGGAAACGATACTCCCCGTGTATGGGCACAAAGTACTGGGGGCGCACCAGGTTGAGCATCAAACGCAATTCGTCCTGGGCCGCATGGCCGGACACATGCACACAGGCAATGGCCTCATAATAGACCTCGGCTCCCCGTCGGGAGAGATGATCAATCAGCCGCGCAATGGTCCGCTCGTTGCCGGGAATAACCCGTGATGAGAGGATAACGGTATCCCCAGCCTCTAGCTGTATCCGCTTGTGATCTCCAACCGCAATCCGGGATAAGGCCGACAGAGGCTCGCCTTGTGATCCGGTTGTGAGCAAGGTCACGGTATGCGGAGCGAGGTCCGGTACGCGCGCAATATCGACCAGCGCCTCTTGGGGCAGCGGCAAATGCCCGGTCTCCTCAGCAATGTCAATATTGCTCACCAGCCGTTTGCCCACAACGCCAACCTGGCGTCCCTGTTTGACCGACACATCAACAACCTGGCGTATGCGGTGAATATGCGAGGCAAAGGTTGCCACCAGGACTTTACCCTGGGCGTGGGCAATAATCTCCTCAAGCGGTCGGGTGATCGTGCGTTCGGACGGGGTAGCGCCGGCGCGCTCAACATTGGTCGAGTCGGACATCAAGAGCAGCACCCCTTGCTCTCCCCATTCGGCAAAACGACTCAGGTCGGACCGCTGCCCGTCTATCGGCGTCTGATCGAACCGGAAATCTCCGGTGTGAATGATGGTCCCGAGCGGCGTGGTAATGGCCAGAGCCGAGGCATCGACAATACTGTGTGTGACATGAATCCCTTCAAGACGGAAAGGGCCGATCTCCCAGGATTCCCGAGGCCGGAATTCGTTCAGCTGAACCTCATCGGCAAGGTGATGTTCACGCAGTTTGTCACGCACCAGGCCAAGGGTGAACGGCGTCCCATAGACCGGCACCCGAAATTCTTTGAGCAGATGCGGCAGAGCGCCGATATGATCCTCGTGTCCATGTGTCAACACCACCGCCTGCAGATGGTGCTGCTCGCGCAGATAACTCAGGTCGGGGATGACGATATCTATCCCCAACATCTCCTGTTCCGGAAACATCAGCCCGCAGTCTATGGCGATCGCGACGGTTTCCGCAGAGCCAGCCGGACAGTACTCAATCAACATCAGATTGAGCCCAATCTCGCCCAGGCCACCTAATGGCACAATACGCAGGCGGCCGTCACTCATGGTGCGGCCCTATATGCGGTCTCACGGCCGTCTTGTTCATACCGACGTTCCGGTTGTCCGGCTTGTGGCAGAGGTGACGGGTGCTTGGCACCCGTCGGCGGGGACGCGGCGGTTTTCAACCGGGCGGCAATCGCCCTCTCAACCTGTGTTAGCAGGGCGATGCGGGCCGCCTTTCGCGTGCCGTCTCGATGAATCGGAATAGGCGTGCCAAAGATAATCTCAATTTCTCCAGAACGGACCTTCCAGTCTCCAGGGGGGAGAATCGACCGGCTGCCGTTAATCGTGATGGGGACGACCGGCACACCCGCCTCCACCGCAGCCATAAAACCTCCGGGCTTAAACGGCAAGAGACGCCCGTCTTCCCCGCGCGTCCCTTCAGGGAAAAACAGGACGGAGATATGCGCGCCAAGGAGTTCCTTGACTTTGCGCAAGGTGGCAACGGCCTGGGTCCGGCTTCCCCGGTCGACTAATATTTGATGGGTCCGCTGCATACATGCTCCCAGGATGGGTACTTTGCGCAGTTCGTGCTTTGCCACCCACCGCAGGGGGAAATCTTCCAGCGCAGCCATGAGAGCCAGGATATCAAACTGGCTCTGGTGGTTCGACATAAAAAGATAGGCCGAGTGGGGATTCAGCTGACTCAGGCCCTGTACACGGATGGACACACCGCACGCCAAGAGGTTTCCTTTTGCCCACAATCGGATGAGGCGGGCCGCGCGCTCGGCATACGGATCAAGAAAAGAGAAGAGATAGACCGGACCGCCCCAGAACACGGTATGCAGGATAATGAAGGCCATACGTAGTGTGGCAAGAATGATCAAAGATCGCCCCTCTTCACCCTCTCGATAGTCACCTTCCCATTATAGTTTCTTCTCCAACTGGCCGTCAACGCAGTTGATTTTTCTCCACTTGAGCATACACTTGGAATGGATTACAGGAGGTGGGGTGTGATTGTGGAATGCCCTTCCTGCCATACTCGTTATCGGACCGACGCGGCAGGGGTGGTTGATGAGACAACGTTTTTTGAATGTTCGCAACCAGACTGCGGACATGTTTTCCAATTTGTCCCGCCCCTTGTCCAAATAGACCACCTTCCAGAACAAGATATTGATCCGGAAGTCGCACCACCCGAGGCTTCTGCCGACGACCCGGCCTTTACGTCGTCTGGCGACTTCTCCTCTTCCGACACGCTTTCGACACAGACATCCGCTGCTGATTTGTCCGCCGATCAAGACTGGTCGGATAGCCCATCGCCCGATCTAGCCCCGGACGGAGAATCAGAAGCCGCAGAGGCAACCGGTTCCGCAAGGCCGGCAAAGCCGAGGACGAGCCACACCACACCAACGCAGTTCATCCCAGCCACGCCGCGAGCGCCTGATACTCTTCCGTCAGCCACAGCCTCTTTCTCCGACAAAGACGACACTAACGAAGGCAGGATCGAACGACCGCCCCGTCCAACTCCAGCCTCGCACAGGGCAGTTTTTTCATCCCGGTTACCCATCCTGTTCCTCGGCCTGATCGTCACCGGATACGCCGGCGTTACCTTTGTCGCATCCTCATATATGGAGCAGACTGTGGTGGTGTTCTCTCACCTCCCTGTACTTGGCCCCCTACTCGACGCCGAACGCCCGTCCGCGCGGCATATTGCCCTCACAAAGATGCGGGGAGGCTTTTGGCATACAAAAGACGGACACCAGATCTTTGCCATTGCAGGTAGGGCGGAGAACCAAGCCACGGCACCTGCACAGCGCATTCAAATCGAGGGCACGTTACTCGGCGACAATGGTCAGGTGTTAGGCCAGCGGCTCATTTTCTGTGGCACTGAGACGGCACCAGAAGTGCTCGAAAGTCTCACCCGCCGGCAGGTGCATATCTTGCAGAGCCTCATGCCGCCCAAGCAGTTCTGGGTCGCGGCCGGAGAAAGTGTTGATTTTCTGATTGCGTTTACCGATCCGCCCGACCGGGTCGTCGAATTCAGCAGCCGTGTTGTCGCGGCCCAATTCGGGCAGTCTTCTTAAGACTGCTCGTCAGTGCCTTTGCCTGATCCCTGCTCGGGAGTGACATCGATCTCGTCTGAAGTTTTCACGGCTTTTCGAAAGCTACGTATGCCTTTGCCGAGTCCCTCACCTATCTCCGGCAATTTCCCTGCCCCAAATATAATGAGGACGATAACGAGAATAATGGCGAGTTCGCCAACACCGAGACCAAACATGGTGTCCCCACTATAAGCCGGCCCGCGCCGCCGGGCAAGGCACACGCGTTTCCTTGCGGCCCGTGTCCGAGACAGCTAGAATGCCTCAAATGTCGGCTGCGGTTTTAATACCTTCCCCTCCCGCACAGCGTGACCCACTCGCGCGCTTCCTCCTATTCTCCCTCCTCCTGCATCTGCTTCTGCTCCTGTTGTGGCCCCAATTCAAACGCGCCACAGCCCCGCCGCAAGAACAATTGACGGCGGTTGAGCTGTTGCCGCCGGAGGCGTTCATCCCGCCCCAGGTCGCGCAGGTACCGCCTCAGGTCCAGGAACCGGAGCCAGCCGAGGAACCGCCCAAGGAGGAACAACAGCCACCCCCGGCCGTCCCGGAGCAACAGATCGTCAGTGTACCGGATGAGGTCAACGATCAAGTTCCGGATAAGACCCGTTTTCTCAGCGACCGAAATACTACGGTCAAAGAGCAGACCGTCGCAGTTGGGACACCGCTGACCAAGCCGCCCGAAGAAAAAAATCAGCCAACGCCGGACAAGGCGGACGCAGTCACCCAGAAAGAGCCGACCCAGCTCGCCCTCAACACCCCAGGCCGCAGTCGCAAACCACCGGTTGACAATCCCTTGGAAGAAGCGCTGAAGGACACCAAACACAAGCGGTCGCCACTACAAGGGGATCCCAAGGCGCGGAGAGCCAAACCCCAACTCTTTGCCCGACCGGATGACGTATTGGCAAAAGGCTGGCTGTCAACAGACGGCGAAGCCGAAGATGAAGAAGAAGCCCAGCGCACCCCGCCCTCAGGCAATGAACTCCTGGCCATGGCTCCGCCGCCGGCCCGCGAAAATTTTCTCACCATGCCGGGACCGCGCGGCACCCTCGACTTTCTACCCGACGTGCGTAAGGGCAACCTCACCTTTCTCAATACCAAGGCGAGTCGCTTTGCGCCGTTTGTCCGCCGAGTTGCCCAGCGCGTGTTTCAGCATCTCCTGATTCGGCAGCGCCGCAATCTCCAGGTTGACGATGTCGTGGCCGCCCGCAACTACGTGCAACTCCAGGCCAAGCTGGACGACAAAGGGATTCTACGCGGCGTGACCCTGCATACCCGTTCGGGAAGCTATGCGGTTGATGAGAGCCTGTTGGACGCCTGCCAGCAGGGCGCCTGGGACGAAAATCCGCCGCCGGAAGCAAAATCCGAAGACGGGTTTTATCACTTTATTTTCCGCTCCCGCATCAACGCCCGTTTCGACGCCACCGGCCTGCGTGGGATCCTCACCTTCCTGGAAGTTGGCCTGGTCTAACCTTTCTTCCAAAAGCGCCCTCAAATTCCACTTCCAAGGGTACTTTGTTCACCCTTGCAAAGCCTAAAAGCGACTGCTAGCCTGTCTGGAACCCTTCTGGCAGCCCCCTACCCATCCGACCTGCCAGATATCCTTCCTGTGGGGCCGTAGCTCAGTTGGGAGAGCGCTAGAATCGCACTCTAGAGGTCGTGAGTTCAATTCTCATCGGCTCCACTTTTCTTCTCAAACAGTGGACGCTTCTGGCCTGCTTCCCCTAAGAGACCAATACGCCCCAGAAGACTCAGCCTGCTCGGACTGGTGACTTTCGGTGTGTTACCTCCGAGGGATGCCCGGGTCGTTAAGACGGTCGAGGCCATCCGGCGAAATCTCTTGTCGCATACTCCAATCGGGGGGTCGCGCGCTATCAGAATGACCAGTATCAACGGGCGCATGACGTTCCGCAGGATGTTCCCGGTAATCCCTGGTTTATCTCGACGCTCTGGTTAGGAGAGTATGAAATCACGCGGGCAGAGAATCTTCAGCAACATGTAGAGAGATTTCATGCTCTAGGGGGTAACGAATGAATTGCACCACAGATTTGCTGCTGGCATAGCCCCGATCTCTTAACCTGTTCCTATCCGTCAGCCTTCGCCAGCCCTACCCTTGACACCACTCCGGCATAGGCGGAGAGTGGGTAAGCCAACCCTGGGCGATCCCGGCTTATTTTCCCGTCACACTAAGCAGCCATCCTCCATTGTTGACCGGTTTTTGACTCCTCACCGTGTGGAGGGGTCCCTTTTCTCGACAAGGAGCTCCGGTTGTGTCAGAAGACTCTCTGCCCAAAGTGGATATATTACTGAAAGAATCCGGCTCCACTATTCCTCCAGACGTGGACGGCAACGAAGGAAAGCCGCCGCAGGGATACAACATCGACGAGGAGCCGACTCTTACCGCGGCTACCGATACAATCAAACTCGTCCCAAACAGCACGTTTGTCTCTAGTCCACCCCCTGACCAAGGTTCCACGGGTTCTCCAAGTGCGAGGAGCTTGAAGCGCTCCCCATGGGAGCAGGACATCTTAACACCAGACCAGTTTGCTCGCCCGGCTCGGGAATCGCTGGCGGCGTGGACCGGAGAGCGGCGCCTGTTACTGGCAGTCCTCAAGGAAGCAGTCCATACCTACCACAGATATTGCCAGGCCCACACGCGGCGGGAGCAACGGTTGTTCGGCGAGGTCCAAGAGTGGATTTGGGCACGGGATACGGACCACTTATACGCCTTTGAGAGTATCTGCTCGTATCTCGATCTTGATCCAAATTTTATCCGTACCGGCCTGCCGCGTGGATACGCCCAGCCTACTTCGTCCACGTTTCCTGTAGGAACGAGACGAAAGGAGCAACTTCTGCCTGCTGAGGCAACCTCGTTCGTCTGGGGCGTCTAAGCAAGAACCCCCACGGTCACGTCGAGGCTGCATGGAGAAAAGGAAACGCTGGTAAGAATTGCCCCCAACCTTATCGCACATCCCTCAAGAACGAAGATGAATCACTTTGACCGGCCCGAGGGGCTGCTACCAATCAGGACGCCAGCGTGGACCGGATTGTCATGGCTGAGCCAGGCTCCTGCGTGGCTTGCGTCCAGACGAAGAGTCTGCTAATCATAGACCTATAGTTGACCTTGTTTGTTCGCTGAGTTTAGTTCGAGATCGCTAAGGCCCCTGGAACTGCACTCGTGGTTCTTGGGGCCTTTTTGTATTCATATAGAGGTTTGTATGGCAACGAATTTGTATATCGGTAATCTCTCTTTTGAGACGACGACTCCTGACCTCGAGACCTTGTTTGGTCAGGCCGGGACCGTCACGTCCGCCAATATCATTATGGATAGAGACACTGGTCGCTCGCGTGGGTTTGGATTTGTCGAGATGGGGAGCGCGAGTGAAGCCCAAGCGGCCATCAAGCAGTTCGATGGCTATGAGTTCCAAGGCCGAGCCTTGAAGGTCAACGAGGCAAAACCTCGCGAGCCACGCTCAGGAGGGCATCGCTCGTCCGGTGGCGGTCACGAGCGGCGTTGGTAGTGCAGGTAAGCGGAGCTGTCCGACCGCTTCCGCAAGAGTATACTTGTCGCTTTTGAAGAGAGGGATGGCGACGAGGACGATGACTAGATAAGAGTCCCCCTGTCTCACTTTGTGGGGCAGGGTCAAACCCATCTGCTGTCTCCGCCCTATTCCACCCGAAGAATTGGACCTTTCTCTGGACGGCTCTCCGACGCCCTGCCCCCTGCCCGACTTTTCGGAAGGTCATAAACTCATTCCGCCCATTGCTAGAAGAAAGACTACCGGCATCTGATAGAAACCGTATCCGTCAACATCCGTCGACCCTCCTCTTGACAGCACTCCAACACAGGAGGAAGGTGAATGAGCCAACCCTGGGCGATCTCCGCTTAACGCTTTATCCACCGCACTAAGTCGCTGTCCTCCATCGTTGACCGGTTTATGACGCCTCACCGCGTGGAGGGGTCGTCTCCCCCAACGCGGAGGTCCGTCACTGACCTGTCCGAAACGACCCTCTTGTTGAAAGAACGCGCCGGCCTCCTGAGCATTGGGGATAATCCCCTAGGGGGCACCCCATCAGATGGAGATAGAGGATGACACGATTACTGGTTGGATTGGGATTAGTCTTTGTCGTTGTTGCTGCGCAGACCGTCTTCACCATTGGCGAGTGGGAGCAAGGCATGGTTGTCCAGTTTGGCAATCCCAAACGTATCATCCAAGAGCCGGGACTCTATTTTAAGCTACCGGGTATCCAGAATCTGGTGCGTTTTGAGAAGCGCGTACTCACAACCGATGCGCGTGCGGCCGAATACATTACGCTTGATAAGAAACGCGTCCTCGTCGATCATGTCTCACGCTGGCGTATTCAAGACCCCCTCCAATACTATCGCCGCGTACGAGATCAGATACGAGCAGTGGCGCGCTTGGATGACATTATTGCCGCCCGACTTCGGCAAGAAATAGCGACGCACAATTTCCTCGATCTGATTCGCGAGAAACGTGAAGAGATTATGGCAACCGTGACCAAGGCTACGCGTGAGACAGCCAAGACTTTTGGGATTGAGGTAAACGATGTTCGCATCAAACGACTCGACCTGCCCGACGAAGTGCAGGCCAGCGTGTTCGCCAGGATGCGGGCGGAGCGGGAACGCATTGCCAAGCGATACCGGGCGGAGGGGGAGGAGCAAGCTCAACAGCTGCGAGCGGTAGCGGACCGGGAGCGGGAAGTGATCCTTGCCACGGCGTATGAGACGAGTGAAAAACTCAAAGGGGGAGGCGATGCTGAGGCGACCGGGATTTATGCTAACGCTTTTGGCAAAGATGCGGAATTCTATGCCTTCACCCGTCGGCTCCAGGCGTATGAGAAGATCCTGAGTAGCGATACAACCTTAGTCCTCAATTCCAACTCAGAGCTGCTGGAATATTTGCAAAGTCCGGGCACGGCACGAGGGAGCAGCCAATAGATAATCAACACAGAAAATCGAACGGGGGCATTGATGGGCGACAAGTCACCGAAGTCAAAACAACGTAGCCAGAAGCAGAAGAAGACCGCCAAGGCGAGAAACGCGGCCAAGGTGAGGTCGAAGCAAGACCGCTACAGCCATGCCCTGCAGCCCGTGGCCAAAGGTAAGACGTAGCAGAAACACGGGGCGAGCAGGCAATGGAAGAATGGATAGACCCTCAAGCCTTTCCCTGTAAGGAGTGAACCATCTCTTTCGGATTGGGCGGACGCACGCGAAGAGAAGCGTCATTAAGAGGATGGAGGGGCTTCTTGCAGGTAGGTACGCAACCAACCGTCCCGAATTCCCCGGGAGACAAAACTGGGAACCGATTGGCCCGCCATGCGGTCAAATTCAACCACATGGCCCTGCCGGGCATGCCGCAGACAGGCATGTTCCTGGTCTTCCTCAAACCCCAATCGCGTGAGCAAGTCCTGAATTGAGGCAAAGCGCAGCATCTCGGCCTGGGACAGGCGCACCAACGCCCCTGTGGGCGGATCAACGCGGACCAGGCGCGATAGCGTTTCGATATCATACCAGCCACGGAACCGGGCACGCTCCCATTGAATGGCCACCACGTCCATACCGACCGAGATGTCAATCACCTCGCCCGCGTCCGGCCCTTTAACCCGAAATCCTCCGCCTAAATCCAGGATGGACCCCTCACGCAGAGCCACATGGTCTCCAATATTAAGAATAAAGGCCGCCATACACTGTGGACCGGAACCGTTCTCAGGCGATTCTTCCTGCTCCGTGTCGTTTTACATAGCACGCTGTGCCGGAACGAGAACACCGCCCTACCTCAGGCCATCGCTTGAACAACGCTCCATCTTCTCCAGGCCGTAGACCCTGTGCTATGGAGAGGGATATCGAAACCGAGCAGAGACAAGGAGACCCGCACTATGGCAGTCAAACGCCCGACCATTGATGACTTGGCCGATATTGCAACCGGCTACGGTTTGGAACTGACCGATGACGACCTGGAATCGTTTCAGGGCCTCATGGCTGGGGTTCTGGAATCCTACGCCCGACTGGATGAACTCACCGAGCCGAGCCTGCCGGTCACCCACCCCCGGACGCCGGGCTATCGGCCCCAGCCGGAAGACAATCCACTCGGGGCCTGGTACTGGCGAACGGACATCCAGGGTGCATCCTCAGGACCGTTAGCGGGCAAAACCCTGGCCATCAAGGACAACGTCTGTGTCGCCGGCGTCCCCATGATGAACGGCAGCAGTATTCTCGAAGGCTATACCCCGGAAATCGACGCCACCATTGTAACCCGCATTCTTGATGCCGGCGGACATATTGTGGGCAAGGCGGTGTGTGAGAATCTGTGCTTCTCCGGCGGCAGCCATACCAATGCCACCGGTCCGGTGCTCAACCCGCACAACCACAGTCGCACCACCGGGGGCTCTTCGTGCGGCAGCGGGGCTCTGGTCGCGGCTGGCATGGTCGATATGGCGATTGGCGGCGACCAGGGCGGCTCGATTCGCATGCCGGCCTCATGGTGCGGAATCTACGGGCATAAACCAACCTACGGCTTGGTTCCGTATACCGGCATCATGCCGATTGAAATCACGCTGGATCATACCGGGCCGATGACGCGCAACGTCCATGATGCAGCCCTGCTGCTTGAGGTATTGGCCGGTCCGGACGGACTGGATCCACGTCAGCAGGCCGGGCTCCAGGGCCAAGCTTACACTCAGGCCCTCAGCGGAGAGGTCAGCGGGCTGCGAATTGGTGTTGTGGAAGAGGGCTTTGGCTGGGACGTGTCAGAACCGGACGTAGATGACAGCGTCAGGAAAGCGGCCCAGGCATTTGAGAAACTCGGGGCTACGGTCACAACCGTAGCCTTACCCTGGCACCGCGATGGCCGGCATGTCTGGAACAGTATTGCCACCGAAGGTCCGACCCTGCTGATGGTCGAAGGCGGCGGCATGGGGACGAATTGGAAGGGGCATTATACCACCAGCCTGCTTGATGCCGCGGCACGCGGGCGGCTCACCCGTCCGAACGACCTGTCGGAAACCGTCAAAATGGTCATCCTGCTCGGCCGCTATATGCAAGAACATTATCATGGCCATTATTATGCCAAGGCCCAGAACATGGCCCGCTCTCTGGGGGCGGCCTACGATACCGCCCTGCAAGCCCACGACCTGCTGCTCATGCCCACCCTGCCGATGAAAGCCACCGAAATTCCCGGACCTGACGCCAGCCGCGAAGAGTATGTGCAGCGTGCCCTCGAAATGCTGCACAACACCTGTCCGTTCGACGTGACCGGCCATCCCGCTCTGACGGCTCCCTGCGCGGTCTCGGAAGGCTTGCCGGTGGGCATGATGCTGATTGGCCGGCACGGGGATGACGCCACCGTCTTACGCGCCGCGGACGCCTTCGAGAAAAACGTGTTTGCCGCGCCCCCACCGTCGCAGGCATAGAAGCGACATGATTACGGTGACCGCACTTTATATCTATCCCGTGAAATCGTGCGCGGGTATCCGCTGTGCGCAGGCAGCGCTCGACGCGCGCGGGCTCCGACACGACCGGGGCTGGATGATCGTTGATGGGCACAATGAGTTCGTGACCCAGCGCGAGCATCCTCGCCTGGCCCTGATTACCCCCCAACTTGAGGCCGACACGCTACGCCTTACAACACCCGAGGGACAGGCGGTCTCGGTATCAACAACGAGTGTCGTTGGGCCAACGCGTCGCGTGCGGGTGTGGCGTGATTGGTGTGAGGCGGTCGATCAGGGCGACGCCGTAGCCCAGTTCTTTTCCGACTGGTTGGGAGAATCCGTCCGGTTGGTCAAAATGGCGGATTCCTTCGAGCGCCAAGTTGACCCGCGCTATGCAAAAGCCCCGGCATTCACCGGCTTCTCCGATGGCTATCCGCTACTGCTCGTTTCGGAGGCGTCCCTGGACGACCTCAACGCGCGACTCGACACACCGCTACCCATGAACCGTTTCCGTCCCAATCTGGTGGTCACCGGCTGCGACCCTCACGCCGAGGACGGCTGGCAACAGGTGAAGCTTAATACCATCACCTTTGATGTCGCCAAACCGTGTGAGCGCTGTACCGTGACCACCACCGACCAGGCGACGGGTGAACGCGGCGTCGAGCCGCTGCGTACTCTGGCGACCTATCGGCGGGTCGGCACGAAAGTCTATTTTGGACAGAACATTATTCATCGGACGGCGGGTACTCTTGCGGTGGGGGAGCCGGTCGAGGTTGTGTTAAGAGAACAGCCACGTTCGTGAGTGGATAGACCAATCGGAAGGAGGACTCCATGCTCGTAGACGGGAAATGGGAAGACGACTGGCAGATGAAAAAACGCACGGACGCCCAGGGCCGCTTTATCCGGCAGGAATCGACGTTTCGACATTGGATCACCCCGGACGGCTCGTCCGGTCCAACCGGAGACGGCGGCTTTCAGGCCGAGCCGGGGCGCTATCACCTGTATATTGCCTACAACTGCCCGTGGGCCTGCCGAGCGCTGCTCTACCGCAAGCTGAAAAAACTGGAGGACGCCGTCTCGGTTTCGATCGCTATCCCAGAATTCACCGACCAGGGCTATAGCTTTGGTGAATACCCTGGATCCGTTCCCGATCCGCTGTTCAATATTCGCTACGTCCACGAACTTTACACCCGCGCCGACCCCCATTTTACCGGCCGCCCGACCGTTCCGGTTCTGTGGGATAAGAAGCGGAGCACGATGGTCAATAATGAATCGGCTGACATCATCCGCATGTTCAACACCGCCTTTGACGCTTATGGGGACGCGGCAGTTGATTTTTATCCTGCGGACTTACGGATTGAGATTGACGCGCTGAACGAGCGGATATACGAGGGCCTCAACAACGGCGTCTACCGGACTGGATTTGCCGTGAGCCAAGCGGCGTATGAGGCGGCCGTGAATGATGTATTCACCTGCCTGGACGAATTGGAACAACGGCTGGACGGGCAGTCCTATCTCCTTGGCGAGCGGCTCACCGAGACGGATTGGCGGGCGTTTGTGACCCTGATTCGTTTTGATATTGCCTATCACGGTCTCTTCAAGTGCAATATCCGCCGCATTATCGACTACCCTAATCTATCGGCCTATCTCAAACGGCTGTATGACGTGCCCGGTGTGGCCGAGACGGTGAATTTTGAGCACATCAAACGGACATATTATACCATTCGGAGAGTGAATCCGAGCGGCATTATTCCTGCCGGCCCGGAGCGGGTATTTGCAGTCTGAGACCCGCGGCTGAACCTTACAAACGGTCCAATGACGGCTCGGCAATTTTCAATAATTGTTTGCCCTGATTCTTGCCTTCAAAAAGCCGTAGAAACGTGCGTGGCGCGTTTTCAAATCCCTCTTGAATGTCCTCCTGAAAGGTCAACCGGTCGTTGGTGATCCATTCCGTCAGCTCTTGAGCCGCCTGACCGAACCGGGCGGTATAGTCGATGACAATAAAGCCCTCCATCCGTGCCCGTTGGATCACCAGATTCATATAGTTTTTCGGTCCGGGCGGCGGTGTTGCCTCGTTGTAGCGCGAAATGCCGCCACACAGCACCACCCGCGCGTTGAGCGTAATATGCGCCAGCGCCGCGTCCAGGATGTCCCCCCCAACATTATCAAAATACAGATTGATGCCGTCCGGGCATAACGCGCCGAGCCGCGCTTCCACATCTTCGGCCTTGTAATCGATGGCCGCGTCATAGTGGGCCGCTTCGGTCAGCCAGCGGCATTTTTCCGGTCCGCCAGCAATCCCGATGACCCGGCAGCCCTTGAGCTTGGCAATCTGTCCGGCAATCGAGCCGGTTGCCCCGGCCGCACCCGATACCACACAGGTCTCGCCAGATTTGGGCTGTCCGATGTCCAGAATACCGAAATACGCGGTCAGACCAGTCACTCCCAGAACGCCCAACGGCCAAGTTAATGGGGCGTCAACCGGAATCTTCGTCGGCGGCATCAGACCACCCCGTTCACTGGCGGCCGCATACTCCTGCCAGCCAAAGCCGCCCTGTACGCACTCACCCGGCCGAAAATTCGGATGGCGCGACTCAACCACCTGGCCCACGCTCAGGGCCCGCATGACCTCACCAATCTGGACCGGCGGGATATAGCTCTTGCGGTCCTCGATCCAGCCCCGCATGGCCGGCTCAAAGGCGAGGTAGAGATTACGGACCAGAAACTGCCCGTCTTCAAGCTGCGGTATCTCGGCTTCGTGATACGCAAAGTCCGATTCCTTGACCATGCCCTGCGGGCGGCAGGCCAAATGCCACTGTCGATTGATATGCTGGCTCACGAATAGTCTCCTTCCGAACTCGTCGTCTTCATGCAAGACCTTATAGCATTGCGTCCATATATCCGGCTATGACGGGTCGGCGAGAGCCCAAGGGCGCCCACCAGCCACCCCGCCACTAGACCGAGTTGTCCCCCCGCTCGACTTGGCTTACAATCGGGACTGCGCCTCCACCACCCCACGAGACGGAGGAGTGGAAACATGGAGCGAAAACCGACTGCAAACAAAAACGAGAAAGGATGATGCGCATGGCTGTGCTTTATGTGTGTCTCTCGCTGCTCCTCTTGAGCCTGCCGGCATGCAGCAGGAGTCTTATTCCAAAACTCTCAGGTCCCGACAAATCGGCTTCAACCGCTCCACTCGCAGAAGAGGGGGAAATCGATGCGGACTCGCAAACCGCTCATTTTTCAGTGCCGCCGCAACAACTGGCCGCCCTGTTGATTAAGACGGCCAAGGACGAGGGTTGGGCGCCCAAGCAAAAGGCGGTTGAAAACGATGAGCGCTGGGTGGTGACCATTCGCGACCCGGACAAACCACTCGGCAAGTCAGAGCAGAACGTCTTTATCGAAAGCAATTCCGATAGTGGCAGCATCATTCGGGTTGGCTCCGGCATGGCGTCGCTGCCCGAGCGCTTACTGACACCGCTCAAAGCCAACGTGACGACCTATTATGAGCCACCCAAGCAGGTGGCGCAGACACCAGCGGTGACGGGGGAGCGAGACTATTCCGATAGAAAGTCTGCGGCCGATGTGGTGGTCACGGCCGGGACACCAATGCGACCCTACCGGAAACTAGGGAAGGTCCGATCGAGCGTGCAGCGTAACGAAAAAACGCTCTCCCAGAAGATCTGGGATGCGCCGCTCTCTCTGATTCGAGACACCGACGAGGAGAGTACCAGCAAGACCCGTCTGTTCAGCAAACTCAGCGCCAATGCGATACGCAAATACGGCAGTCAGGTCGATGCGATTATCAAAGCCCGCTACAAAGCGCGTACGGACGGCAGCGCGTTTGCATCAGGGCTGGCGGTGCAGTATGTCGCGACCGAAGAACGCCTGCAGGAGATTGAACGCCTGCACGAGCGCGGCTACTTGACCGACGCCGAGTACGAGGACAAACGGGCGAAAATTCTGCAGGGACTCTAAGGCCTGCTCCGGGAGCGCGGGCATCTCGCCCGCGCCCGTCTTCACTTCACCACAATCGGGTTAATCGGCGAGCCGGCAGCACCGAAAATCTTGAGCGGCGTGCAGGCATACAGAAAAGCGTACTGGCCGTCTTGCGCACAATCGGTGGCCAGGTCTTCGAGCCAGTTGATTTCGCTGAACAGGACACCGAGATTGCGCATGAGCGCCCCGTGGAGCGGCACAAAGCAGCCGGACTCGGGGTGAGACGTTTGTTCGCTGGCCAGGGTGTCGCTGCCCAGGCTGGGAATTTCCATTTCGTGGAACCAGTTCGGGACTGTACGCAATACCCGGTTCACTCATAGCCTGGACAGCGGTATCGGGCGATTCATCCGTTGCGTTTTCACCGTAATAGGCCGCCGGCCCTTCAGTAAAAAAGCGATTCAGCCAGCCGGTCCGAATCAGAAGAATATCGTGCTTTTCGATGGTCAACTTTTGATGTTCGGCCGTCCGATGCAACTCGTCCAGACTGATGCCATACCCAGCAGACAGATGGGGCAGGTTTTTATAGCGGGCCACATCGAGCAATACGCCACGGCCGACCACACCGCGTTCCGCTACGGGCAGAATGCTGTCTTTACTGAGTCCGCCACCCATGGTCGTTCTGGCATCATAGCCGTTATAGAGTTTGTCGTCGAACCAGACGTGGCCTAAGGCATCATACTGCGTCGTGGCCTGAAGATTGGTCATCATGACGTCATCGGCGTACTCGATTCCGCCCGGAAACGGCTGGGCTTTCCCGCTCAGATAATGGCCCTTGTCCATGACCATCATCCGGCTCGGTTGGCTGCGCCCCTTATAGCCAGGGTCACCGTCGGGATGACACATGCGTACCTGGAGCGTAAAGACTTTGCCGTTCTGGACAGCCCGCACCCCGCGCAAGACTTCCGCTTGGGTCAGAAAATTCAGAGAACCGAGTTCATCGTCCGCACCCCAGCGTCCCCAGTTTTGGGGCGCATCTTTTAAGAGTTCTGTAAGCGTCTGAGCCATGTCCGCCTCCTTTTGAAAGAATTGAAGGGACGGATAGCAAACCTCGGATACCCAGACAAGCATTCATCTGACCGGTGGCGACCCGTGTGAGACGTTCTGCAGCACCCACCCCCGCTGGCACGTCGCTGTCGTTCCTGGCAATAAAGAAGAGCAAAATATCAGAGCGGATTCAGACACGTGACTCACAGACCGGACAGCAGTCGATTGCGGATCCTGTTTTTTACCCTTGTTATTGGTGTGGCACTCTGTAGCAGTCCCGGCGCTACCGCAGAGTCAGACGAGCCGCCAACACTCGGCCAGGAGAACTTTCGCCTCGTAGACGAGGGCGGCAGTTCCACGACCGATCTTGGCATAGACCCGCATATCGACCCGCTCCAGGTCGGCCTCGACCCGACGGCTATCGTGACCGCCCACAACATCCTCGGATTAGTGTTTCAGCAGTCGGCAGCCGCCCGACAACTCTGGTTCATCTTTGCCGGAGTTGGACTGGGGCTGCTGATTTTTTCTGCGGTCCTCGTCCGGCTCATTGATCGGCCCCGAACCGCCACCGCTCTCTTGGTGTCCTGGGCGCTGGCCTTCAGCGTGTTCGCCTATCTGCACTGGACCGCCCTGGACTCGGTTCAGCAGCAGCACCGGCTCCTGACACGGCTGGTCCAACATGCGGCAGACGAGGCTTCCGCGCCAGATTTTCTTGTCCCTCTGGCGGCCACAATCCAACCCCTTCCCCGAGAGTTGCTGGCTGCCGCGCATCTCTGTCTGGACCTGCTGGTCTTGGGGTCAATGCTGCTCCTGTGGCGACACGGGAGACGGAACAGAGCCTGATCGGTTCGTTGGTACTCACAGCGCGGGATTATCCAGAGGCAGACCGACCCGGACTCGTCCGTGGGTTGCGCCGTTCACGTCCCAGATATGGGTGAAATGGCGGGTTGCCGTACAGATATCGCGATAGGCGCGCGCAATGGGGTTATTCATATACACTCCGCGACCGCCGCCAGCATCCCAGATCAGGTTTGCTGCTTGGAAGGCCAGCTTGCCAGCGTAAGCGCCCGCGGCACGATATTTGGTCCGCTGCTCGGGCGACGGCAGGTCGCCCGCTTCGATGATCTGCATGATCTCGTCGCAGTTTCTGTGCAGCAGGGCTTTGGCGGCCTCGACCGCCAGCGTTGCTTCCGAAATTTTCGTGTGTTGCAACACCTGCTCGTGCAGGCCCTGGCCGGACATGAGCGCGACCCGGCTTTTAACCTGCTCAACGTAGTCGCGCACAATGCCCTCGGCGATTCCGACCGACGCGCTGGAGATGAGAATGCCGAACGTCATATAGCTGGGTGAGCGGTAGAGCGGCGCACGATTGACCTTGCGCCCCGGACTCGTCTCACCGCCTTTCAGATGCCGTAGCGGCAGCGTCATATGGGTCGGGATAAACACGCGGTTGGCTTTGACATCGTGGCTGGCCGAGCCCCGCAGTCCGATGGCGTCCCAGGTATCGAGAATCTCAAAGGCGCCCTGGGGCAGGATGAAATAACGCTCTTCAGGCTTACCGCCCGGTCCGTTTTCCACCAGGGCCGCAAACAGGCACCAGTCACAGCTCGTGACCCCACTCACGAACGGAAACTGCCCGGACAGCTCATACCCGCCCCGGACCTTTCGGGCTTTGCCTAAAAGGGGGATGAGAATGCCGCTCAACAGATTTTGCGGACTCGTCCCCCAGACCGTTTCCTGGGCACGTTCCGGCCACTGCGCAACCATAAAGTTATGACCGATGTATTGGGCCAGGCACCAGGCGGTTGAACCACAGCCGCTGCCGACCGTCGTCAGAATATCAACCATACCGGACAGGTGGGCCTCACACCCCCCATAGCGCGCAGGTTGGAGAATCCGGGCGAGACCGGCCGCCCGCAGTTCCTGGCGGGTTTCATCGGGTAGATGTCGGATGTCATCGGTATGCGGCTCGCGTTGGCGGAGAATTGGTGCCAGCGCTCGAGCCCGGCGGACGAGTTCCTCGTGTGAGCCAACCCGGGGATAGCGCCTGCGGCGCGGTTCCATTTTCGCCGTGGATATACGCTTGCTCATGCTGTCCTCCTCGTTTTGTGTATTGCACTGGAGCACGGGCCGGGCAACCACAGGGGGTTGCCCCTACATGGTCCTCCCTTGCAGGAGGGCCGGCGGATAGGCTAGGTTCGAGCCGCAACCACGAAGACAGGAGCACCCGTATGGCGATTACCACCATCACCCACTATTTTGATTATAAGAGTCCGTATGCCTACCTTGCCCAAGAGGAAACCTTTCAGCTCGAAAACGAGTTTGATGTGACAGTAAACTTTCTGCCGTTGACACTGGACATTCCCAAATTTCTGGGTTCTGCCCAGGTCGATAACGCGGGCACAGTCATGGCTGAGGAGAGGAATGCCCATCAGTGGCGGCGGGTGAAATACAGCTATATGGACTGTCGGCGGGAGGCCACGCGACGCGGTCTGACGATTCGGGGACCCCGCCATATTTTCGACTCCTCGCTGAGCCATATCGGCATGTTATACGCCAAACAGCAGGGGGATTTTCGGCCCTACCACCAACTCGTGTATGAACGCTTTTGGAAACGCGAACTGGCTATTGAGGACCCCCAAGTGCTAAAGCACGTGCTGGAAGAAGTCGGTATCGATGCTCAGGGGTTTCTCGATTACCTGAACGGCGACGGTCGCCGCGAGTTGGAGCGCATACAAGCCGAGGCCGAAAAGGTGGGCGTGTTCGGCGTCCCGAGCTATGTGGTCAACGGCGAACTGTTCTGGGGCGCTGAGCGCCTGGTCCGCGTGCGCGAGCGACTGGCAGCCTAGGCCACTGTTGCCCGAAGGCGCGTTGGTGTTAGAGTCTGGCCGGGAGAGACCGGAGGGGTAAGGCTCAGCGATTATGGTCGTCCTGCTCGTCACACTATTGGCCATTCTGTTCCTCTTCTACGTCTGGTCCCGAGGACGCGAACAGACTCATAGCGTCCCGTCCTATTTCTTCAATGCGGTCAAAGTCTACGCCTTGCTTGGGGAGGAGGACGCCAAAGTCGCGGCCCGGGCCGCCGGCAAGATTGCCACCCCTCGTCAGCGGACTATGATGCTGGATTATCTGAACAGACGGACGTCTGAGCTGCTGCTGGAGACAGCGGAACAGAACGCTGGTCAGAACCCGCTGGTGATCGTCGAGCGCCTCTTGCAACTCAAACAGGAGATGAGCCTCCAGGCCGAGCCCACGGACGAGCGAGCGCCTGACCCCATTCCTGAAAAACAGTGGTTGCAGGACCATAATCAAGCCTATCTGCGAGCGCTGGGGCGGGGCGACCCCAGCGTCTTTGTTGCCCAACATCCGGACCTGTTCTCCTCCCAAACCACCAAGCCGGTCACGGCCAAAAACGATGAAGCAGTCTGATCCCCCCCAGGCGCGCCCTCCCCTTGCTGCCCTTTCTCAACCTGCGGTTACGTTATCCGCTTCGCACTCAGCGGTAGCCCCCACTCTCGCTCGGACGTCGCGGCCACGCTGGCTGTTACTCGGCTTGGCGGTGGCCATTATTTTTACCGATGCCGTGGGCTATACGGTTATCATCCCGGCGTTGCCAAGCTTTATGGCGGAATTGGGCTTGGGAGAAACCCGCGCGGGTACGCTATACGCCTCATACGGCCTCATTTCTCTGCTGCTGTATCTCCCCTTCGGTCTGCTGGTGGATCGCTGGGGCGAACGGCGGTGGCTGACGGTGGGTATGCTGACCCTGGGACTCGCCTCGCTCGGATTCTGGCAGGCCAGCGGATTCTGGACCCTGCTCGGCTGCCGCGTCACGCAAGGAATCGCCGCGTCCGCAACCTGGGCTGCGGCCCTTCCCCTTGCGGCCCGGCTGGCGACCACAGAGCGGCGTGGCGTGGAAATGAGCGTCCTGATGATGGCCTTCAGCATCGGCGTGGTTGCCGGGCCGGCCCTCGGCAGTCTGGGTCAGGTGCGTGACCCCTTCCTGTATTTTGCCGGGGTGCCGTTCGGCCTGGCCATCTGCGTCTTTGCCCTGCTACCGCGCCAGGCTCCCCCCACCACTCGTGTGGTTGCCGACTCTGTCGCTCCAGCCCTTTTCCGAGACGGATTGCGGCGTGAACTCGTGTGCGCCTGCCTGGTGATTCTCGTCACCTGCGCCACGCTGGGGGCCATTGAGATATTGCTTCCGCTCCAGTTCTCCCGGCTGGGCTGGACGCGCCAACATATCGGGCTGTTTTTTTCAGGCTGGGGGCTAGCCATGCTGATTATCCAGCCACTCATCGGTTGGTGGTCGGACCGGCGCGGGCGACGGGAACCCATCCAATTCGGCCTGCTCGCCGCGGCGGTCCTGACGCCCAGCCTGTTTTCTAGCCTTGATTCGATCTGGCTGTTCCCCCTCACCCTGGGAACAATTTTTGCCCTGTCAGCCGCCCTTGTCCCGACCCTGCCCCTGATGGTTGACTATCTCACCGAAGGTCAGTCCGGCAGAGCCTTTGGGTTTTATAATATGGCCTTCAGTCTGGGCATCGTGTTGGGACCCTGGTCAGGGGGCTATATCACCGAGCGCTTCGATGTACTCTGGGCCGCGGTCCTGGTCAGTCTTCCCCTGCTGGTTATGGTGCCGCTTGTTCCCTATCTTTTACGCCATCCACATCCACGAAAGGTATAGCCAGTGACGCAATTACGGTCCCCAATCTACGACCTAGCCGATATCGTCGCCGTCAATGATATGTATCACCGACGCGGCTGGACGGATGGCCTGCCCATTCTTCCCCCTACCGAGGAATTGGTTCAGGACTGTCTCGATGCGGCTGGCCTAGCACCGAGCGCGGTTATTAGCGTCGAGTCCGTCCGCCAACGTCCGATTACCGCGGAGAAGGTTGCCATCAATGCGGTGATGGCAGGCTGTCTGCCGGCCTATATGCCCGTGGTCATCGCCGTAATCAAAGCCATGTGCCAGCCGGAGTTCAATCTGCACGGCAGCACGGCGAGCACCGGTGGCAGTGCCCAGTTTATTGTGGTCAACGGCCCCATTCGACAGCGTATCGGGCTGAACGCCACCCATAATGTCCTGGCTAATCACAGCCGGGCCAATGCCTGTATTGGCCGTGCCATCCGTCTCATACTCATTAATGTGCTGGGCTGTGTCCCCGGACAGCTCGACCGCTCGACTCTGGGCCATCCGGGCAAATTCACCTTCTGCATTGCTGAAGACGAAGAAGACAGTCCGTGGACACCCTTGGCACAGCAGCGTAGCATTCCCGCCGGTGCGTCGGCGGTCACGGTTATGGCGGGAGAGTCTCCGCACCAAACCATGAACGAGTGGACCCGTGACCCAAAGGAAATCGCCGAGACCTTTGCCGCGGAGATACGCCACAATATGTTGACCTACTCAATCTGGGCCGGGAATTATGCCTTGATCGTTCCCAAACAACTGCGCGAGCTCATCGCGGCCGCGGGCTGGCAGAAGCACGACATTCAGGAGCATATCTACCGCTCAGCTCGGGTTGTGCGCCGCGACTGGGCCACGGTGGGGAAACAACAGATCGTCAACCTGGGCAAGGGAGCGGACCAGCGCTTCGGCGCCTTACACTCACCGGACGACTTACTGGTGGTTGCCGCGGGTGGCCCGGCGGGTGGGTTTGGAGCTATTGTGCCGCCATGGTTGGGCTCCCGGTCGCAGGCCGTGACGCAGATCATCGAAACCCCATGAAACGTATGAAAGAACCCCGGCAGCCACAGAGGACGGGCAACGACAGAGGACGGGCAACCACAGAGGACGGGCAACCACAGAGGACGGGCAACCACAGAGGACGGGCAACCACAGAGGACGGGCAACCACAGAGGACGGGCAACCACAGAGGGTTGCCCCTACGGGGACGGGGCCACTAACCACTATTCGGAGGAACCCGATGACACTACGAGTGCTTGATCCAACTTTTGACAACGACCAGGCGGTCCAGGCGACCGTCTCCCGCCTGCCCTCTCTGGCCGGCCGGACGGTTGGCCTGCTCGACAACGGTAAGCTCAATGTGGACACTTTGCTCGATCACGTCGAAACACTCCTGCGTTCACAACACGGTGTCGGCACCGTCATCCGCCTGCATAAATCAGATGCCAGCCGTCCGGCTCCTGAGGACGTGGTGAGAGGGTTCGCAGGGTGTGACGCAGTCATTTCCGCGGTCGGTGATTGAGGCAGTTGTTCATCGTGCAGTTTGCACGATGCCCTGACCGCTGAAAAGGCCGGCGTAGCGGCCACCGCCATTATCACGGACCGTTTTGTCCCAACGGCCAAAGCCATGGCCACAGTCCAGGGCATGTCCGATTATCCCTTTGCCGTCATCCCTCATCCCATTGCCAGCAATAGCGAGCAGACCCTGCACGAAAAGGCCGTGGATGCCGTGCAGCAATGCGTCGCGATTCTGTTGCAAGGCGAGACACAGGCCGATGCCTAGCGACAGCGGAGCGGAGTCTCTCCCGCTTGAGCCCTCGGCTGACGAGATGCATCGTCTGGTTGACCAGGCGATGCAGTATATTATTGCCCATATTGAGTCCTTACCGGACCAGCCGGCCGCCAACACCGAAGGCGGAGCCGAACTCGCCCGCAGCCTGCGAGAGCCTCTGCCCGAGCGGGGGCAGGCATACTCCAAGCTTTTGCAGACTCTGTTCCAGACCGCCATTCCTCGCAGTTTCAACTGTGCCGGACCGGGCTATCTGGCCTACGTGCCCGGTGGCGGTATCTTTCATGCCGCAGTAGCTGACCTGATCAGTGACGCGGTGAATCGGTACGTTGGCGTCTGGGCCGCGTCCCCCGGCCTGGCCCAGCTTGAAGCCAATGTGGTGCGCTGGTTCTGCGATATTATCGGCTATCCACCCTCTGCCGGTGGATTTCTGACTACCGGGGGCTCGCTGGCGAATTTCTCGGCCATTTTTACCGCCCGCCGTGAGCGCCTGCCAGAGGATTTTCTGTCCGGTACGCTCTACACCTCAAGCCAGACCCACCATTCGGTTCAGAAGGCGGCCTTGCTGGCCGGATTTCCCGCTCACAACGTTCGGGAGATTCCAACTGATGAGCACTTCCGCATCCGACTTGA
Source organism: Desulfurellaceae bacterium bin18 (assembly GCA_002238415.1). Taxonomy (GTDB): domain Bacteria; phylum Desulfobacterota; class Binatia; order Bin18; family Bin18; genus Bin18. Next base: position 21,314 of record MPMI01000025.1, on the reverse strand, counting down.
CGCCTTGCAACACCACATTGCCGCAGACCGGCAGGCGGGTCTCACACCATTTCTCATTCTCGGAAATGCAGGCACGACCAATACGGGCGCAGTAGACGATCTCACTGCCCTGGCCGATATCGCCCACCAACACGGGCTCTGGCTGCATGTTGACGCGGCCTACGGAGGTTTCTTTATGCTGACCCGGCGTGGTCGGGCTCGATTAGGCGGGATTGAGCGGGCTGATTCGATTACCCTGGACCCGCATAAGGGCCTCTTCCTGCCCTTTGGCACCGGGTCTCTCCTGGTACGGGAGCGCGACGCGCTCAAGCGGGCTCATCAAGGTGAGGCAGCCGCCTATCTGCCGACCATGCAGGACGATCCCGACTGTGTGGATTTTTGCCAGATCTCACCCGAACTCTCGCGCGACTTTCGTGGGCTGCGCGTCTGGCTACCTCTCAAGATGCACGGCGTTCAGCCCTTTCGGCAGGCCCTGGAGGAAAAACTCGATTTGGCCGCATGGGCCACCGCCGAACTCAGAAAAATTCCGGAGATTGAAATTGTTGCCGAGCCGCAATTATCCATTGTCGCCTTTCGGCTGAACCGACCCGGCTTGGATACGCCCGCTCTCAACGCACTGAATCATACCTGGCTTCAGACCATCAATGCCCGTAAACGGGTCCTGCTGACCGGCACGATGCTGGACGGTCGGTTTGCTATCCGGATCTGTGCCTTATGTTTTCGGACTCACCAGGATCGCCTGGAGATGTGTCTGGAAGATATTCGGTCGGCGTGCCGGGCGGTGTCACACGCGTAGGCATGGTCTCTGAGAACGCGGCTTCGCGTCAACCCCTCACCTCGCTTCAGCAGGTCACACCCCTGACCTGGAATTGACCCCGGCTTGACGTCGTCTCCTTTCGTATGAGAGGAGGACAGGTATAGACTGGAAGGAGGGACGCCATGAAGGGGACAGCCATCGGACTCGTGGTCGGCAGTTTTCTGTGCTTTCTGCAGAGCGTTGATTATCTGCAACAGAGCGACCTCAAGGGCCTAGTCTTGTTAGGCATTGGCGGGGTGTTTCTGTACTTGGCGAAAATGGCCTGGGAGAAGCCCCTGGGCGATCCTGATGACTAACGCGGAGAGAACAGAGCCCTCTCCGTTTTGCAGTTACTGTTTTCCCTCCTCCATCACGCGACAAAACAGATTCACCTGTTCCATGTGGGCCAGGGACTGGCAGCGGGTCCGGGCCAGGGCCGGACTGGCCACCACGGTGGCCAGACTCTGGGCGCGTGAGAGGGCCACGTTGAGGCGATTCTTGTGAAACAGAAAGTCGATCCCGCGCGGAGACGTATCACCCTGACTGGCACACATGGACAGAATGACGACCGGCGCTTCCTGACCCTGAAATTTATCGACCGTACCGACCCTGGCATCCGGCCCCAAAGCGGCCTGGAGTTTGCGCACCTGTAGATTGTACGGGGCAACACACAGGATGTCGGACAGTTGTAACAGCCGTAGCCGCTGTCCAGTCGTATCCGTGATGTCCCGACCGAGCAGTTCGCTAACCACCTCGCGTACCGCCTCTACTTCCTCGTCACTCGCTTGCGTATTGCCTTCGTGTGGCACAGGAACGAAAACCAGACCAGCTTCCTGAGTAATGATTCCGCTCCCTGTTTGGGGCAGGCATACGCGCCGCTGGGCCGTTTGAGGCGCGGCGTGGAGGCGACCTTCGTATACCGCGTCAGATAAAAAATGACAGATGTCGGGATGCAGCCGCCAGGTTGTCGCTAAGAACACACCCATATCGGGTGGGATGGTCGCCTCAACGCGGTCTGCGTCCGCAGGCAACGTATGAATCTTACGGCCCTCTTGTCGGAGTTGGGTCAGGCACGCTTGTTGATGTTGCCGTTCCCGTTCGGCGAGCGTGGTCAGGACGAGTGGTTCGGGGTCAGGTTGAACCAGACCGGGCGAGTCCAGGGCGTAACGCGACATCCACGTCGCAAACGGCGAGGCAATAAATTCGTTCAGGTCGCTGGGGCTGTAGTAATAGCGTCCGTTGTCCTTGTGCATACGGCAACCCTTCCCGACCACTATTCCAAGACGACTCCGGGGATAGCGCCGAGAAAGAAGGACGGCGCCGTCCCGCCTATTGGCGTCCGGTTGGCCAGCAGGTCAGATAAGGAAAACCGTGCCTCAAACTCGGCCTTGGCCCGTTCAAACTCCGGCGTATTTTCTGTCTGCTGAGAGACCGCGCGCTCTGTCTGGCTCAGCAGCAGGCGGACGCGATACCGCTCTTCCAGCGACCACACTCGCTCCTGGCTCACTCCACTGCTCAGCGCTGGGTTCAGAAAAACAAAAACAACACGCTCCTGGAGAGCGAGATGGTGCAGGAAAACAGCATCCTCATTGCGTAGAGGATTGAGGTATATAAGGCCGGCAACGGGCCGCTCAGATTCCGTGCCGAGCTGAAAGGCCAATGTCACGATCCAGACCCCGCCCGTCGCCTGATAGCCAATGCAATTTAATACAAACGGCTGGAGAGGCCGGCGGTACGAGAAGACTTCCTCCACGCGCATGGCAAGGACGGTCTCGCTCCCCCCCCTCAGCTCGACCACAGTAGGCGAATCTGGGGCTGTTGTTTGGAGGCGTTGGAGAGACCTTGAATCGAGCTCAACTTTCATTGCCCCTGAGTTTTATCGCGTGTAGGGGTGTTCAGCTACCTGGGCGCTGACGGAGGGGCGAGGTTCCCCCGCCCGTGGCTGGCCGTCAACCCTGGAGTCCAGGTCGGGCTATGCGTCCGATCACTGCCGCGATACAGAATGAAGCCATGCAACGCGCGCGCTTCTTTCTTGTCTTCTTCTTTTTTGTGGTCCTGCCTGCGTACCCCGTTCAGGCGACGCGCATTCCGGCCTGGGATGATTCGACGAGCGAAGGCTGCTCACTGCCCTCGATATCTCCTTAGCGTGCTGTATTCAGCACGATAGAGCCTATTATTACGGCGGCAGTGCCGAGGAACGCGCGCAGGCAGATACGGTTTTTCGAGACTGCCTGCTGGCGGAAGGCTGGCCCGTTTTAGGCTGGGTCTATTACGCGGCAGTCCGTGTCGGCGGACATCCTCTTATCCTACTCTGGTTTCGTTGGGGCTTTGGACTACCGTCCGCCTGGGGTCGCTACGCCGAGCAGCCGGCGGGCTACCTCTAGCGGGCCGCCCCTTCCCCCTCTTCCCATAGCCGATCTCACACAAGGAGCACAGCGCGGCGGTCGTGTGCAGACCATACTCACGAGCGGAACGCATCGAGTCGTCCGGCCAGGACCTGGGCAACCGGGGCCATAGGTTCGAGCCGCTCGAACAGAATCTTCAGAATGGCGGTCATTGGGGTGGCCAGCAGCATGCCGACCACGCCCCACAGCATGCCCCACACGATCAGAGTCATGAGGATGACGATCGGGTGCAGGTCGAGGGCTTCCCCCATGACCTTGGGTTCAATGATATTGCCGATAATGATCTGGATCAGGCCCGGCAGCAGGATGGCCAGGGTTGCGGTCGTAGTCGAGATATCCGGGCTGACGACAACAACAGGCACGGGAAGCAAGGTCGCGATGATCGACCCGACGCTGGGGACGAAATTGAGCAGGAAGGCGAGCAGGCCAAAGACCAGCGCCAGATCGACGCCGAGGACGGCCAGGGTGAGGCCGACCAGGACCCCCGTGGCCAGTGAGATCAGGGCCTTGGTCACGATATAGTGTTCGACCTGCTTCTCAACCTCCGCCCAGACACCACCGGATTGCCCGTTGTGCCGCGCGCCGCCAAGCAGCAAATACAGGACAAAAATCAACACCAGCAAGCCCTGTGAGAGCAGGCCGACTATGGCGTTCGTCGTATGCAGCAGCATACCGCTGATGTTGCCGAGGGGCAGTTGGGCGAACGGGCTTCCTTCCGCGCGGAACGTACCGGCTGGGAGGAGAGCCAACACTTTTGCACCGAGCAACTCAATCTGCTGCTGATAGGCGGCGGCATTCGCCTGTAATTGACTCACGGAGGTTGAGATAAGCAGGCCCAGGCTGCCGAGAATCAGCCCGCCGACAACCAGGGTCGAAGCCACGGCGACGAACTGCGGCAGGCGGAGGTGACGGACCTGGAATTCAACCAGCGGCAGCAGCCCATAGGCAATAAACACGGCCAGGACAAAAGGAACCAGAACGGGTCGCAGCCAGTACAGAGCGGCCGCTACCGCCACTGTGCTGATAATGAGCAGGCAGATGGTTTGAATTCGTTGTTCGTGCTGGGCGGGGTCCATACGGGAAACTCTTTCCCGCAAGGGAGAAGGAGGTGGGGGGATAGCGGAGCGAAACCTCGACCGAGGGCTCTCCCCACTGACTTATTCAGGTATTACCCTTGCGGCTGGGCATCTTTGAGGAGCCGGACAATCTCGGGATAGCCTCTGCCCATCGCGACTGCTTCAGGCGTCCAGCCATCTCCACTTCCGCCTCGTACATCGGCCCCTTTGGCCAAGAGGGCCTCAACGATATCTCTATGGCCGTTGTATACCGCATAGCGTAGCGGCGTGAAGCCGTCCTTATCTTCAACATTGACATCCGCACCGGCTTCGAGCAATGCATTAACAACGTCAGTCTTGCCAGCGGACGCAGCATAGCGGAGGGCGGTTTCTCCGTGCGCCCCCGCAACATTCGGGTCCATACCGGCTTCGAGCATAAGCTGGACCGACTTCAGATCGCCCATCTGCGCCCGGCTCCGAAACGACTTTTCACTATATTTCACGTTCCAGGCCTTCAATTGAGCCCGCGGGTCGTCCGCCGGTGCGGGCGCGCAGCCGGCGGCACACACGGTCAGAACAAGGACACTGTAAACGACAGACGTGAAACGGCGATGTGACATTCCTTCCCCTTTTCGGCAGATATTCCAGACTCTATTCCATGCCCTATGGACAAAGGCTGAAAGAGTCGTCGCATTTCCCCCTATCAATTACCAGTCTTGCCAAGACGGGCAAGACCCCCGAGGCCCCACAGCAGGCCCTCAATACTGAACAGCGCTAGCCTTGCCTCTGCATCATAATGAGCGAATACGACTCAAACGCCCCCGTTCCAAAATCGACCTCGAGCCGCTCGGCAAAGCCGCCTTCGTGCGGGCTCAGAATCTTGCGTGCGCGTTTCGCTTTAGGCTGATGGCCGGGTGGGCGGTCCGGAAAAGAGAGACTGTGTCCGTTGTAGATCAGTTGGTAGTCAACCAACCTTCCCCCATCGGTGTAGGCACGGGCTTCAAGCTGCTGGCTGGCGGCATGACAGCCGAGCATCACACAGGCGTCATGCACGTCCAAGCGCCCGTCCTTCAGCGGGTAGACCACGCGCATACGTAGGGACAGAAATTGACCACCCGCCTCCCACGCTCCGACCATCTGCTTGTGAAATCGCCGCCCACCTTTCGCATAGCTCCCATCGCCGTGAAAGCGACCCACGAGAAATGCGAGCTTCCGGAGCAGTTGCGGGGGCGGTTTGGGCGGATGGGCGAGTTTGTCAGACGGCAGCGGGTCCAGCAGAGTCTCCATGTATCCCCCTCACTGACACCGGCCTGGTGCCCTCATGATTTTGTCCCAACGGCAAAGCTATGACCCATGTCTCAGATATACCCGACTCCCCTTTTACCACCATCCCGAATCCGATAGCCAGGAAATAAGGGATGCCTCTCGGACTCGTCGCGGCATGTTTTTAGCGATGAGAGTCCCGGTACGTAATTCGACACGCCCATGAGTATGATCGAGCCTTATTCTAGCATGACCCTGGTACTCGGCGGTGCGCGCTCGGGCAAGAGTACATTCGCCGAGACCCTGGTACGCTATCATAGCCAACGGGTCTACATCGCCACCGCCGAACGTGTCGACGACGAGATGGTACGCCGGATCGAGGCGCACCGCCGCCAGCGCGGGGCTGGCTGGCGCACGGTAGAAGCGCCGCTTGATCTCGCGGCTGCCATTCGGCAGGAGAGCGCGCCCAAGGTCTGTCTGCTGGTCGATTGTCTAACAGTCTGGCTCGGCAACCTCATGCATCACGGACGGAGGATCGACGCTGCCCAAGACGCGCTGCTCGACACGCTCGCCAAGGTATCCGGGCCAATAGTATTGGTCGCCAATGAGGTCGGCCTAGGTATCGTGCCGAACAACGCCGCGGCGCGCGCCTTCCGTGATCACGCCGGCCGGCTCAATCAGGCTGTCGCCCGGTTGGCGGAGCGCGTCTACTTCGTAGCTGCGGGCTTGCCGGTTCTCCTCAAGGAACCGACCTAAGCCTCATGCGCACAACCGTCACAGCGACGCCAGCGCCCCAACGACTCCGAGATACATCCCCAGCTCGCTCATTTGCTGTACGCCACCGAGACAGTCTCCGGTGTATCCGCCCAGCCTACGCTCATACATACCGCGCATGGCGAGATGCCCGGCGGCAAGCCCTGTCAGACCGACGGGAATAATGGCCTGCGCATACGCCACCCCCAATCCACACACCGCGGCCATACCAGTTGCCAGGGCGAATAGGAGGCCACCGAGACGTAGCGTCTCGGCGACCGGTGTGGCCACACCGACGGCTCGTACGTAATGGCTCGTCGCGATCGCAAGCACGGAGGACGACCGGCTGGCGGCGTGCGCGGCGACCAGCAACCACGGGACAATATGTGACGGCAGCGCGACCAGGGCCAAGATTTTCGTCGCAAGCATCAGCCCGAGCCCAGCCACGCCGTAGGTTCCGAGCCGGCTGTCGTGCATGATGGCGAGCGTTTTCTCCCGATCTGTGCCGCCGAGCCCATCGCAGACATCCGCGAATCCATCCTCGTGCAGGGCACCGGTCGCGATCAACGAGGCTGCGGTGGAGAGGACAACTGCCAGACTCATCGGAAAAACCAAATGGGCGAGCCAAAATACGCCTCCAGCAAACGCACCGATCAAGGCGCCGACGAGCGGGTAATAACGGACCATGGCAGACAGTCTCTCCTCAGAGAAGACGCCTGACACCCGCACCGGCCAACGGGTCAGGAACTGAACGGCGAGCAGTAATGCGTCGAGTTCCTGACGGGCCGCGTTCATTCTCCTGCTCCGCTAACCCCAGCAGCCTCGAAGGTTGCCATGTCCGACAGCATCGCCGCAGCGGATTTGAGAATCGGCCAGACCAGCAGCGCGCCAGTGCCTTCACCCAGACGCATTTCCAGGTCAAGCACCGGACGGGCGGCCAGGGCCTCAAGCACCACGCGGTGGCCCGGTTCGGCGGAGCGGTGGGCAAAGATGAGATACTCCCGCAGCGGCGGGGCAAGCTCGACTGCGGCGAGCGCTGCGGCGCTCGCGATAAACCCATCGACAAGCACGACCGTTCCGACCTGGGCCGCGCCGATCAGCGCCCCGACCATCATCACCAGCTCGAATCCACCATACTCACGGAGCGCTCCACGTGCATCGAGCCGGACCGGTGTACGTGCTGCGGCCCGCGCAAGGACCACCCGCTTACGTGCCAGCCCGGCGGCGTCAAGTCCGGTGCCCCCGCCGACCAGCGCGTCGAGCCCGATGCCGGTAAGCTTGTGGACGATCAGGCTTGCGGATGAGGTGTTGGCTATCCCCATTTCACCGAATGCCGCCGCCTCCGCGCTGATGTCCGCACCAATCTCGCGGCCGCTGCCAAGCGCGGCCTCAAACTGTTCCGGCGTCATAGCAGCCTCCACGACGCTGTTTCGGGTTCCGGCAGCAATTCGCCGCGAGGTGAGTCCAGGGGCCTGCAGCGTTGCGCCGGCGACGCCGGCATCAACGACGTGTAGGTCTACACCGTTCACGCGTGCAAAGACATTTGCCGCAGCGCCACCCGCGAGAAAATTGCTGAGCATCTGCCGCGTCACCTCTTGTGGATAAGCAGACACCCCCTCAGCCGCTATCCCGTGGTCGCCCGCAAAAATGATCAGGCGACAGTGGTCCAGGCGCGGCGTGAGCGTATCCTGGATGCGGGCAATCTGCGCGGCCAGGGTCTCGATGACTCCCAACGCGCCGTGCGGCTTGGTTTTGGTGTCAATGGCATGCTGGACCGCGGCATCCCGTGCGTGGGAGACGGGCCGGACATTGAACATGAACAGATTTCCTTCCGTGGCCTCCGTCTTTTCGAGACGAGATCATTCGTATACAGCGGCCCAATGGCGACGCTTCGAGACCCTAGCATGGAGCGGGAGCAGCGACCAGTCACGGGAGGAACGGAACCAGACACGAGGTGAGGCTGCCACCCTTGACTTCGTCAGGCTGGTTTGTATGTATGGGGCTTACATTCAAAGCCCATGGACACTGCCGCTACGCATAAGGAAAAGATGAAGGTCCTGCGGGCCGAGCAGCACCGTAAGGTGAGCGCGGCTCGCCATCCGGGGCGAGGTCTGGTGCTGGTCTACACCGGCAACGGCAAAGGCAAGTCGAGTTCCGCCTTTGGTGTAATTGCCCGGGCGCTCGGCTGGGACCAGCGGGTCGGCGTCGTCCAGTTCATCAAAGGCAAGTGGATGACCGGCGAACGGAAATTCTTCGCTGGATTTCCCGATCAACTCGTCTGGCACTGCATGGGCGATGGCTTCACCTGGAACACACAGGACCGCGACCAAGACACAGCCGCCGCCGAGGCTGCCTTTGCCAAGGCGCGGGCGCTGCTGGAAAGCGGTGACTATGATCTGGTCGTGCTGGACGAAATCAACATTGCGCTCCGCTACGACTATCTGTCCGTCGAGACCGTGCTTGCCGGCCTCAAAGCCCGCTCGACCCGGACGAGTGTCATTCTGACAGGGCGCGACGCCAAACCGGAGCTTCAGGACTATGCCGACCTCGTCAGCGAGATGCGCGAGGTGAAGCATCCTTTCAAAGCCGGTATCAAAGCCCAGCATGGGATTGATTTCTGAGGCGGTACCCCGGCTTGCCGTTCTCGTCGGGCTCGTCGGGCTGGCCGCATGCAGCCCTGCCGAGCAGCCGCAACGCCTGGACCAGTCGAGACGCATCATCAGCCTTGACTATTGCGCCGATCAGTATGTGCTCAAGCTAGCACCGCGTGAGCAGATCCTGGCGGTCTCGCCTGATGCCGAGAAAACCTTTTCCTATATGCGTGGCTACGCCAAGGGGCTCAGACAGATTCGCCCCCAGGCCGAAGACGTTCTCGTCCTTCAGCCCGACTTGGTGGTCCGCTCCTACGGCGGAGGGCCGAATGTCACCGCGTTTATCGAACGTATAGGCACACCTGTGCTGCAAATCGACTCCGCCCACGACCTCGACGGTGTCAGAAACACGATTGCAGCAGTGGCAGAAGGGCTCGGTCAGCAGGCCCGCGGCGCAGCAGTGATCGCCGAGATGGACGCGCGGCTGGCAGCCCTGCACGCCCTACCGGACGCACCGGCGGCGCTGTATACGACGCCGGCTGGCGTGACGAGCGGACCCGGCACGCTGGTCCACGAGATGCTGCGCGCTGCGGGTCTGGCCAACTTCGAGCAGGAGCCCGGCTGGCGATCCCTGCCGCTTGAGCACTTAGCCCGTGAACAGCCCGACCTCGTAGCGGCCGTCTTCTGGGGAGCCACGAATCACTATGACAGTTGGAGCGCAGCCCGCCATCCCATCGCCCGCCGACAGCTCCGCGAGCGACCCGTCGTATCGCTTCATGGAGCCTGGATCGCTTGCGGCGGATGGTTCCTGCTTGACGCTATTGAGGCGCTGGCGACGACAGGCAGCGGAGAGACCGCCCAGTGACCGCGAGTGGGCTCAATCTTGCCTTGGTCACGACGGCTGTTGTGGTGTTGGTGGCCGCCTGTTTTCTCGGCACAACCCCCATGGGCGCGCCCCGCGTACTGGCGGCGTTCCTGGGCCAGTCGCCGGTTGGTGACAGTCTGGTTGTCTGGCAGATTCGCTTGCCGCGCGCGCTGGCCGCGTTCGTCGTGGGCGTCGCGCTTGGGGCAAGTGGCGCGGCCATGCAGGGTCTGCTCCGTAATCCGCTCGCGGAGCCCGGGGTCTTGGGCGTGTCGGCGTCAGCGTCTCTGGGAGCGACGTTTGTACTGTACTACGGCTTCGCGGATGCCTGGGGGTATACCGTACCGGTGGCCGCCATCTCGGGTGCGTCCGCAGCGTCGGCCCTCATCGCCCTGGTCGCGGTCCACACCTCATCGGTGGTGACGCTCATCCTGGTCGGCGTCGGCCTGTCGAGCTTTGCGGGTGCGGCCATGTCGTTGCTGATGAATCTTGCCCCTAACCCGTTCTCACTGGCAGATATGGTGAACTGGATGCTGGGCTCCGTCGCTAACCGTAGCGTTGACGACTTGGTCCTCGCTGCGCCGTTCATGGCTATCGGCCTGGCCATACTCTTCGCGACCCGCCGAGGGCTGTCGGCTCTCACTCTGGGGGAGGAAGCCGCCGTCGGCGTGGGTCTCAATCTCCGTCGTCAGCGCCTCGCGGTGGTGCTGGGTACCGGGCTGGCCACCGGCGCGGCAGTCGCGATCGCCGGCGCTATTGGCTTTGTCGGCATCATCGCGCCACATATTGTGCGCCCGCGCGTCGGTCACGACCCGGCGCGCAGCCTGCTACCGTCGGCGCTGCTTGCCGGGGTCGTCCTCGTCCTTGCCGACATCGCGGTCCGCCTGTCACCGACCAGTTCGGAGTTGAAGCTGGGCGTAGTCGCCGCTTTCATCGGCGCGCCCGTCTTTATCTGGATCACTCTGCAACGGAGAGCGATCCGTGACTGAACTCTGCACAAAAAACGTGACGGTCAAGGTCGGCCGGGCGATACTCGTGGAGGCGGCATCCTTTACCCTACGGTCCGGCGAGCTGGTTGCCATGCTCGGGCCCAATGGTGCGGGCAAGACTACCTTGCTACGCGCTGCGCTGGGTCTCGGGCGGCTTTCCGCGGGGTCGGCGACGCTGGACGGCGCGGCCACGGCACGACTCTCGTCCATGGAACGAGCCCGCCGCGTAGGATATCTCCCGCAAGTGCGTCCGCTCGCCTGGCCCAATACCGTGCGTGACGTGGTCGCGCTCGGACGATTCGCCTACGGCGCAGCACTCGGACGGTTACGCGCCAGGGATGCCGAGGCGGTTGATCGCGCAGTGGCTGCATGCGACCTTGCCAACCTGGCACACCGCCGAACCGATACCTTATCTGGCGGAGAACTCGCCCGTGTTCATTGTGCCCGAGCCTTTGCCGCCGAGGCACCGCTCCTGATTGCCGACGAGCCGACCGCAGCCCTTGACCTGCGTCACCAGTTCCAGGTCATGGGCCTCTTACGGCGTTTTGTGGACGTGGGCGGCGGCGTGTTGGTCGTCCTGCACGACGTGGGGCTTGCCGTCCGCTTTGCCGACCGGCTCATTTGGATGAAAGGCGGTACAATCCTTGCGGACGGTTCGCCTGAAGAGACCCTGACCGCGGACCGAATACGGACAGTCTATGGTATGCACGCGCGGGTTGAGCGGCAGGGCGCCGAGTGGAGCGTACAGATCGAAGGGGTGGCCTGAGCGTGTCGTCGACCATGCTCATGCTGGGCGCATTCTTGGTTGAAGCCGTTTGCGGTTGGCCCGACTGGCTCTACCGCCGCATCCGCCACCCGGTGGTCTGGATTGGCAGCCTGATCTCTGCACTCGAAGCAACATTGAATCTGGATCGTTTCACCCCCGCCGTCCGCCGCGCGCTCGGGATGCTGACGACGCTCGTCGTCGTTGCCACGGCCACGCTGTCCGCCTGCCTATTTGTTGTCTTCCTTCCAGAGACGCCGCTCGGTTTCGCTGTGGAAGTGGCAGCAGCTTCCAGCCTGCTGGCTAGCCGTAGTCTGTATTGTCACGTCCTGCGCGTCACCCAGCACCTGGAACACGACGATCTGACAGAGGCAAGGCAGGCTGTCAGCTACATTGTCAGCCGTGATCCCACCGAACTCGACACCTCGGGTGTTGCACGGGCGAACCTGGAAAGTCTGGCCGAGAACGCTTCCGACGGCGTCATCGCACCCCTCTTCTGGGGCAGCCTGCTCGGCTTGCCAGGGCTGATCGCGTATAAGGCTATCAATACTCTGGATTCCATGCTCGGCTACCGAACTGATCGTCTATGGGCGTTCGGCGGCTTTGCCGCCCGGCTCGACGACGCGGCCAACCTCATTCCGGCTCGACTTACAGGCGGCCTCATTGCGCTGGCGAGTTTCAGACCCGCCGCCGTTCGCGTCATGCTCCGCTACGCCCGGACTCATCGCTCGCCCAATGCGGGCTGGCCGGAGAGCGCCATGGCCGGGGCGCTCGGCATTCGGCTGGGCGGCCCACGCGTGTATGCGGGTGCGAAGACGGCTGACCCTTGGCTGAATGCGACCGCACCAGACCCCGGACCGGACGACGCGCGGCGCGGGCTGTATCTCTACGTGCGGACCATGCTGCTAGCTGCACTGGTACTGCTCGTCCTGGCGGTCGGGGGAGCCCAGCCATGAGAATGGACGAGTGTGGCCACGGAGGGGCGCTTGACCTCATGCGTGCCCGTTTCCCCCAGGCGCCGGAACCCTGGGTCGATCTGTCCACCGGAATCAACCCCTGGCCGTATCCGCTGAACAGCCCGCAGCCGGATATCCTCCAGCGTTTGCCGACCGCCACCGCAATGGCAGCCTGCAGGAACGTAATGGCGGAGACATTTGGAGCGCTGGCGGAGTGTGTCCTACCCATTCCGGGCAGCGAACTACTCATCCGTCTCCTACCGACATTGCTCCGACCCCGACGTGGGACGCGAGTGGCCATTACGCGGCCGACCTTTGCCGACCATGCCGAGGTCTGGCGAGCGTCGGGATGTCAGGTCATAGAAACATCGGACCCCTTGAATGTCCTCGCCTCGACCGATCTCGTCGTCCTGTGCAACCCTAATAATCCGGACGGCCGCGTCTGGAATCCGGGCCGGCTTGAGGCGGCGCGGACGGCGCTGGCCGCAAAGGGCGGCTGGCTGATCGTTGACGAAGCCTATGCCGATGTTCGGCCGGACCTGTCCCTGGCAGCAGGCGGCGGGCGGGCAGGTCTCATCATTTTGCGCTCGTTCGGCAAATTCTTCGGTCTGCCCGGACTCCGGCTTGGGGCACTGATTGCGCCGCAGGACACCCTGGAAACAGTCCGGCGATGTCTGGGTGTCTGGAGCGTATCCGGCCCGGCACTGGCCGCAGGAGCGCAAGCCTACCGAGATAGCGGTTGGCAGCAGGAAACCCGCCACCGACTGGCGACGGCGCGCACGCGTCTGGACGCGGTTCTGAACGCGGCCGGCCTGCGCGTGGCGGGCGGCGTAGACCTCTTTCGCTTTGTTAGGGTAGACGACGCCAACAGTGTCTGGCACCGCTTGGCCGGGTGCGGTATCTCCGTTCGCCGCTTTGACTGGGGCCGAAACCGGCTGCGTATCGGCCTGCCGCCCGATGCGGATGCAGAGGCACGCCTCGCCCAGGCGCTACTCGCTCGCTGACCTTTCGAGAGTATCTCCGGGTCGGGCACGATGTTTTGCAGTCGGAGTTCCGTCCGGCCCGTGACTCAGAACTCCGCCCGGAAGCCGGTCATAAAAGTCGTTTCCGCGGACGAGAAGTACAGGATCTCCTGATAGTCGGCGTCAAACAGGTTCATCACCTTCCCCTCCAGGGTCAGAGCTCGGATACCCCAGCGATCCTCGAATAACAGATAGGACAGGGCCATATCCGCCCGCTCGTAGCCGTCATGGAGGACACCGCGCCGTTCGGTGACATTGCCCTTGATATACAGATGAAAGTTGGCGTTCAGACGCTCGCCGGCATAATTCAGGGTGAAGGAAGCCACGTGTTTAGGCCGTCGAACCAGGGGGCCACCCTGCCTGAAGGATCCGAATCCGTCGTTTCCGGCATTCGCCAGCACCTTGGTTTCCAGATAGGTATACGAGCCTCGTATCGAGAATCCGTAAGGCAAGACGGCGGACGTCCCGATTTCAAGCCCGCGACTCCGGGCACGGTGCACATTCACGTAATTCGGCGCTGGTGCGGGCGCAAAGGTATACGCGATCAGATTTTTATATTCGGTCGAAAAATACGTCAGACTCACCTGGGTGTCGAACGTGCCCAGAGAAAAGGGCTGGTCAAGACCGATTTCCCAACTCTTGGACTGCTCCGCCTCCAGGTCGGGATCCCCTCGGGAAAATGCGGTGTCGACGTTTTGAGAAAAACTGGCTGCCTTGATGCCCTGGCTGTAGCCGCCACGCAGTTTGGTGTCGAGACCGGGGAGGATCAGGGCAGCCGAAACCCGCGGGCTGACGTGCGTCCCATACGTGACCGCGTCGTCCAATCGGAACCCGGACGTCACGAACATCGTCTCTTGCCACGCCAAATGCAGCTGGGAGTAGAACGCCTGAGCGTTCCGGCTCCCACTGGGTCCATTCTTTTGGTTGTAGTGTTCGTCTTCGACATAGCCCCCAAGGGTAAAGGTCGGCGCGACACCGAGCGTGACCGGCAGAAAAAAATCGGAAGAATAGTCGGCAGACAATCGGTACTCGCTATTGATGGTGAGGGAGCCCATACCGTCGCAGTCGTTCCAGGTCGCAGTGTCGTCGTCTCGGCAATCGACTCCTCTATTCTCCGGGTCGCGATAGGTGAACCATTCGTGCAGCAGCCCCAGTTGGAGATTATGTCGCCACCACGCGGTGGGCTGATAGGTCACCCGCGGGCCGAGAATGATACGACGATTGTCACTGGTCGCCTGGGGGTCCAAACCGTTCCCCTGCCGGTCAAGGATATCGCCGCTGCTGGTGGTCACGTGAAAGCGGCTGTCAATATAGCGAAGGGTAGCCGTGAGTTGCAGATCGTCGCTGGGGTCAAGGTCGAAGCGGGAGGCGATAGTCGTGCTGCCGTAGTCGTTATTGATCGGCAGGATGCCCCCGCTGTCAACCCGTCCGACGACCACGTTATAGCCGTATAACCCTGTCCCACCGGAGATACTGAGACGTTCCTCAAAGGTGTCGGGGTTGCCGGCACGGAAACTCAGGGTGCCCCGTGCCGGCCCCTGCCCGCGCGGGGTCAGGAGTTGAATGACCGTACTCATGGCATCAGAGCCGTACAGTGCGCTCTGTGGGCCACGCACCACCTCAATGCGGCCTATGCCCAGAGTTGTCATATCGCCGAACTTGAAACTGCCACCTGCCCGGTTGACCTTCACCCCGTCGATCAGGATCATATTGTGATCCGCCTCACCTCCCCGCGTAAAAAGCGAGGTCGTCGCACCCCGGCTGCCGGTCTGACTGAAGGAGAAACCCGGCACCTCGCGCAACTGCTCAAACAGGTCGGTGGTCTGGCGCTGCGCGATGTCTTCCTGTGTCACGACCGTTACCGCGTTTGATACCTGTGAAAGTGGCTCTTCAAGCTTTGACGCTGTGACAATGATGGGGTCCAGCGCGGTGGTCGGCATGGATTGCTGGGCCGCATGCGTCTCGTCGGCCTGGGCTAGCGTGGATGGACCGCCGCCCCAGACCAGGAGCGCTACGGCCAGAACGGAGACATAACATGTAGACTTTCCCATCTTCCCTCCTCGGGGAGACCTGCCCTTGGTAGAGAAGAGGGTGTGTCGGGAACTGCTGGAAACCACCCGGAGTGGATCAGCAAAAGCCTGCGTATCCAGAATGGTAACATGCGGTAACCCTTCTCTCTCCGCGGAGAGGCCGGTTCGTGGCTTCAGGCAGGTTTCCTGGCTTAGGGGTTCAGGGGTTCATACCCCAACGCCTGTCAGCGGCCTTCCCGCCAGCTTTCGCCAGCAGTGGCATCATCGAGACAGGCTCCCCCATCACAGTGGCGGGACCGCGTCGGCTTCGCACCGACTTCCCTTTTCCACCCTGGATGGGCACCTCAAGCACGGTTCGGGTCAGTTGGTATCGAAGGCCCACTGTATTGTCAAGCTCAACACCGAACGCCAGCGCGGTGGCGCTGGCTCAGGCGGAAGCCAAACGGACGAGCTGCCGGGCGAACGTCGGATTACTGCCGAAGTGCAGATGGATATAACTCGCCAGGCAGCGCTTATACACATAGCCTTCGGGTCGGGTCGCCTCCGCTGCACGCTGGCGGACCTGATACAGCGTCCGAGTCTGCTTGACGGCAAGGTCCGGCATCAATTCCGAGTAGTGAAATTCATGACCGCGGACTTGCAAGGCTGGGAACAGGTCATTGGTTGGCGTAATAGCCACCTCTGCGTATCCCAGCGCGCTCAGGCGCGACCGCATACGAACGACAGTAGGATAGACGCCAACCATAGGGAAGTCGTGTCCCTCAACATCCTGGATGCCTTGGGTCAGATACATAAACCCGCCACACTCGGCGTAGACCGTTTTCCCGTCCTGGATAAAATCTTTCATCTCCTGACGCATACTCGTGTTGGCGGCTAATGTCCGGGCGTGGACTTCAGGATAGCCACCCCCAAGGTAGAGGCCGTGTAGATTTGGGGGGAGATGCGGGTCGTGCAGCGGACTGAAGAAAACGAGGGTGGCACCTGCTTGTTCCAGGAGTTCCAGATTGTCGGGATAGTAAAAACAGAAGGCTTCGTCCCAGGCGATGCCAAAACGAACGGGAGAGTCCGGTAGCGGAGCCCTGTGGGCCTGGAGGTTAGGGGTTGGGGGTTGGGGAAGGGCACACAGCCGAAGGAGCGATGACAGGTCGAGATGGTCTTCGAGCACCCCGGCCAGGTGATCGATCTGTCCGGCAGATAATTGTTTCTCTTCTCTGGTGACCAGTCCTAAGTGGCGTTCGGGCAGGGTGCTGGTCTCGTCGGCTGGGAGTCCGCCGAGTACGGTGATATTGGGAACGTCGCGGACGGCCTCTTCAAGATAGGTCAGATGGCCCGGCCCGCCAATCTTGTTGAAGATCACGCCGGCGACATTCAGCGCCGGATCGAAATGCTGAAATCCGTGAATGACGGCCGCAACACTGCGCGCCATGGCTGAGACATCAACCACCAGCAGGACCGGCAACCCCAGCCATTTTGCCATTTCTGCCGTGCTGCCGGCTTCGTTCTTGCCGTCATAGCCGTCAAACAGGCCCATCATCCCTTCCACAACGCCCACATCGGGGCCGTGCAGACTACGGTTGAACATGGCTGTGTTGTAGGCTCGCGACAACATCCAGCCATCGAGGTTTCTGGAAGGTACTCCAGCGACCGCAGTGTGGTGCCCAGGATCAATAAAGTCCGGGCCTATCTTGAAAGGCTGAACGGACAAGCCGCGTTTTCGTAAAGCGGCCAGCAAACCGAGGGTCAGCGTGGTTTTTCCAACACCGCTCTGCGTGCCGGCAATAACGAATCCGTACACAGCTTCCCTCCTTGTCCGTTCATCATAGGGTATTACCTTGCAATCTGCGAATGTCCTCGGCATCATGGCTCCCCATGGCTTTGCAAGACCCCCCTCTCCCAGGCTCGGTTGAAGGGCAAAAGGCCGGTGTTGTGGCGTATCGGCAAGAACCGGACGGAACATATGCCATCCTGATCATTACCGCCCGGCGGCAACGCGATGCCTGGATCTTTCCGGTCGGAACGGTTGATCCGGGCGAGACGCTGGAGCAGGCCGCGGCCCGCGAGTGTATGGAGGAGAGCGGCTATACGGTGCGGACCGGGCCACTGCTGAAAGCGCTCGACCTCGCCCACAAAAACGGCCTCCGTCATTTTTCGTTCTTCGCCGCCCAGGTGACGGGCGAGGTGGACGAGTACGAAACCGACCGGCGCCGGCGTTGGGTGCCACTAGCCCAGCTCGTCGAGACCGTCAGCGAGGCGTTTGCCCCGGTCGCGCGGGCCGCCCTGGCCCATCTATCCGCCTAGCTCGCCAGACGGCCCCACCATGAGCGCGCGGATCCTCATGATCCAGGGAACAGGTTCCGACGTCGGGAAGTCGGTTATCGTCGCCGGCTTGTGTCGGATAGCCAAGCAACAGGGCTGGCGGGTCGCGCCTTTCAAACCCCAGAACATGTCGAACAATGCGGCCGCGTGCGCGGCGGGCGGGGAGATTGGCCGTGCTCAGGCCGTACAGGCGCGTGCCGCCGGGCTCGAGCCGCACCCGGATTTTAACCCCGTGCTTTTGAAGCCACAGACCGACCGCGGGGCGCAGATCGTCGTCCACGGCAAACCGGCCGGCCTGCTGAATGCTGCCGACTATACTACCGGACGCGCCCGTCTGATGACCGCTGTCATGCAGAGTTTCCAGCGTCTCGTTGCCGCCCACGACCTGGTTATCGTCGAAGGGGCCGGCAGCCCGGCCGAAGTCAACCTGCGGACCGGGGATATTGCCAATATGGGCTTCGCGCTCGCCGCAGGGGTGCCTGTCTGCCTGGTCGGCGATATTGACCGGGGAGGCGTCATCGCCGCCTTGGTCGGCACCCAGAGTGTGCTGAGCCCCGAGGACAACGCACTGATTGCGGGATTTCTGGTCAACAAGTTTCGGGGCGACCCGGCCTTGTTTACAGAAGGGGTCGCGGTGATTGAGCGGCACACGGGTTGGCCGTGCTTTGGCGTCATCCCGTGGATGCCGGCCGCGACACGCTTGCCCGCGGAAGACGCGGTGTCGCTCTCACTCGGGCACAGCGGACGCACCGATTGCATTCGAATTGCCGCGCCTCTACTGTCCCGTCTGGCGAACTTCGACGACACCGACCCGTTACGGTTTGAGCCGGACGTGGATTTCACCTTCGTACCGCCCGGTCGTCCGATTCCGCGTGATGTGGACGTCGTGATCCTCTTCGGCACCAAATCGACCAACGGCGACCTGGACTTCCTACGCGCCCAGGGCTGGGACCACGACGTGATAGCGCACGCCAGAGCCGGCGGACGCATCTTGGGTGTATGCGGCGGCTTCCAGATGTTGGGCCGTCATATTCACGACCCAGCGGGCGCGGACGGTCCGGTCGGATCGCGCCCAGGGCTCGGCCTGCTCGAAATCGAGACGACCATGGCCGGTGAAAAAACCGTTCGTCCGGCACGCGGACGCTGCACCCTGAGCGGTGCGGCGGTCACCGGCTATGAAATTCACACCGGCCAATCAAACGGACGCGCCCTGGCCCGTCCAATGTTTCAACTCGAAACCGGCCCTGACGGCACGCGCAGCCAAGACGGGCTAATTGAGGGGACCTATCTGCACGGGCTGTTCGGGAACGATACGTATCGACGCGCTTGGCTTAGCCGCATCCGCGACACAACGGCGACGACGCTACAATACGAGGCCAGCGTCGAATCCGCCCTAGATGACATAGCGGCTACGCTGGCCGACACTGTGGATACGGACGCGCTGTTCGCCACGGCGCGTCGACCCAGCCCTGTAGAACCGGATATTTAGATATCGTAGACTTGGGCGACGCTATCCCCGAGCAGATTATTGCGCGCGGTCTCTGACAGCGGCACGACCAGTTCTTCCAACTCCTCCATATAGTTTCCAGGATGATCGAAGTGGGGGTAATCGGTCGCCCAGAAGAAACGATCATTGCCCACATAGTCAATAATATGCGCGAGCGCCCGTTCGTCCGGATCGCCGGAAATCCAGCACTGGCGCTTAAAATAGACGCTCGGTTTTTCCTTGAGCGGAACATTATCGCCAAGGCTGGTTTCATACGTCGTATCCATCCGATCCAGGGCGGCGCCTATCCACCCCGCGCCAGACTCCAGCAGAATGACCTTGATCTGGGGAAACCGATCAAACAGCCCCCATTGAAACATCCCGTAGAGCGCCTGCTGGGGTCCCTGCATACCGAGTGCGTTTTGCATCCAGCGCGCGCTCTTCATGCCGTCAAAACGCTGATAGGTCCGAATCTTGGGATGTTCGGCCATGGGGTGGATGGCGACCGGCACGGCAAGTTCCTGGGCCTTTGCCCAAAAGATATCGTGATCGGGATGGGCATGCGGGATACGGGTGAGCGTATAGGGCGCGAGAAAAGCGCCTTTGGCGCCAGCGCGCACGGAGCGTTCCAGTTCGGCCGCGGCAGCTGACGGGTCGGCCAGCGAAATATGGGCAATGGCAATCAAGCGACCGTCCGAGTCGGAACAGAAGTCACAGATCCAGCGGTTGTACGCCTGGGCATACGCCAGGGACAGCTCGACGTCATCAATCTCGCACTCCCAGGTCAGACCCAAGCTGGGATACAGGATGGCCTTGGCAATGCCTTCTTGATCTAGGAGAGCCACCCGCTCCTGGGGGTCCATTGACCCAAAGGGAGCGCTGCCGGGGTAGGCTTGCTCCATCATCCGTTCGATTTCTTTAGTTCCCTTGCCCATACCGCCCAGACCGGTCAAGACGCGCACGTCAAAAAAACGGGACGGCCTGCCGTTCATTTCCAGGACTTCCCGTCCCTCAAGCGTCCGAATGCGGAGCGCCCGGTCCCGATAGGCGGGATCGATATACCGCTCCCAGGCGTCCGCCGGTTCAAGGATGTGGCCGTCCGCGTCAATAATATTGTCATAGTCGAGCGCCATTGTGTCTTTTCCTCCTACTTCGTTTCTCCCTACCCTGTCTTCCGGGTTGGAACGTCCTGCTGGGCATCATACGGTCTTGGGTTTTTTCATACCAATTTCCGACCGGTCCATCCACTCAGCCCCCCTGCTTGGCGATCGGCCTTCTCTTTTCAATCGTGATTATCAGTCCTTGAGCCCGCTTTGATCTTTACCCCCATGGAATACGCGTCCCGTTTTGAGATATGGCATGCCTCACTCACCGTGCGCGCCGCCTCTTTCAAGCCGACCCCGTCCGCCAAGAGCTGCTGCATCAGTTCTGCCGCGGATTGTTCCGAAGTGCTCTCGTCTTTCCCGTCCCAGCCTTCGACTGCGAGCGCGACTTCACCTTTGACCGACCGGTTGTGGAACGCGCTGAGAACCGCGCTGACAGGTCCGCGCAGGATTTCCTCGAACTGTTTGGTCAGCTCCCGGCCAACAACGATGCCACGATCTCCGAAAATACGCGTAAGGTCAGACAGGGTACTCAACAGACGGTGCGGGGACTCGTAAAAAATGAGTGTCCGCTCCTCATGGCAGAGCTCCCGTAACGCTCTTTGGCGCTGCCCTTTCTTTGCCGGCAAAAATCCTTCAAAGGCAAAACGATCGGTTGGCAAACCGCCTACGCTCATCAACGCGGTCAGCATGGACGGGCCGGGGATGGGAACGGTCGGGATGTCCACCTCAGCGGCACTTTTGACCAAACGATAGCCTGGGTCGGAGATGCACGGGGTGCCGGCATCGCTGACCAAGGCGATGCTTTTGCCCGCCAGCAAGGTTTCAACGAGTATGGGTGCTTTGGTTGATTCGCTGTGATCGTGATAGCTCGTCAGCGGAGTCGGAATGTCATAATGTGTCAGGAGCTCGCGGGTATGGCGG
>MPMI01000067.1 GCA_002238415.1 Desulfurellaceae bacterium bin18 | reverse complement strand
TATCGCTTCAAACCAGCCGACGTTGGGAGCGAGTCCCTGAAACGCCCGGCGGACGCCGACCTGTTTCGCTAGTCGAGTCGCTGCCGATTGGCTTCTTCCTCGGATTGGTCGATCTCCCCGGCGTCTGCCTGTCCATCCGCACCCGCAGAGCTGAGGACGCAGAGGGGTGAGAGAGACGCGCTGCACGGCAGCCACCACGCTAAGCAAACTGAACCACTACCAGAAAAAGTTGTAGCGTGAGTAGTCCGGTGTTAGTATTTAGCCTGATCGCTCGGTCGAACTTGACGATAATCCCGACTTGCCGACTATGGCGGAAAGGGTGGCATTATCACAATGGCTTCGCCTGATTTGTCTGAAGCGCGGCACAGTCGAGACGCCGACCCTGCCCCCTCACTCTTTGGGCACTACGAGCTTGACGCCCACTTTTTCGACGAGACCTTTGAGTCCGAAGGGCAGCCCCGCGCGCACTACCGGCTCCTCATCGACGAAATGGAGCGGATGTCTCCAGAGGAGGTCGAGCGACTTCAGGAGCGCGTGACCCGCTCATTTCTCGACGAGGGCATCACCTTCACCGTGTACGGAGACGAGGAGTCCATCGAGCGGGTTATCCCCATCGATTGCGTCCCCCGCCTCGTGCTCGCCCGAGAGTGGGAGCATATCGAGCGTGGGCTCATTCAGCGCGTCCAGGCGCTGAATCTCTTTCTCGCCGATGTCTACGGCAAGGGACATATCCTTGGCGACGGTACTATACCGCGCGACCTGGTGCAGAGATGCCCGAACTACCGCCCCGAGATGGAAGGGGTCCAGGTGCCGCTCGGAGCCTACGTGTCAGTGTGCGGGAGTGACATCGTGCGGACCGCGGACGGCTTCATGGTGCTGGAGGACAACCTCCGGGTGCCCTCAGGGGTGTCGTATATGCTCGCCTGCCGGGAGGCGATCCGGCGCTCCTTCCCGCGTGTTTTTCGCCGCTACCACGTCCGGTCGGTCGATCACTACGGCCAGGAACTCCTCCGCGTCCTGCGTTCCCTCTCGCCTCGGAAAGGAGAGGAGCCGAGTATCGCCCTGCTTACACCCGGCGTGTATAACTCGGCGTATTACGAACATGCCTTTCTGGCGCGGGAAATGGGCATTGAACTCGTCACGGGCGACGACCTGCTCGTGCGTGAGACCCAGCTGTATATGCGCACCGTCCAGGGCTTGCGCCCGGTAGATGTCCTCTATCGGCGGCTCGACGATGACTTTATCGACCCCCAGGCCTTCCGCCCGGATTCCTGCCTGGGCGTTCCAGGTCTTTTTGAGGTCTATCGGGCCGGAAACCTCGCGCTGGCCAACGCGCCCGGCACGGGGGTTGCGGACGATAAGGCGGTGTATTCGTATGTGCCGCGCATGATTCGCTATTACCTCGACCAGGAACCGATTCTCGACAATGTCGAAACCTTTTTGTGCCGGGAACCCGAGGGACTGGCCTACACGCTTGAGCATCTTGAGAACCTGGTGGTCAAGGCGGTGGGCGAGTCTGGCGGGTACGGCATGTTGGTCGGGCCGCACGCCAGCCAGGAAGAGCGGGAGGCCTTTGCCGCCAAACTCCGCACCCAGCCCAATAATTATATCTCTCAGCCCGTCCTGGCCCTGTCACGCGCCCCGTGCCTCATTGACGGGCGGCTTGAGGCGCGCCACGTTGACCTCAGACCCTTCGTGCTGCACGGGCAGGAGACCAGCGTGGTGCCCGGCGGGCTGTGTCGGGTTGCACTGCGTAAGGGCAGCCTGGTGGTGAATTCGAGCCAGGGCGGCGGTTCCAAAGATGCCTGGATCATTGAGGAGGATGCGCCGTGATACTTGCCCGTGTCGCAGATTCTTTCTACTGGATGAACCGCTATCTGGAACGGGTGGAACACACCGCCCGTCTCCTTGGGTTACAACTCGAACACCTCCCCTCCAGCCCGGTCCAGGAAATCGCCAATGGTTGGCGACGGCTCTTCAGCAGTCTGGATGCCCACCCTCCAGGCGCGGATATCTATGGTGGCCCGGAGGACGATGATGATTTCTTTTTCGCCGACGGCTATACCCTGACCGACTATCTCACCTTCGATACCACTAATCCGACCTCTATCGTGTCCTGCCTGACCGCGGCTCGGGAAAACGCCCGTCAGGTACGCGACGCCATCAGCAACGGGATTTGGTCAAGCCTCAACCGTGCCTACCTGCGCTTACGGGACACCGACCTTGTGGATATCTGGTCCAGGGAACCCGTTATGCTCTACCGCGACATTGTCGAGGCGGTCCAACTCTTCGACGGCGTCTGCGCGAGTTCTCTGCGCCGGGACGCAGGCTGGCATTTTATGCGCATCGGACGATTCATCGAGCGGGCTCAGCTCGTCAGCTCTCTCCTGGAGGCGCATTGTGCGAACGTCAAGGACACGGCCGAGGAGGACGGTGACTGGGCGGGCCTCCTTCGGGTCTGCAATGCCTTTGAAGCCTACTGTCAGCTCCACGGTGCCCAGGCCGGGAGAGAAAAGGTGCTGGGCTTTCTGGTGTACGATGCCGAGTTGTCCTATTCATTGCGTTTCGCAGTCAACCGGATCCGGGCCAGCCTGGAGGTCATTGACCCGCCAGTCCGTGGACACTTGCCTGTGGAGCCGTATGAAATCGTTGGGCGGCTGGATTCGGCCCTCTCCCACCATATGGTCAATCTGGTCGCCGGTGGCGGAGGCTGGTATGACCTCACCGATCTCGTTATATTATGTCGGAACTTCCATGAAGCCCTGGAGCGGACCTATGTCTACTATCCAACAGAAGCACAGACGGCTTCCTGAATGTCCGATGGACGTACCGCACGTATCATGGTAAAGCCGATGCCACTCCGTGAATCCCGACCGAGCAGTGAGACTATCGAGGTCTCCCTCGCCTCGGACCTTTCTGCCCTTCGTATGCTCGCCCAGGCTATCCAGGAATTCGGGGCGGCCCATGCGCTCAGTCGAGACCTTCAGAGTCGCCTCAACCTCGTTCTGGACGAACTGGTAACGAACAGCGTGTGCTATGCCTTGCCGGACCTTCCCGAGCCCGAGTTACGGTTGCGTCTCTTCGTTGACCAAGGCAGCATCGTAGCTCAGCTTGAGGACAACGGCGCGGAGTACAACCCTTTTGAGGAGGCTCCAGAGCCGGATACTCGTCTGGGACTTGCGGAGCGCCCCATCGGCGGTCTCGGTATATTTTTTGTGAAGCAGCTCACCGACAGCAGCACCTATGAGCGCATCGACGGACGCAACCGTATTACCCTGAAACACGTGATTGGGGGGCAAGCCAATGACGAATGAAAATGCGCTGTCCGTGCAAACCGAACGCACTGAAAAGGCGGTGGTCGTCTGCCCGGTAGGGCGAGTGGACGGGAGCAATGTCGGGGTCCTGGAAAGCGCCATAAAGGAGCAGCTCGATGCGGGTGAGCAGACGCTCGTCTTCGATTTTGAGGGCCTGAACTACATCAGCAGTGCCGGCTTGCGCGTGCTGCTGGTGACGGCCCGACGGACACAGGCGGAAGGAGGCAAGGCCCTGTTTTGCGGGCTGGCCGAGCACATCGCCCATGTCTTTGAGATCAGCGGTTTCACGAATATCTTGACGATCTGCCAGAACCGCAGCGAGGCGTTGGCTGCCTTGTAGACACCGACTCCGATAGAGAAGGACTCAACCTTGACGACATCACCCATCCGGCTCCTCGTGGTAGACGACGAAGAAGACCTCGAACTGCTCATCCGCCAGAAATTCCGCCGTCGCATCCGTAAGGGCGAATTCGATTTCGTTTTTGCCCATAATGGCCAGGAAGCGCTCGAAAGGCTCGCCGAGAACCCGGACATTCACCTAGTCCTCTCGGATATCAACATGCCCGTCATGGACGGGCTCGCCCTGCTGAGCAAACTCGAAGACACCAACCCTGACGTCCAGGCGGTCATCGTTTCCGCCTACGGTGACATGGAGAACATCCGTACCGCCATGAACCGGGGCGCCTTCGATTTCGTGACCAAACCGATCAATTTCGAGGATCTCGAAATCACCATTGAAAAGACGCTCAACCATATCCACGCCCTGGAAGCCGCCCAGGAGGCGCGGGACCGGCTCGTCGTCCTCAAGCGGGAACTCGATGTGGCCCAGCAGGTGCAAATGTCGGCCCTGCCCAAGGACCTCCCGAGCAGAGAGACGCATGAGGTCCAGGCGCTGATGATCCCGGCCCGGGAGGTCGGCGGGGACTTCTACGATTTTTTTCCTCTGAGTGATGAACTGCTCGGTCTGGTCATCGCCGATGTCTCCGGCAAAGGCATTCCGGCTGCGCTGTTTACACTCATGACTCGGACCCTCCTCAAGGGGACGGCCAGAGATTCCCCGTCACCCGCTGACTGCCTGAGCAGAGTGAACGATCTGCTGGCCGAGGACAACGAGACCTGTATTTTCATCACCCTTTTCTACGGGGTGTTTGATCTGCGGGACGGAAGCTTCCGTTACAGCAACGGTGGACATAACCCACCCCGCTTGGTGCGGGGCGATTCCCAGGTCGAGGAGTTGCCAGCCACGGAGAATCTGGTCCTCGGGATCGCTCCTGGGCACGAATATCACAACGGCGAAGTCCGGCTTGCCCCTGGGGATGCGCTTTTCCTGTATACGGACGGCATTACCGAGGCCCAGAACTCCGCCTATGAGGAGTTTGGCGAAGAGCGGCTCGACGCGAAACTTGCCAGCCTCGGGCAGGTCGCCGCCCATGATATCATAACCATGGTCGTCGATGAGGTGCACGCTTTTACCGGAGACGCGCCGCAATCGGATGATATTACCTGCGTCGCGATGCGTTTCGCCGCCCCGCTTTCTTCCCCAATTATTGACGGGACATGATGCGCTCAACCCTCGTCTTTTTTCGAGCGACCCTGGGGCTCGTCGCCTGGGCCGGCGTGATGTTACCGGCCGTGCAGACGGCCCGTGCCGCAGATATTGTCTTCGGCCAGTCCGCAGCCCTGAGCGGACCGGCCCGCGCCCTGGGCCAGGGGATGCGTGTCGGCCTCCTCGCCGCTTTCGAGGCGATCAACCAGCAAGGTGGGATACACGGCCAGCGTCTCGTCCTGGATTCCCTGGACGATGCCTATGAGCCCGAGGCCGCAATTGCCAACACCCGTGAACTCATCCAGCGTAACGTCTTCGCCCTGGTCGGTGCGGTTGGGACCCCAACATCTCTGGCCGCCCAGCCGATTGCCACCGAGGCCGGTGTCCCCTATATCGCGCCCTTTACCGGGGCGGAGTTCCTACGCGACGCCCAGATCCGGCCAAACGTGCTCAATATGCGGGCCTCGTACTATCAGGAAACCGAAGAGATGGTGACCCGTCTGACTGCCGACCTGGGCGTCAAGCGTATCGGGATTCTCTACCAGAACGACTCCTACGGACGCGCCGGACTAGCGGGCGTACGGCGTGCTGTCGCTCGCCACAACCTGTCCCTCGTCGTGGAAGCGGACTACCCGCGCAATACCGAGGCGATAAAAGTCGCGTTGCTCGACCTGCGCCGCTCCCGGCCCGAGGCGATTGTCATCATCGGTGCCTACAGGCCGGCGGCCGCCCTGATCCGCTGGGCGAGGCGGCTCGACTTCAACCCGTATTTCATCAATATCTCCTTTGTTGGAAGTTCGGCCCTGGCGAGAGAACTCGGTTCTGACGGGGCCGGGGTCTACGTCACCCAGGTCGTTCCCTTCCCCACCGACGTCAGCCTCCCCGTTGTCGCCCACTATCAGCAAGCCCTGGCCGCAGTGGACCGGGAGAGTACGCCGGGCTTCGTGTCACTGGAAGGCTATCTGGCGGGCCGTCTCGTGGCAGAGGGCCTCCGTCTGGCCGGACCCAACCCGACCCGGACAGGATTTCTGGACGCGCTACGGAAGGCTGAGACCATCGACCTCGACGGCTTCCTGCTGCGCTATGGTCCGGCCGACAATCAGGGCTCCGACCAGGTCTATCTGACCATCATCGACAGGCAGGGACGTTTTCAGTCTGTGCAGAGAATGGTGTCGCAATGAGCCACGACGAACGTCCCGTCACCGACCCTGGAGAAGCACTGGCCCTGCGCCCTTCCGCTCTTTCAGAAGGAGTGGAACCGGAAAAGAAACGCGGGTTCCGTCTCGGGATCGGGCCACAACTCTACCTCGGTCTGCTGGGTGGCGTCCTGCTAACCCTGAGTGCCAGCCTGGTGGCCTATTTCTCCTTTCACCAGATTGTCCAGCACGGGTCCCGGCTGACGGAGTCCAGCATACCCAACCTGAGCAGTGCGGTAGACGCAGCGCGCCAGAGTTCTGTGGTGGTGAACGGTGCCCTCCGCCTCATCTCCGCCTCTTCGCTCCAGGAGCACGGGACAGTCGCCCGAGAACTGGCCAGAGAACAATCTGCCCTCAGCACCCTCATCCAGGAACTCGCCTCTCGTACCGCCTTTGGTCAGCAGACCCGGCTGATCGAAGACCACCTCGCCGAACTGAGCGTCCACCTGGAGCTCATCCAACAATCGGCCGCCCGCCGTCTGGTCATCGCTCAGATGCTGGAGGGCCTCAAGCTGGAACTTGACGAGACGAACCGACGTATCGAGCAACACATCGTGACCCTGATCGATGACCAGGAATTCTATCTGGTGGAGGGGCTGCGCCGCCTGCAAGACCAGCCGAGCCCGATCAATGAGCGCGCTTCCGAAGCTGAGTTGACCTACTCCCGAGATCTGACGAGCCTCAATCACCAGGCCAATCTCGCCGTGCTCCTGTTGAGCAATGCCCTGGCCCTGTCCGACCGCGGCCTGCTTCCGCCCCTCCGCGAGCGCTTCCGCAGTACGGTGCAGAACTTCCGGCGCGCCTATGCGCGGCTGTCGGCGCGGACCCTGGACAACGTTCTCGGAACAGACCTGGAGCGCCTGGCCCAGATGGGGGAGACTGATGAAGGGAGCGCCCCCTTACGCGAAGAAGCCCTTCCCTCGTTGACCAGTGCAGTAATCGATACTGGGATTATTCCCCTGCGCGAAGAAACCCTGCTTCGCCTGGAGCAGGAACAGGCAGCGCTGGCAAAAGGCCGCGAGGCTTCTGGCCTGCTCCTCACCGAGGTGAACACCCTGGTAGAAGAGATCAACGATGAGGCTGTCGAATCCAGTAACGCCGCCCAGTCTGCCGCCCAGACCGGGCGGTTGATCCTCGGAGTCCTCAACGTCCTGACCGTCTCGGGCGCCCTCCTCCTCGGCTGGTTGTTTGTAGGGCGCTATATGATCCGCCGCCTTGTCGGGCTGGCCACGGCCATGCGCTCCATGGCCGGCGGCGACCTGGAGGTGCCGGTTGAGGTGAAGGGCAATGACGAAGTGACGGATATGGCCAACGCCCTGGAAGTGTTCCGACGTTACGCCCTCGAAGTACAGCGGCTGAACCTGGTCGAGAAGCTGGCCAAGGAACTGGACGCGAAGAACCGGACCCTTGAGCAGACCTTGGAACATCTCGAACAGGCGCAAGAACAGATCGTCGCCGAGCAAAAACTCGCTTCGCTCGGCCAACTCACCGCCGGGGTGGCCCATGAAATCAAGAATCCGCTCAATTTTGTGAGCAACTTCTCCGAGGTGTCTGTCGAACTGGTCGATGAGATCGAGGAAGTCATGGAGGAAGCGAAGAGCGGAGAGGTCGAGTTGTCTGAAGAAGTCACCCCCATCCTCTCCGACCTCAGGCTGAACCTCCAGAAGGTCAAGGAGCATAGTCTGCGCGCCGACGGCATTGTGCGGAGCATGCTCGAACATTCCCGCAGTGGGCCGGGAGATTGGCGGGAGACCGACCTGAACGCCCTGCTAAAGCAATATGTGGACCTTTCCTATCATGCGGTGCGCGCCCGCAATACAGACTTCAATGTGACGCTGACCCAGGACCTCGATCCGGCAATGGGTATGCTCACGGTTGTTCCCCAGGATATCGGTCGGGTGTTCCTCAACCTCGTCACGAATGCCTGCCAGGCCCTGGATGAAAAACGCCAAACGTCGGACGGGGGCTTTGAGCCGGAACTGCGTATCACCAGCCGCCGCCTGGAGGACCATGCCGAGTTCGACATCCGCGACAACGGCCCCGGTATTCCGGAGGAACTGCGCGAGCGGATTTTCGAGCCCTTCGTCACCACGAAGAAACCGGGCGAGGGAACAGGGCTTGGCCTGTCGCTGACCATGGACATACTCACTCGCCACGGTGGCTCCATCCGGCTCGACACCGAGCAGGGCGTCTTCACCGAAATGCGGGTGATCCTCCCGCTCGAACCACCCCAGGACACGGATCACGAACCCCCCGCAGCAGCCGGGTGACCCGCCGCTTCCCGCTGGTGCTCCGACCTGCATCCACCTTTGCGCTTCTGCGGTTGTCTATGGTAGTCAAAAGCAGATACTCGACTCTCAAGGGGAAAACGTATGAAATTCTGGATGTTTCATCTCATGCCGTGGCCACATCTGCCCGAGAATTTTACCGAGCAATACGACACGGCCTGGGTCACGTGTTCAAACAGCCTGTTTGACCCCGAGCGCGGTCCGGAGGTCTATCATCAGTATATCGATCAGCTCGTCTATGCCGATACACTGGGATTCGACGGGGTAGTCATCAATGAGCATCACCAGAATGCCTACGGCATTATGCCTTCTCCCAATTTGATAGCCGCCGCGCTGTCGCAGCGGATCACACAGGCGCGCGTCATGGTACTGGGCAATGGCCTGCCGCTGTACGATGTCCCGCTCAAAATCGCCGAAGAATTTGCCATGCTCGACAATATGTTCCGGGGAAAATTTGACTGTGGCTTTGTCGTTGGCGGCGGCCCGGAATACTACTCATACAGCAAGAACCCGACCCATGCTCGAGAACGCTTCCGCGAAGCCACCGAACTTATTCTCAAGGCCTGGACCGACCCAGGTCCGTTCTCCTGGGAGGGAAAACATTTTCCGCTCCAATACGTCAACACCTGGCCACGGCCCGTGCAGTCCCCGCACCCGCCCGTGTGGATCCCCGGTGTGGGCAGTATTGAAACCATGGAGTTCGTCGCCCAGAAAGGGCTTATTTACGCGGCCCTGACCTATTCGCACGTTGAGGCCTTTCGTCGCAATGCCGCCTTCTTTCAAGAGACTGTCACGCGAGTTGGCACGTCGCCGTATCACCCGGAAATGCTGGGTTGGCTGGTGCCCATGTATGTGGCGGAGACCGACCAGAAGGCGCGCGAAGAAGCAGAAGAGCATATCTGGTATTTCATTGACAAGCTGCTCAAAGGTTTTGCCGGCAAGGGTCGAACCTGGATGCCCCCAGGCTACACTTCTCTCCAGTCGCTTCAGCGCCTCCAGGAACTCAACGATCCGGGCAGCGGCCATACCGCGGCGAGCAAGTGGCAACTCGGTCATGCCACCAACTGGGACGATATCGAGGCGGGCGGCTCGGTCCTGATTGGCAGTCCGCAGACGGTGCGGGAAAAACTGCTCAAATATGTAGCGGAGTTCAAGGTCGGACATATTCTTGCCCTGCCGCAGTTCGGCAGTCTGCCCGATCATTTGACCCGCAAGAATATGGAACTGCTGGCCGGCGAAGTCTTTCCCTACGTGCGCAAACATATCGGAGCAGAGTTTGAGAGTGTCCCTACGCGGGAAGCCCAACCCGCTCCGGCTTCGGCCTAAGCGAGAGAGCGAGGTCGGTTGGGTGCCGGCCTCCCCGCCCCGCTTGCCTGCACACCGCCCAGACCAACAGGACATATCTCTATGACACTCCGCTCAGAAACGTTGACTATCCGCAATCAAAAGGTCCACCTCCTGCAAGGCGGTGCCGGCCCTCCCGTACTCTATCTACACGGCATTGTTGCCGATATTCATAGCCTCCCGGCGGATAGCGGGCTGACCGCTTTTCATGAAGCGCTTGCACAGTCGTTCACCGTCTACGCCCCAGCCCTGCCCGGCTATGCGGAGACCGAGGGCTATGACGAACTGGAGACGATTGAGGACATGGTCTTCTTCTGTCTCGATGTACTTGATGCCTTGAACACAGACACCGTGCACCTGGTCGGCACGGCCCTGGGTGGCTGGGTCGCAACCGAAATGGCAACCCGTCATGCGCACCGCTTACGCAGGCTCGTGCTCATTAACCCGCTTGGCATCTCCACACCGGAAGCCCGTATTGGCAACTTCTTCTATACCGTGACACCCAAGGCGGAAGGTGGCAATCACGAGGTCCGGGAGCTGATCTTTTCGGATCAGCATTCGGAATTGGCCATGGGGGCTATCCCGGATGACATGTCGCCCGAGGCCCAGTTTTTATTCTATAAGGCGCAAATGGTCTCGGCCCGCATCGGCTGGACCCCCCCGTCGCTCTATAACCCCCGACTGAAAGATCGTCTCTTCCGGGTCACAACTCCGACGCTTCTTGTCTCCGCGACAGGAGACAGGCTTGTGCCGACGACTGTCGCGGATGTGTATCAGGCCGGCCTGTCCGATGCCCAGGTCGTCCGTATTGCGGATGCCGCGCATGCTGTCTGGCTTGAGCAACCCCAACACACGGCAGAAATCGTCGCGCGATTTTTACAGCAAAGCCCAAGCTGATATGGGTGCCAAGCATGCGTTAATCTCCCTGGTCTACCTCGTTGGTGTGGCCCTCCTTTTCAGTCTGGCGCGGGCGGAGTTCTGGCAAGAAAAGGTGCCCGAAGTAGAGCGTTTGGAACCCAACGCACAGGTCTTTGAGTCGCCCATCATTTAGAGAGCCGCCCCTTAAATCCGCACGGGACAGTACTCGCTTTGGCGCTCCCCTCTCTCCTGTGATAGGAAAGGCCTGTGATAGGAAAAAAATCGAGCCGTCGTCAAGCTGAGCCGAGCCAAGGAGTGTGGTATGTCCGCCGAGAGCATCACGTTAACCCGTCATATTTTAATGCAGCAACAGCAACATCCGGGTGCAACCGGAGAATTTTCCATTCTCTTGTCCCAGATTGCGCTGGCCGCCAAGAGAATCTCCCGGCGGCTCAGGGTGGCCGGGCTGACCGGGGCGCTCGGGGCAAAAGACGAGATCAATATACAAGGTGAAATCGTTCAGAAACTGGACGAAATCTCGAATGACGCCTTCCTCGAATCGTTTGCCTACGGCGAACTCGTGTCGGACATGGTGTCTGAAGAGATGGACCAGCCGGCACAAATCCTGGGAAACGCCGACAAGGGGAAATATGTGGTCTTTGTCGATCCGCTGGATGGCTCGTCCAATATTGACGTCGATGTCACGATCGGCTCTATCTTCTCAATACACCGCCGTCCGGCGGGGAGTGGAGACGCCTTAAAAAAGGCGCTACACCTCAAAGGCAGACACCAGGTTGCGGCCGGCTATGCTTTATACGGTCCCAGTACCATGCTGGTCTACACCGCGGGTGCGGGCGTGCACGGTTTTACCCTTGACCCCGGTATTGGTGATTTTTTTCTTTCGCACGAGAATATCCATATTCCGCACCGCGGCTCGACGTACAGCATCAACGAAGGTCGCCGCAACGACTGGTTTCCCGAGACGCGCGACTATGTCGAATATTTACAGAAGAAGGACAAAGAGTCCGGACGACCCTACTCCGGACGCTACGTGGGTTCCTTTGTCGCAGATTTTCACCGTACCTTGCTGAAAGGCGGCATCTTTATCTATCCAGCCGACCCCAAGAATACGAACGGCAAGCTGCGGCTGATGTACGAGGCCGCGCCTATGGCCCTGGTCATCGAACAAGCCGGCGGCCGGGCCAGCAATGGTCGACAGCCGATCCTGGACCTCGTTCCTCAGACCCTGCACCAACGCACCCCCCTCCTCATTGGCAGCGCCAAGGACGTGGACACGGCAGAGTCTTTTTATGCATAAATTACACTGATATGTATCTCAAGACCGCACGTGAGGAGGTAAGATCATGACAGAACGCGTACAAGAAATCCTGAGTTGGTATGATGGCGACAATCCTGGCACGCGGACGAATATCGCCCGCCTGCTTAATCATGGCCGCCTCGGCGGCACCGGAAAGCTCGTCATCCTGCCGGTTGATCAAGGCTTTGAGCACGGGCCGGCCCGAAGCTTTGCGCCAAATCCTGCGGGCTATGACCCGGACTACCACTTCCAGCTCGCCATCGACACTGGCTGTAATGCCTATGCCGCACCGCTGGGCTTTATCGAAGCTGGAGCCGATGCCTTCCTCGATCGGGTTCCCCTCATTCTCAAGCTCAACAACCACGATGTGCTGCACGACGAAAAAGACCCGCTCTCGGCCGTGACGAGCAGCGTTGACGACGCACTCCGGCTCGGCTGTGCCGCGGTCGGGTTTACGATCTATCCGGGCTCATCCGCAGCCCAGACCATGTATGAACAACTGCGGGAGATCACCAAAGAAGCCAAGTCCAAAGGGCTGGCGGTCGTAGTGTGGTCGTATCCGCGCGGCTCAGACCTGAGCAAGGCTGGAGAGACGGCGATTGATGTCGTGGCCTATGCCGCCCAGATCGCCGCCCAGATGGGTGCGCATATCATTAAGGTGAAGCTGCCGAGCAGCCATATTGAATTGTCTGATGCGCAAAAGGCGTATCAGAAACATCACGTGCCCATTGAGACACAGGCGGAACGTGTTCGCCACGTCGTGCAGAGCGCGTTCAATAATAAACGGATTGTGATCTTCTCTGGCGGTGCGGCCAAGGGCGATCTGGAATTCTTCGATGAGGTCCGTGCGATTCGTGACGGCGGTGGGTTCGGGTCTATCATTGGTCGGAACTCCTTTCAGCGTATCAAAGAAGACGCGCATCAATTCCTGGACACGGTAATGGGGATATACGAAGGGTCGGTACAGTAACCCGTCGTCCGGACAGGCCACGAATTTTTCCTGGAGAGAGGCACGACGTGCCCCTCTCAACGGTTAGCGCGTATCCGCGTAAAACGCCTTGAGGGCAGTCGGCGAAACGCCAAAGAAATGACACAGCCGCAGACCCCACATGAGCAGAATGGTTTTTATGACGCCGTGCTTCTGCCAGCGGCGGGCGGAGGTCTTTACCCGCGCCCGTAGACAGGCGATTTTTCCCGCCCGTTTGAGCTGATGGCTGAACTCCAGGTCTTCCATAATATCCCACTCCGGATAGCCACCAATCGTTTCAAACACGCCGCGCCGAACAAAAATCCCCTGATCGCCGGTGGCAATACCGGTGAACCGAGAGCGGAGATTCATCAGCCCGCCGATCATCCGGAAGGCCAAGCCCGGCGCGTCCACATGGACGTCAAAACGGCCGCCCACAACCTCAGGGTCGGCTAAAGCAGCCACGATCAGCTCTGCAAACTGAGCAGGCGGCAGTGTATCCGCATGAAGAAAGAGCAGGGCTTCCCCGTCTGCGGCCCGGGCGCCGGCATTCATCTGACGGGCGCGGCCACGGGGCGCGTAAATAAGCTGGCCGGCGTATGGCCGCGCGCACTCCGCGGTATCATCGTCGCTGCCGCCATCCACCACAACGATCTCGCAGGCACTCGCCTGTCGAACCCAACTGAGCGTCTGTTCAATGGTGCCGGCCTCGTTCAGGGTTGGGATAATAACGCTGACGCGCATCAGCCCCCTACCCGCAGAAAAGCCATGGTCAGTTGGTGCTTAAAGCGTGCCTGGTCCGCGCTACTGACGCCTTTGTACGTCATATGCAGGAGCGTCCGTTGGATAAGGATTGATTGACTGAACGGACTGCGCTTCGGTTCGAGCGGATGCATGACCAACTCAAGCGTCCCCTGGCCGAGTGCCGTCCGGTAATGTCGGTCAGCGCCACTGTCTTCTTGGGTATACGTGTGGTCATACTGACGAAAGAGGTTTTCGAGGCGCGGGATAACCTCGTCCGGGGAAAACGCCACATTCCATTCCATGGTGGTCTCTGTCATACGGCTCGCCTCGCATAGCGAAAGACCGTCCAAAGGATTTTCCAGCCAGCCAAGATGGTCCCTTTGAGCGTTCCGCTTACTTTTGAGGTACCGATCCGCTGACGATAGCGGACCGGCACCTCAGTGATGCGAAGTTTGTGGCGTATGGCTTTAATCTGCATTTCGACCGTCCAGCCATAGGTTTTATCCTGCATCTCGATAGCCAGGAGTTTTGGAAAGCGGATCGCGCGAAACGGCCCAAGATCGGTATAGCTGAAACCATACAGGCGGCGGATGAGCCAGGTTGCCAGCGCATTGCCCAACTGGGCATGTCGGAGCAGCGCGCCCGCTCCGGCGCGCTGCGGCCGGGAGCCGATTACCATGTCATAGCCCTCCTCAAGAATGGGCCGCACCACGTCGACGAGTTCGTCGGGATAATCACTGTAATCGCCATCGAGAAAAACGAGGATATCGGGCTGTTTGTCCTGCAGATAATCAATGCCCGCCAGACAGGCCCAGCCATAGCCCCGGCGCGGCTCGCTGAGAACGGTCGCACCATGCGCTTGGGCAACTGCTGCGGTATGGTCTGACGAACCGTTGTCTACCACCACGACTTCCGCAAGCCGTTCCCACGGTAAGTCTCCAAGCACCTTGGGCAGGGACGCTTCTTCATTGAGGGCGGGAATGACCACGGCAATACGCGACTGTTGCGGGTTTGCTGTCTTCATACGCTGTCTTCATACACTAAGGCAGCAACTCAAAGATGACACGCACGGGGGTATCATCAGGCGGCAAGCTCTCCGTATCTGCTCGAAACCGCCCTGGATGGGACATATAGTCGGCGATACTCAACCCTCCGTTGCTGAGCTTACCACTCGGGCAACTGTATAAACACACCAGGCAGCCCGGCCGCGGGGCAAACGGCACCCGATTAAACCATCGGTCTCGATTACCTTCAAACGTCCAGACCGGGAGCTGGGGTCTGACGGGAGGCGGACGTAAAATACGGTGAACCGGCAGGCGCTCGGGCTGATCCTGCCAGGAGAGAAAAACGGCCAGGTGGCTGCCCTTGGCCTTCTGCCGCGGGGCAGGACTGTCCGGGTCAGCCCGCTGCGTCCATGCCGCCATCGACAGTGTATTGCCGGGTTGGGCACCTATTTTGACCAAGGCGTCGTGAAAAGCGAGATCATCAACCGGTGTTTCAATGAGCGCATTTTTGGAGTGACCGCCCTTCCAGGTCAATAGGTGATAGCGCGCCTCGTCTCCCTCGGCCCGGTTAAAGCGGGCCGGATAGATGACGCCATAGAGGGTGACCTGTTTCGACTCTGGATGGATAACGAGCGGCGTCTCAGGCGTGAGCGCCTGTCGAGTTTGAGCGAGCGGTACCCTGGCCCCCAAGAGGCACACAACAATCAGGCAGGCAGCTTGCAAGAGGCTGGGCCAGCGCATGGTCTCACCTTCTCCTGTCTCTCAATCGCGCCGCCTGCACCGCCCCCGGATTTTCCAGGCCGCTGTCTGGCTCTTCATACCAGCGTGGTTCTCCCCATCCTCGTCCGCCATGCCTCCCATGCCAGGACGGCATAAAAGGGCAGATATTCCAACCAGACCACCCAGCGGAACATTTCCGGCTCGCCACGATAGAGAAAGTAAAAGGCAGTGTAGTACAGCCCCAAGAGACCGGACAAGAGCAGCCAGGACACACGTGGAAAGAGGCAGACAAACGGCAGCACCCACAGAAAATACCACGGATTGCCGACCGGGCTGAGCAAGAGCAAGGTCCCCATCACAAAGAAACATCCACGTAAGAACCCAACGTCATTCCCCTGACTATTCCAGCGTAGGGCAACCCACACCGCGCCGGCCAGGCAACCCGCCACAATGCCGTTCGCCAGCCAGCGATCGGTGACCATCTGATGTAA
Organism: Desulfurellaceae bacterium bin18; assembly: GCA_002238415.1. Taxonomy (GTDB): domain Bacteria; phylum Desulfobacterota; class Binatia; order Bin18; family Bin18; genus Bin18. The sequence continues at coordinate 778 of MPMI01000067.1, read as the reverse complement.
TAGAGGAAAGACAAAGCTGTTGGTTTGCCAGTGCTCGGCAAAGGTGACAAAGCCCTGCCACAACCCGCTCCCGGCAGCCGCAAACGGGGCATAGCCGCAAGCGACAACAAGACTAGTCAGCACAAGTCCGCCCCACGCCTTCCCGAGACCGTGACACGACCAGGCATGGCAGGCAAAAAGGGGCAGCAGGACAACGGGAAAGACCCTGCCCAATATGGCTCCGCCCAAGCTGAGAAATCCGACCGACAGTCGTCCGGTGACCAACGCCAGCAAGGCCAGTACCAGCAGAAAGGTCGGCACAACGTCATAATGCGACGAGTTGATCGTTTCCTTGATAACCAGCGGAGACCAGGCGTAAATCAGCACCCACAGCGGTGAACGCCCCAGGTGGCATAATAGTTTGACAATGACTCCACACACCGCCAGGTCAAAGCAGAAGAAGATGAGGCGTAAGGCGAGCAGGCTGCCCGGCGCAATCAAGGCAGCCAAACCAAACACAGCTTGCGCAACCGGGGGGTAGAGGGTCGGCACGTCCGGGTGGTTTACCCGTGACAGGAGCAAGGCAAAGCGCGCATCCGTTTCTGTCAGTTCCCGGTAGGGTTGGAGCGGCCCTTCTTTTCCGTTGCCCGTTTGCACCTCTCGGGGAGTGAAACGGTAGGGATTCAGACCGCTGGCAACCACCTTGCCATCCCACAGATAGCGATAGAAATCGTCCTCCTGGATAGGCTCGAAAAAGAGGACAAAAAGCCGAAAGAGGGCGGCAAAGATCAACACCAGC
>MPMI01000024.1 GCA_002238415.1 Desulfurellaceae bacterium bin18 | reverse complement strand
TATCGCACACTTTTCACGGGAAGGCCGCGCAAGGGGCAGCGCCTTCGAGCCGCCCCTTGCGCACACCGAGGCCGCTCACTCCGCCCCCACCGTATGGGTCTGGGCGTCCTGCCCGTCGATGCTCACCCTGGGCAGCCCCGCCAGCGGCGAGAAGTCCGTGATCCGGTTCCCGGCCACGAACAGCAACTCCAGGCGCACCAACTCCGCCAGCGGACTCAGGTCCGTGATCCGGTTGTCCGCCAGGGACAGGAACTCCAGATGCACCAGGTCGGCCAGCGGACTCAGGTCCGTAATCCGGTTGCCGCCCAGAGACAGGGACTTCAGATGCACCAAGTCGGCCAGCGGACTCAGGTCCGTGATCCGGTTGTCGGCTGCGAACAGCGTCTCCAGATTGTGGGCCTGCTCCAGCCCGGTCAGGTCCGTAATGCCCGCCCCGCTCAGGTCGAGAGTGGTCACGGCCGCCAAATCCGCCGCCGTGAGCGACACGCCGGGCGCTGTGCCCAGCGCCTGCTCCAGCGCGGTGTGTAAGGCCGCGTCGGGAATCTCCAGCGGGTCCATGACCGGCTTGGAGGGCGGCGCAATAGCATCGGGCGCGCGGCGGGTCGCACGCTGCGGCGACTGGAGCGGCGTGGTCGGGCCGCGCACGGTGTGCGCGAGCCGGGTCGCCAACTGCCGGCCGTCCGCCGTGCAGAGCGCACCGGCCGCGTTGCAGGCGCGGTTCGCGGGCACGACGATGGTCACGTCGGCGGCGGTCGGCCTGATCCTGATCTTCCACAGGTCGCTGCGTCCCTTCGCCCGCCAGGCGCGGGTGACTGTGCCGCCCGTGACCCGCAGGCCGCGACGGCGCAATTTTTTCTTGCCGATCGTGATGTCCGCGCTGAACCGAATCCGCACGGTGAACGTGCCCGACCCGGTATGAGTCGCCGGCGGCGCAGGATCGAAACGGGCGGTCAGGGGCGGAAGGGCCGGGGACATCTGGAGGGACGTGGCTGCCTCACACGAGACCCCCACATCCTCACTATGGGAGCAGTCGTGAATGCCCCAGCCGTCATGCGGACACGCGTCCAGGCGCGCTTCGTCCCCCTCGCATTCGACGCTGTCCAGCCAAATGGGACCACTGCCGACCGAAAGCCAGGCGGGCCCACTGCGGTCGTCCCGGCTTTGTCTATGAGCCGTGCCGCCGGCATGGCCTAACTGCCGGCAGGCGACCTCGGCACTCACATTTAACAAACGGTCGTCGCACACCGTGCCCCACTGGCCGGCATGATACACCTCCAGCCGCCCCCTCAAGTCGGTGTCCCCTTGCAATCGCAGGCTGCCCTCGATTGGGGTCGAACCAGTCAGGTCGCTCGCCGAGATGGTGACGGTCGCCTGACCGAGCGTCCGCGTGCCATGCCGGGCCGTGACCGCAATCGTCTCGGCATTTTCCTTATAGGCATCGTCCACCGCGCTCAGCGTCGCCGTCGCCGAAGCGTTCCCCGCCGCGAGCGTGAGGGGCGTGGGTGCCGTGAAGTCGCTCGCCGCCGCACTCCCGTCGAACGTCAGCGCGACCGGCAGGTCCTGGGTGAAGGTGACGCCGTTGGTGATGGCCACGGTCAGGGTGGTACTCTCGCCCTCCGCGATCTCAGTGTCGGAGACGGACACGGAAAACGCCGCCGCCGTGGTGTTCAAGTCACACGAGACCCCCAGGTCTTCGGCATGGGAGCAGTCGTGGACACCCCAGCCGTCATGATCACACGCGTCCAGGCGCGCTTCGTCCCCCTCGCATTCGACGCTGTCGAGCCAAATGCGCCCACTGCCGCCCCCGGCGGTATACGCCGTTCCGCCGGTATAGCCTAACTGCCGGCAGGCGACCTCGGCAACATGATGGGTATTCTCTTGAGGCAGACGAAAGGATTCATGACACACGGTGCCCCACTGGCCGGCATGATGGACCTCCAGTCTCCCTGCCAAGGCGGTGCCCCCTTGCAAGCGCAGGTCGCCCTCGCTGAGGGTCGAACCGGTCGGGTCGCTCGCCGAGATGGTGACGGTCGCCTGGCCCAGCGTCCTTGAGCCATGGGCCGTGATCGCAATCGTCTCGGCGTCTTCCTTATAGATGTCGTCCACCGCGCTCAGCGTCGCCGTCACCGAAGTGTTCCCCGCCGCGAGCGTGAGGGTCGCCGGTGCCGTGAAGTCGTTCGCCGCCGCACTCCCGCCGAAATCCAGCCTGATCGTCAGAGGCCGGGTGAAGGTGACGCCGTTGGTGATGGCCACGGTCAGGGTGGTACTCTCGCCCTCCGCGATCTCAGTGTCAGAGACCGACACGGAGAACGCCCCGGTCGGGCCGCCCGCCGAGATGGTGACGGTCGCCTGACCGAGCGTCCGCGTGCCCTGCCGGGCCGTGACCGCAATCGTCTCGGCATTTTCCGCATAGATGTCGTCCGCCGCGCTCAGCGTCGCCGTCACCGAAGCGTTCCCCGCCGCGAGCGTGAGGGTCGCCGGTGCCGTAAAGTCGTTCGCCGCCGCACTCCCTCCGAAATCCAGCCTGATCGGCAGGTCCTGAGTGAAGGTGACGCCGTTGGTGATGGCGACGGTCAGGGTGGTACTCTCGCCCTCCGCGATCTCAGTGTCAGAGACGGACACGGTGAACACCGCCGCCGTGGTGTCTAACTCACACGAGACCCCCACATCTTCATTATGGGAGCAGTCGTGAATCCCCCAGCCGTCATGATCACAATCGGCCAGGCGCGCTTCGTCCCCCTCGCATTCGACGCTGTCGAGCCAAATGGGTCCGCTGCCACCCCCAGCCTGATAAAACGTACCGCTCGTATAGCCTAACTGCCGGCAGGCGACCCCCGCCGTATCATTCGTAAAACGGTCATCGCACACCGTGCCCCACTGGCCCGCACGATACACCTCCAGGCGCCCCGCGCCCCCTCCCGGCACGCGCAGGTCGCCCTCCTCCTGGGCGCCGCCCACGGCAACGAGCGGCCCGCCACACAGCACGGCCACACACACGAAGATGAAACACCGGACCCAGTTCGGGCGCAAAACCGTACTCATAGCTCTTCCTCCCTCATGCATGCTGACTGCCTTTTGAGGCCGGCCCATTCTCACCCAACGGCGCAGCCTCTCACGGCATTCAGTCAGTCTCTGTCTTCTCCCTATACATACCGGTTGTCTATATCCAAAATCATACCGACTGTCCATATCTCAAGGATACCTGCCGCTTCCCTACCACACCGGCCGCGCGCTTGTCCCTAACAAATGATAGAAAAATGCAAATGATCGAAAAAAAACTGCGCCGCAGGTGTCTTAACGTGCATAATCCCCTCCTCGGAGGGGTGGCCGCAGGCCGGGGTGGGTTCCCCCCCGCCCGCCCTCCTGGAAGGGAGAGAGACGCGCTACGGCAGCGCGCCACGGGGGGGAGCGCCCTGCCCTTCCCGCCCAAGGGGTGACAGCAGACGTGGCCGCTGACGTCTCTGAGCGTGGAGCGCTCTTCAACCCATGGAAAGGAGAGACCGAAGGCAGCCAAGTCGGGCGAGACGAAGCGTTTGCGCTCGGTCGAGATGGGCCGTTCGGCCCAGACGACAGCGCAGCCAACTATTGAAAGGAGTCGTCACACTCCGCAACGGTTTCAGGGTCGGTCGCGAGTTGCTCTTCCCACTCGCGGCTCTCGAACCAGTACTGGCGGCGCTGCCCGAGCCAGCCGTCCGCCTCGTTGGCCGCGATCCAACTGTTGAAAAAATTCAAGGTATCGAGGTCCCCTTTCCGGATGGCCATCGCCCCCACTTCCGAGGCAACCGGCTCCTCAAAGGGCAGGTGCAGGGCCTCCGGGTGAGCTTCAACCCATGTGGTCCGCGTCGTCGCGAACGCCGCCGCCGCATGGGCGTCACCGGCGACGACGGCCTGGAGGACCGCGTTGTCGGTATCAAAGAGCAGGAGCATGGCATCAGGAAACACATTCTGAAGAAAACCTATTGACGAGGCTCCCCGACGGGTCGCAAGCGTGACATCGGCACTGTTGAAGTCGGCCAGCGTTGCCAGGTCTGTGGTTTGCTCTGTATTCGCCACCAGGTAGAGACCGGCAGGATTGTACGAGGACGTGAAATTGACCTTGAGATTGCGTTGCGGCAGGATCGCCATCCCACTGATAATGACGTCAAACTGCTCGGCGAGCAGGGCCGGGATGATATAGTTCCAGTTCGTCCGGGCAAATTCGATCTCCACCCCCATGTCCGCGGCCACCTTGGTCGCGACATCAATCTCGAAGCCGATCAGTTCGCCGTCGGCATTGCAGGCCGACCAGGGCTCGAACAGCCCGAGCCCGACGCGCAGCGTCCCCCGCTCCTGGACCTCCTCGATGACGCTGTCAAACGCCCACCACGGGAAAAACTCGGCCGTCGCGCGCGAGTTGAAACCGCCAAGCAGGACAACAACGACCAGACTGCTCAATATGTGCTTTGTCCGCATCAGACACCTCCTCTAAAGATTCGCTCCTCTAAAGATTCGCTCCTACTTCCTGTCTCACTGGCCAAACGGGCCGTACCGTACTCTCATTGCGCCGGCCCTGTCCCTAGCAGATGACATCCCCGCCGGAACGAATGCCGTCGGCCCCTGTTCGTCAGTCCTGCCTGCCCTCAGCTTCCTGCTTGCGCCGCAGTCCGCCGATCAGCCCCATCAGCGTGACGGTCATGTCCTGCTGGCCCCCACCGCGCGTCTCGGGCTGGGCAATATGGAGCGCCGCCTCAAAGCAGGCCGTCCACACCAGGCGGCACAGGGGGTCAAGCGGCAGGGGTTTCAGCACCCCTTCGGTTACCAACTGCTCAAAAACGGGGCGCAGGGATTGCGGACCCAGCGGCCCATGTCGTGCACCGGGCCAATCCAGAACCGCCGGCCCATCAACAGCGACAATCCGCTGGACGCTCGGATGCCCAAGCTGGGCAACCAACACCCGCAGACTCGCCAGAAACCGCTCCCACGTGTCGCCCGCAGCCGTCTCCATACACGTCCTCATAGCTTGGAGGCACTCCTGGTGAACTTCCTCGAACACGGCTTTGAAGAGGGTGGTTTTGTTGTGAAAGTGATAGTACAACGCCCCGCGGGTCACGCCCGCCCGCCGGGCAAGCTCTCCCGTCGTGGTGCGGGCATAGCCCACGTCGGCAAACGACACTCGTCCCGCGTCAAGCAGGGCGCGCCGGGTTCGGCCGGAGCGTTCGGCATGTGAGGGTCGGGTCGTCATGACCTTCGCCTTCCACGTCGGCGACGGGCAGGCTGTCCCACCGTATCATGCGTACACCACCGGCGAGCACCACTATCCGGCGGCCGGGGACCTTGAGCTGAAAGACCGGTCCCAGTTTCTTACTTTTTTCGGCCATGAACTTCGGCAGGTTTCCCGACCGGAACGATTTCGAGGCTATCATCTCCCACAGGCTCACTTCCGGCAGCGGGCGGAGCCGTGCCGCCCGCATGCTTTCGGGGGGGAGATAGGAACTGCGCACGGCCGGGCCTATGGCTCGCCCGATCAGGTCCATCCTGCTGAAGAGCTCGATGCGCTCTTCAGCAAGTTCGTATTCTTCGGGTTCCATCATGGCGCGGAAGCCGCCGCAGTAGTGCACGAGGCCGATGATGGGAACGTCGCGTGGATCCGGAATCTCGCCGTCGAGCAGCGTGCGCATGATCCGGCCTTTTATCTCTTCGCCTGACCGGCCGTCCACCAGGGGGTAACGACCAGTGCGGGTGACCTTGGCGGACAGGGTCCAGAACCCGCCGGCATCGGAATCGAAAATGTCCGCTTTCACTAGGCGATCAACCGCCACGTCACTGATGTCATCCGCCCGGCGGGCGATGCGTTCAACCCAATACTGTGGTGTATGTACCTGTTCTTCACCGGCTATCTCTACGAGCGTGGGATCCAGCAGTTCGTCTCCGGTGGGAGTCGCATCGGTCAGGGTAAGCGATGTCTGGTCGGAGTCGATGCGGGCCTCCATGGCGAGGTCCATCAGCACGGCGCCGGCGAGCGCACATGACATATTCCACTCCGGGATAGGTACGAAATAGCCCGACTCGTCGTTGTGCAGCAACAGGAGTAGTTCTTCGGCAAATCTCATATTCCGTTCTCCTCCGATTGATCCGCAGAGGCTGGCCTCCCGGTCAATTCCGGGGCTGGCCTGCACGTCTCGGCTTCCAGTTCCGGATAGAACTGCCGACAATACCGGCGGTATTTCCCTATGGGGCCGTCCGCCCGGCACAGCCGGGGGGGAGTTCGATACCGCTTCCGTTCCCAGATCGCCACATCCTGCATGACATCCCGTTTTTGCTGTGAAAGCAGAATGTGATTCATCAGCCTTTGGCGCAGCTTCATCGGTACGAAACCCAGACCCGTGATGAACCGCCGGGGCTGGCGAATTTCCCGCACCTGGCTGACCAGCACAAGATCGATGAGGGTGCCATCAATGGGTGTGGGAAGTACCCACAATCTCGCATGCATATCGATGGTTTTCTCGTGGATTTCGACGAAGGAGTAGCCCAGTCCATAGATGTGAGTGACGGCCGAGACGTCATACACGAGGTCTTTTACACCCAGTATCCTGCGCACGCGTTTGAAGTCGAAACAACTCTTCAGGTAGGCGCCGTCCACCGTTACCGAACCGACCAGCTTCGTATTCTCGTAGCCGTGGACGTAGCCCAGGTGTCCCAGGTCAACGGAGTTCTCCGCTGTTTCCTGGGGATGGCCGCGGAACCGGAGGGTGCGGAATCTCAACTCGCCCCAGTCCGCGCCGGTGGGCGGCTCATCCGGCAGGTCCCACTGTGCTGGCCGGCCGCCGCTCCCGAACCAGGCAAAGACCAGGCCGAGGATTTCTCTGGTCTCGTATACCTTCAGTTTCGCGGCTTTGGGGGCCGGGGCGTTCGGAGTCGCAACGCATTGGCCGGTCGTATCGTACGCAAACCCGTGAAACGGACAGACGAGGCGACCGTTACATACCTGGCCGCCGACCTCCGGCCCCAGGTACGAGCCCAGGTGCGGACATACCGCGTCGGCCACGCAGACACGGCCTGCCTCGTCGCACCAGGCGACGATTTCCTCGCCCAGCCACGTCTTCTCGATCAGTTGCTTTCGGAGAATGGACGCGCGGCTTGCGACGAAATACCACCCCTCGGGGAACTCTGGTAGTTCATCCATGCTATTCATGGACAGTCTTTCAGGGTTCCTAGTCATAAGTCCAGAGCTCCTTTCAAATTCAGAACTCTCTCACCCGCTCCGTACCCAACTCCTCCAGTCACGCCGCGCGCGGGGCGACCTCCCGTTCGATCTTGCGCCGGAGCGTATGCGCGGCGACATCAAGATCATAGCGCGTCTGAAGATTGAGCCAGAACTCCGGCGTCGTCCCGAAATAGCATCCCAGGCGGAGCGCGGTGTCGGTCGTCACGGCCCGGCGACCATGCACGATATCGTTCAATCGCGGCCGTGATACCTTGAGTATCTGGGCCAGCCGGTACACGCTGAGTTCCAGCGGCACGAGGAACTCGTCACGGAGAATCTCGCCGGGATGGACCGGCGGCAGCCGCCGCCCGGATGTCACGTCCGAGAAGTCCACCCGTCCCCGGTCCACATCGCTACGTTTGATAGTCATGGTCATCCTCACTCCTCAATGGTAGTCAACGATCTCGACCTCCCAGGCGTCGCCAGCGCGCCAGACAAAACAGATACGCCACTGGTCGTTTATACGCAGGCTATAGGCTCATCCAACTTGTGGGCTACTGCCAAGGAGTTCGGGAAGGATGCATAACAGACACTAATCGGGTGATCGAAGCGTGGCTGCGGGGGTGAGGTGGACATCGAGTAAGGCAGCGATGCTCGCCGGATTGATCGAGAGACCGGGCTGCGCAGGTCTCCTGGAGTCATCTTCGACAAAGCCTCATCAATTCCTCCCAGGACATGCACTCTGCACCGAATTTTGATGCTTCCTCTCTCAAAGGATTGTCGTCAGTGACAAGAGTAAGATCATTCTTGATTGCGGTCTCCGCGATCAATGCATCCTGAGTATTGTTTTCCTTCTGCTTACGTTTGTCCAACGCCGCCTTTATCGGCTCGTACAGGTTACCGTCCTTGAACCATTTACTGCCCCACTTTGACACGCCCCAGACAGCCGACTCAGTTGGGCGCTCTTCCAGGACAATATCAACGAATACTTGGTTCAACTCAACCTTTTTCTCAGAACATGGGGTGTTGTTGATCTCGTCACGCTGAATATGCGTCGCGTATACATTGACGCATTCTGCTAGCAGCTCGACAGATACTTTGTGCTCAACGACCCGGTTGAATATGACAGTATCAAACATACATTTCTTGCGTTCACTCATCGGACAGTCCCATTTCTATCGATCCGCGTCACGCCTCCTCATCCTCCATTTCCGATTCCAGCAATTCCTCTTGTTCTTCCAGGCGGACCTGGAGGGTACTCAGCGCTTCAAACACGGCGCTGACCGCTTCCTGAAAATCCTCCTCGGCACTGACCACTCCGGCGGCCACGCGGGCTTCGCAATCCTGACTCACCTCTGCAATGGACAGTTTGGCCGACTTCACCAGACCGATCCATTGACCGATAATCGCAAGCGCGTCTTCCATCCGATCTGCCTCCTTTCTGCCTTCAATGAGTTGAGGACATGTTTACTCATTCCCATCCCCTGGTAGACTAGGGGCTCTCACATCTACAGGAAAGGGGAACGGTATGCGACAGGTTGCAGTCGTTGGAGCGGGGATGACGCGCTTTGGCAAACATGTGGAGCGCAGCATGAAGGATTTGGCCCGGGAGGCGATTGAAGGCGCCGTACAATCAGCAGGGGTCAGTACGCCGGATATCGAGGCCGCGGCCGTTGGGAATGCGGTGGCCGGCCTGATTACCGGACAGGAGTGTATCCGGGGTCAGGTCGTGCTGCGCGAGCTCGGCATTGGCGGCATCCCGGTCATAAATACGGAAAACGCGTGCGCCAGCTCTTCTACCGCCTTTCATCTGGCCTGGCTCTACGTCGCGTCCGGGATGTATGACGTTGTGCTCGCGCTCGGCATGGAGAAACTCTTTCACCCGGATAAGCAGCGGACGTTTGAGGCGATAGGCAGCGCCATCGATCTTGAGCAGGCCGATACCTTTGCCAGAGAGATGAGCGGCGAGCGGAGCGGGGGAGCCGGTCAGTCCCGCAGCGTTTTTATGGATTATTATGCCAACCTCGCCCGGCAGCATATGCAGCGCTACGGCACGACACAGGAACAGTTTGCCCGTATCGCCGCCAAGAATCACACCAACGGGAGTTTGAACCCGCATGCCCAGTATCAGACTCGGCGCTCGGTCGAAGAGGTCCTTGCCGCGCCCCTTATCGCGGACCCCCTCACCCGCATGATGTGTTCCCCGATTGGCGATGGCGCGGCCGCGGTCCTGGTGACCACAGCCGATAAAGCCCGCCAACTCACCTCCCGGCCCGTCTATGTCAAGGCTTCAACCCTGGGTTCAAGCAAGGAACACGCAGCCGATTCTCCCGGCATCGTCCCGTCAGTCGCCCACAAGGCATACGAGCAAGCCGGGCTTGGGCCGGAGGATCTCCAGGTTGTCGAGGTCCATGACGCCACCGCACCGGCCGAACTGCTGGTGTATGAGGAGCTGGGCCTGTGCCAAACCGGCGAGGGCGGGAAGCTCATTGACCAGGGTGTGACTCAGCTTGGCGGCCGCTGCCCGGTCAATCCCAGCGGCGGTCTCTTGGCCAAGGGGCATCCGGTCGGCGCGACCGGCGTGGCTCAGATCTGTGAAATATTCTGGCAGCTCCGGGGCGAGGCGGGTGAGCGTCAGGTTGCGGGTGCCAAGGTCGGCCTGACCGAAAACGGCGGTGGCGTCCTTGGGGGCGAAAACGCGGCAGCGTCCATTCACGTATTTAGCGTCTGATCTCCAGAAAAAGAAAAGGCCCGCAGGGGAAAGGAGGGGAAACCTGCGAGCCTTAAATCATCGTCAGGACGGGGAGGACCTGACGACGATGTCTTGAACGATGTTCAAGAGAACGAGAGGAAATATAGCCCAGTTGTCCGGTTTTCACAAGATAAGTTACACTGAATTAAATTTGTTTTATTTATTAGTAATACTTAATAGTAATCAGCTCGATCTCAGAACAGAATTTGGGTCTGGACCCGCAGGCGATCGGCACTCGTGCTCCCCTCCACAAACGGCTCCCCATCCAGAAAACTGTAATCCACCTGGAGTTTGACGTGGTGGCCGTACAGATAGTAGTTGACCCCCCCTGTATATTCTCGTACATCCCCCGCCGTTCGGGGGTTGTTGGCGAACTGAAAATCGACCCCGGACACGCGACCAGCGATTTCCAGTTTTTCCGTAAGATAATATCCAATCTGGCCGTAGTAGCCCCAGTCATGGCCGATCTCGTCGAGGGCTTCGAGATTATTACGGCGGTAATAGCCCGCGGCTTGGACACTGAAACCCTGATAGCGGAATCCGCCGTCAATGGTGACGTTGGTCGTGCGGTCGCCGGGCATCACGTTCTGAAAGCGAGAGGCCTGATCGACCGGGTTAAAGGCCGCGGCGACTCCGATTGAAAGCTGTGGTGTGGCAGCCGGGGTCGGGGAGCTCTCCAGATAACCATATGAGTCAAGGAGGTCGTATTCCAAACGCCCTTGCCAGGCGACTTCTGCGCCAGCGTTCTGCTGTCCGCCCGCATCCAGTGCCCGGATACTGTTGGTGGCCAGCCCGTGGTAGGACAGCCGACCCATTTCCCCGCTCAGATGCAAGCCGATCGCCCGGTGTAAATTAAAGGCATAATCCGCTTCGGACAGGTCCGGGAACAGCAGATGGCCAGGGTGTGCGTAGAACTGACGGCTATAGGGCAGGAGAAAGCGGCCGGCCTGCGCCCTCAGGTATGGGGAATGGCTGTACTGCATCCACCAGTCGAGCAGGGTTGATCGGTTGCTGTTGCCGAGAGTGGTCGTTTCATACTGAAAGAAATATTTGACTTTGGGATCAAAAACGTTCCCGGAAAACGCCAAATGGGCCAGGACCACGTCGAAATTATTACGGCTTCTGCCGCTATCAGGCGCAGTCAGCGTATAGCGAGCCTGCAGGAAGCCGTTCAGGCTGAGCGAGTAGCGCCCATCTTTGCTGCGGATGAAAAACCCCTTGTCATATACATCTTCCGCAGCAAAGCCTTGCTTGCGCGTTCCAGCCGCATAACCAGAATCGACTCCGTGCCCGGCCCGTTCCTGTTCTTTAGCTTCCAGCTCCCGCATGCGGCGTTCCAGGGCCTGCATGACCTTGTGCTGCTCGGCGAGTTGGTGGCGTAGCTCGCCGAGCTCGTCTGCCAACCCTGGGGTCGTCAGGGTGCTGAGAACAAGGCCGGCAATCAGACGGGCCTGGGCGACAAAACCTCCTCTGACTCTCATATCCGTACTCCCTCCTTCCTCTCGACGGTGAGGCGACCGTGAGAGCTTAGTGATAACTACAAAATCTTCAGCGCCGGAGTCGGTCCGACCGAAAGTGCTAGCAGGGGTAAAGGAGGGGAAACCCGTGAGCCTTTTTGTCTCGTCAGAAGAGAAAATAGCGCTGGGCCAGGGGCAGGACCTGGGCCGGTTCGCAGGTGAGTATTTCACCGTTGGCTTTGACGACGTAGGTCTCCGGGTTGACCTCTATCTCCGGTAGGGCCTGGTTGTGGATCAGGTCCTTTTTTCCGACGTCCCGGCAGCCCTGGACAGGGACGAGCGGCTTCTGGAGCCGTAAGCGCTGACCGAGATCGGCGTCGTAGGCGGCGCGCGAAACAAAGCTTACGGACAGCGAAGCCGGGGCCCGACCCAGGTGGCCGAACATCGGCCGTCCGAACACCGGTTGGGGGGTCGGAATTGAGGCGTTGGGATCGCCCATCGCCGCCCAGGCAATGAAACCACCCTTGAGAATCAGTTCCGGCTTGACGCCAAAAAATTTCGGCTCCCACACCACCAGGTCGGCCAACTTACCCACCTCAATTGAGCCAACCTGGTGGGCGATGCCGTGAGTCAGGGCCGGGTTGATGGTGTACTTGGCAATATAGCGTTTGACCCGAAAATTATCGTTCTCCCCCGTCTCTTCCGGGAAGCGTCCGCGTTGGACTCGCATCTTATGGGCGGTCTGCCAGGTGCGGAGAATCACTTCCCCGACGCGGCCCATGGCCTGCGAGTCCGACGCCATCATACTGAAGGCACCCATATCGTGCAGCACGTCCTCGGCCGCAATCGTTTCCGGTCGAATACGCGATTCGGCAAAGGCTACGTCTTCGGGAACACCGGGGTCCAAATGGTGGCAGACCATCAGCATGTCGAGGTGCTCGTCTATCGTGTTGACGGTGAAGGGCCGGGTTGGATTGGTTGACGACGGCAGGACGTTCGGGAACCCGCACACCTTGATAATATCCGGCGCATGTCCCCCGCCTGCTCCCTCGGTATGGTAGGTGTGGATCGCGCGGCCCTTAAACGCCGCAATCGTATCTTCGACATAGCCGGTTTCGTTTAAGGTATCGGTGTGAATGGCGACCTGGACATCATAGTCATCGGCCACGGAGAGCGCACAATCAATCGCGGCAGGCGTCGAGCCCCAGTCTTCGTGGAGTTTGAGCCCCATGGCACCGGCTTCGAGCTGCTCGCGTAGGGCCTCGGGACGAGAGGCATTGCCCTTGCCCAGAAAACCCAGATTCATGGGAAAGTCCTCAATCGATTCGAGCATCCGGGCGATGTTCCACGGCCCCGGTGTACAGGTGGTCGCGTTGGTGCCGGTTGCCGGGCCAGTTCCACCGCCAAACATCGTGGTGATGCCCGACGCCAGCGCTTCGGTGATCTGTTGGGGACAGATAAAATGAATATGCGCGTCAATACCACCCGCAGTCAGAATCTTCCCTTCTCCGGCCAGAATTTCCGTCCCAGGGCCAATGACCAGTTCGGGCGAGACGCCCTCCATCAGGAGGGGGTTACCGGCTTTACCGATGCCGCAAATTCGGCCGTCTTTCACCCCGACATCGGCTTTCACAATGCCCCAGTGGTCAATCACGGTCGCATTGGTAATCACCAGATCCGGCGCGCCTTGAACCGAGGTTTGGACGGGTGACTGGCCCATACCGTCGCGAATGACTTTGCCGCCACCGAACTTTACCTCATCCCCGAGTTGCGTATGGTCCTGCTCGACTTCAATCACCAGGTCGGTATCGGCCAGCCGGACCCGGTCGCCAACGGTCGGCCCGAACATTTCGGCATACCGACGGTGTTCCATCGTTCGACTCATCCGTCCCTCCTCACCTAGCGAATCGGCTGGTGGACGCTGACCAGCTTGGTCCCGTCCGGAAAGGTGGCCTCAACCTGCACCAGATCAATCATCTCAGCCACCCCGTCCATTACATCGTCCCGACCGAGGATCGTTGCCCCGTACGACATCAGTTCCGACACGGATTGACCATCTCGGGCTCCCTCCAGCACTGCACTGGTAATCAGGGCCACGGCTTCGGGATAGTTCAGCTTCAACCCACGCTCCTGGCGGTCACGGGCCAGTTGGGCGGCAAGGTAGATCATCAGCTTCTCTTGTTCGTGCGGAGTAAAATGCATATGGCGAGAGCCTAGACTGATAAGTGCCGCTGGACAATGTCATCCGTTAAATCGGCGATGGGTCCGTCGGCCACCACGCTGCCCTTTTCCATCACGGCAAAGGCATCCGCCACCCGGCGGGCAAAGGGAAGTTTCTGCTCGACTAACAGAATAGTCAAGTTTTCTTCCTGATTGAGCCGCAGCAGAATATCGCCGATCTCCTGGACGATATTGGGCTGGATGCCTTCGGTTGGCTCATCCAGAATCAGCAACTTCGGATTCAGGACCAAGGCGCGGCCTATGGCCAACTGCTGCTGCTGTCCGCCGGACAGATCCCCGCCCTGGCGCCCGAGCATTTGCTTGAGCACGGGAAAGTAGTGGAACACCAACTCGGGGATCGTCCCGACCGCATCACGACGCGCCGGCAAGCCGATGCGCAGGTTTTCTTCAACGGTCAGTTGTGGAAAGATCTCGCGGCCCTGGGGAACATAGCCGATACCGAGGCGCGCCCGTAGTGCAGCTGGGCGACGCGTCAGCTCGCTGTTCTCAAACTGGAGACTGCCGGAGGCGATGGGCAGGATGCCCATGATGGTCTTGAGCAGCGTGGTCTTGCCAACACCGTTCCGGCCCATCAGGCAGGTGCACGAGCCGGCCGGGATGTGGAGGTCAACATCCCATAAAATATGACTCTCGCCGTAATACTGATTCAGGTTCTGAATGCGGATCATCGTCGCCCTCGGCCGGCTAGGCTCCCAGATAGACCTCGACCACACGCGGGTCGCTCTGTACCTCTTCCATATTGCCCTCGGCCAGGACGCTGCCCTCGTGCAGGACCGTCACCGTCCGGGCCAGACTGCGGACAAACTCCATGTCGTGTTCGACCACCACGACGGTATGTTTACCGGCCAGCGAAACCAGCAATTCGGCCGTTCGTTCGGTCTCCTGATGGGTCATACCGGCCACAGGCTCGTCCACCAATAATAACTGCGGGTCTTGAATCAGCAGCATACCGAGTTCCAACCACTGCTTTTGCCCGTGCGAGAGCAACCCGGCACGGGTATATAATTGATCAATAAGACCGATCGTGTCCGCGGTCGAGGCAATACGCTCGTGCTGCTTCCGGCTCAGCCGGGCGAGCAGGCTGTGCCACACCTTTTTATTTGCCTGCATGGCCAGTTCGAGGTTTTCGAAGACGGTATGGCCGTGGAAGACGGTCGGTCGCTGAAACTTCCGGCCGATTCCGGCCAGGGCGATGTCGTATTCCGACAGTTGCGTCAGGTCCAGGTTATTGCCAAAAAACACCGTCCCGGTATCCGGCCGAGTCTTGCCGGTGATGACATCCAGCAGGGTTGTTTTGCCGGCCCCGTTGGGGCCAATCAGACAGCGTAACTCGCCGGCGTTAAGATACAGATTCAGCGCATTCAGGGCTTTCAGGCCATCAAAGCTCACCGTCACATTTTCAACATAGAGAATGACGCCGTGGCTGGTGTCCAGTCCGGGCCGGGCCACATGGGCCATTGACGGGCTGCCGCCCTGATCGATTGTTTCCTCCGGTATATCCCGATTCATCTGACCGGCACCTATCCCGTCGTCTCACCGGTCCGCGAATCAGCCTGCCGACGTAACAGACCGGCTACACCACGAGGGAGAAAGAGGGTGGCGACAATAAACATCGCTCCGAGAATATACAACCACAGATAGGGAAACGCAGCAGTACACCAGCTTTTGACGCCATTGACCAAAAAAGCGCCGAGCAGAGCACCGGACAGGGTGCCACGTCCACCGACCGCGACCCAGATAGCCATCTCAATGGAATTGGCGGGCTGCATCTCGCTGGGGTTAATAATCCCCACCTGGGGGACGTACAGCGCACCCGCCAAACCGCATAACACCGCGGACAGGGTCCAGAGGAAGAGTTTATAACCATGCGGGTTATAGCCGCAGAACATCAAGCGGCTCTCCGCATCGCGAACGGCCATGAGTACCCGCCCCAGCTTCGACGTGACCAGATAGCGGCAGGCCAGATAGGCGAGGAGCAAGACCACCACAGAAGTGACGTAGAGCCCCAACTTGGTCGTCGGTTCTTGCAGCGAAAACCCGAGCAAACGCTTAAAATCGGTCAGGCCGTTATTCCCACCAAAGCCCGTGTCGTTGCGGAAGAACAGCAGCATCAGCGCGTAGGTCATGGCCTGCGTAATGATAGAGAAATAGACCCCACGAATCCGCGAGCGAAAGGCAAAAAACCCAAAGATATAGGCCAGGATCCCAGGGACGAAGAGAGCCATCCCCAGGGCAAAACCAAAGTTACTGAACCCATACCAATACCACGGCAGTTCCTTCCAATCGAGAAAGACCATGAAGTCCGGCAGTTCGCTCCGATAGACCCCCTCTGTCCCAATGGCCCGCATCAAGTGCATCCCCATAGCATAGCCGCCCAGCGCAAAGAACACGCCGTGCCCCAGGCTGAGAATGCCGGCATATCCCCAGATCAGATCCACGGCCAGGGCAACCAGGGCATAGCACATGAACTTGCCGAGCAGCGGGATGAGATAGTCCGGAAAGTGGAACGCCGAGTCGGCCGGCAGAAGATTCAGGCCGGGAATGACGACCGCCCCCAGGAAGAGGAACAGCCCGATCAGGCTCCACTCGCCTCGGGTATGAAGCCGCAGAAAGGTCGTGAGAACGGAGCCGGCCTGCCCGTGCTGCTCCGTCTGCTGCGCAGGTGGGTCGGCGACCAGCGGCTCTGGAGAAGTCTCAGACAACGAAGAACTCACCACCGACTTAGCTTTCCGCCAGACGTCCCTTGAGCGCAAATAAACCTTGGGGCCGCTGCTGGATGAATAAGATAATAAAAATGAGCACGCCAATTTTCCCCAATACCGCACCGGCGACCGGTTCGAGCAGCTTGTTGACCAAGCCCAGACTCAACGCCCCCACCACGGTGCCAGCAATATTCCCGACCCCGCCCAGCACCACGACCATGAACGAATCAACAATATACAGGCGGCCGAGTTCCGGCCCGACATTGCCAATTTGGGATAGCGCAACCCCACCCAGGCCAGCAATGCCCGAACCCAGGCCAAAAGTCCACATATCAACCCGGCCCGCCGATATGCCCATACAGGACGCCATGGGTCTGTTCTGGGTGACGGCTCGGACCTGTAAGCCGAGGCGGGTCCGCTGGAGAATCAGCCAGACCAGGCCGACCACCAGGGCGACAAACAGGATGATGGCCAGCCGACTATACGGCAGAACGACACCGTACAGGACTTCGATACCGCCCGACAGCCAGGCTGGATTCGCCACCTGCACATTTTGAGCCCCAAAGATGAGGCGCACGCTCTGAATCAGAACGAGGCTGATGCCCCAGGTGGCGAGCAAGGTTTCCAAGGGGCGGCCGTACAAAAAACGGATCACCCCGCGCTCCAATATCATCCCCGTCAGCAGGCACACTCCAAAAGCGGCCGGGATTGCAACCGCCAGATACCAGTCAAACCACGCCGGGAAGCTCTCTTGAAAGATCCCCTGGACCACGTAGCTGGCGTACGCGCCGAGCATTAACATTTCGCCGTGGGCCATATTAATGACGCCCATTAAGCCAAACGTAATCCCCAGACCAAGAGCCGCCAGGAGCAATACACTGCCCAGACTCGCCCCATAGAACAGATTCCCCAAGCTGTTGATCAGAAACTGGGTACGTTCAAAACTCGACAGCGCGGCCTCGGCCGCAGCGCGCACCTCCGGATCATCCTCGGCAAACGATCCATCTTCGTTCGTCGCGACCAAGGCTTCCAACTGGGGCCGCAATCCAAGGTTGCCCGACTCACCGATCATCCGAATGGCGGCAAGCCGCACCGTTTGGTCTTCGCTCTGGAGCTGCATTTGCGCCAGAGCGACGGCCAGGATATCCCGCACAGCAGCCTCGATCTCGCGATCCAAGGCAGCTTGCAAGATGTCCATCATTTCGGGACGCGGACGCTTGGTCAGCTCTTCTGCCGCGGCCAGGCGTACGGCAACGTCGAGTGAGCTTAACTGAAGTTGGGCAATAACCGGTCGCAGCGTGCGCCGCACCGCATTATTAATCCTGGGCGTCCGCAGTGATGCCTCGTCCAGCGCCACGGTCGCCCCACTGAGCGCGTCGTGCAGGCTGCCGTCTTCGCCCTTGATGTAGACGAGTCCAGCCTTATCGATCCGTAAACGCCGGTCGCCTAAAGCTTCGAGAGCGGGCAGCGCGGCAGGATCGTTCAGCGTGCCGAGCGCCGTTATAGCCTGCCGGACATCCCGACGGCTCTTAGCTCCGAGTCCCTGCAGGAGAGAGGCAAGGTCTCCCCCCGCAGCGGAGGCACGGGGGGGAGACGGGAGGCCGAGCAGCAGAATGAGAGACAGAAAGAGAAGAGAGATAGGGATAGAGAGAAGGGGGTTCCTCTCTGTCTCAATTCTCTGTCTCAATTCTCTGTCGCTCTTCATGCTGATTCAGCCAGAAAATGTTTTACCGGGGAACGAGTTCCCCGGCTATATGACGACACAAGGGGATTGGTGCCGGCTTACGCCGGCACCAATCCGTCACGGGCAGAGCCCCTAGTTTTTGAACTTGGGCTCGGTACAGTTGCCGCACACCCAGGGATAGGTCCAATCGGCAACCTTTTTGGCGCTATCCGGGATAAAAGGACTCCAGGCCTGGGCACGAACGGGGCCTTCGGTGTTCCAGACGATATCGAACTGGCCATCTTCGCGGACCTCAGCAATAAGGACCGGTTTGTGCAGATGGTGGTTCTTGGCATCCATGCTGATATCGAAGCCGGAGGGTGAGCGCACCACCTGATTGCCGACGGCTTGGCGCACGGCATTAACGTCGGTTGTCTGGGCTTGTTCGACGGCCTGGGCCCACATTCGGATCCCAATATAGGTAGCTTCCATAGGGTCGTTGGTCACCCGCTTATCGCCCCCAGGCAATTCATGTTTTTTCACATAGGCATTCCACTTGGCCACAAAGTCTTTGTTCTCGGGGGTCTCGACTGACATAAAATAATTCCACGCCGCCAGATGACCGACCAGCGGGGCGGTATCGATACCGCGCAGTTCTTCCTCGCCGACCGAGAACGCGACAACGGGAATGTCTTCAGCCTTCAGCCCCTGGTTGGCCAGCTCTTTGTAGAACGGAACGTTCGAGTCACCGTTAATCGTCGAAACAACCGCGGTCTGTTTACCAATGGCGAATTTCTTGATGTCGGCCACGATGGTCTGATAGTCGCTATGCCCGAATGGCGTATAGAGCTCCATGATATCTGCTTTGGCCACCCCTTTGGATTCCAGAAAATAATTGAGAATCTTATTCGTCGTCCGGGGATAGACATAGTCGGTGCCGAGCAACACGAAGCGTTCCGCTCCGCCGCCATCCTCGCTCATCAGATACTCGACGGCTGGAATAGCCTGCTGGTTTGGCGCGGCGCCGGTGTAGAACACATTGAAAGAAGACTCTTCGCCCTCGTACTGGACCGGATAGAAGAGCAGGCCGTTCAACTCTTCAAAGACGGGTAAGACCGATTTGCGAGACACCGAGGTCCAGCAGCCGAAGACAACGGCGACTTTTTCCTGTTGGATCAACTCGCGGGCTTTTTCGGCAAAGAGCGGCCAGTCAGAAGCCGGGTCAACCACAACCGGCTCGACCGGACGGCCCATCAACCCACCGGCCTCGTTAATTTCTTCAATCGCCATCAAGGCCACATCCTTCAGCGACGTTTCACTAATCGCCATCGTCCCGCTCAGCGAGTGCAGGATGCCGACTTTAATGGGGTCGGCCGCCTGGGCAGCCGGTAACCCGATGAATAGCCCGGCCAGCAGGCCGACCGAAAGCATCAGGCGGGCGGCCGCGAGCCGCGCACGGCGGGGAACACAGGTCAATAAGGTCGTCATTCGATTTCTCCTTTTCGTCATGCGGTTACTGCATCATTAGAACAGAATCTGGGTTTGCACCCGGACTTGGTCGGCACTCGTGGCCCGACCGAGAAACGGGTCGCCGTCCAGATAGCTGTAGTCCATCTGAAGCTTCACGTTGTGGCCGTACAGATAATAGTTGAGGCCGGCCGTATACTCCCGGACATCACCGGCCGTTCGGACATAGTTGGCAAACTGGAAGTCCACCCCGGAGACGCGCGCGGCCAACTCCAGCTTGTCGGTCAGGTAATAACCGAGCTGTCCGTAATAACCCCAGTCGTGGCCGATTTCGTTCAGGTGCTCATAATTGTTGCGCCGAAAATAGCCCGCGGCTTGGGCGGTAAAGCCCAGGTAGCGAAACCCGCCGTCCACGGTAACATTGGTCGTGCGGTCGCCACGTCTGACGTTCTGAAAGCCGGAAGGGTCGTCCACCGGATTGAAGGCCGCGGCAACCCCGATAGATAGCTGCGGGGACAGAGCCGGAGTCGGCGAGCTTTCCAGATAACCGTAGGCGTCCAGCAGGTCGTATTCCAGGCGTCCCTGCCAGGCGACTTCGCCCCCGGCGTTTTGCTGCCCGCCGGCGTCCAGCGCCCGGATGCTGTTGGTCACCACGCCATGGTAGGACAGCTTGCCGACCTTGCCGCTGATGTTGGCACCGACCGCACGCTGCAGGTTGAATGCATAGTCCGCCACGGACAGGTCGGGGAACAGCAGATTACCCGGATGGGTGTAGAACTGGCGACTATAGGGCAGAATGAAACGACCGGCCTGCACGTTCAGGTACTGAGAGTGGCTGTACTGCATCCACCAGTCGAGCATGGAGGTAGTGTTGCTGTTGCCGAACGTCGTGGCCTCGTACTGGAAAAAATATTTTACTTTGGGATCAAAGACATTCCCGGAGAATGCCAGTCGGGCCAGGGCAACGTCGAAGTTGTTGCGGCTTTTCCCCGCGTTTGGCGCAGTCAGGGTATATCTGGCCTGAAGGAAACCATTGAGGTTGATCGAGTAGCGCCCATCCTTGCTGCGGAGAAAAAACCCATTGTCATACACATCTTCCGCGGCGAGGCCCTTCTTGCGGGTTCCGGCCTTGTAACCGAAATCAACGCCTTGCTCGGCACGCTCCTTTTCCTTTGTTTCGAGTTCCATCATGCGGCTCTCAAGAGCCTGCATGACCTTGTGCTGCGCAGCGAGTTGTTGGCGTAACTCGCTGAGCTCATCTGCCAGCACCGGAGTCGTCATCAGGGTGCTGATAACAATGCCTGCAATCAGACGGGCCCGTGCGACGAAGCCGCGTCTTCCTTTTCTTCCCATATTCTTGTGTACTCCTTCCTTTCTGCTGCGCGCGATTCGGACAGATTCGAGGAAAGGAGCAAGATAGAGGCCAGACTTTGATAGGCTCTGAAAAATACCTGGATCCGATACGTTGAGGAATAGACATATCAAGAGAAAACAGGGTGTTGGATAGAATGCATTACCCTGTTCAAGAATCAACACTTTGCCCTGTTATTATACAAAGTGTTGATTTTCGGGCCCATAAATTCAGCATGTTTTTCGTCAAACCTGAGCAAACCAGTGGACTCCCTCGCTTGTACCTCGGCAAGATTATTGCTCTAAGAACACAGATATGACAGACAGGAGTGAGAGCCACGAAAGACAAGAGAGGTATTCATGCCGGACGAAAAAACGGCTTCTACGCTGATTCCTGGGGAAATCCTTCCGGCTGAAGGCGCAGTCGTCTTGAATGCCGGGCGGCCCGTGCGGTCCGTCACGGTGCTCAACACCGGAGACCGACCTATTCAGGTGGGTTCGCATTATCACTTCTTCGAGGCCAACCGCGCGCTGCGTTTTCCTCGGGCCACGACTTTTGGTCTTCGGCTTGATATTCCAGCCGGGACGGCCGTTCGTTTTGAGCCGGGAGAAGAGAAGGTCGTACAACTGGTCCCGTTCGGCGGGCAACGGACGGTCTTCGGCTTGAACGGTTTGACTGAGGGGAATACAGAAGATGCAAGCGTTCGACAGCAGGCGCTCTTCAGAGCGGCAGAGCAGGGCTTCCTGAAAGAGTAAACGTGTCCAGCATCTGCATATTTATTGGAGGACACGTTTATTCTTTTCCTCAGACGAAGATGAGGCTGTATGACAGGATATGCTGAAGTTCCCCGTCTCGGTATCGGTGGACCAGTCGGCTCGGGAAAGACCGCACTGATTGAACATGTGGTGCCGTATCTTCAGCGCCAGGGGAAGCAGATCGCGGTTATCACCAATGATATTCTGACCCAGGAGGACGCCCAACGCCTGCGGAATCGGGGCTTCCTCTCCCCGGACCGCATTGTCGGCGTTGAGACCGGCGCCTGCCCGCACACGGTCATTCGCGAAGATCCGACCATGAATCTGGAAGCGGTCCGTCAGCTGGAGGAACAGTTCCCCGCCCTGGATCTCATTATCTTGGAGAGTGGCGGGGACAATCTGGCGTCAACGTATTCTCCGGAACTCGCCGACGCCTTTGTCTTTGTCATTGACGTAGCCGGGGGCGACGACATTCCACGCAAGCGGGGGCTGGGCGTGACCCGCTCAGACCTGCTAGTCATCAACAAGGTCGATCTTGCCCCCTATGTTGGCGCAAATCTTGAGGCGATGACCCAGGATGCCCACCACGCCCGTGGTCCGCGGCCCGTTCTGCTCACCAATTGTAAAACAGGGCTGGGGATTCAAGACGTGGGCGCGTGGATTGAACGCGAGTTGCTCTTTGTCTAGCCTCCTCCCCCCTATGCCAGTGTCTGAGCCTGACGCCTCCCAACCGGATCGCTCTCTTGATGCCGCTTTCTGGCCGCAATCGTTTCAACCCTATCTGTCTGATGCGCTCGATCAACGTCCTGCTGGTTCGGCCGGAAAGTCGGGCGCGTGCAAGCTGACCTTTGCCGCCGCAAGGTCAGGCAAGACCCGTCTTCAGCGTTCGCTGGTTTCCCATCCTTTCCATCTGACCCGGCCCTGGTATTTGGACCCGGCCTTGCCTGGTATGGCGGTGGTGTACGTCCAAACACCCGCGGGCGGGCTGATTCAGGGCGACCGGGCAACCCTCCAGTTCAATCTGGGCGACACGGCCCAAGTCCATATTACCAATCAGGCCGCGGAGAAGATCCACTCCATGACGGCCAACTGTGCACTGCAAAGCGTGTCGTTTGTGTTGGGTGCGGAAGCCTATGCGGAGTACTGTCCCGAACCCGTTATTCTCTTTCCCCGCGCGCGTTTCGGCCAGCATCTGCGCGTCCAACTCGGCCGGAAGGCGACCTTTTTCTTTTCCGAAATCTTTCTCATCCGGGGGGACATGACCCAGGAGCCGTTTGAAGCACTCTCGACCAGCCTGACGGTCATGGACGCGGCCGGTGCCCTCCGCATGCGAGAACACGGCGTCGCCCTGCCACTCCAGCAGCGCCTCACCGGCCCTGGCGTCCTGGATCGCTATCACGTCTGGGGCCAGGCCGTCCTCGTTGGCCGATCGGTGACCGAGAGTTGGGCACAAGAAATCCAGGGGGAAATCCAAGAGGAATCATTCCCTGACACTGTTCTCGTGGCCGGGACAACCGTCCTCCCAGGGGAATATGGGGTCTGCATGAAAGTCGCAGGGACACAGGTTCCAGCGGTTCGGCGGGTGTTACGCCGCGCATGGCAAGGACTGCGGCTGCGCCACCTGGGTGTTCCCGCACCAGACCTGCCGAAATAAGGATCAAGGGAAGACACGCATGCTGCGCATCAGTCACCGCCTGGGGAATATCCATCATGATTCGGACCTTGCCGCTCAGGTCACGCAGTGGGAGCATACGCACCAACTGGAGGAAGTGACCCTGAACGAACGGGAGGCACAGAAGAGTCGGCTTCGCCTACAGACCTCGACAGGTCAGGAGCTGGGACTCGTCCTTCCTCGTGGCACAGAGATAGCGGATGGAGACGTCTTTGCCCTCACCGATAGGGAAGGGGGCTTGTTAGTCCACCTCGCTCTTCAAGAGGTCATGGTGCTGACGCTGCGCCCAGGGCTGCCCCCGAGCGAGCAACACCACTGGCTCGTTCGTCTCGGCCATGTGCTGGGCAACCAGCACTGGCCAATCGCGAGCGTCGATGATGCGGTCCTTGTGCCGGTCAGCCTCGACCGAGCGGTGATGGAAACCGTTCTGCGCACCCATCACCTCCTGGATCAATTTACGATTCGGTATGAGCAACGTTCCTGGCCGAAAAGCACATGGACGACACCGCATTCATAGCAGCCTTGCAGTTGACCGACTCGTTCTTCCCCTCCGGAGCAGTCAGCCTGTCTCACGGCCTGGAAACCTTTCTCAGCGACCAGTCTGCGGAGACCGACCTGTCTCAGCTCCTTCATAATTATCTCGAAAGGAAAATTGCTCCGTGTGATCTCGTTGCCTATGCACACGCGTATCACGCCTCAGCAGGAGGAGACGCTGAGCGCTTGCATCAAATCGATCGCTACTTGCACGTTTCGCTCCTGCCGCAAGAGCTGCGGCAGGGCTCGGGCCGTTCGGGCAGGGGGACCCTGGAAACACTGCGGCGCTCGGTAGAGGAGCCGCTCTTCCAGACCTTTGTGGCCGGCGTTGACGCGGGCAGAAGCGGCGGCCATCTGCCCGTTTGCCTGGCTCTCCTCCACTCTATATGGCGGATCCCCGAACGCCGGGGCGGTTGTATGCTGCTATACACCTTTATGGTGAATTTTCTCGGCGCCGCCATCCGCTTGGGCCGCCTCGGGCACCGGCAGGCTCAGGGGCTGCTCATTCACTTCCGACCGCTGGTGGGACCGCTGGTGGAGCAGGCGCTGGACAAACCACTCGAAGAAATTGGAAGTTTTGCGCCGCTCGCCGATATCAGAGCCATGCAGCACGCCCATCTGTCTGTCCGACTCTTTAGTAGCTAGGGTATACCCACAGGCTTGTCTGGAGGCCGGACTATGGGGTAGTATCCCCCCGTATTTTTTCGTGCCCCCGTAGCTCAGGAGGATAGAGCACCGGATTCCTAATCCGGGTGTCGTGCGTTCGAATCGCGCCGGGGGCAGTTTTCCTCTCACGACGAGATATGCGGATTACAAATAATGCGTGAAAGTCGGCGGATGCGGGAGGTTCAGACGCCGATCATTCCGGTGATTGCTGAACTCATCCGCGCGACCCCTGGGACGGTTTCGCTGGGCCAAGGGGTAGCCTACTACGGCCCGCCGCCCGAGGCGCTGGAAGCGGTCCAGCAGTTTCAGGCCGATCCGGCCAACCATAAATACACCCTCGTCCAGGGCATTGACCCCCTCTTGGAGGTGATTCGCCACAAGCTGTTGGAGGAGAACGGTATCGCGCTGGATGAGACACAGCGTATCGTGGTGACGGCCGGGGGTAATATGGCGTTTATGAATGCGCTGCTGGCAATTACCGACCCCGGCGACCAGATTATTTTGCAACTGCCGTATTACTTCAACCATGAGATGGCCATCAGCATGGTCAATTGCGAGGCCGTGTGCGTACCGACTAATGAGCACTATCAGCTTCAACTCGATGCGACCAGAAACGCGATTACCGATCGCACGCGCGCCATTGTGACCGTGTCACCCAATAACCCCGCGGGTGTGGTGTATGCAGAGTCAGACCTGCGTGCGGTCAATGCCCTCTGTCGGGAGGCTGGCATCTATCACATTAGTGACGAGGCCTATGAGTATTTCACCTACGATGGCGCGCGCCATTTCTCGCCGGGGTCCATCGCGGACAGCGGCGAGTACACGATCTCATTGTACTCGCTGTCCAAAGCCTACGGGTTTGCGAGCTGGCGTATCGGCTGGATGGTCGCGCCGGACCACCTGTATACGGCGATCAAAAAGGCCCAGGATACGATCCTGATCTGTCCGCCGGTCGTGTCGCAATATGCCGCGGTCGCGGCGATGCAGGTCGGTTCAGCCTACTGTCGAGAAAAACTCGGGACGATGACCGCGACCCGCCGGATCATACGCAACGCACTGAACGAGTTGGGTGAGCTGATCACCCTGCCGCGGTCTGACGGCGCGTTCTACTTTCTGTTGCGGGTGCGCACAGATATGGATGCCATGACTTTGGCTGAGCGCTTAATCCGAGAGCATCGCGTCGCGGTCATTCCCAGTACGGCCTTCGGTCTCACGACCGGCTGCTATATGCGCCTCTCCTACGGCGCGCTGGGCGAAGAGATAGCTGCCGAAGCGAGCCGGCGGCTGGTGCACGGGCTGCGGCGCATTGTACAGTAGTGGGCTGCCTGATACCGTTGCCACGCTGTGTGATGGATTGAGAGATATCCAAGAGGATCAAGTGCTATGCGATCAGGCTTTCATGTGATGGACAGCGACCTCCACGTTATTGAAAACGGCGAGGTGTATGAGAAATACCTCGACGAGCGATACCGCGATAAGAAACCTCGCTACCTGGGCTGGAGTCCGACCAATTTTCCGCACTGGGAGGTACAGGGACAGATGATCCCGCCGTGGGCACAGTCCGCCGAAGTGGTGAAAGCCCAGGAATATCTCGATAAACCCACCGAGCATATCTACAAGTCGGTCCGCGAGCGAAAGTACGAGCCGGCTTCCACGCTTGAGGCCATGGACGCCGAAGGTATTGATGTCGGAATCGTCTATCGCACGTTTGCGCACATGGTCGTTTCCATTGATGATTTAGAGCCGGCCTATGCCACGGCCTATTGCGCGGCGTTTAACGATTGGCTGGCCGATTACTGTCAGACCGACACTAGGCGTCTCAAAGCGGCCGCGATTGTCTCCTTACACGACCCTGAGCTGGCGGCGGCAGAGGCGCGCCGGGCCGTAGAAGACAAGGGCCACGTTGCCGTCGTTCTGCTGCCCATGCCCTGCAACGGACGCTATTTCAACGCGCCCGAGTGTGACGTGTTGTGGAAAGAAGTCGCCCGGCTGAACGTCCCCCTCGCTTTTCATGGAACGAGCGGTGGGGCCTCAAAAGATTACGCGACCAATCGGTATAGAGACCATCCGAATTTCCGCACGCTGAATCACTCGTCCGCCTTTCCCATGGAACTCATGCTGGCCATGGGCGCCATGACCGTAGGTGGAGTGCTTGAGCGTTTTCCTGACCTGCGGGTCGGTTTTCTGGAGGGCAATTGTGGCTGGCTGCCGTGGTGGCTGGACCGTCTGGACGATCAGTGGGAGAAGTACGGCGGCGGCGAGGAAATCAAACTCTCGGCCAAGCCAAGCGAGTATTTTAAGCGCCAGTGCTTTATTGGGACGGATGTCGATGAAGAGCTGTTAGCGGTCACGGTTGATAAAATCGGCGACGACAATATTGTCATGTCGGTCGATTATCCTCATGCTGACGGTCCTTTCCCGAACGGAATTAAGGAATTTCTTGAACTACCTGGGGTCGGGCTGGACTCCAAGCGCAAAATCATGTGGAAGAATTGTCTTCGCCTGTACGATTTTGACGAAAAGAAGATTCTCACCGGATATTAACCGCATACTTTCTCTGCCTTTCTCTCCATGGGCCCGCCAAATAGGCCCGTTTCCCCCCTCCGTCATAAATACTAATTGTTCTCCTGTTAGTATTTATGTAGACTGTTGAATGTGTACGACTTGATCGATTCACTAATTCAATACTAATTTATTTATAATTAGTATTGAATTAGTATTTAGAAAGATGAAATTTCCTGCAACTCCGCCAACCCTGGAGGATATACTCTCAAAGACAGGCAAGAAGGCTCGTATGAAGCGGTTGGTGGAAGTTCTTGCGGAAGGAATTTCCGCCTCCCCGCAGGGCAAGTATCGGCACTGGGAAACACTCAAAAGACTCCAACCTCCAGACGGACTCTCTCCGAGAGAGTGGTGGGCAGGAATTAAATATGCCCGCTTCCAGACACGGAGGGCAGTTCCTCTACTACAGGATAAGGACGGGAAGCTATTCACGTACTCCCTGGCTGATCCGGTACTGGAACTGTTGTATGAGATCGACCGGGCCGCGAGCAGCAGGATACCCACTCGCGACCAGATTACAAATCCGCAGACGAGAGACCGCTATATAGAGCGTTCTTTCATAGAGGAGGCCATCACTTCGAGCCAACTTGAAGGCGCATCGACGACGCGCGAAATCGCAAAAGATATGATTCGCTCAGGGAGATCACCCGTTGATCAGAGCGAACGGATGATACTCAATAATTACCGGGCAATTCGCCTGGTAGATAAATTAAAAGATCAGCCACTCACTCGTGAGCTGCTCTTCACCATCCATGAAGCGCTAATCCGCGATACCTTAGAGAAAGGTGCCGAGAGGAACTACCTCAGAGCCCCCGGTGACCAAATCGCGGTCGTCTATGAGCGTGAGGGCACCATCGTGCATGAGCCCCCACCTGCCGAGCACATTCCAAGTCGAATGGCCGCGATGTTTGACTTTGCGAATCAAACCCAGACAGGAGCCTTTCTTCATCCAATACTGAAGGCCATTGTCCTCCATTTTTGGCTCGCCTACGATCACCCTTTTATTGACGGAAATGGAAGAACAGCAAGAGCACTCTTCTACTGGTCTGTCCTCTCACAGGGGTTTTGGATGTTCGAGTTCCTTTCGATTTCCAGTATTATTCGAAAGGCACCGGCAAAATACGCCCGATCTTTCCTCTATACGGAAACAGATGAGAATGACCTGACGTATTTTATTCTGGCCCAGCTTCGAGTTATCCAGCGGGCCATCAACGAATTATACGCCTATCTTGACAAGAAGGCGGACGAGATTCAAAAGACTGAACAGTTTCTCCAGTCTTCCGCTGCGGTCAACCACCGCCAGATCGATCTTCTCGGGCATGCGCTCCGCCACCCAGGTATGCGCTATACGATCGCATCACATGAGAAGAGCCAGGGAGTAACCTACCAAACGGCACGGACCGACCTGCTTGATCTGGTGGATCGAAAACTGCTGGGCATGACAAAAGCCGGGCGCGCTTTCGTCTTCATCGCTCCGAATGATCTTCCAGAAAGGCTGCGGGCTCTTTCCTAGGGTCCGCCTGATGATGATCAATCGGTCCCCGGATCGTCCGCGTAGGCCTCTGCCAGCAGGTCAATGGTATGGAGGGCGGTAATCGGCAGCCCACTCTGCCGTAATCCGGCCCGTATCTGCATTAAACAGCCAGGATTACCGGTCACGACAACGTCGGCTTCGGTTGCCTGAATATTTCCGACTTTACGCTCCAGCAGCCGGGCCGCCATTTCCGGTTGTGTCAGATTATACGTGCCGGCACTGCCACAGCACCAGTCTGACTCGGGTAAGTTCGTCAGCTCCAACCCAGGAATAGCGCGCAGCAGAGCACGGGGTTGCTCGCGGACTCCTTGGCCATGCGCCAAATGGCAGGCGTCGTGGTAGGTCGCCTTGGCTCGCACTTCTCGGGTCGGTGGCCTGAGCTCTAGGCTGCCCACAAACTCGGCCACATCCTTCATTTTTTCGGTGAGGCGGGCCGCCTTGTCTCGGTAGGCAGGGTCATCTTTGAACAACTCGCCGTACTCCTTCATCATCGCTCCGCAGCCAGCCGCATTAATGATAAGGGCATCCAGATCGAGTTGGTCGAAGACATCGATATTCCGTTTGGCCAGCGCCAGGGCCGTCTGCTTCTCGCCGTTATGCAGGAGGAGCGCACCGCAGCAGGACTGGGCCTTGGGAATGAGGACTTCACAGCCGTTATGGCGCAGCACCTTCACCGTGGACAGGTTGGTCGCCCCAAAGACCGTAGACATGACGCAGCCCGACAGCACGGCAACGGTGTGGCGTTTTTCACCAATGGCGGGGTAGTGCTCCAGGAGTGACGCGGAAGAGACGCTGCCACGTTCCGGCAGGAGCCCGAACCAATAGCGCAGTGTGGTGGGTATGGCTTCAGAGCGCGCAAAACGCGCCAGGCCAAGGGCGGCACCGACTTTGAGGAATAGCGCAAAGAGCCGTGCCCCCCAGGGGTTGGGGAAGGTCTTGTTCATCAGCCAGCGCTTCCCGCGCTCCAGCATAGGCCGGCGATAGTGCTCCTCAATAAAGGGCCGGGCGCCTTCGATGAGCGCTCCATATTGCACCCCGGACGGACAGGCGGTTTCACACGCCCGACACCCCAGGCAGAGATCAAGATGCCCAACGACCTCGTCGTCAAGCTGCGCATGCCCCTCTTGAAGAGCACGCAACATCACGATGCGCCCCCGGGGGGAGTCCATCTCCGTGCCTAATTCGACATAGGTCGGACATGAGGCCAGACACAACCCACAGTGCACGCAGTCAAAAAACTTTTCGTGATCGACAAAAGAGGTGTTTTCCATAGGGAGCGCTGCGCCTCATCACGTGCGTTTCGTCAAACGCCTTTCCTAGATTCCGCCAACAAAGCGACCGGGGTTCAAAATACCCTTGGGGTCCAGGGTTTCTTTGAGTCGCTGCATAAGCGGAAACGCCTTGCCCACGGTGCCCCAGACATTTGCCCGTTCCTTGAGCGCCGGTGGAATCTCTTCCACGACGGCAAAACCGTTGTTGCTGGTTGCGTGGACGCGTATCCAGTCAACAAGAGCCAAGAGTTGGTCGTCGGGGACGGCCTCTCCTCCAAAAGCCGTATACAGGATGCCGTTCCCGGCCCGGGCCAGGAAACGGGCCGGAGCGTGGCGGCGCCGGGCTTCGGCTGCCAGGTCGGCACAGAACGTCGCCAACTGGGTGGGCTGAAGGCTGACTTTACACCGCAGCGCCGCCGGGCCGGACACCGGGAAATCCCGCAGGGCCTGAGCGAGCGTCTGCGCCTCGTCGACACTCAACTCCTCAATGCCACCGGCGTCATCTCCAAGGACATCCCGCAGGTGGCTCCGCTGATCATCGATTTCCTCCTGCATCCCGGCAAAGCCGACGAAGAGACGATAGACCCCCTCGTCCCCGCTTTGGTCTCCGAAAGACGGGAACGGAGAAAAATTGGCCAGTTCCAGGAAAAAGGGCTGCATGTCCGAACCGGTCAATTTCAGCGCGGCTTCGCCCGCCTTTTCAGCCGAGGAGAAGGCTAAGGCGAACGTTGTTTGGGCTTCGGGTCGAGGCCGGATCATAAAGGTCGCCTCAACGATAACGCCGAGCGTCCCAAACGACCCGCAGTAGAGCTTCGGCAGGTCATAGCCGGCCACGTTTTTCACGACTTGCCCGCCGCCCTTAATCAGCGTCCCATCCGCGCGAACGACTTTTATGCCGATCAGAAAATCGCGGACGGTGCCTTGAGAGAATCGGGCGGGACCATTGAGATTAGCGGCAATGACTCCGCCGACCGTCGCCCGCTCCGGACACGGCGGGTCAAGCGGCAGCCATTGGCCGTTTTCTCCGAGAATAGCCTGGAGTTGTGCCAGGTCCAGGCCGGCCCCGACAGTAATGGTCATATCGGTCGGCTGGTAGTTGACAACCGCGCTGAGCTCCGTCGTACACAGTGCCTGCTGGTATCGTTTCGGTACGCCACCCACATGCAGAAACGCGCCGTGCCCCACCGGGCTGATGGCGCGGTCGTGTTCATTCGCCTCTTTCAGCAGGCGGGAGACTTCGTCAACCGACGCGGGATAGACCACCGTCTCGGGTGCCTGCCCGTCGATGATGAACTGGGAGGATGGCGGACGACCTGCGGCCTGCGTCATCGTCTGGCTTTCTCTCCAATACTCTCTATAGCGGGCTAGAGCGGGACCTGGCGGCGGGGCGTCGTCACGTCAATACAGCCACCCGGTGTCGGGATAATTTTATTGGGATTACACAGATTGTCCGGATTAAAAACGGACCGGAGCTGGGTCATAACCATCAGATCTTCGGGGCTGAAGATGAGCGGCATCTGGCTCATCTTTTCGACGCCAATACCGTGCTCGCCAGTCAGACTGCCCCCCAAGTCTACACAGGCGTTCAAGATTTCCTTCCCGGCTTGGACCACACGCCGGGTTTCATCCGCATTGCGCTCGTCGTACATCAGAATCGGGTGGATGTTGCCGTCCCCGGCATGAAACACATTGGCAATCCGCAGTTGATATTTTTCTGAAACCTCAGTAATCCGCTGCAAAATGTCTGGAACCTTGGTCCGCGGGACAACACCATCCTGGGTGCAATAGTTTGGAGATAAGCGGCCAATGGCGCCAAAGGCACGCTTGCGACTCTTCCAGAGCGCCATCCGCTCCGCGTCATCTCGCGCGATCCGGACCTCACGGGCCTTATTATGTTTGCAGATCGCCTGAATCCGTTCAGTTTGGGGATCAAGGCTGGCGGCGAGACCATCAATCTCAATAATCAAAACCGCTCCGGCGTCGGTTGGGAAGCCAAAATGAAAGGCCTCTTCGATCGCTTGGATAATAAGCGTATCCATCATTTCCAGGGCCGCCGGAACAATGCCCGAAGCAATAATGCCGGAGACGGTTTGGGTGGCGTGGTGGACCGACTCAAACACCGCCAGAAATGTGCGGTAGGCCTGCGGCTGACGGGTGAGTTTGAGGGCGGCCTGGGTCACAATCCCGAACGTGCCTTCCGCGCCGATGGTAATCCCCCGTAAGTCATAGCCGGGAACGTCCTCGACCGTCCCGCCGACGGTGACGATTTCTCCGTCTGGCAGGACAACTTCCAACCCGAGCACGTGGTTAGTGGTCACGCCGTATTTGAGCGTATGCGGCCCGCCGGCATTTTCCGCTATGTTGCCGCCGATGGTGCACGCCTGCTGGCTGGACGGATCGGGGGCGTACTGAAAGCCCTGCTCTTTCACCGCATTACTCACCCACAAATTCACCACGCCGGACTGGGCCACGACATGGCGATTGAGCAGGTCGATATGGACAATCTTGTTGAGGCGGCTGGTCCCGATCATGACCGGCGCTTCGACCGGCAGGCAGCCCCCACTGAGGCCGGTCCCGGCTCCGCGCGGGACAAAGGCGATCTTTTCCTTGTTGAGAAATTTAACGACCGCCGCCACTTCTTCCGTCGAGTGAGGCAGGACAACAATCTCAGGGACGGCCTTCTCCAAGGTATAGCCATCGCAGTCGTAGACCGAGCGCGCGCTCTTATGTGCGACCACCCCATCAGGACCAACGATGTCATACAAGCGATCAAGAATTTTCTGATCCATGCGCATTCCTTCCTCGTTCCCTTCGACTATGCGGGTCGACGGCGGATCATGCGTTTAACGGTATACTCAAGGAGGACCGTATCAGCCTGATTGAGAACCTGGGTGAGCGAGGTGACGACCCCACGGTCGGGCTTTGAGGTCTCACGTTTCCCGAGAATGCGGACTTTGACCCGGACGGTATCTCCGCAGCGCAGGGGCGCCGGGATGTTCATGGCTTCAATACCGAGCAGGGCCATACCGCCCTTGGCCATGCCTGACTGCACGGTCAGGCCCTCAGCCAGGGCAAAGGTAAACGATCCGGGCGAGATCCGACCTTCAAATAGGCTATTGTTTTTGACGAACTCCATGTCCATGAATAAGGGCTCGTGAAAACCGAACAGGTTCACGAAGTTAACGATATCCGCTTCGGTGACCGTGCGCGCCTTGGTCTCGAACTCCGCGCCGACTTCATACTCTTCAAAGTACTCAAGTGCCATATGATTTTCCCAAGACAAGCGTCAGCAGGAAGTCTGCGTGCTTATGCCGGAGAAGTCAACAGCGAACGAGGCGGGGTGTTGACAATTGGTCCGCTCTCGCGTTGTTTTACCCGCTATGAAAAAGCGTGCCGCCGTTGTTGGAGCAACCGGGATTGCGGGTCAGCAATTCCTCGTTGCGCTCCAGGACCACCCTTGGTTTGAGGTTGCTTTGCTGGCTGCGTCAGAGCGCTCAGCGGGTAAAAGCTATGCAGAGGCTATCCGCGATCCCAAAACCGGGGCACGGAGATGGTGGTGCGAGGAAGAGCCCCCGCAGTCCATGCTGCCGCTTCCGGTCCACGAAGCCTCGTCTCTGGACCTGGGCGGGATTGATCTCGTTTTTACGGCCGTCGAATCAGGACCGGCACGGGAACTGGAACCGGTGTATGCCAAAACGACCCCGGTGGTCAGTACGGCCTCGGCGTTCCGACAAGAAGCGGACGTTCCCCTGCTTATTCCGGGCATCAATATGGATCATATCGCCCAGATTGATACGCAAAAGAAAAATCGTGACTGGCAAGGCTATATCGTCACGCAGCCCAATTGCACCACG
Source organism: Desulfurellaceae bacterium bin18 (assembly GCA_002238415.1). Classification (GTDB taxonomy): domain Bacteria; phylum Desulfobacterota; class Binatia; order Bin18; family Bin18; genus Bin18. The sequence continues at coordinate 56,351 of MPMI01000024.1, read as the reverse complement.
ATCGGGCTGGCGATTACCCTCCGACCGCTGTTTGATCAATTCGGTCTGAGAAAAGTCATCATGACCTCCATGCAGGGGCTGTCCGGAGCCGGACGCTCGCCGGGTGTAATCGGAATGGACACCATAGACAACGTCATTCCGTTCATTGCCGGCGAAGAGGAGAAGGTCGAAAAGGAAGGGCATAAGATTTTTGGTCGCTTCGAGGATGGAGCTATTGTCCCAGCCACCTTTCTGGTGAGCGCGACGTGTACTCGCGTCCCGGTTCTTGAAGGCCATACCGAGGCGCTGCTGGTCTCCATGGATACCCCCTGCTCGGTTGAGGATGTCCGGGCGGCGATGGTCGGGTTTGGCAAAGAGTTCATCGAGCTGGGCCTGCCCTCTTCTCCGCAGCATATGATCATCGTGCACGATGACCCGTTTCGACCCCAGCCACGCTTGGACCGTGATGCAGAAGACGGTATGGCCACGTCCGTTGGTCGGCTACGGGAAGATCAGACGCTTGAGAATGCCGTGAAATATCTTCTTGTCAGCCACAATACCAAGATGGGAGCGGCCAAGGGGGCAGTCCTGACGGCGGAGTATCTGTATCAGAAGGGGTATGTGTAGTTCCGTACGCCCGTCTTGATACAGTACACTGATGCCCACAGCCTTCAAAACCGCGGACCTTCCTCCAAAAGGGCACGGCTTCTGGAAGCTCGCAGGGCCTGGGGCTGTCCTGGTCGGACTCTCAATCGGCGCGGGTGAGCTGATTGTCTGGCCGCGGAATACCGCGCAATTTGGCGCCGGTATGACCTGGGCGGCGCTGCTCGGCATTTTTCTTCAATTCTGGATTAATTGCGAGATTGGTCGCTATACCTTAGCGACAGGAGAAAGTATTTACGCCGGATTCAGCCGCATCTCGCGCCACTTTGCCTGGATCTTTATTCTGCTCAACATCCTGGGCTGGATTCTTCCAGGATGGGCGCGGGCCTGCGGCGGGGCGCTCAAGGCGCTCATGGTCGGTCCCCAGGGCTGGGGGGAGCCGTGGGTCTGGACGGCCATTACCTTTACCGGTGTTGCCTTTGTCCTATTCGGTCCTAAGCGCGTTTATGCCTCGGTTGAGAAAACAACGGAATTGCTAGTCGTTTTGGTAACGGTCGGCCTGATTCTGGTGGCCTGTGTCGTTGGCAATGCGGAAACCTGGGCAACGCTGGGACACGGGATGCTGAACTTTCCATTCAAGCATCCGGACATGCCGACCTATATTCTGTTCTCTTCGGTTGTTTTTGCCGGAGCCGGGGGGACGGCGAATCTTTTTTTCTCGTTCTATATCCGCGACAAAGGCTGGGGCATGGGAGCGCTGATGCCCCAGGTGGTGAATCCACTCCGAGCGCAGGAGGAGGTTGTTTCAGACCGGGCGTTTCAGATTGACGAGACCGAGTCGAACCTAGCGCGCTGGCGGACATGGTTCAGACATTTGTCCGTGGACCAAATGCTCCTTTTCTGGCTCCTCAACACGTTCACCATGCTCTTGTTTATCTTTGGTGCGCTGGCGGTGCTACATCCGCAGGGCATCGTGCCGAGCCAGGAGATGCTGGTCTGGGAGGAAGCCGAGATTTTAGGCAGCGTGGGGGGAGGGCTCGGAAAAATTCTTTTTCTTTTGGTTGGGATCGCGTGTCTGTTCAGTACCCAACTGACGCTTATCGACGGAGTCGCCCGGACAGGCGCGGATATTCTGCATACCAACTATGCCTGGGCGCAACAGAAGCCGCTGAGTTGGTGGTACGGCGTCATCGCCGTGGGTTGGATCGTACTCGGGACGTTCTTGACCTACGTGTATGAAAGCCTGCCGCCCATCCTTTTTTTGATGGGGTCGGCGTTTTTTGGTGGGATTGCGATGGCCGTCTATACGCCGTTGACTCTGGTGATCAATCGAAAGCTGCTTCCACCGGCGCTCCGGCCCGGTCCGGCGAAAACCGCTCTTCTTGTCGGAATCAGCTGTTTTTATATTATTTTTGCCGTCTTTTCGATTGTCCGGCTTGGACAGCAGCTCTTGTAATAAAAAGGGCGCCGTGTATGACGGCGCCCTTTTCTTCTTCTGAACTGCGCTATTACACGCTTCCAGATAGCGTAAACGCGATAACCAGCGCATAAATAGCCAGCGCCTCGATGAAAGCAATACCGATGATCATCGGGGTCTGGATGCGATCAGCCGAGTTTGGGTTCCGACCGATAGACTCCATGGCGGCAGCCACTGCGCGGCCCTGACCCAAGCCAGCACCCACGGCAGCGATACCGATGCCGAGGCCAGCCGCGAGCGCGATCATTCCTCTTGAGGAATCGCCGTCTCCGTCAGCCGCCAGGGCAGCTCCGGCGGTGAGCAGCATCATACAGACCGCCAGCACACCAGTTACACATACTTTCTTCATACGTCCTACTCCTTTCATGTCCCAATGGCACAGTGTAGGGTCAGCCTCCTCTTATCCTCCTCACCGCTTCATACCCTCTCCGCCACCTGGACAATGGGTTTATTAGACTGTTTCTCTTTTCTCTCCCTCAGTGATGCTCATCATGGGCAACGGCCAAGGAGACGTACACCATGCTGAGCAGGGTAAAAACAAACGCTTGTACGAGAGAGACAAAAGCCCCAAGCGCGTAAAAGACGACCGGAATTACAACTTTCGTCAGGTCCGTAAATATCTCTAAAACAACGTGGTCGCCCGTCATATTGCCAAAAAGCCGCAGGGAAAGAGAGAAGGGCCGGACAAAATTATCAATGAGTTCCAGCGGGACCATCAAAATGCCCAGCCACCAGATCGGTCCGACAAAATGCTTCAAATAGGCCAGACCCTGTTCTTGGAACGCATAGAAATTATACGCGACAAAGGAGAGAGCGCCTAAGGCGAGCGTCACGTTGAAATTGCTGGTTGGGGGAGAGAATCCAGGCAACAGCCCGGAGAGGTTTGCAATCAGAATAAAGAGGAAGAAACTGCCATAGAGGTGGACGTATTTCTGTGCCCGGTCACCCAAAACGCCCTCGGCCATATCAGAGATGCCCTGAGTGAGGAGTTCGGCCATGTTCCGACAGGTCAGCGAGTCATCAGGGACAGCCACATCATCTGCAGCGGCCAACTGCCTCTTTGCCATATAGGCAAAGAGAATAAGAGCGACAGAGACAATAAGGGAGGTAGCGATATGACCGGGGAGAAGGCTGAGCCCAGGAATATGTTCGACCCAGAGAAAGATATGGTGTTCCATAGATTCGGTTCAATACACTCCCATTCAGTATGCTCGCCAATACTCGTCCTTTAGACTGGTTAGCGTGGGATAAAGGGATGTTCAGACTGGTCTTTCGATCTGTTCAGGCCGACTATCATGCAGGCAATAAGCAGTAAAGGGACCCCGGCGACAAAACTCTTGGCGTCGATGGGATACCGAACGAAAACCGCGCTTAACAGCAAAACGTACAATCCCGCTTTGGCAGTCAGCCACAGCGCGACACGGATCTTTCTGTTCATATTGGATTTCCGTGGATCCTGTGAATCGACGGAAGTGAGTGCGGAGCGGACAACTTTTTTGAGCAGCCAGAAGTTGGCCTGCATCACTCCACCGCCAAGTACAAAGCTGGGCACATGAATAATTTCTGTTATCCAGCCTATAGTGGCACCAGTCCCAACTAAGGCAAGGTTCAGGACTTCTATTCTCTCAATTGTCTTTTGCGGCTTTTTCACGGGCAGAGAGGCGCTGGAGTACGATGATCAGACGATATATCGCTCCTGACATACCAACGATCACCCCGATGACCATCAGCAGGGGCGCTGTGCCAAACTGAGTGTCTGCATAGTTTCCAATCAAGAGACCGGCGACAATGGCTCCGGCGAACTCGAACCCAAGCGCCCCATACTTTCCATAGGTGACGAAAAGAGGAAAAGCATCTGGCTTTTTTGTATGATTGGAGGACACGTTTCCTCTTTGTGGACTCTCCCGAGCCATTTTTCCTCAGCTTCCGAGGTTCTTCAGTACCGTCCCCGCTGCCCGGAGGGTTTCCTGGATGTCGTCCTCGCCGTGCGCCAGGGAAATAAAGGCGGATTCAAATTGAGAGGGAGGCAGGTATATGCCCTGCTCACTCATCCCGCGAAAGTAGCTAGCGAACATTGTGGTGTCGCTCTGGGTCGCTGAGTCGTAGTCACGGACCTCGTCTACCCCAAAGAAGATGGTGAACATCGAGCCCATTTGGTTCACACAGGCTTTTAGGTCAGTCTCACGAATGACAGTGCGTAATCCCTCGGCCAGCATATCTCCGAGCATATTCAGCCGCTCATAGGCTCCAGCGGCGTGAGCAAGCTTTAAGGTTTCAATGCCGGCGGTCACAGCCAACGGATTTCCGGACAGCGTCCCAGCTTGGTAGACGCCCCCCAATGGAGCAAGCGCGTCCATTATCGCCGCTTTTCCGCCGACCGCGGCCAGCGGCAGGCCACCACCCACGACTTTCCCGAGGCAGGTGAGATCTGGGTCGATGTGGTAGATTTCTTGTGCTCCACCACGAGCGAGACGGCAGCCAGTCATCACCTCGTCAAAGATGAGCACGACTCCGAACTCTCGGGTGAGTTCCCGGAGGCCCTCAAGAAAGCCTTGCTCGGGCGGTACGAGGCCCATGTTTCCAGGAACAGGCTCCAGTATAACGGCGGCCACCCCTTCCGGGTCGGCCTCCAGGTAGGCGCGGACGCTGGAGAGACTGTTGTATTCAGCCACAAGTGTCATACTGCTAAAGGCCTCGGGAACACCTTGACTGTCCGGGGTACTAAACGTCAGCGCTCCAGACCCAGCTCTCACCAGAAGCGCATCCGTATGACCGTGATAGCAACCGGAGAACTTGATGATCTTCGCCCGGCCTGTATAGCCACGGGCGAGACGCAGGGCGGTCATGGTCGCTTCTGTGCCCGAGGAGGTCAGGCGGACCTTCTCTATTGACGGAATGGTCTGTGTAAGCGTTTTTGCCAGTTCAATCTCTTTTGCCGTTGGGGCACCGAAACTGGTCCCGTTCTTCACCACCCGCTCAAGTGCACCGACAACCTGCGGATGCGCATGGCCGGCTATTAACGGTCCCCATGAGCTGACATAGTCTATATACTCGCGTCCATCCGCATCAGTAACGCGACATCCTTTCCCGCGGCTGATAAAAAGAGGATCACCACCAACAGCCCGCCACGCACGGACCGGACTGTTCACGCCCCCTGGAATATATTTTTGCGCCTCGTGAAAGAGTTTTTGCGATGTTGACATCTGGTCTACCCACGTCCCGGTTGTGAAGATTTCCCCTGCTACCACCCACCCACAAGAGAGTCAAGCCAAAAGAATTCTTCTCAGAAGGGGCGTCTGAACGGACCGGAATTATGAGAATATTCTCACTCTCCTTGGGTTCTCTTATAAGAATCGGTAACAATGTGTGACTTAATTCTGCGTATTTCTATTGCCTGCGTTTTCAGAAATGATAAGAAAAATAAATAGATACGAACCTAATTTTTCAGGTCTACTCTTTTTTTAATATCACTTTATGTTACGGCTTCAATTTTTTCCAGTGATATTCATTGCTTTGGAAAACTGTTGCTCTTTTCCTTGCATTCTATAGGAAAAAAGTTTAATACGCAGTGACGCTATCCTCTCTGGCCTCATAAATTTTAAGCGGCACATTGATTCGGATAGACATGGGTCTTTTTCTTGCCTCTCTGACGACGCAGTCGGTGAACGGGATTTTCCTGGGGCAGAAGGCGAGACAGAAAGACAAATGTGTGTGGATAACTTCGTCAGACGACAGGTATTTCCTCAGTCTAAAAAGGAAGTTATCGAGTTATCCACACCTGTGGACAACTTTTGTTGAGTGGTGGAAGGACGCGGCATGCATCGGGTGTGGGAAAGAGTGTTGGGGATTGTTGAAGGACAAGTAGGAAGGACGAATAGTGAAACCTGGCTGAAGCCGATTCGGCCCCTTGGGCTCCAAGACGAGGCATTCCACCTCGAAGTCCCGAGCGCGCTTTTTAAGGATTGGCTACTCAGCAACCTCGTCGGCCCCCTGGAAAATGCATTTACCGAGGCTCTTGGTCAGCCAACGCACCTCGTCTTGCATGTACGGGAAAAACCACAAGGAGAACTCTTTCCGGAAGAAGAGAGAGAACAAACAGCCCAGGGAAAAGGGAAGGGGAAAAAAGACGGGCTTATTCAGAATTACACCTTCTCCTCCTTTGTTGTCGGTGGCGGCAATCAGTTTGCTCATGCCGCGGCCAAAGCGGTCAGCAAACACCCAGGGAAGAGCTATAATCCATTATTCATCTATGGGGGGGTTGGGTTAGGAAAGACGCATCTCATTAATGCCATTGGACACGAAACATCGGGAAAACAAGGAAAGGACAATATTGTCTATCTGTCCTCAGAGTCTTTTACCAATGAATTGATTGCTCATTTACGAAAGAATCGAATGACGGAATTCAAAAACAGATTCCGTCGCGCGGATGTTCTTATTCTCGATGATGTGCAGTTTCTGTCTGGTCGCGAACGGACACAAGAAGAATTTTTTCACACCTTTAATTCCCTCCATGAGTCGAGCAAGCAGATTATCTTAACGTCGGATAAGTTCCCAAATGAGATAGGCGGACTAGAAGAGCGGTTGCGAAACCGTTTCGAATGGGGATTGATCGCCGATATCCAGCCGCCCGACCTTGAGACTCGGGTAGCGATTCTACAAAAAAAATCACGCGCAAAACGTATTCCCCTTCCCGACGATGTTGCCCTTTTCATTGCTTCTAATGTGACCTCAAACGTCCGGGAGCTTGAGGGCGGCCTGACACGATTAGGAGCGATGGCCGCCTTGAATCAGGCTGATATCACTGTCAACTTTGCCCAACAGGTCCTCAAGAATTTAGTCACAGACCAGGAAAAGAAAGTCTCGATCGAGACCATACAGAGAACGGTGAGTAAATATTTTGGCGTCAGCGTTGCCGATATAACTTCAAAGAAAAGGACAAAGATGGTTTCGTTTCCAAGGCAGGTTAGCATGTTTCTCTGCCGCAAGCTTGCCGGCGCCTCCTACCCAATGATTGGAATGCGATTTGGAGGAAAAGATCACACAACGGTTCTGCATGCCTGTCATACAATTGAAAATCGGTCCAAAAAAGACGAAGAGCTTCGCGATATCATCAATAGAATAGAGATCATGATTTATGAGTAGGTTCCTCGCCCTGTGGATAACCTGTGGATAACCTGTGGATAACCTGTGGATAACTCGTAGTGGCGAGCAGCCGGATAAGGAGACGAAAAAAGTTATCCACAGGTTTACTGAAGTTATCCACACCCCCCTGTGGATAACTTTTCTATTATAAACAAATACTTAACCCACTTATCCACATATCCACAGGCCCTACTACTACTATTATCTATTTATATATAAATATAAAGAATAAGTAGTAGTAATTAGAGAAAGGAGGAGGACATGGAGTTCAGCGTCGGTAAGGAAGACCTCCTTCAGTGTTTGTATCTAGTCCAAGGTGTTGTTGAGAGACGCTCCTCCCTCCCTATGCTCTCCCATGTTCTTATCGAATCAGACTCTACAGGAGAGGAAGGTGTTATTTCTCTTGGAGCAACAGATCTCGAAATTGGGATCCGTCAGCAGTGTCAGGCTGAGGTGAAGGCGTCAGGGTCGATGACTGCAGATGCAAGAAAGTTGTATGAGATCATTCGTGAGCTGCCATCCGGTCATATCCGTTTACGCTCAAGTGGCAATGGATGGGTAGATGTTAACAGCGGAAAGTCCCGCTTCAGAATCGCAAGTCTGGACCCTAAGGAATTCCCCACAATAACAGGACAAAAAGAGAAGCAGGAGGAATCCCCCTCTTCTTCTGACCAATTCATCTCTTTGCCCGGATCGACCCTGCGGGAGATGATCGAGAAAACTCTCTTTGCAACCTCACCTGACGAGACACGACTGAATCTCAGCGGTGTCTATCTCGAGACCCAGAAAGATGGGAAGGTGCGTATGGTTGCCAGCGATGGACATCGCCTGTCTCTCATAGAGCGAGGAATCGATGCTCCTTCCTTGCCTGATTGGCCGAGCGTCATACTTCCGAAAAAGGGATTGGTTGAAACCCGGAAACTCCTTGAGCGGAGCGAGGGAACCATAGACGTTTCGGTCAAGGATTCGGTCGTCAACCTGAAGAAGGAGACAACCGAACTCTTTATGCGTCTGATTGAGGGAGACTTTCCTGACTACCAGCAAGTTGTTCCAAAAGAGCATACGCACCGTATTGAGTTTCCCCGAGATGAGCTCCTCAGCGCTCTCCGTCGTATTTTGATTCTCACAACAGAACGCTCTCGGGGGATAAAATTACAGTTTGAAAAAGACAAGATAGAGGTTTCCGTCAACACTCCGGATGTGGGCGAGGGAACAGAGGAGATTGCAGCCTCATACGCTGGAGATGGATTATCAATTGGGTTTAATGGAAGATATCTGACCGAGGCATTGAATGTTATGAATGAAGGGGATTCTGTCGTCCTTTTTCTTAAAGATGAGATGAGTCCTGGACTCCTTCAGCAAAAGGAGAGTGATGAATTTTCCTATGTCATAATGCCTATGAAAATAAATTAATAGAAAGATGTTTTACTTAAGCTCGTGGTTTACGTAACGTAAAGAAAATGCTAAGCTTTGATAAAGAAAAGAGGGGGGGTGTGAAGAATCTTTAAACCTACCTGCCTCCTTTGGGAAGTACATGCTCGAACAAGACTATGGGGCAGGACAAATAAAGGTACTCGAAGGTCTCGAAGCTGTCCGCAAGAGGCCGGGAATGTATATAGGTGATACCGCAGAGAGAGGATTTCACCATCTCGTCTTTGAAGTTGTCGACAATTCTGTCGATGAAGCACTCGCCGGCTACTGCACTCACGTTATTGTAACCATCCACGCTGAAGGACATGTCTCCGTCGTCGATAACGGCCGGGGCATTCCAACGGAAAATCATCCGACCGAGGGTATTTCAGCCGCTCAGGTCGTCCTTACCAAGCTCCACGCCGGCGGAAAATTCGATAAAGCAGCCTATCGAGTCTCCGGAGGGCTGCACGGTGTCGGTGTTTCTGTCGTCAACGCGCTCTCTGAGATCCTTGAAATCGAGATCAAGAGAGCTGGGAAAATACACTTTCAACGTTACCATCGAGGTCAGCCCGACAACGAGTTGAAAGAGATTGGACAGACTGAGGGGAGTGGAACAAAAGTTGTTTTTACGCCAGACACTCAGGTTTTTGGTGAGAGAGCTTTTAGCTTCGACATCCTCTCAAGGCGGCTTCGTGAACTCGCCTTCCTTAACCCAGGTCTCCACATTTCTATTGTTGATGAAAGGGAGACGGATAAACGTCACGACTTCTTCTATGAAGGGGGGATCGTTTCTTTTGTTGAGCACCTTGGCCGTGCAAAAACACCGCTGCACAGCGAGGTTATCTATTTTAATGGAGAAAGAGGCGGAACCACAGCTGAAATCGCTCTCCAGTGGAACGAGGGATATGTCGAAAGTATTTATTCATTTGCCAACAATATCAACACGATAGAAGGGGGAACGCATCTCGTCGGCCTCAAGGCGGCTCTGACCAGGACCATTAATTCCTACGTTGGGTCACTCGGTCTTCTCAAGAAGGACCAGGAAAGCATTCAAGGAGAGGATATTCGGGAGGGTCTGACCGCGATTATCAGCGTGAAAGTTCAAGAACCTCAATTTGAAGGACAGACAAAGACCAAGCTTGGCAATAGTGAGGTCAAAGGGTTTGTCGAATCGTTGATGAACGAAAAGCTTGGGGTCTACCTTGAGGAACATCCGGCCGAGGCTAAAAAGATAGCCCATAAGAGTGTTGATGCCTCACGAGCTCGTGAGGCGGCTCGAAAGGCACGTGAACTCACACGGCGGAAGGGAGCACTCGACTCCGGCTCTCTCCCTGGGAAACTGGCCGACTGTCAGGAGCGCAACCCGGAAAAAAGTGAAATTTTTCTGGTTGAGGGGGATTCTGCCGGAGGGTCGGCAAAGCAAGGCCGAGACAGGCGGACGCAGGCTATTCTGCCTCTGCGGGGGAAAATTCTGAATGTCGAAAAAGCACGCTTCGACAAAATGCTTTCATCCCAGGAAATCCGTCTGCTGATATCCGCTCTGGGAGCTGGAGTCGGGAAGGAAGAAACGGACCTCTCCAAACTGCGCTACCATAAGATCATCATTATGACAGACGCTGATGTTGACGGTTCCCATATCCGTACTTTACTGCTGACGTTCTTATATCGTCAGCTCCCCGGCATTATCGAGGAGGGGTATTTGTGCATTGCTCAGCCTCCCCTCTATAAGGTCAGAAAGGGAAAAACCGATCACTACCTGAAAGATGACGCCGAGCTCAACGATTTTCTGGTCGATCTAGGTGTCGAACATGTCCTGGTGGGGGAACTTGAGGGGGAACATCTGAAAACATGGGTCAAGAACTCCCTCCGTCTGAACGGCATTCTTGATCTGGTTGAACGGAGAGGAAGAGACCGGAATATTGTCTGTTCTCTCCTCTCTCATCCAAACCTCTCTCCGACTGCCTTCAGCAGTCGTACCCTTCTTGAGTCCGCACTCCCTACGGTCGAAAAAGAATTGACAGATCGCGACCCTATCGCCTTTTCTATAGAGGAAGACAGAAAGCTGGGCGGGTATAAAATTATCGTGATCCAGGGGCTGAACGGCTCCGGGCAAAGGGTTGTCTTTGACCGAGACTTTATTGAGTCAGCAGAGGCCGTGGAAGTGACAAGACTATTGAATGCGCTTGAGAATATTGGCCCGGCCCCTTTCACTTTCTCTGCGAAGGATACTTCTCTCACCCTGGGAAGTCGGGAGGAAGTTCTTGATGCAATCCTCGCGCGTTCCAGAAAGGGGGTTGATATTCAGCGCTATAAGGGCCTTGGGGAGATGAATCCTGAGCAGCTCTGGGAAACAACAATGAACCCGGAAACACGGACGCTCTTGCAGGTCAGGGTTGAGGATGCCTACGAGGCTGACGAGATCTTTTCTACGCTCATGGGAGATGAAGTGGAGCCGAGACGAAAATTCATCTCCGAGAACGCACTCTCCGCCAAGAATATTGACATCTAATCCTACTACGCCCTCTGTTGTCACCAAAAAGGAATCTCCTTTGTATGGAAGACTATCCAGACTCCCGCCCCCTTCCCTCTGTCAATATTGAGCAAGAAATGCGGCAGTCCTATATGGACTACGCCATGAGTGTGATTATTGGTCGCGCCCTGCCCGACGTCCGTGACGGATTGAAGCCTGTCCATCGGCGCGTTCTGTACGCCATGCACGACCTCGGGAATGAATGGAATCGTCCCTATAAGAAATCCGCCCGTGTTGTGGGTGACGTGATCGGTAAATACCACCCGCACGGAGATTCGGCCGTCTACGACACGCTTGTCCGCATGGCGCAGGATTTTTCGTTGCGCTATCCGCTCATTGACGGCCAAGGAAACTTCGGTTCGGTTGACGGCGATCCTCCAGCCGCCATGCGGTATACCGAAGTCCGCATGACCCGAATCACTGCGGAAATGCTTGCCGACATTGACCGAGAGACGATCAATTTCATACCGAACTATGACGATACCAGCCACGAACCAGCCGTTCTCCCAAGTAAATTTCCGAACCTGCTGGTTAACGGCTCATCTGGTATTGCGGTGGGGATGTCAACCAATATCCCCCCTCACAACCTGGGCGAAGTGATTGATGCCCTCCTGGCTCTGATCGAGAACATGGACCTCGGCAACATGGACCTCATGGAGTACATCCCCGGTCCAGACTTTCCTACTGGAGCGTATATCCACGGACGCGCCGGAGTACGGAGTGCTTATGAAACCGGGCGGGGTATCGTTCTGATGCGGGCCCGGACATCCATAGAAGAAGATGAGAAGACCGGAAAAAGTCGCATCATTGCGCATGAGATCCCGTACCAGGTGAACAAGGCTCGTTTGATTGAGCGTATTGCCGATCTGGTGAATGAGAAGCGTATTACCGGGATCTCCGACCTGCGTGACGAGTCCGACAGGGATGGCATGCGCATCGTTATCGAGTTGAAAAGAGATGTGGTCCCACACGTCGTTCTCAACCAGCTGTATAAAATGACCCCTCTTCAGGATTCATTTGGGGTCATTCTTCTGGCCATCGTCGATGGCCGCCCTCGCCTCCTGACGCTCAAAGACACCCTCCTGCACTTTCTTGAACATCGCCGGGAGGTTGTCCGACGCCGGACTGCTTTTGATCTTCAGAAAGCCAACGACCGCCTCCACTTGCTTGAAGGGCTCAAAATCGCGCTGGACAACCTGGACCCCGTGCTCCACGTCATTCGCCACGGGCAGAACCCGGCGAGCGTCCGGCAAGCCCTTATGGATCGATTTTCGCTAACTGAGACGCAGGCACAGGCTATTCTTGATATGCGCTTGCAGCGACTCACCCAGCTGGAACAGGGAAAAATTCTCTCCGAGCACAGTGAAACGCTCAGTGTTATTGCTTCCCTGCAAAGGATTTTAGCCAGTCCGGAGAAGATCGACGGCGTGATCAAAGAAGAGCTGAGCGATCTGCGGAGCCGGTTTTCCGACGAGCGGCGGACAGAGCTCCTGCCCGACAGCGCAGATCTCTCGGACGAAGATTTGATTGCTGAAGAAGATGTCGTGGTCACCATATCCCACGCCGGCTACATCAAGAGAAACCCATTGACCGAATACCGCTCTCAGCGTCGGGGAGGAAAAGGGGTTGTTGGCGCAACAACCCGAGAGGAGGACTTTGTTGAGCATCTTTTTATCTCTTCTACCCATGCCTTCCTGTTATTTTTTTCCTCAATCGGCAAAGTGTACTGGGTGAAAGTCCATGAAATTCCTCAAGGCAGCCGCATGGCAAAGGGAAAAGCCATCGTCAATCTTCTGCCGTTGCAAGAAGGAGAGAAAATTTCAGCCTTTCTCCCTATCCGAGAATTCCAAGACGACGGTTTTATTGTCTTTGCGACCCGCAAGGGACAAGTCAAGAAAACGAAACTGATGGCGTATGCCAATCCTCGACGCGGCGGAATCATCGCCATTACTCTTGGGGACGAAGACGAGGTTATCGGCGTCCAACTCACGGACGGTAAACAAGAGATCCTCCTTTCGACGAGAAACGGAAAAGCGATTAGATTTGCAGAAGAAGAAGTCCGCGCAACGGGACGCGGCACATCTGGCGTTCGCGGGATTACCCTGGAAGAAGAGGACGAGGTTGTCTCTCTTGAAATCCTCAATCAAGAAGCTACGCTTCTCACTGTGTCGTCCCAAGGGTATGGGAAGCGGAGCCGGATAGAGGACTATCGGCTACAGGCGCGTGGGGGGAAAGGAATCAGTACGATGCGCACCACGGACAAGACCGGAGAGGTCTGTGGTGTTCGGCAGGTAAAAGAGGACGATGGCTTGATGCTCGTGACGGATAGCGGCAAGATAATACGGCTTCGGGTCGCTGAGTTGCGGGTGATTGGCAGGAATACCCAAGGCGTCAAACTCTTTAACGTTGGTGCGGATGGATACGTCTCCAGTATCGCGTTGGTCGCAGAAGAGGAAAGCGAGTCAAGGAAAGTCGAAAACACAGAAACGGTTCTCAATTCACACAGTATGGAGGAGGAGCAGCATGAGCATTCAGGTCGGCCAAACAGCCCCGGATTTTACCCTCAAGACTAATAAGATGCAGGATTTTGCACTCGGCGAGGCAAAGGGGAAGAAGAATACCGTCCTCCTTTTTGTTCCCTTTGCCTTTACCAGTGGTTGAACGAAGGAATTGTGCTCGGTTCGAGACAATATCAATACGTTGCAGAATGACGACACCCAGGTTGTGGCCATTAGCGTGGATAGCCCTTTCTCGCTTGACGCGTGGGCGGCGAAGGAAGGCTATGATTTTCCGCTGCTGAGTGACTTTAGTAAAGAAGTTTCTCAAGCGTACGGGTCGTTCTATGAAGACCTGATTGGTTTCAAAGGCGTCTCCAAACGTTCGGCCTTTGTCGTAGATAAGAGCGGGACGGTCCGGTACGCTTGGATTACAGAAGACGCCAGCCAACTGCCCGACCTGGATCCTATACGGGACTGTTTACAGAATTGCGGATAAGACGGCCTATTCCGAGTACAGGAAGGCAGAGCTCTCTCAGCAAAGAGTAGACGTGTCCAGCCTCTATCTATTTGAATTGAAGGGCGCGTTTACTCTTTCTCGCATTTTTTCTCCTTTTCCCCGTATTACGAGGAGAAGGAGTAGCGTGAGGGCCCATATGCCAAACAGCAGCCCACTCACGACCCAGGGGTAGAGTGGCCGGCGATTTCTTTTGGCCATGAGGCCGCAGGCAATGCCGTCAAGGAAGTGAACAAAGAGCGTTGTCCCAACAAGAGCCGGAAAGCCAATGGTCTCGTCGAGGAAACGTAAGCCGGTGAAATATCCAAGAAAGACTTCGAAATCCACACGATCTCCCTATTGCTGACACGGTTGTTTCTAGCTAATTTTCTTGAGCGACATATTCCCCTAGGGTTATGGACGAAGAGAAAACAGTTTTCGAGAAGCTCTACGAGGCAAATAGAGAGAACTTTACAAATCTTGTAAAGGACCTCTTGGCACAGGGTTGTATGCACGACGTTATGGAAAAGACGTTTCAGGACGCTACCCAAGCGAAAGAAGAAGTCGCTCGCAATATGGAGGCTATACTCTCCCTGCTGAATATACCCTCCAGGACAGACTACGAGCATTTGGTTGAAAAGCTTGAAGAAGTCCAAGGTAATCTGCTCAATATCAATATGAAACTTGACCGTTTCCTCGCGAAAAAAGACAAGACGCACCGCCGTTCCACCGGCAAGAAAAAGAAGAAAAAATAGGAAAGGCTGCAAAGAGTGAACGTGTCCTCCAATACACAGGTAGATGCTGGACACGTTTACTCTTTAACCACCGTGTGGTGAGTCCTCAGTCATGGCATCGCCCATCCGCACCTGGCCCGAATCCGACCGGCCGCGCGAGAAGCTTACCGAGCATGGAGCGGCAACCCTCTCCAATGCAGAACTCTTGGCCATCCTCCTCCGTACCGGTGATGCAAGTTCGGGACAGAGTGCGCTTGACCACGGTCGGGCGCTTGTCTCCCGTTTTGATGACTCTTTCCGAAAACTGGAAGAGACGAGCACGGCCGAACTGTGTGAGGTCAAAGGTATAGGGCCGGCAAAAGCCGCGCAGATCAAGGCCGCTCTGGAGATTGCGAAACGCTTCTCACAAGAAGAAATTCGACGGGGTGAATCTTTCGGCTCCAGTGCTGACGTCTTCAATCACTACCGCGAACAACTCGGCAGCCTCAAAAAAGAAGAGTTTCACGTACTTCTCCTGGATGCCAAGAACCGAAAACTCAAAGACGTGCGTGTCTCGGAGGGGTCTTTGACCTCTTCCTTAGTCCACCCCCGTGAGGTGTTTCAGCCCATCATCCGCGAGTCAGCCGCCGCCGCCATCCTGGTACATAACCATCCCAGCGGCGACCCTATGCCGAGCCAGGAAGACCTTCAGATTACGCAACGGCTCAGGGAGGTCGGTGAGGTCATGGGCGTTCATATTCTGGACCACCTCATCATCGGCAAAGGCCGTTATATTAGTTTTGTCGACGACGGATACTGGGATTAAAGAGTAAACGTGTCCAGCATCTGTTATTTATTGGAGGACACGTTTACTCTTTAGAGACATGGGACTCAACCGAGACCTGCTTGGCAAAGAGTACGACCCGCAGGCGTATGTCGTCAGCGCTGAGGCAACCACGGCCTACGCCCGTGCGTATAATGAGGATAATGCCTGGTTTTTTGAGGCAGACCGACCCGCAGGCATTCTTGCGCCACCGCTGTTTGGTGCGGTGGCAAGCTGGCTCTCGCTGATGACGGTCGTGACCGACGCTGAGCTGAACGTCGATGTCTTGCGTCTGGTTCACAGCCAGCAAGACATGCGCTTTTTCCATCCCATTATCCCCGGAGACATGATCACCAGCACGGCAAGAATTGTGGCCATTGAGGAGCAGCCTGGAGGGGAGTCTCTGGCCGTTGATCTTCACTGTTGTAATCAGACCGGCGAGACCGTTCAGCGCATCACCTTTACCGCTTTTATTCGAGGCCAGGGACGCCGTTCCCGGACGAGGGTGGCAACCGGTGAGACTCCCGAACCCCTGCATCGGGTCTCCCAGACCATCGACGCGGATCAAGCATTCCGCTATGCGAACGCCTCAGGAGACCGCAACCCCATTCACATAGACGAAGACATCGCCAAGCTGGCAGGACTGCCGGGCATTATCGTCCACGGCCTGTGCACCCTGGCGTTTGCATCCAAAGCCATTATTGACAGCGTGTGTGAAAAGGACCCCCGCCGTCTCAGGCGGCTCAGCGCCGGATTCGCCCGACCGGTACTCCCCGGTCAGACGATTACCACAGCCATATGGCCGGATACAAATCCAGGCTCCTATCGATATGAAACGGTCAATCCCAGCGGGCGAGCCGTCATCAAGCCCGGCTATGCGGAGATTGGAGGGGTTTTGTAGAAACCTGAGGCGGCTAGAACGGCACGTCATCATCCGGGGGAACTGAGCCCGCCCCAGCATCATCAAAACCACCGCTTGGCCCGTCATCAAACGACTGGCCCGAACGTGCGCTACCACCGTCACGGCCGCCGAGGAACGTCACTTGCTGAGCGTTGATCTCAGTAAAATAACGTTCTTTCCCCTCCCTGTCCTCGAATTTTCGCGTTTGGATACGTCCTTCAATATAGACCTGACGCCCTTTGGACAGATATTGGCCGCACGTCTCAGCTTGCTTGCCCCACACTACGATGTTGTGCCACTCCGTGCGTTCCTGACGGCCATTGTCCCGGTCCGTCCAGGTATCTGTCGTGGCTACAGTAAAGCGTGTCATGGCCTGCCCACTCTGCGTGTAGCGCACTTCTGGATCTCTGCCGAGATTTCCAACAATAATCGCTTTGTTCACCGAAGCCATGGCGTTTCCTCCCTGTCCTGAGCCTGTCGAAGGACCTGGCGGGAACCGTACCAACCTCGTCTTTTGAAGTCAATCTGATCGACCAGATGGGCAGAGGGATTGTTGCTCTGCCCCGGCTCGCTTATATTCGTCTCCGTCTGCGTGAGGAAATTATGATGCTGAAGGCTCGAACTTTTCAAAGAGGAAGGCAGATTCTCTTATTGCTGGCCGTATTCATTCCCCTTACCGGGATGGCGTATGGCGCGGATGCGCCCGGCCTCAGAGAACACACTCCATTTATCTCAACCTCCCGGCACGGTATGGTCGTTGCCGCGAACGCGCCGGCGAGCGAAGCCGGTGCCGCCATGCTCCGCCGGGGAGGCAATGCGGTTGATGCGGCGGTTGCGACATCCTTTGCCATCAGCGTGCTCAGGCCACAGTCAACCGGGATAGGCGGCGGCGGTTTTCTGCTGCTCTATCTGGCGGAGGAACGCAAAACGCTGGCGATTGATTTTCGCGAACGGGCGCCGCTCAAAGCCACCCGAGACATGTTTGTCCGGGACGGAGAAGCCGTTTCCTCCCTGAGCCGCACCGGACCGCTGGCCGTCGCCGTGCCCGGTATTGTTGCCGGACTGGTGGAGATCCAGCAACAATACGGTAGCTTATCGCTCGCAGAAGTCATGCAACCTGCTATTCGTCTGGCGGACGGGGGATTTCCGGTCTACCCGCATCTGGCCCGGGCTATCGCCTACCGAGCCGAGGTCTTGGGGGAATCCGACGCAACCCGGGCGGTGTATTACCGGGATGACCAACCGCTCAGGCAAGATGAGCTCTTTATTCAAAAAGACCTGGCCAACACCCTGCGGGCCATTGCCAAGGACGGCAAAGACGCCTTTTACACTGGCCGGGTGGCAGGGGCAATTGTCGCGGAAATGCAGCGAATAGGCGGCCTGCTGACCCAGGATGATTTGGACCAGTATAGCGTGATTGACCGCGCGCCGGTGACAGGTGGTTTTCAGGGAACGCGTATCCACTCCATGCCGCCGCCGAGCTCCGGTGGCGTTCTGTTGGTCCAGATGTTGAATGTCTTGTCAGGATTTCCCCTGCAAAAGCTCGGCTTCCAAACCCCTGGTGCCACGCATATCCTGGCAGAAACTATGCGCAGGGCCTTTCACGACCGCGCCCGCTACCTGGGCGATACGGATTTTGTGTCCGTTCCGGTTGAGCGCCTCGTCTCTCCCGCCTATGCACAAGACCTACGGGCGAAGATAGATGTCTCCAAAGCTACGCCCAGTCAGGGCATTCCGCAAACGCCAACAGGGCGGATAGAGTCGACGAGCACCACCCATCTGTCCGTCATCGACAAAGACGGTAATGCCGTAGCCACCACCCAGACGGTGAATCTGTATTTCGGCAGCGGAGTCATGGTTCCCGGAACCGGTATCATGCTCAACGACGAGATGGACGACTTTAATGCCCAGCCCGACCATCCCAACGCCTTTGGTCTGGTCGGTAATACGGACGCGAATGCTATTGCGCCCCGGAAGACGCCGCTGAGCAGCATGAGTCCAACCATTGTGACCCGGGACGGAAAAGTCGAACTCGTGATCGGCGGACCCGGTGGCTCACGCATTATCAGCTCGGTCCTACAAGTCATGCTCAATGTCCTCGCCTACCGGATGTCCTTACCGGACGCCATGTTCGCCACGCGTATTCATCATCAATGGTATCCGGACCGACTGAATCTGGAAGTCCAAACGGGGAGTGAATCGAACGGGCTCGTCGAACAGCTTCAGGCTCTGGGCCATAATGTGAAGGTCGTGGAATGGGGTCCCGGCAAACGTTCCCGTTTTGGCAATATCCAGGCGATTCAGGTTGACCAGGAGTCCGGCCTGATGACCGGGGTCTCCGACCCTCGTGGAGAAGGACAACCGCGCGGCCTGGACGCCGGGTAGCGGAAGGGGCTAGGATCAGGCCAGTTTTTTTGCGAAGGGAGTCTGCCGTGGCGGATTTAATAGACACCGATTTCTATCAGATTGAAGAATTGCTGAGCGAAGAAGAACGCCTGGTACGTGATGTGGCGCGCCGTTTCGTGGATGAGGAGTTCCTGCCCAGGGTGCAGCAGTGTTTCCGCGAAGGCTCTTTTCCCATGGAGCTCGTTCCTCGACTGGCTGAGCTAGGCTTTCTGGGGGTGACCGTGCCAACCGAGTACGGCGGTGCTGGTATGAGCAGCGTTGTCTACGGCCTGATCAGCCAGGAGCTTGAGCGTGGGGACAGTGGGCTGCGCTCATTCGCCAGTGTGCAGTCGTCCTTGGTGATGTATCCGATTCTGACGTTTGGCTCGGAGGAGCAAAAGAAATTCTGGCTGCCCCGCCTGGCGCGGGCCGAGGCGGTTGGGTGCTTTGGACTGACCGAACCGGACTTTGGCTCGAATCCGGGCGGGATGATAACCCGTGCGCGGCGGGAAAACGGGGGCTACCTGCTCAACGGAACCAAGCGCTGGATCACCAATGGCTCAATCTCTGATGTGGCAGTGGTGTGGGCCCAGCTCGAAGAAGACGGTAAGGATGTGATTCGCGGCTTCCTGGTTGAAAAAGAGCGCGATGGCTTCACCCGGCAAAACATCGACGGCAAGTTCAGCTTTCGGGCGTCCGTGACTTCGGAGCTGATTTTCGAGGATTGTTGGATTCCTGAAGACAATCTGCTGCCGAAGACCGGCGGCCTCAAATCCCCGCTCATGTGCCTGACCCAGGCGCGCTACGGGATTTCCTGGGGCGCGACTGGGGCGGCCATAGCGTGCTATGAGTGCGCGGTCGATTATGCCCAAAACCGAAAGATGTTCTCACGGCCGATCGGCGGCTATCAGCTCGTGCAGGCCAAACTCGTGACTATGCTGACCGAGATCACCAAGGCCCAGCTTCTCGCATACCGGCTGGGGCGGCTCAAAGACGCGGGCAAGATGCGGCCGGACCAGGTCAGTATGGCCAAGATGAATAATGTTTCGACCGCGTTGCACACTACGCGGCTCGCTCGGGACATTCTCGGCGGGAACGGCATCACGGATGAGTATCCGATTATTCGCCACCTCCTCAACCTTGAGACGGTCAATACCTACGAAGGCACCGAGGATATCCACCGCCTGACGCTTGGCCGCTATATTACCGGGTTGAGTGCGTTTGAGTGAACGCCTTAGTCTATGAGGTTGAGCCTATCGAGGTGGTCATAGGCTCACGTTCGCTGACTCTGCTCCGGGTAAAAGATCTTGAGCGGCTGGTTGACCGCGAGGCCCTGCTGCGCGACAACACGGAGGAGCCGCCGTACTGGGCGCACCTGTGGACCGGTGCGCTGACCTTGGCCCGCTATCTAGATAGTTTTATCGACGTTCGCGATCAGACTGTGCTCGACCTCGGCTGTGGACTTGGGTTGACCGGTATCGTCGCCGCGCAAAAAGGGGGGCGGGTTACCTTTGCCGACAAGGAAGTTGCCGCGGTGTCTTTTGCGCGGGAGAACGCGCGGTTAAACGGATGTGCGCGATACGGGGTGCAGCAAATCGACTTTACCCAGGATATATTGGAGACAGATTTCGCGCTCATCCTTGGCGCGGAGATTCTATACGACAGGCCAACCTTCCCCGCCCTGGTGCGTTTTCTCGCCAGGCACCTCTCCCCCGCTGGGCGGGCTATCCTTGCCGACGCCAAACGGACGAATACCCAAGACTTTTATCAGCGGCTTGACCAAGCAGGCTTGCAATGGACCCAGGAAGAAGTGCGCGAGCGGGAAGACCACTTGCCCCTGCCCGTCGCTATTGTCACCATACAGAGAGGAGAGGGAGGGTAAAGAAGTGGTGACGAATAGAACAATTTCTCGGGTTATTGGCATCCTGCGTCGCGCATCCGAGGGCTGGAACGCGCCTGTGGTGACGGAAATGGCGGGGTTTTCACGTGATCCCTACCAGGTGTTGATCGCCTGTCTCCTGAGTTTGCGGACCAAGGATGAAACCACCGGCCCGGCGGCCCGGCGGTTGTTTGCCCTGGCCGATACGCCTGAAAGAATGGTGACCCTGACAACCGCTCAGGTGAAGAAGGCGATTTATCCGGTTGGATTTTATAAAACCAAAGCACAAACCGTACTCGACGTCTCACAGCGGTTGCTCGATATCTATGCGGGTCGCGTCCCTGACGATATAGACGAACTCCTGACTTTTAAGGGCGTGGGCCGGAAAACCGCAAACTTGGTTGTGACCTTGGGCTTCCAGAAACCGGGCATCTGTGTAGACACGCACGTCCACCGCATCTCTAACCGTTGGGGCTATGTTGCAACGGAAAACCCGGAACAGACAGAAATGGCCCTGCGCGAAAGCCTGCCCAAGCGTTTCTGGATAGGCTATAACGACCTGCTGGTCGCGTTTGGACAAACCCTGTGTCATCCCACCTCACCCAAGTGCAGTGTCTGTCCGATTGAACGGTTTTGCGAAAAAATCGGAGTCGAGCGGAGTCGGTAAGCAGGGGTGGATCTGAAACCCATCACAACCCGAACGAAACTGCTGTGGGTGGCCCTGCTGTATTTTGCCGAGGGTTTTCCATTCGGGCTGCTGTTCGACGCGTTTCCGGTGTATTTCCGGATGCATGGCATGAGCCTGACGGAAATCGGTCTGTTGAGCGTGGTGGGGCTGCCGTGGACGCTCAAGTTTCTGTGGGCTCCATTGGTTGATGTAGTAGGCTCGCGTCGAAGTTGGATTGTGACCTGTCAGGGCCTGCTCGCTCTCGACTTGGGCTTCCTCCTTTTTCTCGACCCAACCGCGAGCGGCAGTCTGGCCTGGGGTGGACTGATTGGGCTTGCCGTACTGGCGGCCACCCAGGATATTGCCATTGACGCCTATACGATCGAACTCCTGGATCAAAAAGAAATGGGCCCTGCCAATGGGCTCCGCGTAAGTACCTATCGCGTGGCACTGATCGTTGCAGGGGGAGTCTTTGTTGGAGCCGCTGGTCTCGTCGGTTGGCAGGTAGCATTCCTGACGGCGGCCGTCCTCTTAGCCATCCTGGCTCTGATCTCAAGTCGCATGCCTCGGATTGCACAGGGACCACAACGGGTGCCAGTGACGCAATCCAGGTCCACTGCACTCACGCAAGGGTTCCTCAAGCCGCTCACAAGCTTGTGGCGGCGGCCGGGTGTTATTGCGGTCCTACTCTTTGTGTTGCTTTTCAAACTGGGGGACATGGCCTTGGGGCCGATGGCCCGGCCGTTCTGGGTGGACCGGGAGTTTACCCCACTTCAGATAGGCATGATTCCGGGAACGGTTGGCGTCGTCAGTACGATTCTCGGTGCGTTGCTCGGCGGTCGTCTGACAAAACAATGGGGACTTTTTCGCGCATTGTGGGTATTGGGCATTGCTCAAGCCAGTTCCAACCTGTTCTACGCAGTGACCGCCGCCCTCCCCCGTTCCGACCTGCTGATGTATGGCGCTTCGATTGTCGAGTCGTTCTGTGGCGGGCTGGGGACCGCGCCATTCTTGGCTTTTTTGATGAGTATCTGTGATAAACGCCAAGCCGCCACCCAGTACGCCCTGCTGAGCGCGCTCTTTGGCCTGGGGCGGTCGCTGTCAGGAGCCTTTTCCGGGGTGCTCACGCAAAGTTTCGGCTACGCGACGTACTTCACCCTGACTTTTTTCCTGGCCTGGCCGGCTTTTGTCCTCTTGCCGTGGGTCCGTATGTGGATCGTTCAGGCAGAGGAGAACCAGTCTGCCCTCCAGACCAAAACAAGTCCTTCAGCCCAGGAAACGTGAGCGATACGAGAGGCAGTTTTGCCTTAGAGCGTGTAAAAGGTGTAGCGCAGTGATACCCATACTCCGTGGCTCGACAGGTGGGCGCGTGTTTGACCCACAGTGAGCGGAACCAAGACGTCTCCGGCCCGATTGACGACTCGCGCGATTCCCTCGTCGGTTTCGACCGAGCCGGAATCCATGTAGCGATACGCGAGATCAAGCATCAGTCTATCGGTCAGCGAGGTGCTAACGCCTGCCGTTAGCATCCAGGTGAAATTGACCTGGTGCCCACCCGGAACGATAGTCCGCGTCCTCGTGAACTTCATGCGGGTTTTGCCGATATCGATATACGAAGCACCGGCACCGCCGCCTATGAATGGGCTGAACGGCCCGAGCTGAGGCAGACCCAACTGTGGCAGGTCCACATAGGCGGCAAACATGCCGGACAGGGAGGATAATCTCGCCGAGACCTCCTGCTGACCTTGAGTTTGCAAAAAGTTGGCGCGGCCGGTGAGGGTGAATCTCGGACGGTACTGAAAGAATGCCTCAATCCGCAGGGCAGGCATGATGGCGTGGCCGAGCCCAAGCTCGAAGCCGGCCGGCGCGCTGAAATCGCCGCGCGTACTCAAGGGCGCTCCGTCGTTCCCGGTCCCGCAGCCATACAGGGCGTATATGGCCGGCGGGGTGTGGTTCGTACAGTCCTTGTCCTTGAAGCGCGTGCCCTCGGACCAATCGAGGCCGACTCCGGCCCGCACATAGACCTCGTTCGCCTGAGCCCTAGCCCCGGAGAGTAGAGATATGGCTGCGGCGATCGAGAAAATCGTATGAATCTTCCATCTCTTCATATGCACTTCCGAAACGTTTGCATCTGCAGGAATTGTATAGTTCTTGGGGGATACGTCAATTCACGCGCGATGGATATTGCACCGGACAAAGGCTCGGCATAAGACGGGAGGACCGCCAGTTAGACAGGAGACATACTATGGCAACCGACCGCGAAGCCCGGATCAAACTGACCCAAGAAGAAGCGCTCGACCCGGCCCTCCCTATCTGCGACCCCCATCATCATCTCTGGGACTATCCCAATAATCGATATTTGCTGGAAGATTTGCTCCAAGACCTCGGGGGCGGGCATCGGGTGACTCAGACGGTTTTTGTCGAGTGTGTGTCCATGTACCGCAAAGACGGCCCCGAAGAGATGAAGCCGGTCGGGGAGACCGAATTTGTGCAGGGCGTTGCCGCCCAGAGTGCCAGCGGAAACTACGGGCCGACGGCAGTTGCCGCCGGGATTGTCAGCCTGGCCAACCTCTCTCTCGGACCAGCGACCGAGCTGGTTCTCGAAGCGCATATGGCAGCCAGCCGTAACCGTTTTCGCGGGATTCGGCACGCTTCAAGCTGGCACGCGCATGAGAAAATCAGGAACGCGCATACGCACCCTTCGGAAGGCCTCTTGTTGGACGCGACCTTCAGACAGGGATTTGCCTGCTTGCATAAGCTCGGTCTGAGTTTTGACGCCTGGATGTATCATACCCAGCTTGCCGACCTGGTTGATCTGGCCCAGGCGTTTCCTGACGCCACCATCATCCTGGACCATGTTGGTGGGCCGCTCGGTATTGGTCCGTATGCGGGCAAACAGGATGAAGTCATGCAGGTCTGGAAAAAGGGTATTGCCGCTCTCTCACACTGTCAGAACGTGGTGGTCAAGCTTGGCGGCGTCACCATGCCGATGTGTGGCTTCGGCTGGCATCAGCGGGACAAACCGCCGACCTCGGAGGAAGTTGCTCGGGCCACTGCGCCGTATTACCTCTTTTGTATCGAGCAGTTTGGCGTAGACCGGTGTATGTTTGAAAGTAATTTCCCGGTTGATAAAGTATCGTGCTCGTACACCGTGCTGTGGAACTCGTTTAAACGCATCGTCCAAGACTTCTCGTCCGATGAACGGCTGGCGCTCTTCCACGATACGGCTGCGCGGACCTATAAAATACAACCCGCGACCCAGCTCCCCTAGCGGCTCTTATGCGGTGCCCGGTAGGGCCTGGTAAAAGCCATTGGTCTGAACCAGCTCGACCGACGTTTCGAACAGGGCACTGAGATGCGCGTTGGTAAGAATCTCTTCTTTCTTGCCGTCCGCAATAACCTTGCCCTGTTTCAGCAGGACAACACGTGAGACCTCTGGTGGTATTTCATGAATATGGTGGGTCACAAGAGCCAGCGTCTTGCCGGCTTGCATCAGGTTCCGAATGGTCTCCAGGTATTGAAAACACGCTTGCAGGTCGAGTCCGCTGGTGGGTTCGTCCAGTACCAGGGTTTCGGGATCGTTGATCAGCGCCCGCCCCAGAAGAAAGCGCCGCTGCTCACCCGTAGACATGGTCGCATAGGTTTTCTCTTGCAGGGCGCTGATCCCGAGAGTGTCCAGGACTTTTTGCGCACGCGCCGTATCGTCGTCACTAAAGCTGTGGTGCCAGGCGATATCTATGCTCGAATAGAAGCCCGATAAAATGATATTAAATCCACGGGTATTACCGACATACTGTTGCTGCAAATCGTGAGACACGATGCCAAAGCGGGAGCGCAGTTCCCACACATCCCAGCGCTCCTGCCCGTATAAACGCACATAGCTCTCTGTTTGGGCAACGGGATAGAGATCGCGGGACAGGAGTTTGAGCAAGGTTGATTTGCCCGCGCCATTCGGGCCGAGAATGACCGTATTTTGGCCCTCGGTCAGGTCGAGAGAGAAATTCTCAAACACGCAGGTCTGACCACGATAGACGGTCGCGTTTTTCATCTCGATGATTTTTTGCATACAGCCTTCCAGGCGAATAGCGCCGCACGTATGAGTAATGCCGATAGCTCACCAGGCGGCATAAATGAGAAACGACGCGCGCGCAAGGGCAATCTATTCGAGTCGTATCCAGAGGCAGTCTACTCCATCCAGCAACATATGAATGACCAGTCCCAGTGCGATCAGTCTCAGCCAGGTTACCCTGGAGATCACAAGCAGGAGCAGATAGACTGCAATAGCTGGGTAGGAATGGAGCGGGTGAAAGCCGATGCCGCAGCGGTCTGGGTCGTAAATGGGGTCGGCCAGCAGATGGTCAATATCAACGACCATGGTTCCGACCATGATCAGGAAGGCCCACTGCCACCGCTCCACATACCATGTCCGGGCTACCAGCGCCGGAACGACGAAATGGAGAACCATATGAATAAGCGGACGCATAGGCGTTGAGAGGACTCATGCTGACAAGCGGAGAGTCGCGGGCGGGCGATGAGTCTCTGAGCAGAAAGAATTAGTGTTTCCCGAGCTTGAGATAAGGACGCGGGGAGTACGGCTCTCGGGCTCCCCGCGTTGCTAGGTCCTGGAGCAGGGCGTCGCCGAGGACGAGAGCTAGCATGGCCTCGGCCATCGGCACGCCGCGGATGGCAACACAGGGGTCGTGTCTCCCCTTGGTACTGATTGTTCGGGGCTGCAACTGCGTATCGAGTGTCTGTTGGGCGCGGGGTATCGAAGACGTTGGTTTCACCACGACACGGGCCACAATAGGTGCGCCAGACGAAATGCCGCCCAGAATACCACCGTGATTATTACTGCGAAAGCCGTCAATGTCCATTTCGTCATTCATCTGACTGCCGCGCATGGCCGCGGCGGCAAAACCAGCCCCAATCTCTACGCCCTTCACTGCCGGTAGAGACATGAGAGCGCCAACAATGGCAGTGTCAAGCTTGCCAAAGACCGGCTCGCCAAGACCGGGTGGAACGCCGGTAGCGACCACCTCAATAATTCCGCCAACCGAATCACGGTCTTTCCGGGCCTGTTCGACTTCCTCACGCATGGCCGTTACGGTGTCCGGGTCAACGCTGCGCAGCTCATTCCGTTCCACCTGTTCCCATATATAGTGCTGCGCTCGGACGCGGCCTACCTGGACGACACCGCCCACTATGGCTATGCCGAATTTCGCCAGGAGCTGTTTTGCCAGAGCCCCGGCGATCACGCGGCCAACCGATTCGCGGGCTGATGCCCTCCCTCCGCCACGATAATCGCGATGGCCGTATTTTGCAAAATACGTAAAGTCTGCGTGGCCGGGACGAAAGAGGTCTTTGATATCCGCATAGTCTCTTGAGCGGGTGTCTTCATTGAAGACCATGATCATCATGGGCGTCCCGGTGGTTTTGCCTTCATAGACGCCAGAGAAAATTTCGAACTGTTCTCTTTCTTGACGCTGAGTCACCAGCTTGGACTGGCCTGGCCGGCGCCGTTGCAGCTCGGTATGAATACCGGCCTCGTCGATCTCGAAGTCAGCAGGAAAACCATCGATGACTACGCCGACCGCCCGGCCATGGCTCTCACCGAAGGTTGTAACGCGCAAGCTGCTGCCGAAAGTGTTACCGGTCATCTATTCACCGTACCCCTCGTCATGGGTAATACTACCACGTGTGCCACAACGAAAAAGGGGCCGATGGAGCGGCCCCTGTCGAATTTACAGTATGTGGGTGAAGTCGAGCAGTTTAGCCGTTAGATGCAACGTCCAAACGGACCTGAGCGAGACGGAGCGTATTTTGCGCGTCCTCAAAGCCGGCGTCGGTTGGCGAAAGCGTGCTGAGGGCGGCTTCCGCCTCGCGAACCGCTTCTTGGGCTTGCGCCGCGTCGATTTCATTGGCGTATGCGGCCTCGGTACACAAGACGGTCATCAGGTTGTCCATCACCTCGGCGAAGCCGTCGCTCACCGCTAATGACTGGGTGTGTCCGTTTTGCTTATAGGACAAGCGCCCAGGCTGGAGGGAAGACAGAAACGTGGCGTGGTCAGGGAATACGCCAAACTCCCCCACCATGCCCGGAGCGGTGACTTCATCGACCTCCTCATCAAGGAGAAGACGCTCGGGGGTGACTAAACGCAGATGCAGGATATCGGCCATAATGTCTGTCTTGGTTATTCGGCCAAAGTCTTTGCTTTTTCTGTGGCCTCTTCGATAGTACCAACCATATAGAACGCCTGCTCGGGCAGGGCGTCGTGCTGGCCATCTACCAGTTCCTTGAAACTGCGTACCGTATCTTTGACTTGCACGTATTTGCCAGGGAAATTGGTGAACTGTTCAGCAACGTGGAAAGGCTGGGACAAGAAGCGCTGCACTTTGCGTGCTCTGGCGACCGTGAGTTTGTCTTCTTCGGACAGCTCGTCGATTCCCAGAATGGCGATGATGTCCTGTAAGTCTTTATAGCGCTGGAGGATTTCCTGGACCTGACGGGCAACTGTATAGTGCTCTTCACCAATCACGTTGGGGTCGAGCATACGGGAGCTTGAGTCAAGCGGGTCCACCGCGGGATAAATACCCAGTTCGGCAATCTGGCGGGATAAGACGGTGGTGGCGTCCAGGTGGGCGAAGGTGGTGGCGGGAGCCGGGTCGGTCAAATCGTCCGCCGGGACATAAATGGCCTGGACGGAGGTAATCGAGCCATTCTTGGTCGAAGTAATGCGCTCCTGCAAATCACCAACATCGGTTGACAGGGTTGGCTGGTATCCCACCGCGGAGGGGATGCGCCCCAGGAGCGTGGACACCTCGGAGTTTGCCTGCACAAAACGGAAGATATTATCAATGAAGAGCAAGACGTCCCGGTTTTCCTCGTCCCGGAAATACTCGGCCATCGTCAGGGCCGAGAGCCCGACGCGGGCTCGGGCGCCTGGGGGCTCATTCATCTGGCCGTAAACCAGGGTGGTTTTATCGATGACGCCGGATTCTTTCATTTCCAGCCACAGGTCGTTGCCCTCACGCGTCCGCTCACCGACTCCACCGAAGACGGAATACCCACCATGTTCTTGGGCAATATTGTTAATCAGCTCCATGAGGATAACGGTCTTGCCCACGCCGGCGCCGCCAAACAAGCCTACTTTTCCGCCTAATGGATAGGGGGCGAGCAGGTCGACCACCTTGATGCCGGTCTCCAGGATTTTGACCTCTGTTGCCTGATCGACAAAGGCCGGTGCCGCTCGGTGGATGGGCGAGCGCTTCACATGCTCGAGCGAGGCGCCCTCATCGACCGGCTCACCGACCACATTGAGGATGCGCCCGAGCGTCTCTCCACCGACCGGAACCGTAATCACGTTGCCGGTATCACGGACTTCCAGGCCACGTGAGAGTCCTTCTGCGCTATCCATCGCAATACACCGGACGGTATTTTCGCCAAGATGTTGCGCGACCTCAAGAATCAGATTCCACTCCTTGTCGCTGATCGCAGGATTGGTTACCTGCAGGGCGTTATAAATGGGAGGGAGTGCGCTATCCTCGAACTCCACGTCAACCACTGCGCCCATGACCTGAGTAATCTGACCAACATTCATCGGTGTGCATCCTCTCTTTACATGCCGTGTTTCATCCGCAAGACCCCGCTCACCCTATCATTTCAACGATTCGCCCGTCGCCACGATCTCCAGTAATTCCCGTGTAATCCCGGCTTGACGGGCGCGGTTCATATCCAGGGTCAGGCGGTCAATCATCTCAACGGCGTTACTGGTGGCATTATCCATGGCCGTCATCCGCGCGCCGTGCTCGCTCGCCACCGATTCCAGCATGGCCCGGTAGATCAGCATGTCGATATAGCGTTCCAACAAGCTGGCCAATAAGGTGTGGGGAGCAGGTTCGTACAGATAATCCACCGCGCTTTGATCTTCCGTCGGCTGCGTTGACGCAAGGGGCAGAATTTTATCCAGGGTCGGGACCTGAACCAGAGCCGAACGAAATCTGGCGTACAAGACATAAAAGCTGTCGGTCTGCCCACTCAGGAACTGCTCGCCAGCCCGTCGGCCAATATCGTGGGCCAGGTCCGCGGACAGCCGCCCATACAGATTGATATGCTCCTCCGCAATGGCGACGTCTCGACGCTTAAAATAATCATAGGCGCGGCGGCCGACCAGAATCAGACTCACTTTTTGTTCGGCCCGCTGTCGCATGAAGGCTTCGGCTTCGCGGATTAAGGAAGAGTTGAACCCGCCACACAAGCCGCGATCGGAAGTCATCACAATCAGAGTGGTGTTGTTTTCCGCTCGTTCGGTGAGAAAGGGGTGGGCGAGTTCGTCTCCCTGCGCCGCCAAATTCTGTAAGACCGCTTCCAGCTTCTCCGCGTAGGGACGCGCGGCCAGCGCGGCTTCCTGCGCCCGTCGCAGCCGCGCCGCTGAGACCATCTTCATGGCCTTGGTGATCTGCTGGATATTCTGGACGGACGAGACGCGTTTGCGGATTTCTTTCAGAGTCGCCATGGTTCAACTATACGGAAAAGCTCTGGTTGAATTCCTTGAGCACGGTGTCCAGACGCTCGGTGAGATCGTCATCCAGAGCCCCCCTGGCGAGAACATCGGCGTAGATGTCAGGGTGAGAGTTCTCGATGAAGCGCGCGAGTTCCGGCTCATACTGGCCAAGCGCTGTGTCGGGAATCTCATCCAAGTGTCCCTTGGTGCCGGCGTAGATAATGGCAATCTGGCGTTCGACCGGCAGCGGCTCGTACTGTCCCTGCTTGAGGATCTCAACCAGGCGCGTGCCGCGTGCCAGCATCCGTTGCGTGGTCACGTCCAGGTCAGACCCGAATTGGGCAAAGGCCGCCATCTCCCGGTACTGCGCCAGGTCAAGGCGTAACGAGCCCGCGACCTGCTTCATGGCCTTGATTTGTGCGTTGCCACCCACCCGGGAGACGGAGATACCAACGTTGACCGCCGGCCGTACGCCCGAGAAGAAGAGGTCTGACTCCAGGAAGATCTGGCCGTCCGTAATGGAAATGACGTTGGTCGGAATATAGGCCGAGACGTCTCCGGCCTGGGTTTCAATCACCGGAAGGGCGGTTAACGATCCGCCGCCCTGCGCATCGCTCATTTTTGCGGCGCGTTCCAACAAGCGGGAATGGAGATAAAACACGTCGCCGGGAAAGGCTTCACGGCCGGGCGGGCGGCGCAACAGGAGGGAAAGCTGGCGATAGGCAACGGCGTGCTTTGACAGATCGTCATAGACCACCAGGGCGTGTTGCCCATTATCGCGGAAGTATTCACCAATGGCAGTCCCAGAGTAGGGCGCAATAAATTGCAGCGGCGCTGCATCAGAGGCGGATGCGACAACAATGGTCGTATAATCCATGGCCCCAGCCCGGGTCAAGCGCTCCACGACCTGAGCAATGGTGGATTGCTTCTGGCCGATGGCGACATAGATACAGGAAACATCGCCACCTTTCTGATTGATAATCGTATCAATAATAATGGCGGTTTTCCCGGTTTGGCGGTCACCAATAATCAACTCCCGTTGTCCGCGACCAATCGGGATCATGGAATCAATCGCCTTGATCCCGGTTTGCAAGGGTTCCGTGACCGGCTGACGCAGGACGATACCCGGCGCTTTGACCTCGATTCGACGTGTTTCCGTTGTCGCAATAGGCCCCTTGCCGTCGATCGGTTGGCCCAGGGCGTTGACCACGCGGCCCCGCATGGCAGCGCCAACCGGAACCTCCGCAATACGCCCGGTGCGGCGAACCTCGTCGCCTTCTTTAATGGACTGCACCTCACCAAAGACGGCAGCACCGACATTGTCCTCTTCCAGATTCAGCGCCAGACCGTACAGGTCACCCGGAAACTGGAGCAGTTCTCCCGAGGCGACCCGGTCGAGACCATGAATACGGGCGATCCCATCTCCGGCTGAGAGTACTGTGCCCGTCTCGCGTTGCTCGACCTGTTGGTCGTAGCCTTGGATCTGTTGCTTGATGATTTCGCTTATCTCAGCCGCGCGTAGTTCCATTCGTCCCTCTCGAATACACCTGGTTCTCTTTAAAATTCATATACTTATATCTGTCGTGCCAATTGATCGCCGAGCCGGGCAAGCTGTGTTTTGAGGCTGGCATCATACACTCGACCCTCAACCTCAACGACGACGCCACCTAAGAGGGTCGCGTCTGTCTCAAAGCTTGGCTCGACCGTCTTGTGCGTGAGTTGGCTGAACGTATTGGCGATAAGCTGCTTTTCCTCTTCTGCCAGCTCGGCCGCCGAGCGAACCTGGGCACGAACCCGCCCGAGCGCTTTATCAAGCTGTTGTTGGTAGGCTGCGTTAATCGCGCCGATGTCCCGGAGTCGATCATTGTCCGCAAGGACGCGCAGAAACTTCTCGACAAGCTCATGGAGAGAGCCTTGGGTGACCAACTGGGCCACGATATCTTGGCGAACGCCGACCGGCAGCGCCGGAAGCGCGAGTATTTTTGCCAACTCCGGGTCAGTAAAGAACTCGGCGATCTGACCGAGCTGAGCTCCGATGGTTGCTCCCTCTGCTTGCTCTTGGGCGAGACTCAGGAGGGCTTTGGCATACCGTCTAGCTGCCTGTGTTCTCGGCACTCCCCACCTCTTGGACTAGTTGTGCTACGAGTCGGCGATTATCATCTCTCGTCACGTTTTTTTGGATCAGTGCGGTCGCAATCCTGACCGCCTGGGTTGCGACTTCTCGGCGAAGGAGCCGCCGCGCCTCCTCGACCTCACGTTGAGCGATGAGTTGCACCTCGGTTTTCGCCCTTTCCGCCATCTGTTGGGCCTCTTCCAGCAGGCGCAGGCGCTCGCGTTCGGCTGCCTCAACGGCTTGACTCCGTAATTGCTCTTCCTCGGCGGCGAGGTTGGCCAGCTTGGTGTCATACTCCTGGCGCAGTGTATCCGCCTCTTCTTTGGCCTTCTTGGCTTCCTCAAGCGCTCGGACAACCGTCTCGTGCCGCTCTTTGAGCTTGCGTCGAATAAGGTCTCGGGTGAATCTCCGGATGACAAAGGCAAAAATAAGAAAATTGATGCCGAAAAAGCCTAAGGTAAGGAGAGCAGAACCGCCCCCATGCGCGTCACTCGCAGCCCACGCCAGCCCGGAACAGGAAAGGGAGAGAAGAAGGCTGCTGAGGGTGACACCCAGGAGCGGGAGTATCAGTTGTACCATAACTAGGAGAGGGGTCTTTCCAGGAGTTTCTCGC
Source organism: Desulfurellaceae bacterium bin18 (assembly GCA_002238415.1). Lineage (GTDB taxonomy): Bacteria > Desulfobacterota > Binatia > Bin18 > Bin18 > Bin18. Next base: position 23,621 of record MPMI01000024.1, on the reverse strand, counting down.
TTATTTCATCGGCAAAATTCCCAACCTGGGCTTCAAGGCTCTGGCGTGTGCGCTGGATATCCTCAGAGAGGCTGGCGCGGACGTTGGCAATGGATTGTTCGGCTTCTTTCCGGGCTGACTCAACAACTGAGCGGGCTTGGTCTTCCGCATCTTTATAGATAGCGTCGACACGCTGTCTGGCTTCCGCTCGGGAGGTGGCGAGGCGGGTCTGATATTGTTCGTCCATGGCCTCGGCTTCTGCTTTGACCGTGACTGCTTCTCGCATGGCCCCTTCCGTTCGCTGCGCCCGCGTTTTGAGTACCGCAAGATTGGGCTCGAACAGGAAGCGGCGTAAGCAGACCCAAACAATAAGAAAAAGAATGATTTGGGCTATAAAAGTCCAGTCTGGCGGGAAAGAAAGCACCGAAGAGAGGTCTCCTCTCGATAGAAACTCAGAGTAAAAACTTGATCAAATGCTCTAGCGGGAACAGGGAGGAGTACTGCTTCTCCCAGCTTCCCTTTTCTTTGCGCCCCTTTTCTTTTCATCCTTTTAAGTGCTGTACAAGCCCCTCTAGTTCCTCATTGGAATAATATTCAATTTCTATCTTTCCCCCCTTTTTCCGAGAGACGAGTCTGACTTTGGTTCCCAGGGCACGGACCAGGTCTTCTTCAACTGCCTTCAGGTACACATCCGTCCTTTGTATCAGCGTAGGCTCTTCCGGAGCGGATGACTCAATTAGTGGTCCCTCGATCACATTGGACTGTGACACGAGTGTTTCTGTTGCGCGTACGGAGAGGCCCTGCTCCATAATACGGCGGGCCATTTCCAGTTGCTGCTCTGGCATATTCAGCGCGAGCAGGGCGCGCGCATGGCCAACAGTGAGTGCCCCTTTATCAACGTTCTGTTTTATTTCCTCGGGCAGATTCAAAACGCGCAGGAGATTGGTCACGACAGGCCGGCTTTTGCCCACACGCTGCGCAACCTGCTCCTGAGTGAGATGAAACTCTTCCATAAGCTGTCGATACGCCAGCGCCTCCTCTATTGGGGTGAGTTCCTCGCGCTGAATATTTTCGACCAGCGCCATCTCGAGACTTTCCGCGTCGCTGACCTCCTTAACGATCACTGGAACGCGTTCGAGTTGAGCACGCTGCGCTGCCCGGAACCGTCTTTCCCCAAGGATTAACTCATATCCCTGCGATATTTTCCTGACCACGAGTGGTTGCAGAATGCCCTGGTTACGGATGGATTCTGAGAGTTCCGCAATCTTAGCTTCATTAAAATAGCGTCTCGGCTGCCTTGGATTCGGGCGTATTTCGGAAATGGGAACCTGACGCTCAGCCGGAGTATCGAGCGACGTCCCCTTAGGGATAAGGGCACTCAAACCTCTGCCAAGGGAACGCCTTTTGACGTGTACGGCAACGTCACTCATCCTTCACCACCCTCTTCCTCTCCCAGTGAGCGGACGCTCATCGCTGTGTGAGTATCTGGTGTTGCTGCAACCGTTGGTGTAGAACCAAAATCTCTCTCCGCACGAATCCACTCTTCGGGCTCTCGTCTGAGCAACTCCTGAGCAAGGTCCACATAACTCTTCGCGCCCCGGCAAGATGGATCGTATAATAAAACAGGCAGACCGTGGCTGGGGCTCTCACTTAATCGGACATTCCGGGGGATAATCGATTCAAAGACGTACTGCGGAAAGAATTCCCGTATTTCTTCGGCGACTTGGTGACAGAGTCGATTGCGCGCGTCGAACATCGTCAGCAAGAGCCCTTCAATGGTAAGGTCCGGATTGAGTCTCTCGCGAATGATGTCGAGTGTCTCTATCAGGGACCGCAGCCCCTCAAGGGCGTAGTATTCGCACTGGAGAGGGATGAGGACGCTATCGGCCGCGGTCAGAGAATTCACGGTGAGCAGCCCGAGCGAGGGTGGACAATCGAGAAAGATATAGCGATAGGCCGCGCCATATTGCCGAATAAGAGTCCGCAGACGGTATTCTCTGTCTTCGATGTTGAGGAGTTCAACTTCCGCTCCTATCAGGTCATGATTGGCGGGCAGAATGTCAAGCTTTTCAATGGCTGTCTTTTGAACAGCCTCCTGGAGCGTACACTCCCCGAGGAGGAGCTGATAAACGGTCGCCGTATCCTCGCCAAGACGCACCCCCACACCACTGGAGGCATTCCCCTGAGGATCACAGTCAATAAGGAGGGTTTTTGCTCCAGAGATACCTATGGCAGCCGAAAGGTTGATAGCAGTCGTGGTCTTCCCAACCCCGCCCTTCCGATTCGCTATACAAATGGTCCTGGCCACAGGATTCAGTAGCACATTACCGGAAGCAAGGGAAGATTGCAGAGCGTCTGGAGGAAAGGGTTGAGCCCTGTGTCACGTGAAACATGACGGATAAATGTGTCACGTGAAACATTTCTTTCTGAAAAAGAGGGCATATCTGTCTCCTTCACCAAAGGGGAGGCGGTATTCACCCAGGGCCTTCTGGGTGAAGCCACCATGAGAGGGGTGATTTTCTCCGGCTGCTCCACCGCCATTCTTGTGGGGACCTCGCATTGCTACTGCATAGCCCCCTTCCTTCACAATCGGAAAGGAGAGGCTCAGAAAGTGCGCAATATCCCAGGTTGCCCGTGTGACAACGGTATCGAACCAAGTGGGCCTCCTATCCTGTTGTGCGAATTCTTCGGCTCGTCCTTCAAACACGCGTATATTCTCTACGCCTGTCTTCCTGGTGGCCTGTTTCAGAAAGTTTGCTCTTTTTCTTCGTGCCTCAATGAGAAAAACCTCCCGTTCCGGTCCGGCGACGGCAAGTAGGAATCCCGGAAACCCGGCTCCACTCCCAAGGTCGGCAAAAACGCCCTGCCACGGAAGAATGTGCGAAAAGGCGAGAGAGTCGAGAATATGCTTCCGAATAATGGTTTTTGCGTCATGCCGGCCGACGAGATTGAAGACCTGAGACCAGCGTTGAAGTTCGTCTATGTACAGGAATAAAGTGCGGAACGCCTGGGGAGAAAGCGATATGTGTAACGCTTCCGCGCCCCACTCTAAGAGAGAAATGGTCTCTTTATCCATCAATCAGGCGGTCCCAGTGCGTTTCAGATGAATGGCCAGCAAAGATACGGCGGCGGGCGTCACCCCAGGGATACGCGACGCCTGACCCAGTGAGCGGGGGCGCAATGTCAGGAGTTTTTCTTTGACTTCGTTTGAGAGACCCTGGACACCCGTATAGTCAATCTCATTCGGAATAAGGGCCTCTTCCATGTGTCGGACCCTGCTTACCCCTTCTTCCTGACGGCGTATATAGCCTGCATACTTCACCTCTATCTCCACTTCGGCCCCGACTCCTGTGTAGAGGGGCGTAGGCGCTGGGCTGAGGGACTGGATATCTCCGAAGGACAACTCAGGCCGGCGGAGTAATTTCGCCAGCGATGTCGGCGTCTTTATCTCTGCCGTGCCCAAAGCAGATAAGTGGGTATTCACCACGTCGTTTGGGGTCAGTACCGTATCCTCCAGACGTTGGACCTCCTGGGCAATGTCTTCTTTTTTCCTCAGTGTCCGCTCGGCCGATCTTGCATCGATGAGCCCGATTCCACGTCCGAATGCGCTCAGCCTCACATCTGCGTTGTCTTCCCGCAGTAACAGCCGATGCTCAGCCCGAGAAGTAAACATCCGGTAGGGCTCTCCTCCCACCCCTTTTGTGACTAAATCGTCTATGAGAACACCGATATAGGCCTGATCTCGGGAAAAAATTAAGGGGCTATCGCCCCAAACTTTCAATGTAGCGTTAATCCCGGCCATCATTCCCTGTGCCGCTGCCTCCTCATAGCCGGTTGTCCCGTTAATCTGGCCAGCGAAGTAGAGGCCCGATACCAGTTTTGCTTCTAAAGTCGGCGTGATCTGGGTCGGGTCGGCATAGTCATATTCAATGGCATAGCCGGGACGCATGATTTCTGCGTCCTCTAACCCTTGTATTGAACGGACCATGGCGAGCTGTACATCCAGGGGCAGACTTGTAGAAAGGCCGTTTGGATACACTTCGACCGTGTCCCGCCCCTCCGGTTCGAGAAAAATCTGGTGGCGAGGCTTCTCTTTGAAGCGAATGACTTTATCCTCAATCGATGGACAATAGCGCGGCCCTCTGCCTTCAATCACACCGGAGTACAGGGGTGAGCGGTCGAGTCCTGCGGTAATGGCTTGGTGCGTTTTCTCATTCGTATACGTTATATGACACGGCAACTGTTCCTGGGTGATGGACTCGGTTGAAAAGGACAAGGCAGGTGGAGGGCTATCCCCGTATTGCGGTTCCAAAATATCGTAATTGATTGTTCGCTTGTCCAATCGAGGGCACGTACCGGTTTTGAGCCGGCCAATATGAAAACCGAGTTCGCTTAGGTGGCCGCTTAACCCTTCAACGGCAAAGTCCCCTGCCCTGCCTGCTGCATAGTTTTTGAGGCCAACGTGTATGAGACCCTTCAGAAAGGTTCCGGTCGTCAGAATAACGGCCTGCGCTGAGAAGGACTCGCCTATCTGGGTGGAGACCCCTCTAACTCTGCCGTTCTCGACCCTAAGGCGTTCCACACTGCCCTGCCGCAGGGTGAGATTCGGGGTTGTTTCCACCACCCTCTTCATACGCTGCCGATACAGAGCCTTATCTGCTTGCGCGCGCGTCGCGCGAACGGCTGGCCCCTTGCGTGTGTTCAAGACGCGGAATTGAATGCCTGTCTCGTCAATGGCGCGGGCCATCTCCCCACCCAGCGCATCAATCTCCCGTACCAAATGGCTTTTGCCGATGCCTCCAATAGCCGGATTGCATGACATCTGACCGATGTGATCCAGGTTCAGCGTCAGCATCAGAGTCTTGCTGCCAAGGCGAGCCGCCGCCAGCGCGGCTTCGATCCCGGCGTGGCCGGCGCCAACAACAATCACATCGTAGTCCATGCGTCTTCACCTATTTCCCGATACAGAACTCTTGAAACACGCGGTCGAGTATCTCCTCACTGCTGACCTGGCCCGTTATCGCGCCAATATGGTCCAGGCTTGCGCGAAGATCAACCGCAACCAGATCAAGGGGGAGGCTCGCCGCCAACCCCTGCTCCGCACATTGTACGCTTGCCGCGGCTCTTTCAAGGGCAACCTTATGCCGGATTTTTGTAATCATCACACCCTTATATGGACCTGTGGCGGATTCCCCAGGTCGCCCCTGCCCCAGCGCGACCTCCTGTATTCTGTTTCCTAAGTCGTCCATCCCAGTACCATACAGCGCGGCGATATGAAGAATGCGAGGCGCTTCAATATCCAGATTGTCTACCAAATGGGTTGCATCAAATTTTTGAGGAAGATCGCTCTTATTCCCCACCAGGATACACTTCTTTCCTGTAATTTTTTCACAGAGGAGGGCGTCGTCCGCATCAAACGGTCGTGAGAGGTCGAAGAGTGCCACAATAAGCTCTGCTTGTTCAATGCTGGACAGGCTACGCTCAATGCCGATCTTCTCAATCTCATCCGTTGTCTGACGAATCCCAGCAGTGTCGCGCACGACGAGGGGAATATCGTTCACGATTACGGCTTCCTCAAGCACATCCCGCGTCGTCCCAGGGATCCGGGTGACAATGGCCCGCTCTGTGCCTGACAGGAGGTTGAGCAGGCTTGACTTGCCGACATTCGGCTTTCCAATGATAGCGGTCCTGAGCCCGTCTCGATAGACTTTTCCTTGGGAAAAAGTGACGGCGAGAGCCTCTATATCTCCTCGAATTGAAGAGAAAGCCGCGCCGAGTTCGTGCTGGCCCTGTTCAGGGATATCTTCTTCGGGGAAATCGATAAAAGCTTCCAGGTAGGCCGTCTGAGCAATGAGGCGGTCTCGAATGGCTGCGCAGGCCTGGGAGAGTCGGCCTGATAGGTCCTCCCAAGCGAGATGTAAACCCGTCTCATTCTTCGCGTGAATGAGATCGAGCACGGCCTCGGCCTGAATGAGATCGAGGCGACCGTTGAGAAATGCGCGTTTTGTAAACTCGCCTGACTGGGCGGGACGAACTCCCTGATTGAGGATGGTTTCCAATACCCGACGCGTCAGGAAACTGCCGCCATGGAGGTGCAGTTCAGCGACATGCTCCCCAGTATAACTGTGGGGAGCGCGCATCAGGACCAGGCCGGCTTGGTCAATCGGCTGGCCGTCCGGCTGATCCAGAATTTTGCCAAGATAGAAATGGTGCGAATGGAGTTTTTCCCACGGCGTATTGGGGAGAAAGAGCTGTCTTAGTGTTCTTTCTGCGTCCGCGCCACTGACTCGGATAACGGCGATCCCACCTTGACCTGGGGGCGTCGCAATAGCAGCAATGGTATCATGCTCGTACACAACTCCTCAAAGAGTAAACATGTCCTCCAATAGACACAAGCTGTTGATACGTTTCCTCTTGACGCCACGGGTTACGAGCGAGACGGCCGCCGGTCTCGATCCCGGCGATTATTCCCCGCTTCTTCTGGAACGATGGAGAGACGGCGGAAATACCCCCGGCCCATACTTCTTGTCACAACCAGGGGGTCGTCCTCAAGCGCCAGATGGACGACACGGCGGTCTCGGGGACTGAGCGGGTTCAGCGTGACCGTCTTTCGACGCCGCTTGGCTCGCTCACTCAAGCGGAGGGCTAGGCTTTCAAGACTCTGGCGGCGGCGTTCCCGGTAGCCCTCGGCGTCCAAGACGAGATGCGCTTCTTCCTCTTCTCCCCGGGCGATCATACGGTTGAGCAGATATTCTAGCGCATCAAGCGTCTGTCCCTTACGTCCAATGAGTAAGCCATCGACGGTATCCTCAAGATTGATAACGGCTTCTGTCCCTTGGACATCCAGTGAGACGGGGGCCTCCACGCCCATGAGACGCAGAGTTTCTGAGAGCACCCGGCAGGCGTTTTCTCCGGTCTCCTTGGAAACGGGAACGGGCTGGGCGACGGATTCTCCAGAAGGAGCACGTCGTCGCGCTCCTCTCCCTCTCTCCTGAGGAGCTTTGTCACTACTGGCAGCAGGCTCCGATTCAGGCTCGGGCTCCTGAAGCGAAACAGGATTTCTCAGTGTCGCCCGAACGCGTGCCTTCCTCCCGCCAATACCGAGGAAGCCCTTTGTGGCCTGAGTGAGAATTTCTATTTCAACCTGATCTCTGTCTGCTTTGAGTTGGGTCAGAGCCGTTGCGACTGCCGCTTCTATAGTCGATCCTTCCGCTTCAACTGCACTCATGGTGTCTTTCCTTTTTGAAAAGAATAAACGCGTCCAGCATCTGCATGTTATTGGAGGACGCGTTTACTCTTTTTATCCATACGTTCTTGTATACCAGTGCTGCTGCGCAACACTCAGGACATTATTGATAAGCCAGTACAGCACCAGTCCAGCTGGAAAATTAATGAACATCACCGTAAAGATGACCGGCATCAGGAGCATCATCTTCTGCTGGATCGGATCTCCGGTTGTCGGCATCATCATCTGCTGGATGACCATCGACCCACCCATTAGTAAGGTCAGCACGGGGATACCTGGGGGATCAACGAAAGGAATGGCCAATGCGCCCAACCGGTCTGGCTGGGACAGGTCTTCAATCCAGCCGAAAAATGGGGCCTGTCGCAATTCAATGGCGTACAAAAGCCCCTGATACAGGCCGATGAACACCGGGAGCTGTACAATCATGGGGATACACCCACCGAGCGGATTGACCTGGTACCGCTTATACAGTTCCATCATTTCCTGGTTCAGCTTTTGTTTGTCATCCTTATATTGCTCACGTAATCGTTCCATCTGCGGCTGGAGTTTCTTCATTGCTGACATCGACTTGAAGCTCTTATTACTGAGCGGGAAGAATACCAGTTTAACCAGGACCGTCAGTACGATAATGGCAATGCCGTAGTTCCCGGTCAGCCCATAGAGGAGCCTCAGCAATGAAACCAAGGGCCGGGCAATAAAGTGGGACCAACCAAAGTCGATGGCCCGGTCAAAGGCCGGGTCAACCGCATTCAGGGCCGTCGTATCCTTCGGGCCAAGATACAGGGTGTAGGAGACCGCCTGCCCGCTCCAGGGCGTCGAGAGGCGGGTTTCCAGGGTCCCGTCCTCATCGCGAAAAAAAAGTTGGGCCGTTTCGACGTCGCGCGGCATCATGCCGGCCAAGAAATAACTGTTTGTGAATCCGGCCCAACGAATATCCCCCGGACCGTATGCGTCTCCGGCCTCCCAATCCCAAGCGTTTTCATATTCAAAGGTCCGGCCAATCAGCGCAACCGGCCCGTAGACGTCATAATAGGTAGATTTCCCTTCTGAACGGGAGCCTTCAAGCCAGGATAAAGAGAGGGCAGACGCCGTAAAAGGAAGCTGCGTGACCGCGACGGTCAGCTCTATGCCATATCCCTCTCCAGAAAAAGTAAAGGTTTTGGTAAAGCTAGCCCCATTCGCAAGTGACCCTCTAAACACCAGCTCCCCGTGATCTCCCGCTGGCACAAAGAGCGGTTCTCCCGCGGTGACGCCCTCTACGACATACGGCAGTGCAGCATCACTGATAGTGATCTCCTTGCCACTCACGTCCAGGACGAAGGGCAGTTCTCCATAGGTCCCTGCGGTGACTATTTCCAACAGCGGGCTGTCCGGGCGGAGCGTCACCGGATACTGTTTGAGTCGGAAGCTTTTGAGACGCCCACCCGTGGATGTAAAAACAGCGATATATGCGTCTGTTTCAACTATGATATCTTGTTCTACGGGAGCAGAAGGAGCCGTTGAGGCAGGCTGGGGAATATCGGGAGTCTGTTCTCCTTGTTCGATAACGGTCTGGCGGCGCTCCGCAAGGAGCTGGGCCTGTTGATCTGAGGGTGTGGCTGATTCCGAGCCGACTATGGGCTGTTGAGTCTGGGGCTGGAGGGGGTCAGGCGGCGGGTACAGATAGGAGATCAGTGACTGATACCCAATAAGAATAAGGATACACAGGACAATAGCAAGGAGACTCTTGTTATCCATAGAAACTTCAAATGCCCGCGCAATGAGTTAGGGGACGAGATCGACTCCGCCTGGGTGCCAGGGATGACATTTGGCGAGACGTCGCATGGTGAGTGTTAGCCCCCTGAGAGTCCCATGCTTGCGGACGGCGTGTAGAGCATACTGAGAGCAGCTGGGATAAAAGCGACAGGCCGGACCGATCAGCGGAGAGATGAAGAGGCGATAGCCCCTAAGTCCTCCCACGACTAACAGTTGGCATAGCCGAGAGACTGCTGTGGCACCTGCAGAGCCGGAAAAGTAAGAGATTTCATTGCGTGCGTTGAGCAATGGGAAGCACCTTCTCTAGTTCGGTAACGATCTGGGCAAAAGATAACTCCTTTGCGCGTGATTTGGGAATAACAAGGATATCACGTGTCGGAGATATACGCGCCTGCCGGACTCGAAAAAACTCGCGCACCCTTCTTTTTATTTGATTTCGTATGACCGCATTGCCATAGCGCCGTGAGGCCGTCACCCCAAGGCGGGGACGAGCGGTCCGGGCGGACGAAGTAATGACAATAAAATTGCGACTATATCGGCGTTCTCCTCGTCTCTGGAGCGCGAGAAATTCTCGGCGCGCCAACAGGCGTGCCGCTTTGGGAAATGTGTATCGGACAGAAAGAGGAAACGTGTCCAGCTTTTGCGTATGATTGGAGGACACGCTTCCTCTTTGCGAGCAGCTAGCGGCGCGCCGGCTTGAGCGGTGTCCGTACACTGAGGAGTTTGCGTCCTTTCGTCCGCCGCCGCTTGATAACCGCACGCCCCCCGGCTGTCTTCATCCGGACGAGAAACCCGTGGGTGCGCTTTCGACTGGTATTGCTTGGTTGATAGGTCCTTTTCATCGATATTCATCCGTTCCTAGCGTGCCGTACTCGGCTAGCCGTCCATAGAAGAGTAAACGTGTCCTCCAAAGACATGAGATGCTGGACACGTTTACTCTTTTCACCATACCGCTACTAAGATGTCAATTTGCTCCCGGTGGAAACTCGGCCTTGGTCTGGCGCGCCAACAAGTCTGTGACCACCTGCGTCGGCGGCTTACCAGAATAGACGAGTTCATATATCTGCTCCACGATAGGCATATCAACTGCCAGGCGCCGGGCTAAATCAAGAATTGAGCGGCAATTCCGAATGCCTTCTGCAATCGTTGCCATCGTCCGCTGAATAGCCTCCAAGGACTCGCCTCTTCCCAGCCGAACACCTACGGTTCGGTTGCGGCTGAGGTCGCTTGTGCATGTGAGAATCAGGTCACCCATGCCAGACAGGCCCGATAAGGTTTGGGGATGTGCGCCCATACGGGTTGCCAAACGGACAACCTCAGCCATGCCTCGCGTGATCAAGGCTGCCCGCGCGTTATAGCCGTATCCCAATCCGTCACTCACTCCAACGGCCAGGGCAATCACATTTTTAACTGCGCCGCCAATCTCAGCCCCAATCACGTCCGTTGTCGTGTAGACGCGAAATGTTGGAGCCGAGAACAGTGTTTGGATTCTCCGGGCGACGGCTTGGTCTCGGGCTGCAACCGTCACGGCGGTTGGGAGTCCGCGGGCGACTTCTGCGGCAAAGCTCGGACCTGAGAGCACGGCGATCTTGTGTGCGAATCGTGAAGGCAGGGCCTCGGTGAGGGCGCCACTCATCGTTTGGAGAGAATCCTGCTCAATCCCTTTGCTCGTGCTCACCAGCAGCGGTGTTGTCGTCAACAGGGATCCCAGCGTTGAGGCGATAGAACGGACTGCATGGGATGGAACGGCGATAACAAGAACCTCAACACCGATGGCTGCCTCGGACAGCTTTGGGGTAAAGTGGAGCGTCTCCGGGAGCTGTACACCAGGCAGATAGTCCGCATTCTCTCTTGTTTTTTCAATCTTCCGGGCCAAGACCTCACGCCTGACCCACACCCGGGCCTCATGTCCGGCTGAGTCTAAAAGACAAGCCAGGGCGGTTCCCCACCCTCCACCGCCAATAACAGCAACGCGCATGACTGCTTCGTAATCACGCCCCGAACGGGGATTCTTCAAGCTGGCTGCCAGCCGATGACGCTGAGCTGGCGTCCGGCCTGAGCTCCCTCCCTTCGGTACGAGGTAAACTCGTCCGGATGACAGAATGTGCAGGGTCCAACATTGTGAATCTGGGTCTGTGGAACCCCGGCCTGGATGAATTGCATCCGGTTTATCGCCCGCAGGTCGAGATACCCCTTGTCCCCCTGCCGATTCCAGGTCGCAGGCTGTCCGTCTCCCCAGCGCGCAAAGAGCGACTCTCCTATCTCATGGCCGACTTGATAACAGCAGCCGCCAATTGACGGACCCAGGGTGACCCAGAGTTGAGTGGGGGCAACGGCCCATTGTTCGGCATATATTTCGACTGCTCGGAGGGCGATTGCCTTCTGGGTACCTCTCCATCCAGCGTGGAGAGCACCAACACTCCTTTTATGTGGAGCAACGAGGAGAATCGGGACGCAGTCTGCGGTCTTGATGCCAAGTAGCACGTCTTGCTCGGTTGTGAGCATCCCATCTGCTGCTAACCCCGGTGTTGCTTCCCCTCCTCCAATATCCACGATGGCATTTCCATGAACCTGGGTGAGGGTATGAAGTGGACAGTCCGGGACGCCCAGAGAAGCGCCTATCGAAGCCGCGCTGAGGGATTTTGGCAGGCGACGAGAAAAACCGTGAATCAGACCAGGAAAGGCACCCCACGCCTCGGTCCGAATCCAGAGCTCCTGCCCTGGCGTGTCTTTTGGACCTGGAATTGATTCAGGCCGAGGGGGCTGAAAAGAGTAAATGTATCCAGCCTCTTTGTCTGATTGGAGGACACGTTTACTCTTTTGCATGTGCATGACTCTTCCCCTTCTCAATAAGGGCAAGCGTTTCCACCTGGTCCGTTTGCGGAAACATATCGAATGGTTGGACCCGTCCGACGGTATAGCCAGCGTCGGAAAAACGGTCCAGGTCTCGGGCGAGTGTCTGGGGCGAACAGGAGAGATAGAGCAGTTTGGGTGCGTTTACTCCTATGACCGAGGAAAAAGCCTCGGGGCTCAGTCCTGTCCGCGGCGGATTGAGCACAACCCTATCGATGGGTGGGAGGGTGGTGGCGACCTCTTCTATCTTTTGCGCCGCATCACCATGAAAGAAACGGGTATTGTGATAGCCGTTGCGCCGGGCGTTTTCTTTTGCAATGTTCACGGCTCGTTCATTTTCCTCAATCCCGGCCACGAGCTTGGTCTGTGAGGCACAGTACAGGGCGATAGGGCCGATTCCGCAATACACATCAAGGACGATTTCCTGTCCGGTCATATCGCTCCACCGGACAGCGGTTTCGTAAATTCGCTTCGCCATGGATGGATTGACCTGAGAAAAGGTGTCAACCGGGATACTGAGACGGACATGTCCTATCTGTTCGAGTAAAGAGTCTCGACCCCGCAAGGGGCGAAAGCGCTTGCCCCAGATCACATTACCCGGCTGGTCGTTGATATTGTGGACAATGCCGCTCAAAAAAGGAAACCGTCGTTCAAGCTGACGGGTCAAGTCGTGCACCTGAGGAAAATGCATATGCCGGGTAACTAGCAGCAGCAGCACCTTCCGTTGCCAAAAACTATAGCGCAGGTCTATATAGCGGAGCTGGCCCGTATCCCGTTCCTCGTTATACGGCACAATATGAAGATGTTCGATTTCGCGTTTGAGAAAGGCGACGACCTGGTTAATCTCTTTAGGGTGCACCGGACATGCTGATATATCAAAGACCCGATGTGTTTCAGGAAGATACAGGCCAATCAGGGTTTGTCCTTTGACGCTCTGAACGGCCAGTTTGACGCGGGAGCGGTAGCCAAACTTTTTGGGAGACGCAACGGGCAGAGGGACACTGACCGCCCCGAGAGACGGAAATGCGGCAAACGCCTCCCGCACTATGGTTTGTTTCCGCTCAAGCTGCCGGTCGTAGGGAACGGAGACGAAAGGACAGCCGTAACAGTGAGGCGCATGCGGACAGGGCGGCTTCCAGTCAGGCTTGTCGCCCGCACGGCCGTTTGGATGCGACGACCCTGAGGCCGCCTTCTTTTTTCTGTACTGATTGCCCGGCTTTGGGAACTGGCGGGGCCGCTGTGAACCGACGTGTCTTTTTCGAGACGTGGACGGTCGCGGGGTTCTGGGTTCTGACACCGTGGCAGACTACAAAGCCTGATCCTGGGTGTCAACAGAATGAGGCTCCTAGGCCCCAAGTGAGTACAGTCGTGTTACAGATAGGTATAGGGTCACCAGTTACCTCCGTCGGCGCAAGAACGCGTACAGTATCCAGGCCGGTACGCTAATGACCAAGGCATAGATCGCGATTGCCACGGGACCAAGCAGGCCCGCGAACAGAGATGCCACCGCGGTCGCAGGTGCCAGCACGGCGAAGGCGGCCCAGGCCGTACCCGGATACCCAATCCGCCGGAGTCCGAGGCAGGCCAGGGCAAGCGGCAGGCCACAAGGCGCCGTCACAGGTGCCGTCGCGACAGCCATCGCGAGAAATGACAGCCAAGCAGACGACCCCACCGGCCACGGCATGCCACGGACCAAGGCCGTCGCGGCGATACCGACCGGCAGCCACAATAAGGCAAGCAGACCGAACGCAAGGCGGCGCGTTATCGTCGGCATGTATCCATGATACGCCCCTGCCCGTGATTCGCCAGAAGGTTGATCTGAACGTTTTTGACCTGAAGGAGGGGAGGAGAATAAGAGGTATGAATTCTGAGCCGGCCCGCTCAGGCAGCAGACCGGTATAAGTAGTCGACGATTTCGGCTGCGCTCAAAAACTCAAAGCGTGTTTTTCCAATCTCTTCTAGACATACGAATTTGACTTTTCCAGCCGTAACCTTTTTGTCTGCTCCGATCCCTATGCGGAGATGCTCTTGTGCAAGATCCTGTGGAATGTCAACGGGTAAGCCGGCCTGTTTGATCAGACGCACTACGCGGTCACGTACCGCTGGCCGACACAGGCCCCGTTGTTGTGATAGATGAGTGGCGAAAACCATACCGAGTGCGACCGCCTCACCATGTAAAAAGCTTTCATAATTGGTAGCACTTTCAATCGCGTGTCCCATGGTGTGACCGAAGTTGAGAATCGCTCGATAGTCCCCTTCCGTTTCATCTTCTTCCACGACCAGGGCCTTGAGTTGACAGCACGTCTTGACCACTGAGGCCAAGAGCGCCGGATTGACGTTCAGGAGTACGGCCAGCTCTTCTTCAAGCAACCCGAAGAGTTCCGGACTCAGAATGACTCCATACTTGATGACTTCTGCTATACCTGACACAAACTCACGCTTGGGGAGCGTCTTGAGGACGGTAACATCAATCAAGACCATGCGGGGCTGGTAGAATGCGCCAATCAGATTCTTGCCGGCCGGATGGTTGACGGCTGTCTTCCCGCCGACACTCGCGTCAACCTGGGCGAGGAGGGTGGTCGGGATTTGGATAAACGGCACTCCGCGTTGGAAGGTTGCTGCCGCAAAGCCCGTGAGGTCTCCAATGACCCCTCCTCCCAGCGCGATTAAAGGAGAATTGCGCTCAATACGCCCCTCAACGAGTTTGTCATAAAGAAAGGTCAGCCAGGCCAGGTTTTTGTGTTCTTCACCCGCAGGAATCTCAATCACCACCGGCTCGAATCCCTCAGCGGTGAGAATATTGGTCACCGGATTCCGATAGTGTTTGCCAACATGGGAATCCGTTATCACCCCGACTCGGCCAGTAAGGAAATTTTGCTGCTTGAGGAGCTGACCGAGTGTGCTGAGGATGTCTGACCCAATGTGGATAGGGTATGACCGCGCTCCGAGGTTCAGCGTGAGCGTATCCATAGCGGCTTTTCTATACCGTGGAGTCTGATTGGGCCAAGGCTGTCAGCGTGGCCTCTACAATCGCATCCGGGCCTAAGCTCGACGTATCAATAGTGATATCAGCGCGGGCGTAGGCTTCTGCTCTGTCTGCCAGCAGGCGTCGGATATTTTCGAGCGGATTTGGTCCCTGCAACAACGGACGAGTGGTATCACCTTGGACACGCTGGAGAATGACTTCCGGACGAGCGGTCAGACAAATGACCGGGCCGCTGGCTTTCATCGTTCTGGCGTTTTCTCTATCCACAATGGCCCCGCCACCCGTGGCGATCACCATCTCTTTTTCTTGGCAGGCTCGCGCTATGGCTTGCCGCTCTCGTTGACGAAAGGCGGCTTCTCCCCCAGTGGCGAAAATCTGAGCAATCGGCATATTTGCTTCCTGCTCAATCCAGCAATCCGTGTCAACAAACCTACGGCCGAGTCGTTTTGCCAGCCGCCTGGCGACGAGGCTTTTTCCTGTCCCCATAAAGCCAACAAAAATAATGTTGCGTCCACGCCAGGAGAACATTACAATGTCTCATACGTTTGAGCGTGCGACTTGTGTGCTAGCCAGGGAGCTTTGCCGTGGACAACCAAAACCTCACCACCACCTCTTTCATCGACAACGACCTGAAGAGCGCCAACCTAAGTAACCCATTCAGGGCGCTGTCCCACTAAGCAAAACTCCCTGGCCCTGGCGGCAATAAGGATTGCCGCCTTCACCACCACCCCACCCAAAACGTCGCCCTGTGTATGGTCTGTAGTGGGCCAGAGCGTAAAAAACTTTCTTAATTAAAGCCTGAGGCAGTCCTCCGTTCCTCACTTTTTCCGCTGAGTTTTTTTGTATAGGGGCGGATGGGGTATGCACCCGCCCCTATATTCGTCTCTCCATTTCCACCACCACATCCACATCATACCCCCACTGATAGAGACGCTCGAAGGCTCGAGGCCAACCTCGATACCACCCCACCACAACCTCAGTATATACATACCTGGCGTCCAAGCCTCCGAGTGTCCCTACCATTTCCAACACAGCCTCTCCTTGTTCAAATCCTCGTTTGGTGAGAAACCCACAAGTCTGAGAACTCTCCCAATACGTCTCCGCTGGATTCTCAGGCTTCTAGGTTTTTCGATTCCACCACCACTCACATCAGCCACAACCTCCACAGCTTAGTTCTCATAAGTGAGAAGCCCACAAGTCTAAGAACTCTCCCAATACGTCTCCGCTGGATTCTCAGGCTTCTAGGTTTTTCGACTCCACTACATCCCCTCTCTTACGGATGCGTTACACAAAAAGGGTTCATTCACACGAGAGATCGCAGGAGTCTGGGCTAACTGTGTCAGGTCTGCGTTCTCGGCGATGAAAAGAATCTGGGCATCTGCGTGTTTCGAGCCAGCCGTTTTGGTTCTCCGACCGATCTGGGTAGTCAGAATCGCCGCATTGGCATCAACAGAAACCGGAGGAGTCTCATCCAACGCCAACTCGACAACGAGACGCATATGGCCTGCAGAACTGCTCACTCGGATTTCCTCAATCTGAGGGTCGTCCGCAATATACTTTGCGACCTGAGGCAGCGCCTCAATTGAGTCGGTGATATCAATGGCAAGACGGCTCGGTGTACTGAGGGGAAAGCAATGCAGGTTTTCCGGGGGGCGAGAGAAGCGAAACATGACGTTCCGTTGCTCAGCGTCCGTAATTACACGGATCTCGTGAAGCTGAAGTGGCTCAATATGCGCCCTTTTCGGAGTATAAGTACTTTTCGGGAGACGTCCGAGGCGAAACATGACAATCCGTTGCCCGGTATCCTGAATTGTCGGTTCGGGAGGAGGTAAGGTTGAAGGTCCTCCTCTCAAACCCCGTAACTGATGCGTACAGGCTCCTGCAGTCAAGCATACCCATAACGGGACTGCTATTTTTATGGTGTGTCCGTCTAACAAGTTCCGCATCCTCACTCTATTTGGGACACTACGTTTGCGATCTTGAGACGTGACCCTTGCCCACGAATTTCGACCATCTTGATTGAGCTTGAACCGATGTCGAGGCTGAGGTAGCCTTATCTCCACTTCAAGTGGAATAAGGGAAGTCAGGGGGCTGGCAAGGCGTCCAATGGTTTCGGTTAAGGTAGCCATTAAAAGCTTACTCTAGGTATTTCCAGTACTTACTATGCAATACAAAAACTAAATTGTCAAATGTTCAACGCTCAATGTTCCACGAATTCTCGCTTCGTTTCTGTCGCCCTTCCACTCCCCATCAGTAGAAGGAACGAATTGATTTATCGCGTTCCGGACGCTCTTCTCTCACGGGCCCAAGAGGGAGTTCGCGTTGTTGTTCCCGTAAGTAGCCGAAAAATAACAGGAATCATCGTTGGCCAATCCTCTCATCCTGGTGACATTCATTCTCAAAAAGTAAAGGATATTCTTGATATTATAGATGAAGTCCCTATTTTTTCTCAAGACATGAAAAATGTTTGGAAGTGGATAGCGCATTATTATTTTTCTTCGTCTGGCGCCGTGTTGCAGACCATTCTTCCTCGGACAGTACGTCATCAGAGTACAACATCCGTCGCATTGCCGAAAAAGAAGGGAGGGAGAAAAAAACCGAATACGGAAGACGATCGGAGGAAGCAACTTCTTGTTGACCGTCTGAAAGAGGGTGAGAAAGAACTGCTGGCATACATCACAGAAAAGAAGAGATCGAGCGTGAAGACCTTGCATCGACGCTTCCCTCAGTTAGCCACGAGAGGAACGCTTCAACATCTCGAATCACTGAATTTGATTCGTCTGGCGGAGTCCTTCCCCCGGCCGCGTACTATCACTGAATCCAATGAATCCATAGCGATGGCAGGGGCTTACGCTGAAGAGAGTACTCATGATTCCGGGGATAACGGCGAGCAGACCCAGTGGGACAGACTCTCTTTGACATCTGCCCAGCAAAACGCACAAAGTGAGGTGGAAAATGCCCTGAAAAAGGGGGAATTTCGCGTCTTTCTGCTGCACGGTGTCACCGGGAGCGGGAAAACCGAGGTCTATCTCAGGGCGGCTCGCTATGCCGTGAGCCAAGACAAAAGTGCGCTCTTTCTCGTCCCGGAGATAGCCCTGACCCACCAACTCGTCGCTCAGGTCCGGCAGCGTTTTGGTGGGAGTGTCGCCGTACTCCACAGCGCCATGACCGGTAAAGAACGCTGGGACGAGTGGAAACGGATTGCCCGTAGAGAAATAGCCGTTGTTGTTGGCGCACGTTCCGCTATCTTCGCTCCTTTGATGAATCTTGGATTGATTATTGTCGATGAGGAACATGAAACGGCCTACAAACAGGAAGATGGGATACGCTATAATGCGAGAGATATCGCCATTGTACGAGGTAAAATATCGTCCTGTCCTGTAATTTTAGGGTCAGCGACTCCAGCCCTTGAAAGTTATACCCACAGTCAAACCCAGCATTACACGGCCCTAACTCTGCCAACTCGTGTGGCTGCGCGTCCCTTACCCCAGGTTGAGATTGTCGATCTCCGCAGGGAGTCCCGCTCAGGAAAAACCGCCCCTATTTTTTCCACCCGCTTACAACAGGCGCTGCGGGCTACCTATCAAGCTGGCAAGCAAAGCGTCTTATTTCTGAATCGGCGTGGATATGCGAATTACCTGCAATGCCGCCTATGCGGCGAGACGCTCTCGTGTCCGCACTGTAGCGTCAGCCTGACGTTCCATCTTCAGCGAAAGATATTGTGCTGCCATTACTGCGGCTTTACCCGGCGCAGCCTAGAGACCTGCCCAACCTGCAAAGAGCCCGCGCTCGATGGGAGTGGGATCGGGACAGAGCAGGTCGAGGATGCCCTGAAACATCTGCTGCCCGAGGTCCGTATTGCTCGGCTGGACCGCGACACCGTGAAGCGCCGCGGAACGCTTGATCGTGTGCTGCGGGCATGGCGAGCGCATGAGTTCGACGTGTTAATCGGAACGCAAATGGTCGCCAAGGGGCACGATGTCCCGGGCGTCACGCTCGTTGGCGTGATTCTGGCCGATGTAACGCTCAACCGGCCGGACTTCCGAGCCGCGGAACGGACTTTTCAATTACTCACCCAAGTTGCGGGTCGGGCCGGACGTGGGCAAGACCTTGGAACCGTGATCATTCAGACGTATGCCCCGAGGCACTACAGCATCCAATGCGCCGCCCGGCATGACTTCACCCGCTTTGCCGCTCAAGAGCAGCGCTATCGTAAACAGCTTGGCTATCCACCTTTTACCCGTCTGATTAATGTGCGATTCGAGGGACGAGACGGACAACAGGTCGAGGCGACGGCTTCCCTCTTTCTACAGAAGGTTGAACAGGCCCGACAGTCCGAGGAATTTGCAGCCGCAGGTCTCCAGATATTGGGCCCTGCACCTGCTCCTATTGAACGCATCAAGGGACGGGAGCGTTGGCAGTTGCTGGTCAAGGGTCCCGACCGTCCACTGCTACACGCCCTCATAGACAAGGCGCGCGGCACTTTTGAGCAGGCCAAGCCGCCCCGCACCGTGCGGACAATCATTGATGTCGATCCGTATAGCGTGGTATAGAGAACAGCCATGATTCGCGAGATTTTAACCTTCCCGGACCCCCGCCTCAAAAAGGCGGCAAGCGAAGTCAAAAATATGGACGGCAGCCTGGAGACGCTGGTCGAGGACATGGTCCAGACCATGTATGCCGCCCCAGGTATCGGACTGGCGGCGACCCAGGTCGGTTCGCAGGACCGCATTGTGGTCCTTGATGTCAATCGGGAAGAGAAAGGCAAAGACCTGCTCAAGCTGGTGAACCCCATAATCACGGCAAGAGAAGGCTCAATCGTCTGGGAAGAAGGGTGTCTCAGTGTGGTTGACTACACGGCCGAGGTCAAACGGGCGGCCAAGATCGAGGTGAAAGCCTGGACCCTGGACCAACAGGAGATCACCGTGCAGGCCGAAGAACTCCTGGCCGTCTGCCTCCAGCACGAACTCGACCACCTCTCGGGCAAGCTTTTTATCGATCGGATCAGTCGGCTCAAACGCGAACTCTACTCCCGACGGGTCAAAAAATTGATCCGCGAAGGGCGTCCGCTCGAACGGAGTGAAACGCCGGAGTCTACCGGAATCTGAGGACCCCTCACCCCCACCCCCTCATTCCCCCTCTCTCCCGCCAGCGAGGAGCCCGTCCACGATGTCTACGTCGCTTTCCCCGTCCCTCCCGTCCCGGCCGTTACGGCTGGTCTTCATGGGGACGCCGGAGTTTGCCGTGCCGGCACTCCAGGCCCTGCTTGAGAGCGAGGACACCGTGGTCGGGGTGGTGTGTCAGCCGGACAAACCTGCCGGAAGACGGCTGGACCTGCACGCGCCGCCCGTCAAGGACTGCGCCCGCGCTCACGCCGTGTCGGTCTTTCAGCCGCAAAATATTCGCACCCCCGAGGCGCTGGAACATCTCAGCGGCTGGCGGCCTGACCTCATTGTTGTTGCCGCCTACGGCAAGATCCTTCCCAAGACGATTCTGGACCTGCCGGCCTTTGGCTGTATTAACATTCACGCCTCACTCTTACCCAAATACCGTGGGGCTGCGCCCATGCAATGGGCCATTGCCCGAGGCGAAACGCACTCGGGCGTCACGATTATGCAGGTGAGCCAGGAGTTGGACGCCGGTGATATTCTGCTTCAGAAGCCAGTTGCCCTGAAACCGGACGAAACGGGTGGCAGCCTGCACGATACCCTTGCAGCGCTCGGCGCGCAGGCGCTGGTGGAAGCGATGGCTTTGTTCAAACAGGGAAAGCTTGTCGCAACGCCCCAGGACAAAGCTGCCGTTACCTACGCTCCATTACTGAAAAAAGAGGATGGAGAGATCGACTGGACCCACAGCGCGATCAGCATCGAGCGCCGCATCCGCGCCTTTCATCCCTGGCCGTCCTCTTACACTTGGTTGGGAAACAAGCGGTTGAAAATCCTGGCCGCATGCCTGAGCACGGTCGAGGCTTCCGCCGCTCCCGGTACTATCATCAGCCGACAAGACAAAGCGCTCACCGTCGCCACCGGCCAGGGCAGCCTCACCCTCGACCGCGTACAACTCGAAGGCAAAAAAGCCATGCCCATAGCTTCCTTCCTCGCCGGCCACGCTCTCAAGCCGGGTGACCGCCTCGGCCGTCGTTGATGGCCTGTTGCCTGCCTCAGAAAACTACAGCCAGCCTTGAGAGACTGCCCGAAGAGAAAGGCGTCCACCCTGCCACGCACCAATACATCAGAGGATTGACATCTGATGCGCTCTCTACGATCATCACGATATGAGAACAACCCTGGATATTGATGATCCCATTCTTCACGATCTGAAACGGCTCAAAGTACGAGAGGGAAAGTCGCTGGGCCGACTCGTCTCTGACCTGTTGGCGCAAGCCTTAAACGCCCGTGCAGCGGTCAGCGCAGACACCCCTCGGCCCGTGTGGATCGCAAAACCGATGCGCGCCCGAATCGATCTCGCCGATAAAGAAGCCGTGCATCGTGCTTTGGACCAATAAGCCTCCGGATGGGTATATCCCGCACTTGGTGAACGTTGAACATGAGCTACTCCATAGACGTCAACATCCTCCTCTACGCCTCGGACGCCTCAAGTCCACTCCACCTGAAGGCCAAGAGTTTTCTGGATTCCTGTATGAATAGGCGCGACGTACTTTATCTGAGTTGGCCGACGATTATGGGCTACCTGCGGATTGCAACGCACCCCTCGATTTTCGAGGAGCCACTGACGCCAAAAGAGGCGATGGCCAACGTTGAGGGGCTGCTCAATCGTTCCAACACCCGCTGTCTCGTCGAAGAGGACGGATTCTGGGAGAGTTATCGAATCACGACGGAAGAGACGCCGGTGCGGGGTAACTTGGTGCCCGACGCACATCTCGCCGCCCTGTTGCGCCTTCATGGAGTGCGCACGCTCCATACCCATGACCGAGACTTTCGGAAATTCGATTTCCTCGAAGTCGTAGATCCGCTCGTGTGATATATGCCTCACCGTCGCCACCGGCCAAGGCAGCCTCACCCTCGACCGCGTGCAACTCGAAGGCAAAAAATCCCTGCCCACAGCCGCCTTCCTCGCCGGCCACGACCTCAAGCCCGGCGACCGCCTTGGCCACTGAGCCTATGGAACGGAAGGCAACTGTCGATTAGCGGTTCAGCAGCTCGACCAGCTCCGTATTCAAGTGGGAAAAGGCGTTGATCACTCCGTCGAAGACGTGGTCGAGGGCGCGACCGTAGCCTTGGTTCAAAGCCGCCGTGTCGAAGCCGAGGGTTTCAAGGCCCCTGAGTACACCGCCTGCGTCATGTGCGTCCGCTATGCGAAATTCGTTGTTGACGAACAACGTTGCGAGGGCGCTGTTTTGGGTCGTCAAGTCTCCCGGCTCCGCGTCGGCACCGAAGGCGTCGACACGCTCGCCCTCGGCGTTCAGCCGCTCTACGATGTTCAATAAGGCTTGCAGCAGCTTAAGGCTGCCCAGGGTCTTGATATCCAGGCGGGTGTGGCCGGCACTCACTAGAAGGTTTCGTAGGAAGCCACCTCAACCCGAAGCTGGGGGTCGTCGTCGACTAGCTCAAGCAGACTATGCAGCCGCGGCGGAAGCTGCGTCGCCGGTATTGGAAACTGATTCAGATAATTAATGATCAAAGCGAGCCTCCTCGCCTAAAGGTATTCCCGCTACTAAGCATGTGCAGCAATTCAATTTTCCTATCATCGGCAACCCTTCGCCAAGCGCGAGCGCTCCTCAAGCAAATGAATGCCTTACTATTGCCCCATTTCTGGACGCGGGTCTCCATATCCATATCCCTTCTGTTCGTAGAGACAATGAAGATATTGAGAGCACCAAAAACCGTCAATCTGAATTGTCTCTCCTGTTGACGGGCAGGCGGGGGATGTGAAAGACAAACAGACGAGAATCACATTCTGATTTGACATGCCCCATACTTCTGAAAGACGGAAGGAGAACGACTATGGCAAAACAATTCTCAATGGACGATGTCAAGGCGCTGGCCGAGAAATACAAGAATTGGGGCAAATGGGGCCCCGACGATCAGATTGGTACCCTGAATTATATTACCCCGCAGAAACTCGTCGACGCCTCCCAACTGGTCAAGCAGGGCAAGGTGATTTCCCTTGCCATCCCGTTTGATGACAAGGGTCCTCAGACCGGCTCGTTCGGCCGCTTTAACCCGATCCACTTCATGCTCCAAGATGGGGGTGATATCAGCGTCGGCGCGCAGGACCATATCCCCAATCTTCAATACACGGACGACGCCGTGACCATGCCGCTCCAGTGCGCCACACAGTGGGACGCGCTGGCCCACATCCTGTACCAGGGTAAAATGTATAACGGTTTTGAGGCCAGTGAAATCAACAGCACCGGTGCCAAGAAAAATGGCATGGAAAACGCGAAAGATAAAATCGCCACGCGCGGCGTGCTGCTCGATATTCCGCGCTACAAAGGAAAGCAGTGGCTCGACCCAGGCGAGGCCATTTATCCCTCGGACCTCGACGGGGCTGCGGAGATGGGCAAGGTCAGCGTGGGGACGGGTGATATTGTCCTGATTCGGACCGGCCAGATCGGCCAGGTTCGAGCTGAGGGTAGCTGGGGTGAATACA
The DNA here is from genome assembly GCA_002238415.1 of Desulfurellaceae bacterium bin18. Taxonomy (GTDB): domain Bacteria; phylum Desulfobacterota; class Binatia; order Bin18; family Bin18; genus Bin18. Next base: position 189 of record MPMI01000024.1, on the reverse strand, counting down.
GCGGTGGCTCAGCCCCAGGACTCGGCGTGGATTGCGCCGCCTGGATTTGTGAAAAAGAAATTGCCGGCTATGCCACGGACACCTGGGGAACCGAGGTTATTCCGAATGAAACATCGGAGATCTTTCAACCCCTGCATATGATCTTGATTGTCCATGCCGGTGTACTGGTGGGTGAGATCTTTGATCTTG